>JAEWLQ010000023.1 GCA_023457495.1 Pseudomonadota bacterium
GCCGAAAGGAACGCTGCGCGAGAGCTAACTCAGCGATTTCTCACCCGGCACCGACCGCACCGACCGGGAGCCTCTCCAGGAGCTCGGGGAGGGGCGTGGCGGCGCAGAAGAGGTGTCCTTGGCCCTCGTGGCATTGCTCGGCGACGAGGAACTGGGCCTGGGCCTCGGTCTCGATGCCTTCGGCGACGATGCGCAGGCCGAAGGCGTGGCCCAGCGCGATGGCCGCGCGGCAGATCGCGCGCGCCTCGTGATCGTGTCCGACTTCCTCGACGAAGGATCGGTCGATCATGATGCCGTCGAGCGGGCTCGCGCGCAGACGACCGAGAGAAACGTATCCCGTACCGAAATCGTCCACCAGCACCCGCACGCCCTGGCCACGCAACTGGTGCAGCGCCGCGAGTCCCGTGCGCCCCGTCGACAACATCTGCTCGGTGATTTCGAGGTCGAGGTGCGCGAGATCGGCGCCGGCCGTCGCGGCGGCGTTCGTCACGTCCTCGGCGAGGCTTTCCGCGGAGAGATACTGGCGACCGACGTTCACCGACACGCGGATGTGAGGAAGTCCGCGCGCCGCGAGCGACGCGAGATCGCGGCAGGCGCGTCGCAGCACCCAGCGCCCGAGCTGCACTGAAAGACCCGACAGCTCGGCGATGGGCAGGAATTCCGAGGTCGGCACGAGCCCGCGGATCTTGTGCGGCCAGCGCAGGAACGCCTCGACCGCCACGACTTCGCGCGTGGCGAGCACGTAGCGCGGCTGGTAGTGCAGCTCGAGCTCATCGCTCTGGATGGCGTGCGTGAGCTCCTGCTGCCAGTCGAGGCGCGTGAGCGAGGCGATACGCAGCGTATCGGAATAGAACAGGACGCGGCGCTCCTCGCCCTGGCGGCGGATCGCATCCAGCGTGGTCAGCGCGCGATCGATGAGTTCGACCGAGCGATCGCCATCGGTTCCCGAAAGCGTCACGCCCGCGCGCGCGGCGAGCTGGAATATCTGTCCGTCGAAATCGACCGGGTGACGTAGCGCCTGGATGAGGCTCTCCACAATGGCATCCGCGTCGGCGCGGGAACGCAGATCCGAGAGCACGACGCCGATGACGTCGTCCGACACACGTGCGAGCCGCGGCAGGTTCGTACGGCCCTCGGGCAGCGTGTCCGCGATCGTCTTCGCAGCGTGCTCCACCAGTCGGTTGGCGAGCGCCGAATCGAACACGCGCTGGTAGGTCGCGTATCCGCCGATGTGGATCAGTACGACACCGACGGTGTCTTCGCGCAGCGCCGCCATGTCGAGCGCCATGCGCAGGGACTTCTCAAAGCCCTCCCGATGCGGCAGCAGCGCACTCGCGCCCTGTGGATAGAGCCCGGAGTCGTTGGACGTGGCGCCCGCGCCGAGATCACGGCACACCACCAGCGCGCGGTCGAAGCCCTGCACCTGGAAGCGCATCTCGTACTTGATCTCGCCGTCGCGATACCGCTGCTGCGCGGCCTTGCGGGTCTTGAGGATGCGCCGCACCGTCTGCAGCATGTGAGTCGCGATCTCTTCGTTGAAGACCTCGCCGAGCATGCGGCCCGGAATCTCCGTCTCGCCGGCCTCGAGGCCGCGCACGGCGTTGCCGCCGATGCACGAGAGCACGGTCCCGTCGCGGCGCACGATCAGCGCCAGGTCGGGCAGGGCGCTCGCGATTTGTTGGCGGATGTCATCCATGACAGGTTCTTCAGCGCGCCTCTCGCAGGACGCGCAGCGAGTTCACCGTATCGTCGCTGCCGCGCGTGGAGGAGTGTTCGATGATGACGCCGCTCGCGATGAGCCCGTCGACATTGGACTCGACCGCGGCGACGACGGAGTCGAGCTGCGCCACGGCCTCGGTGCCGAACCAGCCGCGCCAGGCATTGCGATGACGCTTGGCGCGATACAACGCCAGGTCCGCGATCTTGATCGCCTGCTCCCAGCTCACGGCGTCGGGCATGCCGGGAATGAACGGCAGGCAGGTCAGGCCGATGCTGCAGCTGGTGCGCACGATCGCGCCCTTGGGCAATACGCATTTGAGCTTGGCGATGCGCTCGCGGATACGCTCGGCGAGGATGGTGACGTGCTCGACGTGCTGCGCCTGCGCGACCACGACGAACTCGTCGCCGCCCCAGCGCGCCAGCGTGTCGTCGGGACGGATCGCCGCGCGCAGAGACTTCGCGATCTCGATGATGATCTCGTCGCCGGCGGCATGCCCGTGCTGGTCGTTGATGGGCTTCAGCGCATCCAGATCGATGATCATGATGGCGAGGCCCTGCGAGTCCCTGCGCTCGGCGAGCATGCGCGGGAACTGCTGCATCAGGTAGCGGCGGTTCTGGAGCCCCGTCAGCGTATCGGTGTAGCTGGCCATCTCCAGGCGCCGGTTGGCGTCCTCGAGCTCGCGATAGCGTTGCGCGAGCTCGAAGGTGCGGTCGCTGACCTGCTGCTCCAGCTCGAGGCGTAATGCCGCCGCGCGCGCGATGCGGCGCTGCTGCGCGTACCACACGCCGAGCAGCATGAGCAGCGCGACCAGCGTGTAAGCGAAAAAGGCCCACTTGGAGAACCACGGCGAGGGCGCCACGTCGATCGGCAGCGCGAGATCCTGCGTGCTCCACACACCGTCGCTGTTGCTGGCGCGCACGCGGAACACATAGTGGCCGCCGGGCAGGTTCGTGTAGGTCGCGGCGCGGCGCTCGTCGGCGCGCACCCAGTCCTTGTCGAAGCCATCGAGCTTGTATTCGTAGCGGTTCGAGCGCGGATCGGCGTAATCGAGCGCCGCGAATTTCAGCGTGATCACGTCCTCCTTGTGACCGAGCTGCAGCCGCTCGATGCGCTCCTCGGGCACGCCCGCGGTTCCCGGCGTATTGAGCTTGAGGAACTGTGTGAGCACGACGCGCGGCGGGCGCTCGTTGAACTCGAGGACTTCCGGATAGAAGGCGTTGTAACCGGCGGTGCCGCCGAAATACAGCCGACCACTGCGGTCGCGGTAATGCGCGCCGAAATTGAATTCTTCCGCCTGCAAGCCGTGCAGGCGATGGAAGCGTTGCACCGCGCCGCTTCTCGGATCGAGCCGCGCGAGTCCGAAATTCGTGCTGATCCAGATGTTGCCGGCGCCGTCCGCACGCAGCCCGTAGACGGAGTTGTTTGGCAGTCCGCGCGCCTCGGAGTAGTTCTCGAAGCGCAGGTTGCCGGGCGCTTCGCCCGGGTTCACCACCCGGTCGAGACCGCCGGCCCGCGTGCCGATCCACACGCCGCCGTTGTCGTCCACGAGGATGGAGTAGATAGTGTCGTCGCTCAGCGAGTCGAGTTGCTGGGCGTCGCGCTTGTAGTAGTGGATGCGGCGCGTCTTCGCATCCCAGACATTGAGTCCACCGCCATCGGTACCGATCCACACGTGCCCGGCCCGGTCGCGCGCCATGGCGGTCACACGGCCGCTCGACAGGTGCAGGCCGTCCTCGGGGCCGGGGCGCAGGTTTTCGAAGCGGCGCAGGCGCGCATCGAAACGCGAGATGCCGCCGCCGTAGGTACCGGCCCAGAGCTGGCGATCGACCTCGAGCAGGCTCATGACTCCGGTCGCGGCCAGCGTGGTTGGCACGGCAGGATCGTGCTGGAAGCTCTCGGCGCGCAGCGTTTGCGGATCGAAGCGATTGAGACCACCGCTCATCGTGCCGACCCAGACCGCACCGTCGGCCGTGCCGAGCAGGGTCATCACGCGGTCGTCGCTCAGCGAGTTGCGGGCGCCCGCGACGTAACGCACCGGCGTGACCTGCGAAAGCGCGCGGTCGAGCACGTTGATGCCCTTGCCGAACGTGCCGACCCACAAGCGTCCCTGCGGGTCTTCGGCGAACGAGGTGATGTTGCGGTCGGTGAAACCTTCCGTCGCGCTGGCCTGCGAATGGCCGAAGGACCAGGTGCGCGGATTCCACTTCGCGAGCCCCCCGGACTTGGTGCCGATCCAGAGGCTGCCACCGCGATCCTCGAACAGCGAGATGACGTAGTCGTCGGGCAAAGATCGCGGCTCGGCGACGTCGCGGCTGTAGCTGGAGAAGGTCTCCGTGGTGATGTCGAGCCAGGCGAGGCCGCGCATCGTTCCAACCCAGAGCCGGCCCGCGGTGTCGATCAGCAGCGCGCACACGCGATTGGAAGGCAACCCGGCCTGGGCGCCCGGCGTCCCCGCGGTTTTTGCCTGGTAAACGCGCCATTGCGCGGCACGCGGTTCGTACCGCGCGAGACCTGCGTCGGTGCCGACCCAGATCAGGCCATCGGGGGACTCGACGAGCGCGCGCACGCGCACGCCCTGATCGCCCGCGATCTCGCCGGGCAGTTCGATGCGGGTCACCGCGAGCGTGGCGCCCGAGATGCGGTCGAGCCCGCGATTGCTGGCGATCAGCGTGTCGCCATTGCGCAGGATGAGGATGCCGTTGATGGAATCGTCGGTGAGAGAACGGTTGTCACCGGGCTGGCTCGTGAAGCGGCGCAATTCGCGCGAGCGCGTGTCGTAGAGCGCGACCCCGTCGTCACGGGTTCCGATCCACAGCCTTCCCAGCCGATCGCGCGCCAGGCTGCGCGCGCGCTGCAGATAGGGCGCGTCGCGCAAGGCATCCGGCGCCTCCAGGTTTCCAGTCTGGGCATTGCGGAAAACGATGCCGCCGCCGTCGGTGCCGATCCACAAACCGTCTTCGGTGGCGGCCAGGGAATAGATCCAGGGGTTGGGCAGGGAGCGGGCATCACCGCGTTGGTGTCGCAGCTGCCGGAACTCGTAGCCGTCGAAACGATTGAGGCCGTCCTCCGTGCCGAACCACATGAAGCCTTCGCTGTCCTGCGCGATCGCGATCACCGTCTGCTGGGACAGTCCTTCCTCGAGGCTGTAGCGCTGCAGGCTGAGGGGCGGGGAGGCGGAGGAAAGGGCGGCGAATGCCAGGCAGAGTGTCGCGAACACCGCGCGCAAGCGATGACTGGGTGGCCTGTTTGTTCCCCGCTCTTCTGGCATTTTGTTAAGGCCGGATGACTCCGACCCCTATCCTAGTGGGGCACGGAAAAAGGCTGTGTGATTGGCGTCAGAAGCGCCGATCGGCGCGCGCCGCGGCGAAGCCGGGCGGCAGCGCAAGTGTGATGCGATTCACGCTTGCCGGGGCGAATCAGGTCCAGTCGAGCGTGGAAACGCCGAGCTCCGACGCGGCGCGCCGCGCGCCGAGGCTGCCGTTCACGAGCACCCCATGGCGGGCGAGTTTCAGATGCGGCAGGTCGGATTCGGCGTTGCCGTACGCGAACGTGTCGGGGTCGTCGCGCGTGGCCATGAGTTCGCGCAGGCAGCGCGCCTTTTCTTCGCCGCGCCGGTTCGCCGTGGTCAGGGTGCCGTCGAGGCGATCGCCCTCCCAACGCACGCCGGTGCAGATGACCAGGTCGAATCCGAGTTGTCGGCCGAACTCCGGGACGTAGAAATCGACGCTTGCCGACATGAGCACGAGGTAGTGCCCCTTGTCGCGGTGCCGGCGGATCGTGGCGAGCGCCTCGCGAAAGCAACGCCGCTCGATGGTGTTCCTGACGAAGCGGTCGGATGTCGCCTGAAGTTCGTCGCGCGGCGTTCCACGCAGCGTGCTGCGCAGCAGGGATTGCTTGAGCGCGGCACGATCGCGATCGAAGACGAAGCGGATGGCCGCGGGGATCACGCCTAACAATCGCAGCAGGCGCAGCGGCCGGCGCACGAGATGCCGCAGGACCAGCGGGAAAAGCGTGTCGCGGTAGGTGATCGTTCCGTCGAGATCGAAGATGGCCATCGTCATGATGGCGAAATCTTACACGGCGTCCGCGCCACGATTCGCCACAATTGCGCCTTTTCGTTTGCCACTTTGTGGTTCGACACTTTCGGCCGTTCGCAATACGGGAGTAGAAAGATGTCCGAACGTCGCCGATTCATTCCGCCGCTGCTGGCCAAACTTCTGGTCATTGGCGCGCTCGTCATGTTGCTTCTCATACCGGTCAGCCAGGTCGAAGAGCTGGTGGGCGAGCGCGTCGGCATGCGCGAGACGGCCGCGATGCGGGTCGCCGAGTCCTGGGGCGGAGCCCAGACCACCGCGGGCGTGTTGCTCGCGATCCCGGTCGAAACCACCCGCGTGATCGTCGAGCAGAGCGCGGCGGGACGCGAATCACAGCGCACCGAGGTCGACCGCAATGTGTTGTACGTGCTGCCCGACTCGCTCACGGTGAGCACCGACGCGGAGCCGGGCACGCGCACCGTGGGTCTGTACACGACGCCGGTCTACCTAGCCAAGATCGTCATCGCCGGAGAATTCCTCACGCGCGACTTCGCGCACCTCTCGCAGCCGAAAGAAGGACGCGAGGTGAAATGGAACGAGGCGCGCCTGATGGTCCTCAACAGCGAATCAAGGGCGCTGCGCGCGGTCGATGACCTCGAAGTGGGCGGCGAGCCCGGCCAGGTGGCCGCGGATTCGTACGCCGGATTGGCCGGAATCTCCACCGGCGTCCCGCTGGCTGCGCTGCGCGAACGTTCGACGATTCCGTTCCGCCTGAAGCTCACGCTCGCGGGCAGCAGCCAGCTGTCGTTCCTGCCGTTGGCGCGCAAGGCGGATATCTCCATCAAGTCCCGCTGGCCACACCCCAAGTTCGAAGGCGCGCCGGCGCCGCTCGATCCCGCCATCACGGACGACGGTTTCACCGCGAAATGGTCGGTGCTCGAAATCAATCGTGCGTTCGGCCAGAGCTGGTACGACGCGTACGTGCGTCCGGGCGTGCCGGCGGAAGCGGCGTTCGCGAAGAGCACGATCGGCGTGTCGTTCTATGAACCCGTGGACGTCTATCAACGCAACTACCGCGCGGTGCACTACGCCGTGCTGCTGATCGCGATCACGTTCCTGACGTTCTTCCTCTGGGAGCACGTGAGCGGCCTCGCGATCCACGGCATGCAATACCTGCTCGTCGGCCTCGCGCTGGCGCTGTTCTATCTGCTGTTGCTCGCGCTTTCGGAGCACGTCAGCTTCGACGTCGCCTACGCGATCTCCGCGGGAGCCCTGGTCGCGTTGATCACGATCTATCTCACGGGCGTCCTGAGGAGCCTGCCGCTGTCGCTCGGGGCAGGGGCGGGACTGGCGACGCTGTACACGATGTTGTACTGGATCCTGCGCTCCGAGGATTACTCGCTGCTCATGGGCGCGCTGCTGCTGTTCGGCGTGCTCGCGATCCTGATGATCACGACGCGGCGCATCGACTGGTCGAACGTCGCGCGGATCCCGCGCGGCGGGGACGCGATCGAGTAGTGAGATGGCCGGGGTGCCGGCGGGACTTCCCCGCGGGCACCCCGGATTCCTCAGGCGAATCGCTGCGCGTATTCCTTCTCGAGCTGCGCGTGCGTGCTCCAGAACGGCCGGGGCGTGTGATTGGCGAGCACGTCCTCGAGGATGCCGACGTGGACGTCCCAGCCTCCGGAGACGCTCAGGAGTTCGTCACGCTCGTCGAGCTTGCGGTGCGTGATCGTGAACAGCACCTGCTCGCCACGCGGCGCGAGCTCCCACAGCACGATCGAGTGGCCGCCATGGCTTTCCATCCAGGTGAACTCGAGTAGTTGGGGCGGCTCGCAGCGCAGCACCTGGCCGGTGAAGGTCATCGGCATGTCCTGGTACTTGGCGGGCGTGGGTTCCGCGGACAACGTATCGTGCTTGAAATCGAGCTCGATCCGGCCGCCGCCACTCAACTCGAAGTTCCCGCCGGCGAGCCAGCGGGCGCGTTTTTCGGGTTCGGTCAGGAAGCCCCAGATGCGTTCGATGGGACCGGGAAGCAGCCGCTCGAGGCGGATGGCGTCGGCGGCGATGCGGGTGGCGTATGAGTGCATGTGTTACTCCTTCAGGGCGCGCTCGAGGGCATCGAGGCGATGGGTCCAGAACTTTTCGTAGCGGCGCAGCCAGCGGCCGATGCCCATCAGCGGGCCGGGTTCGATCCGGCAGCGATGCACACGGCCTTCGACCGTGCGGTGGATGAGGCCGGCCTCTTCGAGGGTGCGGATGTGTTTGGAGGCGGCCGCGAGCGACATGTGAAACGGCTCGGCGAGCTCGCTCACGGTGTGCTCACGGGCGGAGAGCCTGCGCAACATGTCGCGCCGGGTGGCGTCGGAGAGTGCGTGGAAGACGTTGTCGAGGCGTTCGCTGTTTAATTCAACCATGTGGTTGAATGTACGCGCGTCCCCGGAATTATTCAACCATCGGGTTAAGGGATGTTCATGCCGAGCTGGATGTCGCGGCGCGCGAACCAGGTGCCGTCGCGCTTCTCGGGGGTGGCCAGTCCATCTCCACCCCGATGGCTCGTACGGCGTTTGTCTGGAGGATTCAGCGGGTCGTCGGTGAATCGCAGGTCATCGATGTAATAGGTGCCACGGCCGGGCTCGATGACGTGCATGTGCACGTGCTCCGGCGTGTTGAGCTGCGGATAGGCGCCGGGTCGGATCGTGTCGAAGCGATATCGCCCCTGCGCGTCGGTCACCGCCCAGCCTCGCAGGCGGCCATGCTGATTGCGCGCGCGCGGATAGAGGCCGGTCACGTCCGTGTGATACGCGTAAACGATGATGCCCGCGGTGGGCGCGCCGCGCGCCGTCACCACGCCCTCGATGACCAGCGGCACACCCGGCTCGGAGGCTGGCGCGATACGCGCCTGCGACGACAGCTTCGCGGGCTGATCGTCGAACACCCACTCGCAGCCCTGGCAGGGTCCGCCGATGACGGGCTCGCGTACGGCGGCGAGGGCACGCAACGCGTGCCCCGCGATCAGGGCACCTCCGGAAACGATCAGTGTTCGTCTCTCCATCGGTGCCTCCCTTTACGTCAGGCGGCCTTCGCAGCCAGTTGGCGCAACACGTATTGCAGGATGCCGCCGTGCCGGTAGTACTCGCGCTCCTTCGGCGTATCGATGCGCACACGCGCCTCGAACTCGATCGGCGTGCCGGCCTTGCCGTCCTTTGCGGGCGGTGTCGCGACGACCTTCACCGTCTTTGCCTCCGCGTTGTCGAGCCCGGTGATCTCGAAGACCTCGTGGCCGGTGAGTCCGAGCGAGAGCGCGGTCTTGCCGGCGGGGAACATCAGCGGCAACACGCCCATGCCGATGAGGTTCGAGCGGTGGATGCGTTCGAAGCTTTCGGCAATGACCGCGCGTACGCCTAACAACATGGTGCCCTTGGCGGCCCAGTCACGCGAGGAACCGGTGCCGTACTCCTTGCCCGCGAGGATCACGAGCGGCGTGCCATCCTGCTTGTAACGCATGGCCGCGTCGAAGATCGACATCTGTTCGCCCGAGGGCACGTGAATGGTCACGCCGCCCTCGGTGCCCGGCGCGAGCTGGTTGCGCAGGCGGATGTTGGCGAACGTGCCGCGCATCATCACTTCATGGTTGCCGCGGCGCGCGCCGTAGGAATTGAAGTCGACGGGCTGCACGCCCTGGGCAACGAGGTACTTCGCGGCCGGGCTAGTCTTGGAGATGTCGCCGGCCGGCGAGATGTGATCGGTGGTCACGGAGTCGCCGAGCAGCGCGAGCACGCGCGCGCCCTTCACGTCCGTCACCGGGCGCGGCGTCATCGTCATGCCTTCGAAGTACGGCGGATTGCGCACGTAGGTGGACTTGTCCTCCCACGCGTAGATCTTGCCGGCCGGAACCTTGATGGACGACCAGTTCTCGTCGCCCGTGAACACGTTCGAATAACTCTTGCGGAACATGTTCGAGTCGAGCGTCTTCTGCACGACCTCGTGCACTTCCTTGTCGGCGGGCCAGATGTCGGCGAGTCGCACCGGCTTGCCGTCGGGCCCGGTGCCGAGCACGTCCTTCTGCAGGTCGACGTCCATCGTGCCGGCGAGTGAATAGGCGACCACGAGCGGCGGCGAGGCGAGGAAGTTCATCTTCACTTCCGGGTGCACGCGGCCTTCGAAATTGCGGTTGCCCGAGAGCACCGAGGTCGCGACGATGTCGCCGGCCTTGATGCCCGCGGAGATCTCGGGCTTGAGCGGACCGGAGTTGCCGATGCAGGTCGTGCAGCCGTAGCCGACGACGTAGAAGCCGACCTTCTCGAGATCGTCGAGCAATCCCGCCTTCTGTAGATAGTCCGTGACCACGCGCGAACCGGGCGCGAGGCTGGTCTTCACCCACGGCTTGGCCTTGAGGCCGAGCTTCGCGGCATTACGCGCGAGCAGCGCCGCGGCGACCAGCACGTAAGGATTCGACGTGTTCGTGCAGCTCGTGATCGCGGCGATCGTGACGGCGCCGTCGCGCAGTTCCACCTGTTGCCCGTCGAGCTTGATCTCGGCGCAGCCGGTCGCATCGGGCGATTTCTTCTTGCGTTCTTCGGCCATCGACTTGAGTGAAGTCTGGAAGACGGACTTGGCCTTCGACAGCGGCACGCGGTCCTGCGGACGCTTCGGGCCCGCGAGGCTGGGCTCGACATCGCTGAGGTCGAGCTCGAGCACGTCGGTGTAGTCGGCCGGCTTCGCGCCGTTGTAACGCCACATGCCCTGCGCCTTGGCATACGCCTCGACCAGCGCGATCTGCTCGGCGGGACGGCCCGACAACTCGAGATAACGCAGCGTCTCCTCGTCGATCGGGAAGATGCCGCAGGTGCTGCCGTATTCCGGCGCCATGTTGGCGATGGTCGCGCGGTCCGCGAGCGGCAGGTTCGCGAGGCCGTCGCCGAAATACTCGACGAACTTGTCCACCACGCCTTTCTTGCGGAGCATCTCCGTGACCGTGAGCACGAGATCCGTCGCGGTGGCGCCGGCCTTGAGCGAGCCGGTGAGCTTGAAGCCGATGACCTGCGGGATGAGCATCGTCACGGGCTGGCCGAGCATCGCGGCTTCGGCCTCGATGCCGCCCACGCCCCAGCCGAGCACGCCGAGGCCGTTGATCATCGTCGTGTGCGAGTCGGTGCCGACGACGGTGTCCGGATAGGCGAGCGTCTTGTCGCCGCTCTTCTTCGGGAAGACCACGCGTCCGAGATACTCGAGGTTCACCTGGTGAACGATGCCGGTGTTGGGTGGCACCACGGCGAAGTTGTCGAACGCGGTCTGACCCCAGCGCAGGAACGCGTAACGCTCGCCGTTGCGCTCGAATTCGATCTTGTTGTTGGCCGCGAGCGAGTTCGCGCGGCCGTAGTCGTCGACCTGCACCGAGTGGTCGATGACCAGTTCGGCCGGGTTCAGCGGATTGATTCGCTGCGGATCACCGCCGAGCTTCTGCACGGCCTCGCGCATCGCCGCGAGATCGACGACGCAGGGCACACCCGTGAAGTCCTGCATGATGACGCGCGCGGGCGTGAAATCGATTTCGTACGAGGGCGTGGCCTTCGCATCCCAGGCGAGAACGGCGTCGATGTCCTCACGCGTGACGTTGACGCCATCTTCGAAGCGCAGCAGGTTCTCGAGCAGGATCTTGAGAGAGTAGGGCAGTCGCGCGACCTTGTCGGCGGGGAGCGAAGCGAAGCTCCAGTAGTCATAGGAACGGTTGCCAACCTCGAGCGTCGCACGGGTATTCGAACTGCCAGTCATTTAACTCTCCAACACTCTTGAAGAAAAAAGCGGCGCATTCTAACTCACTCGCACCGCACTATTGCGGCGTCGTGTGCTCGATGACGCCTCCGCCGAGACAGCGATCGCCGTCGTACAAGACCGCGAATTGCCCGGGCGTCACGGCGCGCTGGGGCTCGGTGAACGTCACGCGGATCGCGCCGTCCTCGCCGATGGCCACGCGACAGGCCTGGTCCGGCTGCCGATACCTCACCTTGATCGCGGAATCGAATTCCAGCGTCGTCTCGCGTTGCACCAGCCAGTTGCAGGGGCCGGTGCCCAGTGCACGACTGGAGAGCAGCGGATGATCGTGACCCTGGACGGCCACCAGGCGATTCCGGGGCAGATCCTTGGCCGCGACATACCACGCGTCCTCGCGCGCGCCGGCGCGACCGCCTATCTCCAGACCACCGCGCTGACCCAGCGTGTAGAAGGCGAGGCCACGATGGCGTCCGAGAACCTGACCATTCTCGTCGACGATGTCGCCCGGCGAAGTCGGAATGTAACGGGAAAGAAATTCGCGGAACGGCCGCTCGCCGATGAAACAGATACCCGTGCTGTCGGGCTTGTCGTACACCGGCAAACCGGCTTCACGTGCGAGCGCGCGCACTTCGGCCTTGCTGAACTCACCGAGCGGAAAGAGCACGTCGGCGAAGTGGCGACGTTCGACGGCATGCAGGAAGTAGGATTGATCCTTCCCGGAGTCACGGGCCTTGCGCAGCACGGGACCTTCATCGAGATGATCGAGCCGCGCGTAGTGGCCGGTCGCGAAGCGGCGCGCGCCGAGCCGCGCCGCGTATTCGAGACACAGGCCGAACTTGATCTCCCGGTTGCACAGGACATCGGGATTCGGCGTGCGACCGGCGCGGTACTCGGTCAGGAAGTAGTCGAAAACGCGGGCGCGGTAATCCGCCGCGAAACTCACACGATGCAACGGGATCCCGAGCTCGGTGGCGGATGCCCGCGCGTCCTGGAAATCCTGCGCGCTGGTGCAGTAGTCGTCGTCCTCGTCCCAGTTGCTCATGTAGAGCCCGTGCACGTCATAACCCGCCCGGCGCAGCAGCAACGCGGCGACGGCGGAATCGACGCCGCCGGACATGCCGACGACGATACGTTCACGGGAGGGGGAATTCACGGCGCGGATTGTACGCCGTGGCAGCTGTCCGGAAGCTTTCTAGAGGTTGACCACGGCGTGGACGCGCGGCGCGGATTGCAGGTCGAGCGCGGCCACGGAATCGAGCGGCTGGCGGCGCCCCAGGCGGTAGTCGTCGATGCAGCGCAGGACCAGCGGCGAGCGGAGGCGTGACTGCTGGTTCAGGAGCTGCTCGTGCGTCAGCCACACGGTGCGCACGATGCCGGTATCGAGCGCCTGGCCCTCACGGAAGTCGTCGACCGAGCCGCAGAACGCGAAGCGCAGGAAGGTGCGTTCGGACTCGGGGCTGCGCCACAGGTACGTGCCGACGAGAGCGGCGGGCGCGAAACGCCATGCGGTTTCCTCGCGCGTCTCACGGATCACTGCTTCGAGCAGCGTTTCGCGATCCTCGAGATGTCCGGCGGGCTGATTGAGGACCAGCCTGCCGGCGATGCGCTCCTCGACCAGCAGGAAACGCGAATCGCGCTCGACGACCGCGGCCACGGTGACTTCGGGATTGAAGGCCATGGGGCGTATTGTCAGCGCTGCGCCTGGCGCGCGAAATCCTCGGGCGAGCTCGCGTGCCAGACTTCGTCGAATTCGTCGAGATACGGGCGCGCCACCGGCGGATTGTTGAGGTCCGCGATGCCGTCCCAGCGATCGGCGTGTACGCGATAGACGATCGCGCGATCGTCCGCGATCAGGTAGCCACAGGCGCGCACGCGCGCGGCGGTGATCGCCGGGCGGATGTCGATGCAGCTCGTGAGGCGGCGGCCCATCGCGATGAAGCGGTTGTTGTCGCGCAGCAGCCGGCTCGAGTCCGACAGCAGTACGCGCACTTTCGCGAAGCGTCGTGCGAGCACGAAGCGTTTCACGATCTCCAGGAAACCATTTTGATCGTATAGCTCGGGCTCGAGGTCCGGCGTGTAGATGGACATCAGCCGCTGCGCGCTGGACGCGACCGCATCGACGGCCGCGCGCATCTCTTCGAGCGAGCTGATCACGCGGATGTGGTTTGGCGCCGTCGCGCTCGTATCGCTGTTGTTGGGCAAAGCGATCCCGGGCGCCGAATCGCGCTGCGAAAGCGTGTTGAAATCGAAATCCCCGGTCGCCATGTGTGGACGACTTCTCCCTGGCTCTAACCCCAGCCAGATTGTGACCTGTGCACATGAAAGGTTAGGTGGGGGTCCGGGTTTGCGGTGCCAACCACGTCACGCTTTGGGCGGAAATGCGCCGAATCCGGCCTGAAAGCGTGTCGCAGATCGCAACTGGCGGGGCCCGTACGGGGCACCCGTACAGCCTGCCCCGGGGAATGCCGCCCTGGCCGGGACGGTAGTCAGGGAGTTCAGATGGCGCGGGCCATCTCCGCGGCGAGTCCGAGATATTGCGCCGGCGCCAATGCGCGCAGCCGCGCGCGTTCCCCCTCCGGCAGCGGCAGCTTGTCGATGAACGCGCCGAGCGCGGCCGCATCCACCTGCGTGCCGCGCGTGAAGTCCTTCAGCAGCTCGTAACCGTTCGGCACGCCCGCGGCGCGCAACGCGGTCTGCAGCGCTTCGCCGAGCACCTCGTACGCGCGGTCGATGTCCTTGCCGATGACGACCGGGTCCGCCGAGATCTTGCCGAGCCCGCGCGCCAGCGAGTTCCACGCGACCAGGCTGTGCGCCAGCGCCACGCCGACGTTGCGCAGCACGGTGGAGTCGGTGAGGTCGCGCTGCCAGCGCGAGATGGGTAGTTTGGCCGCGAAGTGGTGCAGCAGCGCGTTCGCGACGCCGAGATTGCCCTCGGCATTCTCGAAGTCGATCGGATTGACCTTGTGCGGCATGGTCGAGGAGCCGACCTCGCCGGCGACGGCGCGCTGGCGCAGGTAGCCGAGCGAAATGTAACCCCAGGTGTCGCGCGCGAAATCGATGAAGATCGTGTTGATGGCGGCGAGCGCGTCGCAGTATTCGCCGATCCAGTCGTGCGGCTCGATCTGCGTCGAGTATTCGTTCCAGGTCAATCCCTGCGACTCGACGAACTTGCGGCTCACCGCCGGCCACTTCACCTTGGGCAGCGCCGCGACGTGCGCGTTGTAGTTGCCGACGGCGCCATTCCACTTGCCGAGGATCTCGACGGCATCGAAACGCTTGCGGGCGCGCACGAGGCGCGCGACGACGTTGGCGAATTCCTTGCCGAGCGTCGTCGGGCTCGCCGTCTGGCCGTGCGTGCGCGACAGCATCGGTTGCGCGGCGTATTCGTGCGCGAAGCCGCGCAGCTTCTCGATGACTTTCTCGAGCTCGGCGGACAGCACGGTGCGCGCCGCCCGCAACATGCGTGCGTACGCCAGATTGTTGATGTCCTCGGACGTGCAGCCGAAGTGCACCAGCTCGAGCACGGCGGGCGAGGCGCCGGCCGTCGCGAGTTTCTCGCGCACGAAATATTCGACCGCCTTGACGTCGTGGTTGATGCGACTTTCGATGGCCTTCACGGCCGCTGGCGCGTCATCGCCCGGTTCCAGCGCCATGCCCGAGGCGAGCTTGACGATGGGATCGGTGAGCGGCTGGCCGAGGATCTCGGGCGCCGACTCCGCGAGCACCAGCAGCCAGGCGGCCTCGATGCGGATTCGTTCGCGGATCAGCCCGCTCTCCGACAGCACCGCGCGCAGCGCGTCGGCACCCTTGCGGTACCGGCCATCGACGGGAGAAAGCGCGAGAAGTGCTGCGGAATCCATGGGAAAGACGCCTCGAAAAGTTGCTGAACAGGACTGCTAGACTGGCCGCGCATGATATCCCAAGGTGACACCCGCAAAGAGCGCGACAGCCTCGGCGAGATCGAGGTCGCCGCGGATGCCTTGTGGGGCGCGCAGACGGAAAGGGCACGGCGCAATTTCCAGCTCAGCGGCACGCGCCTTCCGCCGGATTTCATTGCGGCCCTGGCCCTGATCAAGGCGGCGGCGGCACGCGCGAATGCCCACCTCGGACTGCTGCCGCACGAGGTGGGCACGGCCATTTCCCAGGCCGCCCAATCCGTGGCGCTCGGCGCGCACGACGATCAATTCCCGCTCGACGTGTTCCAGACCGGCAGCGGTACGAGCACGAACATGAATGCGAACGAGGTGATCGCGACACTGGCTTCGCGCGCGCTCGGCCGAGCGGTGCACCCGAACGATCACGTCAACATGTGCCAGAGCAGCAATGACGCGATCCCGAGCGCCATCCACGTGAGCGCCGTGCTAATGACCCAGCGCGATCTGCTGCCCGCGCTGCACGCACTCGTCGAGGTCCTCGGCGCCAAGGAACGCGCCTGGGCGGAAGTCTGCAAGACGGGGCGCACGCATCTCATGGATGCCATGCCACTCACGCTCGGACAGGAAGCCTCCGGCTGGCGCGCGCAGATCGAGCTTGCCATCGAACGCCTGCGCGCGAGCGAACCGCGGCTGCTGGCACTCGCGCAGGGCGGCACGGCGATCGGCACCGGCATCAACGCCCATGCGCAGTTCGCCGCGCGCTTCGTCGAGGAGCTGCGCGCGCTGACGGGAATCCCGTTCACGAACGCCGCCAATTTCTTCGCGGCGCAGGCGAGCCAGGATGCGGCCGTCGAATACTCCGGCCAGCTGCGCGTGCTCGCCGTCGCGCTCGCGAAGATCGCGAACGACCTGCGGTGGATGGGCAGCGGTCCGCTCGCGGGACTCGCCGAGCTCGCGCTGCCGGCGCTGCAGCCGGGCAGCAGCATCATGCCGGGCAAGGTGAACCCGGTGATTCCCGAGGCGGTCGCGATGATCGCGACGCATGTCATCGGCCTCGATGCGGCCATTGCCAACGCCGGGCAGTCCGGCAACTTTCAGCTCAACGTGATGTTGCCGCTGATCGCCAGCAATCTGCTCACGAGCATCCGGCTGCTTGCGAACGGCGCGCGCGCGCTGGCCACGCAGTGCATCGCGGGCGCGGAGCCCAATCTTCCGCGGCTCGACGAGGCCCTCGCGCGCAACCCCATTCTCGCAACGGCACTCAATCCCGTGATCGGTTACGAGCGCGCGGCCGCGATCGCCAACCGCGCCTACGCAGAAGGCAGGCCCGTGCTGGACATTGCCGTCGAGATGTCGGGCCTGGGTGTCGAGGAGCTGCGCAAGCTGCTCGATCCGCGCGCGTTGACGCGCGGTGGACTGCACGGTGGTGGAGGCCAGGGTTGACCGAACCCGCCCCGAGCGAGCGAGTGTCCCACGCCCCGACAAACTCCGACCTGCGCGCGAAGATCCTGCAGCGCTTCGCGGGCTCGACGCCGCGTCACGAGCTGACGGACTGGCGACTGCTCGGCGTTTCCCCCGAGCGCCTGCAGGCGCTGCAAAGCCACTTTCCGCCTAATCCCGCGCCCGCGGCGGTGCTGGTGCCCTTCGTGGATCGCGCGGAAGGACTGAGCATCCTGCTCACGCAGCGCGCCACTCACCTGGCGCGTCACGCCGCGCAGATCTCGTTTCCCGGTGGCAGGATCGAGGACAGTGACGCCGATTTCGCGAGCGCCGCCTTGCGCGAGGCGCAGGAGGAGATCGGCCTCGATCCGGCGCAGGTCGAGGTCTTCGGCTATCTACCTGATCACCTGGTGATCAGCGGATTCCGTGTCACCCCGGTGCTCGCGCTGGTGACGCCGCCTATCGAGCTGCGCCTGAATCCCGACGAGGTGTCGGCCGCATTCGAAGTGCCCGCGGCGCACTTCTTCGATCGCGCCAGTCACAAGGCACGCATGCGACGCGTCGGCGACCAGGACATGCTGCTCTATGACATCCCCTGGCAGGACCAGAACATCTGGGGCGCGACCGCCGGCATGTTGCTCACGCTGGTGCGCATGGTTCAGGAAGAGGCAGATCGATGAACGACACGACGAAGGCGGCCCAGGACGCGCTTGCGCGCCTGCTCGGGATCATGCGGCGACTGCGCGATCCGCAGGCGGGTTGTCCGTGGGACCGCGCGCAGGATTTCGCCAGCATCGCGCCTTATACGATCGAGGAAGCCTACGAGGTGGCCGAGGCCATCGCGCGCGGCGAGCCGCGCGCGCTCGAATCCGAGCTCGGCGACCTGCTGTTCCAGGTGGTGTTCCATGCGCAGATGGGCGCGGAGCGCGAGTGGTTCGACTTCGCGAGCGTCGCGAACGCGATCTCGGACAAGCTCACCGATCGCCATCCACACGTATTCGGCGAAGCGCGGATGGGCACGGCCGCCGAGCTGAATCGCGCCTGGGAAGAACACAAGGCGCGTGAACGCGCCGCGCGCGCCGACTCCGCGCACAGCGAACTGTCGGACGTGCCGCTGGCGCTGCCCGCGCTGTCGCGCGCCGCGAAACTCGGCAAACGCGCGGGCCGGGTCGGATTCGATTGGCCCGACCCGCAGGGCGTACGCGAGAAGATAGACGAGGAGCTGCGCGAGATCGCGGCCGTCGCGCCGGACGATGGCGCGCAGCGCGCGGAGGAGCTCGGCGATCTGTTGTTTGCCACGGCCAACTGGGCCCGCCATCTCGGCGTCGACCCCGAGGAAGCCCTGCGCCAGGCGAACGCCAAGTTCGAGCGCCGCTTTCGCGCGATGGAGACGCTCGCCGCGCAGCGGGGCCTCGAACTTCGATCGCTGGATGCGGCGGCATGGGATTCGCTGTGGAACGAGGTTAAGAGGGCCTGAAACCCGCGCCATCGCCGCCCGGAAGGGCGTTCAGTCATGATTCATCGACCCCTTCGTAAAGTGGCGCCACGGTCGCGAAACGGCCGGAATCGGAGGGTTTATGGCGATCACGGTTGCGAAGAAGAAGTGGGCGATGGGTATCCTGGCGGCGTCGGTTGCCGCACTGGTCAGTGCCGGCGCGTCCGCCGGTAACCGTCACGACAATCGTCACGACAATCGTCACGATGCGCGCTACGACCCGGTTCGTTACGACGACGCATACGACTATGCGAAGGTCATCGACGTCCAGCCGCTGGTGACCCGCGTCCGCGTGAGCACGCCGCAGCGCGAATGCTGGGACGAGACGCGCGTCGACGGCGGCGGCTACCGCAATGGTCCTCTGCCGCGCTCGAATGCGGGCGCGACGTTGCTCGGCGCCGCGATCGGCGCGGTCATCGGCAATCAGATCGGTAGTGGCAGCGGTCGCCGCGCCGCGACCGTCGGAGGCGCCGTGGTGGGTGCGGCCATCGGTCGCGACCAGGCCGAGAAGCGCAATGCGCAGTACGGTTCACCCGGCCCCGTGCGCGAGTACACGGTCGAGCGCTGCGAGACCCGTTACCGCGACGAATGGCAGGAGCGCGTGGATGGGTACCGGGTGACCTACCTCTACAACGGTCGCCGCCAGGTCACCGAGATGCCGTATGACCCGGGTGAACGCATCCGGGTGCGGGTCGACGTTTCCCCGGCCGAATGATGCTGACCGAGTTGTTTGCCGCAGCCCTTTGGATCATCTGGACAAAGGGGACCTTCTGGGCGGTGCGGGCAGCTCCTCTCTGGAAAGAGACGGCCGCCCGCATCGCCTTTTGCCGGCAAACAATTAAACTGACGCCCGTCATGACGAAGCTTCGCCAGCTGCTCTTGCCCATTGCGCTGACCGCCGCCGCGGGATTCGCACCGCTGGCGATGGCCCACGCGTTGCCAGGACCGGCCGTGCGCGGTGCGGCGGCCCTCGAGCGACCGGTTCAGGCCGTGGCGTTTCGGGATGGAATTTCGCTCGACGAGGCCGTGAGCCGCGCCGAGCGCCAGTATCGTGCGCGGGTCGTGCGCACGGAAATCCAGGATGAGGATGGCCGTACCGTGTACGTGCTCAAGCTGCTGTCCGATAACGGACGCGTATTCACCGTGCGTATCGACGCCGCCACCGGAAGGATGCGATGAGAGCGCTGGTCGTCGAAGATGAAGCCACGCTGCGTGAGGGACTGCGCGATCAGCTCGTGAAGCACGGCTTCACGGTCGACATCGCGGCCGATGGCGAGGAGGGCCTGTTCGCGGGCTCCGAGTATCCGCTCGACATCGCCGTGATCGACCTCGGCCTGCCCAAACTACCGGGCCTCGAGCTCATCCGCAGACTGCGCGCGGCGGGCAAGAAGTTTCCGATCCTCATCCTCACGGCCCGCGACCGCTGGCAGGACAAGGTCGAAGGCCTGCAGGCCGGCGCGGATGACTACGTCGCCAAGCCCTATCACTTCGAAGAGGTGCTGGCGCGCATGCAGGCGCTGCTGCGCCGCGCCGGCGGCTGGGCGAGTCCCGTGCTCGAATGCGGTCCCATCCGCCTCGACACGCGCGCGCAGGCGGTGACGCTCAACGGCGCGCCCATCGAGCTGACCACCTTCGAATACCGCATCCTCGAACACATGATGCTGCGCGCCGGCGACGTCATCTCGAAGACCGAGCTCACCGAGCGACTCTACGACCAGGACTACGAGCGCGACAGCAACGTCATCGAGGTGTTCATCGGACGGCTGCGGCGCAAGCTCGATCCCGACGAGACGCTGCATCCGATCGAAACGCTGCGCGGGCGCGGCTACCGCTTCTCCATCGCACGAACCCAGGGCGCGTAGTGTCCCGGCCATCGCTCAGACGCCGGCTCATGTTGTCGGTCTTCTGTGTGCTGGTCCTGTTCTTCGGGCTCACCGTCCTGTTGCTCGACATGTTGTTCCGCGATGCGGCGGAACGCAGCCTGCGGGAAGTCATCGACGCGCAGATGGTGGCGCTGATCGCCGCCGCGGATCCCGACGGACCGGAATCCGTGACGCCCACCGCCGTGCTCGAGACGCGTTTCGAAACGCCGGGCTCGGGTCTGTATGCGGAGATCCGTTCGGCGAGCGGCGAAAGCATCTGGCGCTCGCAATCGACCGTCGGTACGGAAGTGCAATTCGGTCCGCCGCTCGAGCCGGGCGAGCGCAATTTCTTCTTCACCGAGATCGCCGGAACGCCGGTCCGGCTCGCCGTCGCGAGTCGCGGCATCGTGTGGGAAAACCTGCACGGCGAGACGGCGAGATTCACCTTCAGCGTCGCCTCCAGCCTGGACGCCTACGACGAGCAGGTCTCGAGCTTCCGGCACCAGCTCGTGGGCTGGTTCGCCGGTGTCTCGTTGCTGTTCGTCGCGACGCTCGCGCTGCTGATCCGCTGGCTATCGCAGCCGGTGCAACGGCTCGAGCGAGAGATCAAGGAAGTCGAAGCGGGGACGCGCGAACGGTTGAACGACGAATGGCCGGAGGAGCTCACCGCGGTCACGCGCAACCTCAACGCCTTGCTCGATGCCGAACGCACGCGCGTGAAACGATATCGCGACACGCTCGGCAATCTCGCGCACAGTCTCAAGACGCCGCTGGCCGTCATGCGTCAGTCTCTGGGCACGAGCGAGGCGGGGCCGCGCAACGCGGCGCTGAACACCGAAATCGATCGCATGACCGGCATCATCGAGCACCAGATGAATCGCGCCGCGGCGACTGGCGGCGTGTTGCTGGGGCAGGCGCCGGTCGATCTGGCCCCCGTGGTGACGGAGCTGCGCGTGGCGCTGCTCAAGGTCTACGGCAACAAGGACCTGCTGTTCACGACCGAGATCGCGCCGGGCGCGCAGTTCATCGGCGATCGCAACGACCTCACCGAGATGCTGGGCAACCTGTTCGACAATGCGTGCAAGTGGTCGAAGTCGCGCGTGCGCGTGGAGGCGGTCGTCGACGCTCGCAGCGATTCGCGCGCGGCGTTGCGCCTGGTTATAGAAGACGACGGCATCGGCATCGCGGAGAAGGATCGCGCGCGGGTGCTGCAGCGCGGCGGGCGCGCGGACGAGGCGACCCCGGGCCACGGCCTCGGGCTTGCGATGGTGCACGACACCGTCGCGCTTTACGGCGGTTCGATGAGCATCGACGCGTCGAGCCTGGGCGGCGCGCGTTTCGAGCTCAAACTACCTGGAAGGACGGCATCCGCACTGACAACTGAATGAAGGAAGCAGGGAATGCGCGCGTTCTCGTCACGCTGAGCGCGCTACGTAATGCCCTGTGCCCGATGCCACGAGCCAGGTCTGTCCCCGTTTCCCAGGAAACGAGGAATGTCCCCATTACGGCCCTTCCTTGATCTCGAAGGAGATGCCCTGCGCCAGCGGCAGCTCGCGGCTCCAGTTGATCGTGTTCGTCTGCCGGCGCATGTAGGCCTTCCACGAATCCGAACCCGACTCGCGGCCGCCACCCGTGTCCTTCTCGCCGCCGAATGCACCACCGATCTCGGCGCCCGAGGTGCCGATGTTCACGTTGGCGATGCCACAGTCGCTGCCCGTCGATGACAGGAAACGCTCCGCGTGCTGCAGGCGGTCGGTGAAGATCGCCGATGACAATCCATGCGCGGAACTGTTCTGCATCTCGATCGCCTCGTCGAGCGAATCGAAGGCGATGAGGTAGAGCACGGGCGCGAACGTCTCGTGCTGCACGATCGGCCAGTCGTTCTCGGCGCGCACGATGGTCGGCGCGACGAAGTTGCCCTTGCCCTCGATCACCTTGTCGCCCGTCACGACGCGGCCGCCGGCGGCCTTCGCCTGCGCGATGGCCTGCGAATAACGCTCGACGGCGCTCCTGTCGATCAGCGGGCCCATGAGCGTCGTGGGATCGATCGGATTGCCGATGCGCATCTGCGAATAGGCATGCATCAGCTTCTTCTCGAGCTCATCGATGCGTGAACGATGCACCAGCAGGCGGCGCGTGGTCGTGCAGCGCTGGCCCGCGGTGCCGACGGCGCCGAACACGATCGAGGGCACGGCAAGTTTCAGGTCCGCGGTCTCGTCGACGATGATCGCGTTGTTGCCGCCGAGCTCGAGCAGCACCTTGCCGAGCCGCCGCGCGACGCGCTCTGCGACATTGCGGCCGACCGCGGTGGAGCCGGTAAACGACACCAGCGCGACGCGGCGGTCCTCGACGAACTTCGTGGCGAGCTCAGTGCCCGCGTCGATGAACAGCTGGAAGATGGGCGGGAGATCGTTCTCGCGCATCACCTTGTTGCACAGGTGCTGGACGGCGATCGCCGTGAGCGGCGTCTTCGGCGAGGGCTTCCACACGGAGGCATTGCCGCAGATCGCGCCGAGGAACGAATTCCACGCCCACACCGCCACCGGGAAATTGAACGCGGAGATGATCCCGACCACGCCGAGCGGATGCCATTGCTCGTACATGCGGTGCTGCGGCCGCTCCGAATGCATCGTCAGGCCATAGAGCATGCGCGACTGGCCGACGGCGAAGTCGGCGATGTCGATCATCTCCTGCACTTCGCCCAGGCCTTCCGCCTTGATCTTCCCGTTCTCGAGCGTAACCAGCGCGCCGAGATCTTCCTTGGCGGCGCGTA
Source organism: Pseudomonadota bacterium (assembly GCA_023457495.1). Lineage (GTDB taxonomy): Bacteria > Pseudomonadota > Gammaproteobacteria > Steroidobacterales > Steroidobacteraceae > CADEED01. Next base: position 22,975 of record JAEWLQ010000023.1, read on the forward strand.
ACGCGTCGCCCAGGAGGCGAATGGCTTCGCCGCGACGGGGCGCCGGCACCGCGCGCCATGCGGCCGCGGCCTCGACCGCGCTACGCATCACGGCCTCGTAGTCGGTGACGGTGGCGCCGCGCACCTGCGCAAGCGTCTCGCCGGTGGCCGGATTCACCGAATCGATCAGCGGGCCCGCAACGTCCTTCGACCAGCCCAAACTACCCGACCATGCGCCGGGATTGATCGAATCGATGCCGAGCCGCTTGAGCACGCCGGCGGCGTCGACGGGTTTCACGGCTGCGTTCATTTCTTGCGCCTCGCGCTTTTCTGTCGTGCCGCGGCATTTGCCTGCGCGCCACGGCGCTGGTGGCCTGCCTGGCCCTTCACGACCACGGCCGAGGAGACGTCCTTCGTGCCGCCCGGCGCGTAGTACCGGCCGAAACGATTTTCGAGGATCGCGGGCAGTGAGAACTGTTCCTGCGCGATGAAGCCCTGGTGTTTGCGCGGATTCGCCAGCACGAGATCCACGACCGCCGTGATGCCCGCGGCGGTCGTCACCTGGATCGCCGACCACAGCCGGCCCGCGATCACCTGCGGATAGATCTTGTTGACGTAGTTCTCCTCGCGCAGCTGCCCGTCCTGCTTGCCGGCGACCGCCGCGTAGACGATCACGACGTCCTGCAGCGTCTGCGGCACCGCGTGTTCGAGGATGCGCTTGAGCGTCGCGCGATCCTGGTTGAGCTTGAGGTCGTTCATGAGCAGGCGCATCTGCGCGCAATGCCCGGGATAACGCATCGTCTTGTAATTGATCTGCTCGCACTCTTTGCCGTAAGTGTCGGCGAGCGAGCCCAGGCCACCCGAAGTGTTGAACGCCTCGTACGCGGTGCCGTCGATCTCGATTTCCTCGAGTCCTTCGAGCGGCGCGGACTGCACCGTCTTGCCATCGACCACCGACTCGCAGGGATTGCCGTATTCGTTGATGAGGCCCTCGGTGGACCAGGTCAGCGAATACTTGAGCACGTTGTTAGGGTGCTGGGGCAGGGCGCCGACGCGCAGCTTGATCGAGCGCAGCTCGTCGAAGTGCTTGGCGAGTTCGTTGGCCGCGATGCTGATGAAGCCCGGCGCGAGTCCACATTGGGGCACGAACGCCTTGGTTGCACCGCGCGCGGTGCGGCGCACGGCGCGCGTGACCTCCACGTCCTCGGTCAGATCGAAGTAGTGGGCGTTGCCCTTGCGCGCGGCCTTGGCCACCGTCGGATTGCAGTAATAGGGCAGGCTCGAGATGACCGCGTGCGGCTTTTGGGCGGCGAAGTACCGGTCGAGCGCCTTCGCGTCGCCCGCGTCAAGGGCCACGGCGCGCAGATGATCCGAACCGTGAGCTTTCACCACGGCTTCGGCCGCGGTCGAGTCGACGTCGCCCAGGGTCACGTCATAATCCCCCGATTCGGCGAGCAATCCACTGATGAGCGCGCCGATCTTGCCGGCACCCAGGATCAAGACTTTGTGCATGATTCCCTCGTTTGGCGGTAGTGTGCCGTAAGCCCCTGAATTAGAATAGTTCGCATGCGTACCACCGACACCACTCCCTGGCATCCGGCAAGCTGGACCAGCCGCCCCGCGCAGCAGCAACCCCGCTACACGGATCTCTCGAAACTCGACTCCGCCGCCGCCGCGCTCGCGAAGCTGCCGCCGCTGGTCGTGTCGTGGGAAATCGAGCAGTTGCGAGAGCGCCTCGCCGATGCGCAGCGGGGCAGCAAATTCCTGCTGATGGGCGGCGACTGCGCCGAGACCTTCGAGGAATGCGAGTCGGACAAGATCGCGAAGAAGCTCAAGATCCTGTTGCAGATGAGCCTCGTGCTGCTGCACGGTCTCAAGAAGCCGATCATCCGCGTCGGCCGCATGGCCGGCCAGTACGCCAAACCCCGATCCGCCGACACCGAAACGCGCAACGGCGTCACGCTGCCCGCGTTCCGTGGCGATCTCGTGAATCGCTCGGAGTTCACCGCCGAAGCGCGCGAACCGGATCCGACGCTGCTGCTGCGCGGCTATGAGCGCGCGGCGCTCACGCTGAATTTTGTCCGCGCGTTGTGCGACGGCGGATTCGCCGACCTGCATCACCCGCAATTCTGGGATCTCGGCTTCATGGACCATTCGCCGGCCAAGGCGGAGTACCAGAAGATCGTCGACTCGATCGCCGACTCGCTCGACTTTTTCGAAAGGGTGAGCGGTGGCCGCGCGCCGCACGAAGTCACGGCGGTGGATTTCTTCGCCGCTCACGAAGGTCTCGTCCTGCAGTACGAGCAGGCGCAGACGCGTTTCATCGAGCGTCAGAAGCGCTGGTACTGCCTCGGCACGCACATGCCGTGGATCGGCATGCGCACCGCGCAGCTCGATGGCGCGCACGTGGAGTTCTATCGCGGCATCTCGAATCCGATGGGCGTGAAGATCGGCCCGGCCATGACGGAAGAGTGGCTGCAGGGCCTCGTCACCACGCTGAACCCGAACAACACGCCGGGACGCCTCACGCTCATCCACCGCTTCGGCGCGAAGGATGTCGAGAAGGGCCTGCCGCGCATGATCAAGGCCGTGCGCGAAACCGGTCAGCAGGTCCTGTGGGTCTGCGATCCGATGCACGGCAACACCGAGACCAGCTCCGGCGGTCTCAAGACGCGCCGCTTTGAAAATATCCTGCGCGAGCTCGAGCTGTCGTTCCAGGTTCACGAGGCCAACGGCTCGTTCCTCGGCGGCGTGCACATCGAGCTCACGGGCGAAAACGTCACCGAGTGCACCGGCGGTGCACGCGGGCTCACCGACGCGGATCTCGCGCGGGCGTACAAGTCGACGGTTGATCCGCGATTGAACTACGAGCAGGCCCTCGAGCTCGCGATGCTCATCGGACGCCATGGCCCGGCACGGTAGTTGCTAGGTCCGGATCCATGAAATACGAAAAGATCCAGGTCCCCACCCACGGCCAGCGCATCACGATCAATCCGGACACAACGCTCAACGTGCCGGACAACCCGCTCATCGCCTTCGTCGAAGGTGATGGCATCGGCATCGACATCACGCCGGTGATGCTCAAGGTCGTGGACGCCGCGGTCGCGAAGGCTTACGGCGGCAAACGCAGGATCGCGTGGGTCGAGGTGTTCGCCGGCGACAAGGCGCAGAAATTCTACGGCACCGGCTTTCCCGACGAGACGTTGACCGCGCTGCGCGATTTCGTGGTGTCGATCAAGGGTCCGCTCGGCACGCCCGTCGGCGGCGGCATGCGTTCGCTCAACGTGGCGATGCGCCAGAACCTCGACCTCTACGCCTGCGTCCGGCCGATCCGGTATTTCCCGGGTGTGTCGACGCCCATGGCCGACGCCTCGCTCACCGACATGGTGGTGTTCCGCGAGAACACGGAAGACATCTACGCCGGCATCGAGTGGCCCACCGGATCCAACGAGGTCCACAAGCTCATCCACTTCCTGCAGACCGAGCTCAAGGCGACGGGCATCCGTTTCCCGGCGAGCTCCGGTCTCGGCATCAAGCCGGTGTCGAAGGAAGGCAGCCAGCGCCTGGTGCGCAAGGCGATCCAGTACGCGATCGAGAACGACCGCGTCTCCGTGTCGCTGGTGCACAAGGGCAACATCATGAAGTACACCGAAGGTGCCTTCATGCAGTGGGGCTATCTGCTCGCGAAGGAAGAGTTCGGCGCGCAGCCCATCGGCAGCGGGCCGTGGTGCAGCTTCAAGAACCCGATCAACGGCAAGGAGATCGTCGTCAAGGACGTGATCGCCGACAACTTCCTGCAGCAGGTGCTGCTGCGGCCGGAAGACTACGACGTGATCGCGACGCTGAATCTCAACGGCGACTACATCTCGGATGCGCTCGCGGCGCAGGTGGGCGGCATCGGCATCGCGCCGGGCGGCAACATCGGCGACGGCATCGCGGTGTTCGAAGCGACCCATGGCACGGCGCCGGGTTTCGCGGGCAAGGACCGCGTGAACCCGGGTAGTTTGATCCTCTCGGCCGAGATGATGCTGCGTTACCTCGGCTGGAAGGAGGCCGCGGAGCTCATCCTCCAGGGCGTGGCGGACACGATCGCCGCGAAGGAGATGACCTACGACCTCGCGCGCCTGCGCGAAGCGATCCGCGCGACCAAGCGCGACATCGCCGCGCGCAAGAACGTCGAGGAGGATCTGCAGCGGCTGATCCCCGGTGCGACGCTCGTCGGCACGTCGGGCTTCGGAGACGCGATCATCCGGCGCATGCAGGCGGCCTGACGTTTCGCGGCCGGTCATGACGGCAACTTTCTGTCCGGACTGCAGGCTGTGTCCGCGGCTCGCGACGTTCCTCGTCAAGACCGCGCACGCGTATCCCGACTATCACTGCAAGCCGGTCGGACCCTTCGGGGATGCGAACCCGAAGCTGTTGATCGTCGGACTCGCCCCGGGCATGCATGGCGCGAATCGCACCGGCCGGCCCTTCACGGGCGACTACGCTGGCATCCTCTTGTACGAATCGCTGTTCAAGCTCGGCCTTTCGACCGCGCCGACCTCCGTCGACCGGTTCGATGGCCTCCAGCTCGAAGGCGTGCGCATCACCAATGCGGTGAAGTGCCTGCCGCCCGAGAACAAGCCGCTGCCCGCCGAGATCAAGACCTGCAACCAGTACCTCGTGGCGGAGCTCGAGCAACTCACCTCGGTGAAGTCGATCCTCGCGCTCGGCACCGTGGCGCACGACGCGGTGCTCGTGGCGTCGGGACTGAAGCGTTCGGCGGCCAAGTTCGGGCACGGCAACGAACATGAGCTTCCCGGCGGCCGCCGGATGGTCGATTCGTACCACTGCAGCCGCTACAACACGCAGACGCGCCGGCTGACCACGGACATGTTCCAGCAGGTACTCGGCCGAGCCGCGGCGCTCGCGGGCCTGTCACGGGCGCGGTGAGTCTTTCTTGAGGAACGGCGTCAGCAGTTCCATGGGCAGCGGAAACAGGATCGTGGAGTTCTTTTCGGCGGAGATGTCGATCAGCGTCTGCATGTAACGCAGCTGCAGCGCCTGAGGCTCGCGCGCGAGTTGCGCGGCGGCCTGCGTCAGTTTCTCCGCGGCCTGCAATTCACCTTCGGCGTGGATCACCTTCGAGCGGCGCTCGCGCTCCGCTTCGGCCTGGCGCGCGATCGCACGCACCATGCTGTCGTTGAGATCGACATGTTTGATCTCGACGTTCGAGACCTTGATGCCCCAGGCATCCGTGGATTTGTCGAGGATGGCCTGCAGGTCGCGATTGAGGACCTCGCGCTCGGCGAGCAACGAATCGAGCTCGTGCTGGCCGAGCACCGAGCGCAGCGTGGTCTGCGCGAGCTGGCTCGTGGCCTCGTAGTACTGCACCACCTGCAGGATGGCGCGCGCGGGATCGACCACGCGGAAATAGATGACGGCGTTGACCTTGACGGTGACGTTGTCGCGCGTGATCACGTCCTGCGGCGTCACGTCCATCACGACCGTACGCAGATCGACCCGCGACATGCGCTGCACGAACGGCCACACCCAGACGAGTCCCGGTCCCTTGGTGCCCGTATAACGCCCGAGCGTGAGCACCACGCCGCGTTCGTATTCGTTGAGCACGCGAAGGCCGGAGAAGATCAGCATCACGATCACGAACACCGGGACTGCGATGAAGCTGTAGCCGAACATGGGTCACCTCATAGTTGACTGCCGGCGGCGCGATCTTCCGGCTCGACGTGCAGGATCAATCCGTCCCGGGCGAGCACGCGCGCACGCTGGCCCTTGCTCAAGGGCGCGGTGCTGCGCACCCGCCACCGCTCGCCCTGAAACTCGGCCCAGCCTTCCGACTGCAGGGGTTCGAGCGCGAACACCGTCGCCCCCAGCAGCATTTCGCCCCCGGTCGCGACCCGCATGCGCCGCGCGCGCAAGACCAGCCACAGCATCACGCCGAGCAGTACGGTCGCGGTGACGGCGATGCCGGCTATCACGCCGAGGTTCACCTGGTATCCGGGCACCCCGGTGTCGAACATCAGCACTGAGCCGAATACGAAAGAAATGATGCCGCCGATGCCGAGCAAGCCGAAGCTCGGCGCGAAGGCCTCGGCCACGAGCATCGCGACGCCGAGCAGGATGAGCCCGAGCCCGGCGTAGTTCACGGGCAGCATCTGCAGGGCGTAGGCGGCGAGCAGGAGACTGATCGCGCCCGCGACGCCCGGCAGGATGGCGCCGGGATTGAAGCCTTCCAGCAGCAGGCCGTAGATGCCGATCAGCAGGAGCAGATAGGCGATCGTGGGATTGCTGAGCACCGCGAGCAGCTCCAGCCGCCAGCCGGGCTCGAGCCGCTGTACCTGCGCGCCGGCTGTGTCGAGGGTCGCAGGCCCGCGCGCGGTCTGCACCTTGCGCCCGTCGACTTGTTGGAGCAGGTCATCCATGTCGGTGGCGATCACATCGATGACCTGCCGTTCGAGCGCGTCGCGGGAGCTCAGCGATGCGCCACCGCGCACCGCCTGTTCGGCCCAGTCCGCGTTGCGGCCGTAACGCTCCGCGAGACCGCGGATGTAGGCCGCCGCGTCGTTCACGGCCTTGGCCTCCAACGCATCCGTGGGCCCCGAGTCATCTTTGGCGTCTCGATCGGGCAACTTGTCGGGCGGCTTCCAGGTTCCGCCCAGCGGGATGGGCGTCGCCGCGCCGAGATTGGTGCCCGGCGCCATCGCGGCGAGCGGGCACGCATAGAGGATGAATGTGCCGGCGCTGGCCGCGCGTGCGCCGGAGGGTCCCACCCAGCAGATCACCGGGATGGGAGAGGCGAGCAGGCCCTTCACGATGTCGCGCATCGCCGTGTCGAGGCCGCCGGGAGTATCCAGCCGCAGGATGATCGCTTTCGCGCCGAGCTTCTCAGCGCGGGCGCGCGCGTCGCTGAACTGGCTGCTGCTCGCCGCGCCGATCGGCCCGTCGATTTCGATCAGCGCCACCGGCTGCGCGCGCGCGGCAAACGGCGCAAGCAATGCCAATCCCGCGATGAGGATCCAGCGTGACATGCGGGCGAGTATATGAACGCGGGCGGGGCGCGCCGGTCAGCGGATGCCTGCGAATCGACGTCGCGCGCGACACGACGCGTGCGTTGAAAGCGGATGCTGACACGGGGGTTTATCATCCGGGCGTGAGCGACCACGCCGACACATTCGATCCGCGCGAATACATCCCGAGCCTGCCGCGCCGGCCCGGCGTGTACCGGATGTACTCGGCGCCGGACGAGGCCGGCAAGTCCGAACTGCTGTACGTCGGCAAGGCCCGCAGCCTGCGCGACCGCGTGGGCAACTACTTCCTGGCCAGCAACGTCGACCCGAAGGTGCAGGCGCTGGTCGGGCAGATCGCGCGCATCGAGGTCACGCTCACCAGCTCCGAGACCGAGGCGCTGCTGCTCGAATACAACCTCATCAAGGAGCACCGGCCGCGCTACAACATCGTGCTGCGCGACGACAAGAGTTTCCCGTATATCTATCTACCGTCGGGACACGAGTTTCCGCGCCTGGTGTTCTACCGCGGACCGCGCAACCTGCCGGGACGCTACTTCGGGCCGTTTCCGAGCGCGGGCGCCGTGAAGGAGACGTTGCTCTCGGTGCAGAAGATCTTCCGCATCCGCAATTGCCGCGACAGCTTCTTCGACAATCGCAGCCGTCCGTGCCTGCAGCACCAGATCGGCCGCTGCTCGGCGCCGTGCGTGAAGCTGATCTCCCGCGAGGATTACGCGCGCGACATCGGCGCCGCGGTCAAGGTGCTCGAAGGGCGCAATGACGAGGTGAACGGCGAACTCGCCCGTGCGATGGAGCAGGCGGCGGAGACGCTGCAGTACGAGCGCGCCGCCTCGTTGCGCGATCAGCTCGCCGCGCTCAAGCAGGTCCAGGCCCAGCAGATCGTCACCGCCGAGGGCGATCGTGACATCGACGTTTTCGGCCTGGTGGGAGAGCCGGGCGAATTCGCGATCTCGGTGATGATCATCCGCGGCGGGCGCAATCTCGGATCGACCTGCTATTTCCCCAAGGGATCGCTGGCCGAGCCGAACGAGGCGCTCGCGTCCTTCCTGATGCAGTACTACGCGAGCACGCCGCCGCCGCCGGAGATCCTCGTCAACCTCGAGCTCGAGGAAGCCGAGGCGCTGGTCAAGGCGCTGGGCGACCGGGCCGGCACCGGCTCGCGCCTGTGGCGTCCGTCGCGGGCGCTGCCGGCGCGCTGGATGGCGATGACCGTCGACAATGCGACCCAGGCACTGCGCATGCGCCGCGCACGCAAGGCCGACATCGCCGACATGCTGGTCGCGCTCGGCGCCTTGCTGGGGCTCGAACAGCCGCCGAAGCGCCTGGAGTGTTTCGACATCAGCCACACGGCGGGCGAGGGCACCGTCGCCTCCTGCGTGGTCTTCGGTCCGGAAGGGCCGATGAAGAAGGAGTACCGCCGCTTCAACATCACCGGCGTCACGCCCGGAGATGACTACGGCGCGCTGCGCCAGGCGCTCCGTCGGCGCTACGAGCGCGTCAGGGCGGGCGAGGTGGTCGCGCCGGACGTGCTGCTCATCGACGGTGGACTCGGCCAGATCAACGAGGTGCACGCGGAGCTCGAGCAGCTCGGCTTCGGTGATCTCGAACTCGTGGGCGTCGCGAAGGGACCGGATCGCAAGGCGGGACAGGAAAGGTTGTTTGTCCACGGTTCGGACGCCGCGCTCGCGCCGGGACCGGATTCGCCCGCGTTACGCGTGATCCAGCGCATCCGCGACGAGGCCCATCGCTTCGCGATTACTGGTCATCGCAAACGCCGGGCCCGGCGCCACAACGAATCCGTGCTGGAAACCGTGCCGGGCCTGGGTCCGGCCAAGCGGCGCGCGCTGCTGCGACACTTCGGTGGCATGCAGGGTCTCATGCGCGCGGGCCTCGGCGATCTCGAGTCGGTCACCGGGATCGGGACAACGCTGGCGCGCACCCTTTATGATCACTTGCATCCGGGAGCCTGAGGCGACATCCCCAAAGTGAAACCCGAGTCGAGATGATCTGGAATCTGCCGAATACGCTGACCTGGTTGCGAATCTTCGCGATCCCGCTGGTCGTCATGTTCTTCTATCTACCGTATCAATGGGCCGATCCGGCCGCGGGCCTGCTGTTCGGGCTCGCCGGCATCACCGATTCGCTCGACGGTTATCTTGCGCGCCGCATGGGCCAGACCTCGCGGCTCGGCGCCTTCCTCGATCCGGTCGCCGACAAGCTCATCGTGGCGGTGGCCCTCGTGCTGCTCGTCAGCAAGGACATGCCGCCGATCTACATCCCCGGACTCGAAGGGCTCGACGGCGGCCGCGCCACGCTGCGGCCCGAAACCGTGAGCGTCATCCTGGTGTTGTGCTCGATCGTGATCATCGGCCGCGAGATCGCGATCTCCGCGCTGCGCGAATGGATGGCCGAGATCGGCCAGCGCGGCAAGGTCAAGGTGAACCAGCTCGGCAAGTTCAAGACCATCCTGCAGATCGTCGGTCTGTCGTGCATGTTGTTCCGCTGGGATCTGCAGATCGCGCCCGGCGTCGTGCTGCCGGTGTTCGAGATCGGACTGGTCCTCACCATCCTCGCGGCGGTGCTCACGCTGATGTCCGCGATCTCGTACCTGCGCGCCGCGTGGCCCGACCTGCGGGGCCACTCTTGACGCGATCGGTCTGCGTCTTCTGCGGCTCGGCGCCCGGCGCGCGACCTAGCTACTCCCTGGCGGCGCAGGAACTCGGGCGCGCGCTGGCCGAACGCAGCATCACGCTGGTTTATGGAGGCGGGCGCCTGGGACTCATGGGCATCGTCGCCGACGCGGCGCTCGAGGCCGGGGGCCGCGTGGTCGGCGTCATCCCGCGCATGCTGATCGAGCGCGAGCTCGCGCATCCGCGGCTCACGCGCCAGCACGTGGTCACCACCATGCACGAGCGGAAGACGCTCATGGCCGAGCTGTCGGACGGCTTCGTCGGGCTTCCAGGCGGCATGGGCACCTTCGACGAGCTGGTCGAAATCGTCACCTGGGCGCAGCTCGGACTGCACGCGAAGCCGGTGATCCTGCTGAATGTCGAGAATTACTTCGCGCCCCTGTATGGAATGCTCGATTACGCGGTGGAGGAGGGATTCGTCACCACGGCGAGCCGGGCGCGCTGGCGTAATGCGGATTCGGTGAACCGAGTCATGCAAATCCTTGCCGGCGAGGGAATTTCTTGACTTGCCGGGCCGCCGCCCTAGAATCTGCGCCCTCTCCACGGCGCGGGAATAGCTCAGTTGGTAGAGCACGACCTTGCCAAGGTCGGGGTCGCGAGTTCGAGTCTCGTTTCCCGCTCCAATCTCTCCGGGTATCTCCTGTCCGGACTGCGGCTAGGTGGCAGAATGGTTATGCAGCGGCCTGCAAAGCCGTCTATGCCGGTTCGATTCCGACCCTAGCCTCCATCATGTCACTTGCCCCGGTGGCGGAACTGGTAGACGCAACGGACTTAAAATCCGTCGGTCGCAAGGCCATGCCGGTTCGATTCCGGCCCGGGGCACCAATGCCGATGCGCATCGCATGTTGAGCGTCCAGGGATTACACCTGTGGCGCGGCGATCGCCATGTCCTGCGCGGAGTGAGTTTCGAGGTGACCGCCGGTCAGTGCGTGCTGCTCACGGGGCGGAATGGGGCGGGTAAGACCACCCTGCTGCGCGCCATTGCCGGATTGCTCGACCCGGAAGAAGGACACGTGTCCTGGCGCGGATCTCCGGCCCGCCAGGTACGCGATGACTTCCATTCCGAGCTGGCCTATCTCGGTCACGAACCGCCGCTCAAGGGCGATCTGACCGGCCGTGAGAACCTGACCTTTTCGGTGGGTATTCGCCGGGCGGTACGGTCCGATGAGATCGACGCGGCGTTACAGCGCACCGGCGCCCAGGCCTTCTGCGATCGCGCCGTTCGCACGCTCTCGGCGGGCCAGCGCCGACGCATTGCGCTCGCGGGGGTAGTGCTCGCGCAGGCCGCGCTGTGGCTGCTCGACGAGCCTACGACGAACCTTGATGCCGACGGGCAACAGCTCGTCTCCGATCTCGTCTCGGAACAGCTCGCGCGGAACGGCGCGGTGGTCGCGGCCATTCATCATCTTTTGCCCGTCGCGGATTCGGCGGTCATCACGCTCGAGTTGCCGGCCGCATGAAAACGGGTTCGCTGGCCGCCGCGCGGCTCGTCGCGATGCGTGACCTGCGCCTCGCATTCCGCAAGCCTTCGCAGCTGCTGCAGCCGCTGGTGTTCTTCCTGATCGTGGCCACGTTGTTTCCGTTGACATTGACCCCCGAGCTGTCGAGGCTGCGCGACGCGGCGCCGGGTGTCCTGTGGGTGGGCGCGTTGTTATCCTCGCTGCTGGCGCTCGAATTCCTGTTCCGCGACGATGCGTTGGACGGAACGCTCGAGCAGTTCGCATTGTCAGGTCAGTCGCTGACCTGGATGCTGTTCGCGAAGACCTGCACGCATTGGTTGTTGACCGGCCTGCCGCTGGCGCTCGCCGCGCCGATCGCGGCGCTCGGACTCGGTGTGCCGGGCGAATCGATGCCCGGCGTGATCGCCTCGCTCGCACTCGGCAGTTTCGCCTTGAGCCTGCTCGGCGCGATCGGGGCAGGGCTCACGCTAGGTGCGCGCCGGGGTGGAGTACTGCTGTCGCTGTTGACGCTGCCGCTCGCGGTGCCGATCCTCATTTTCGGCGCGCGCGCCACGGAGCTCGCGATCACGGGCGCCGATATCGCGGCGCCGATGTATCTGTTGGGTGCGATCGCCGTGCTGGGATTGACGCTGGCGCCACTGGCGGCGGCAGCCGCGGTGCGCATCGGGTTGGAGTAGGAGATAAATGGCCGCCTGGACCTGGTTTCATCGATTGGGATCACCACCGCACGTGTTCGCGTTCGCGCGCCGCTGGACGCCGTGGTTCGGCGGATTCGCCGCCGCCGCGATGTTGATCGCGCTGTATGGCGGCCTGGTGCTCGCGCCCGAGGACTACCAGCAGAAGGACGCGTTCCGCATGGTGTACGTGCACGCGCCGACAGCCTGGCTCTCGCTGATGATCTACACGACGATGGCGGTGTCCGCCGCGGTCGGGCTCATCTGGCGCATGAAGGTGGCGCACGCCGCCGCCGCCGCCTGCGCGCCGATCGGCGCCTGGTTCACCGTCGCCGCGCTCGGCACTGGCATGTTGTGGGGCAAGCCGATGTGGGGCGCATACTGGGTCTGGGATCCGCGGCTCACCTCCGAGCTGGTGTTGCTGTTCCTGTACATCGGTTACATGGGCCTGCGTGCCGGCATCGAAGATCCCGCCAAGGCGGACAAGGCGAGCGCCGTGCTCGCGGTGGTGGGCGTCGTGAACGTTCCGATCATCAAGTTTTCGGTCGACTGGTGGAACTCGCTGCACCAGACGGCAACCGTCATGCAGATGGGCAAGCCGAAGATGGACGGCGACATGTTGTGGCCGCTGTTGCTCATGTTCGTCGCGTTCGCGCTGTACTTCATCGCGATCCTGCTGATCCGGTTGCGCGCGGAACTGCTGCGCCGTGAGCGAAACGCGAGCTGGATCCGCGAGGTGTTGTCATGAGTGAGTTTCTCGACATGGGTGGCTACGGCCGGTACGTGTGGCCGGCCTTCGCGCTGGGTTTCGGTATCGTCGTTCTCAACGTGGTGCTGGCCTTGAACTCGCTCGCCAGCGCGAAGCAGGAAGCGCGCCGCCGCCTGGAGATCTCGCAATGACACCGCGTCAGAAAAGAATGACGATGGTCGCGGGCATCGTTTTCGGTGTCGCGGTCGCCGCGTGGCTGGGAACCCAGGCCCTGCGCAGCAACGTGATGTTCTTCTTCGATCCTTCGCAGGTCGCGGCCGGCGAGGTTCCCGCGGGCGAACGTTTCCGCTTGGGCGGCATGGTCGTCAAAGGCAGCATCGAGAAAACGCCAGGGACGCTCGACGTCCGTTTCCTCGTCACCGACTTCAAGCACACGGTGCCGGTCACGTATTCGAAGATCCTGCCGGACCTGTTCCGCGACGGGCAGGGCGTCGTCGCGCATGGCCGGCTCGAGAACGGCGTGTTCGTCGCCGACGAAGTCCTCGCGAAACACGACGAGAAGTACATGCCACCGGAAGTCGCGCGATCGCTCAAGGACAATCCACCGCCACCTGACGCACCCGCGGGCACCTGATGATTCCCGAACTCGGACATTTCGCGCTGATCCTCGCGTTGATTCTCGCGGGGGCCCAGACCTTCTTCGGCATCTTCGGCGCCGCGCGTGGCAATGAGCGCTGGATGGCCGTGGTTCGTCCCGCGGTCGCGGGGCAGTTCGTCCTCGTCAGCGCTTCCATGGCCGCGCTGCTGCACGCATTCGTCACCTTCGACTTCTCCGTGCTGTATGTCGCGGCGAATTCGAACTCCGCGCTGCCGACGTTTTATCGCGTGGCGGCGTTGTGGGGCGCGCACGAAGGATCGCTGCTGCTGTGGGCCTGGATGCTCGTCGGCTGGACGCTCGCGGTCGCGATCGCGAGCCGCAACCTGCCGGCGACCTTCGTGAGCCGCGTGCTCGGCGTGCTCGGGTTCGTGAGCTTCGGCTTCATGCTGTTCACGCTGGCGACATCCAATCCCTTCGAACGATTGATCCCCGCGGCCGCGGACGGGCGCGACCTCAATCCCGTGCTGCAGGACCCGGCGCTCGCCATTCACCCGCCGTTGCTCTACATGGGTTACGTGGGACTGTCGGTGGCGTTCGCGTTCGCCTGCGCCGCGATGCTCGAAGGCAAGCTCGACGCGGTCTGGGCGCGCTGGACGCGCCCCTGGACGACGATCGCGTGGGGCTTCCTCTCCATCGGCATCGCACTCGGCAGCTGGTGGGCCTATTACGAACTCGGCTGGGGCGGATACTGGTTCTGGGATCCGGTCGAGAACGCCGTGTTCATGCCCTGGCTCATCGGCACCGCGCTGATCCATTCGCTGGCGGTGACCGAAAAGCGGGGACTGTTCAAGAGCTGGACGCTGCTGCTCGCCATCCTCGCGTTTTCGCTGAGCTTGCTGGGCACGTTCCTGGTGCGCTCGGGCGTGCTGGTCTCCGTGCATTCCTTCGCGGCCGATCCCACGCGCGGCATGTTCATCCTCGCGTTCCTCGTCGTCGTGATCGGCGGCGCGCTCGCGCTGTACGCCTGGCGCGCGCCCATGCTCAAGTCCGAAGCGGGATTCGACGCGACGTCGCGCGACGCGTTCCTGCTCTACAACAACATCCTGCTGGTGGCGGCGGGCACGGTCGTCTTCATCGGCACGCTCGCTCCGTTGATCGCGGACGCGCTCGGCCTGGGGACGATCTCGATCGGCCTGCCGTGGTTCACCACGATGTTTCCCGTCGCCTTCGTTCCGCTGCTCGCGCTGCTCCCCATCGGTATCCATGCCGCATGGAAACGCGGAAACCTGAAAGAGAGCCGGAACCGCCTGTTGCTCGGGTTCGCGATTGCACTGGTCCTCGGGTTGCTGGTCGTGTACGCGGTCTATGGCCCTGGCAAGTGGCTCACGCCGATCGGCATGGTGCTCGGCCTGTGGATCATCATCTCATCGCTGTTCGATCCGATCGACCGGCTGCGGCGCAAGCTTTCGCTGCCGCGCGCCGTCATCGGGATGACGATCGCGCACATCGGCCTGGGCGTCTGCGTCATCGCGATCACCGCCGTCGAGACCTACACGATCGAGCGCGACGTGGCGCTCGGCCCGGGTGAATCCGTGTCGCTCGGCCGATATGCGTATCGCTTCGACAGCATCCGCGACGTCGAGGGTCCTAACTACGATAGCGTGCAGGCGCAGTTCACGGTGCTGCGCGACGGGCGCGAAGTGGCGGTGATCCACCCCGAGAAGCGCCATTACTGGGTGCAGCGCGCGACGATGACCGAGGCCGGCATCCATAGCGAACTGGCACACGATTTCTTCGGGGCGCTCGGCGACGACCTGAAGGGCGGACGCTGGAGCATCCGCGCGCAGATCCGGCCGCTGATCAACTACATCTGGCTCGCGGCCGGACTCATGGCGCTCGGGGGCGCGGTCGCCGCGAGCGATCGCCGCTACCGCGCGAAGCCGGCCCCGGCGAGCGTGCCTGCCTCCGCGGGCGGTGAGGCGGCCGCGACATGAATCGTTTCGTGATTCCCGGCGTCGTCTTCGTGGCGCTCGCGGCGGTGCTGTTCGTCGGCGTGGTGCATTCGCCTGACAAGAGCACCATGCAGTCGGCGTTGCTCGGCAAACCCGCGCCGCAGTTCTCGTTGCCGGTGCTCGGCGACGACTCGCAAAGGATTTCATCCTCGGACTTCGCGGGTCGCCCGTGGGTCCTCAATGTCTGGGGAAGCTGGTGCCCGGGTTGTGCCGTCGAGCATCCGACGCTCATCGATATCGCGCGCGAGAATCGGGTTTTGCTCGTCGGGCTCAATTGGCGCGACGACACCGGCGAGGCGATGCGCTGGATCGAAAGGCACGGCAATCCTTACTCCGTGATCCTCGCCGACCAGGAAGGGCGCACCGCGATCGACTTCGGCGTATACGGCGCGCCGGAAACGTTTTTCATCGATGCGGAGGGGCTCGTGCAATACCGCCACGTGGGCGAGATGACGCGCGAGGTGTGGGAACGGGAGTTCGCTTCGCGCCTGCCGCGCGGAGGATTGCCATGACCCGCGTTACCTTGCTCGCGGTCGGGCTCCTGTGGGCGGCTCATGCGTTCGCGGTGGACACGACACAGCTTCCGGATCCCGTCCTGCAGGAGCGTTACGAGAACCTGACGCATGAATTCCGCTGCATGCAATGCCAGAACAACAGCATCGCGGACTCGCCGGTGGGCCTGGCCTCGGACCTGCGGCGCGACGTGGCGGAGCTGCTGGTGGCGGGCAAGTCGGACCAGGAAGTCCGCGACTACATGGTGCAACGCTACGGCGAAGTCATCCTGTTCAATCCACCCTTCAAACCACGGACCGCATGGGTATGGATCACCCCGCTGATCGTGCTGGTCGGTGGAGTGTTCGTCGGCTTCCGCATCGTGCGGCGACGTTCGTCCCTGGTCGCGAATGACGACAGCCCGGTCGAGACGGAAGAACAAGCAAAATGACGATCGTTTTCGTATTGGTCGCGGGGACTCTGGCCGCGGGCGCCGCCGCGCTGCTCGTACTTCCACTGCTGCGTGCCCGCGGCGATGCCCGGCCCGCATCCATGGTCGCGGCGGGCGTCACGATGTTCGTATTGCTGGTGGGCGGCGCCGGCGCGTACGCGCTGTGGAGCAACTTCACCTGGGTCGATGAACCCGTGATGGCGGAAACGCCCGCGGCGATGACCGCGAAGCTCGCGAAGCGCATGGCGAAGGATCCCGACAATCTCGAGGGCTGGCTCATGCTCGGCCGCTCGTATACGACGCTCGAACAATTTCCGCTGGCTGCGCGCGCGTTCCAGCGCGCCGACCGGCTCGCCGAGGGCCAGAACGCGGAGGCCGTGGTGGGTCTGGGTGAGGCGCTCATCGCGCAGGATCCCGAGAATCTGAGCGGCGCGGCGGGGCATCTCTTCGAACGCGCGCTCGCGATCGAGCCGCAGAACGGCCGGGCGTTGTTCTACAGCGCGTTCGCGGCGCTGTCGCGCGGCGATCTCGCGCCGGCCCGGGAGCGCTTCACGCGCATGCTCGCGCTCGATCCGCCGCCGGAAGTGCGCGCCATCATCGAGAAGCGCATCTCCGACATC
The DNA here is from genome assembly GCA_023457495.1 of Pseudomonadota bacterium. GTDB lineage: Bacteria > Pseudomonadota > Gammaproteobacteria > Steroidobacterales > Steroidobacteraceae > CADEED01. The sequence goes on from JAEWLQ010000023.1 coordinate 39,688, forward strand.
GATGGCGCATTGAACGCCGCCGCACGGCCGGCCGCGGCCACGGAAGTGAACGAGGACGCGAACAAGAAGGCGACCATTTCGGTGCGCGTCTCCCTGGCGCCGGCGCTGGCGAGCAAGGTGAGCCCCAACGCACCGTTGTTCGTCGCCGCGCGCGATCCGAAACAACCCGGGCCGCCTTTCGCCGTGAAGCGCCTCGCCGCGTCCTTCCCGGTGGACGTGGAGCTCACCGCCGCGGATGCGATGCTCGATTCGCGTCGCATCGCCTCCGGCCAGCAGCTCGAGGTCGTCGCACGCGTCGCGCTCGGTGGCTCGCCAACCGCGAGCAGCGGCGACCCCTTCGGACAAGTTAGTTATCATGTGGGCAAGGACGGGCGACTCGACATCGTCATCGATCGACTGTCTCCGTGAACTGAACCTGGCGAATTACCGCCAAGAGGCGCCGCCCCATGAAGGCCAAGCATTCGCTCGAATTCGCGCGCGCGCCCGCCGCCTGGTCGATGTATCCGAAGATCATGACGGCGCGCAAACCGGCGCACGTTCCGGAGGGCGGCGAAGTGCCGCGCATCGAAGCGCGGCTGGCCAAGGTCAACGTCGATCGCAAGCACCTGGCGGCCTACTCGAACGTGTGCGGAGCGGCGCCCGGCGCGACGCTGCCGATCGCCTATCCACACGTGCTCGCGATGCCACTGCACCTCGCGATGCTGGGCGCCGAGGCGTTCCCGGTGAAGGTCTTCGGCCTGGTGCATGTCCACAACCGCATCGCGATGCGTCAGCCGCTGTCGGCGGACGAGCCGGCCGAGATCCGCGCCTGGATCGAGGGCCACCGCGAGACCGAGCGCGGCCAGGAATTCGAGCTTCATACCGAGTACGTCGTGGCGGGCGAACCGCTATGGGACGAAACCTGCACGTTTCTCGCGCGCCGCCGGGCGAGCGGCGCATCGAAGGCGCCGTCGGAACCGCGTAGCAGCGAGGGCGCGCCCGATGCCGTGGCCGTCAAGTCCACCAGCTTTCGCGCGCCGGCCGGGCTGGGCCGCCGATACGGCTTCATCTCCGGTGACGTGAACCCGATCCACATGAGCGATCTGACCGCGCGCGCGTTCGGCTTTCCGCACGCCATCGCGCACGGCATGTGGTCGCTGGGTCGTCTCGCCTCGGACTTCGAGGCGGGGCAGATCGATGGCGGCTGCGAGCTCACCGTGAACTTCAAGCTGCCTATCTACATGCCGGCGTGGGTCATGCTGCAACGCTGGCCGATCGAGAACGGCACGGGCTTCGCATTACGCGACGCGCAGGGCGAGAAGCCGCATCTGACCGGAACGCTGAAGTCGCTGCGGTGAGTCCGGCGGCCGCGACAGCCCAGCCGCTCCGGGCGGAGCGGCTTGCCTTGCTCGCGGCGGCCGCGGGCTATTTCTGCCTGCTGTGCGGCTACTACATGCTGCGTCCGCTGCGCGAGGCGCTCGCGCTCGAGGTGGGCGTCGAATACAACCGCTGGCTGTTCACCGCGGTGCTCGTGGTCAGCGCGTTGCTGCTGCCGGCTTACTGGTGGATCGTGCGGCGCACGCCGCGCGGGCGGCTCCTGTGGTACACGGGCAGCGTTTTCGCGCTGGTGTTCCTGGCGCTGGCATTCGGACTGCACGCACGTCCGCGCGATCCCACGCTGGCGTTCCTGTACTTCGTCGCGCTGACCTCGGGCAACCTGTTCATCATCTCGGTGTTCTGGAGCGCGATGGCGGATGCGTGGCGGCCGGATCTCGCCAAGCGTTTCTTCGGCTACGTGGCCGCCGGCGGCAGTCTCGGCGCGCTGCTCGGACCCAATCTCGTGTCCCTGTCGATCCACGAAGTCGGTCCCACACCGCTCATCGTGATCGCGTGTGTATTCATCTTCTGCACGGGCGGACTCGTGTCGCTCGCGCGGCGCACGTTGCAGCGCGCGCCGGGCGGCGAACGCGTTCCGGACGGCGCGATCCCGGTCGGCGGCCGCGCCGTGGACGATCTGGCGCGGCTGGCCCGCACGCCCTATCTGCTCGGCATCGCGGGACTGATCATCGCCGGTCAGATGATCGGCGCGTTCATGTACAACGAGCAGGGCGAATACGTGTCGGCACATTACAGCGAGCTCGCCGACCGTGCCGCGCTGTTCGCCCGCATGGAATTCTTCGTGAACGTTCTGGCGCTGGTGTTCCAGGCCGGCGTCGTGGGCTGGCTCACACGGCGCGGCAGCGTGGGCCTGAGTCTGTCCGCGATGCCGGTACTGATCGGCGCGAGCTTCATCGTGCTCGCGCTGTTTCCGCTCGGAGGCGTGTTGCTGGTGACGCAGGTGATCCGGCGCGCCGCGGACTACGGTCTCGGCAAGCCACCCCGCGAGATGTTGTTCACCGTCTTGCCGGCCGAGAGCAAGTTCAAGAGCAAGAGTCTCATCGACACCGTGTTGCAGCGGGGCGCGGATACGGTGGGGCAGTGGGTGTACGTGTTGATCGCCGCGCTGCCGCTCGCCGGCGTGGCCTGGTTATGCGCGGGACTGTGCGTCGGGTTGCTGGGCGCAACCCATCGACTCGGCAAGTCGTTCGATTCACGGAACGAGGGCGGCGCCGGGGCTCGCACGTGAACCTGTCCTCGATGCCGGCGCAGCGTCTCGACGCCGCCGGCAAACCGCATGTCGACCTGCGCGCCATCCTCAGGCTGGCCGCGCCGCTCATGGCGACGAACGCCGTCCAGGCGCTGCTCAATCTCACCGACCTGTGGTTCATCGGTCGCCTCTCGACCGACGCGTTGGCGGCGATGAGCGCCATCTACTGGATCGTCAGCTGCATCATCCTGCTGCTCGGTGGCGTTGGACTTGCGGTGCAGACCTTCGTGGCGCAAGCCTACGGCAGCCGCCGCAAGGCGCGCGCCTCGCGGGCGCTCTGGAACGCCTTGTGGGCATCACTCGCGATGGCGCCGCTGTTCCTGGCGCTCGCGACGGCGGGACCGTGGATCATCCGGCCATTCCACCTGGATCCGCACATCGAGGCATTGGCGCTGGAATTCTGGGGACCGCGCATGGGCGGCGCGTTCATCGGCTCGATGGCCTGGGCGGCCATGGGCTTCTTCAACGGCATCTCCGCGGTGCGCTTCACGATGGCGGTGGTGATCACGACCACGGTGTCGAATGCGATCGCCAACCAGATCCTGATGTTCGAAGTCGGCATGGGCATGAGCGGCGCGGCGTGGGGCACGAACGTGGCGCAGCTCGCGGGGCTGTTGCTCGCGCTGGCATTCTTCCTGCGCGGGCGCGTCGCGCGTGAGTATCGCTCGGCCATCATGTGGCGGCCCCGGCTGTCGGTGATCCGCGCGCAGCTCGTGGTGGGCCTGCCCATCGGCATCATGTATGGCGCGGACGTGCTCGGGCTGGCGCTGTCGCAGATGATGATCGCGCAGACCGGCGCCGTCGGCGCCGCCGCCACGCAGATCGTGATGGCGTTGACCTCGATGGCCTACATGCCGACGATCGGCATCGCGCTCGCGGGCACGACGCTGGTCGGCCAGTCGATCGGCGCGGGCAGCCGCGAGTGGGCCAACCGCATGGGCAACGTAATCGTGATGCTGTGCGTCGGCCTCATGGCCTGCATCGCCGTGGCTTTACTCGTGTGCGGTCCGTGGGTGCTGCCTGTCTTCCTCGGCGCCGAGGACGCCAATGCCGATGAAGTGGTCGCGCTCGGCCTCGTGCTGCTGTGGCCGGCCGCCGCGTACCAGGTCTTCGACGGCCTCTACTGCGGCGCGGGATTCTGCCTGCGCGGCGCCGGTGACACGCGCGTACCCGCGGCAGTGGCGCTGATTTTGTCGTGGTTCTTCTTCGTACCACTCGCGCACACGCTGATATTCGCGCCGGGACAAGGCTGGGTAGATGGACTGCCGCAATTCGGCCTCGGCGCCCGGGGCGGCTGGCTGGCGCTCATGAGTTACGTCATCTTGTTAGGGCTGGTGATGTTCTGTCGCTGGAAGCAGGGCGCCTGGCGGCGCTTCAAGCTGGCGGACGCCTGATCAGGGTCTCGCCTGATCGACCTGCGCCCGAAAGCGTGCCTATGATCGGGCCATGACCGTGGTCCGCTACAAAGTCGACAAGGGCGTCGCCTGGCTGGCGATGAACAATCCACCGCTCAACGCGCTCTCGCATGCGCTGCGCGCCGGCATCGTCACAGCCCTGGACAAGGCGCTCGCCGCGAAGGACGTGCGCGCGATCGTGCTGATCGGCAGCGAGCGCGCCTTCTCGAGTGGCGCCGACATCAAGGAATTCGCGGGCGGCGAGTTCTACGCCGAGCCCTTCCTGCCGACCGTGGTCGACATCATGGAAGCCGCCCACAAACCGGTGATCGCGGCGATCAGCGGCGCCTGCATGGGTGGCGGACTCGAACTTGCGCTCGGCTGTCATTACCGCGTCGCGCTCGCGGACGCAAAGATCGCGTTCCCCGAGGTGAAGCTAGGCCTCATCCCTGGCGCGCAAGGTACACAGCGATTCCCACGCCTCGTGGGCCTCGAAGCCGCGGTCAACATGATCGTGTCCGGCGCGACGGCACCCGCGGCCGCTTTCAAGGGCACGGCGCTGTTCGATGTCATCGCGACGGAGAAGCTGGACGCCGCCGCGCGCGATTTCGCAGCCACGCTGATCAAGGAAGGCAAGCCGATTCGCCGGGTCCGCGACCTCGAGGTGAAACATCCGCAGGCCGAAGCATTCCTGCAGTTCGCCAGGACCAGCGTCAGCGCCGTGGCGCGTGGACTGGCCGCGCCGCTGCGGGCGCTGGACGCGGTCGGCGCCGCGACCACGCAGAAGTTCGACGCCGGCCTCGCGACGGAGCGGAAGATCTTCGGCGAGCTCATGGTCAGCGAGGAATCGCAGGCGCTGCGGCATGCCTTTTTCGCCGAACGCGCGGCTTCGAAGGTCTCCGGCCTTGGCGACAAGACGCCGCAACGCAAGATCGCGAAGGTCGCAGTCGTGGGCGCGGGCACGATGGGCGGCGGCATCGCGGTGACGTTCGCGAACGCGGGGATTCCCGTCACGCTGCTGGAGGCGAAGCAGGAAGCCCTCGACCGCGGCATCGCCGGCATCCGCAAGCAATTCGAAAGCGCCGTGCAGAAGGGCAAGCTCAAGCCGGACGAGGCGGCGAAACGGGGTGCGTTGATCACGCCCTCGCTCGACTACGCGGCCGCGAGTGACGCGGATCTCGTCGTCGAAGCCGTGTTCGAAGATCTCGACGTCAAGAAGGGCGTGTTCCGCGCGCTCGACGCGACGATGAAGCGCGGCGCCATTCTCGCCACGAACACCTCGACGCTCGACGTCGATCGCATCGCGGCGTTCACGAAACGTCCCGGCGATGTGCTCGGCTTGCACTTCTTCAGTCCGGCGAACGTCATGCGGTTGCTCGAAGTCGTTCGGGCGAAGAAGACGAAACCCGACGTGCTCGCGACCGCGATGGCGCTGGCGCGCCGAATCGGCAAGACAGCCGTGGTCGCGGGCGTGTGCGATGGCTTCATCGGCAATCGCATGATCAACGCGTATTTCAAGCAGTCACTGCTCATGCTCGAGGAAGGCGCCTCGCCACGGCAGATCGACGGCGCGATCGAGAAGTTCGGCTTCGCGATGGGCCCGTTCCGCATGTCGGACCTCGCGGGCAACGATATCGCCTGGCACATCCGCAAACGCCAGTACGCGGAGAACCCACGCCAACGTCCCATGCGAATCGCCGACCGCCTCTGCGAGCTCGGCCGCTTCGGCCAGAAATCCGGCGTCGGCTGGTATCGCTACGAGCCCGGCAAACGCGATGCGTTGAGCGATCCCGTGGTCGACAAGATCATCGAAGAAGAGCGCAAGGCACTGCACATCGCCGTACGTCGCCTGGATGACGCGGAGATCGTCGATCGGCTCGTGCTCGCGCTCGTCAACGAAGGTGCGCGTGTGCTCGAGGACGGAATCGCGCAGCGCGCGTCGGACATCGACATCGTCTATCTCACCGGCTACGGCTTTCCGGTGCAGCGCGGTGGCCCGATGTTCTACGCGAGCCGACGCGGCCTCGGCGGCGTCGAGCGCCGCATGCGGCAGTTCGCGTCGAATCCGCACGCCGAGCCCGCGTTCTGGAAGCCCGCGAAGCTGATCACCCAGCTTGCCAAGGCCGGCAAGACATTCGACGACTTCGATGCGAAGCAGGGGACTCGCGCCGGAAGGAGAAAGGCCCGTGCTTGACGCCGTCATCGTTTCCACCGCGCGCACCGCGCTCGCCAAGTCATGGCGCGGCGCGTTCAATCTCACCCATGGCGCCACGCTTGGCGGTCACGTGGTCCGCGCCGCCATCGAGCGCGCGGGCATCGACCCCGCGACGGTCGAGGACGTGCTCATGGGTTGCGCGAATCCGGAAGGCGCGACCGGCTTCAACATCGCGCGGCAGATCGCGTTGCGCGCGGGCTGTCCGGTGTCGACCGCCGGCATGACGGTGAACCGCTTCTGTTCGTCGGGCCTGCAGACCATCGCGCTCGCGGCGCAACGCATCATGACGGGCGAGGGCGAGGTTTACGTCGCGGGTGGCGTGGAGTCGATCTCGTGTGTGCAGAACGATCGCATGAACACCTTCATGGCGAAGGAGGCGTGGCTCGACGAGAAGATCCCGGGCATCTACTGGACGATGTTGCAGACCGCGGAGAATGTCGCGAGCCGCTACCAGATTCCACGCGAAGCCCAGGATCGATATGGCGTGCAGAGCCAGCAGCGCGCCGCCGCGGCGCTGGCCGCCGGGCGATTCACCGAGGAAATCGCGCCCATCGAGGTGGTGGCCGGCGTCGCCGACAAGGATTCGGGCCGGCTCGGCACCCGCACGGTGACCGTGAGCGCCGACGAAGGCATCCGCGCCGACACTAACTACGAAGCGGTCTCGCGGATTCGCGCCGCCACGCCGGGCGGCGTCATCGCGGCCGGCAATGCGAGCCAGTTCTCCGATGGTGCGGGCGCCTGCGTCGTGATGAGTTCGCGGCGCGCGGAACAGCTCGGATTGAAGCCATTGGGAATCTTCCGCGGCTTCGCGGTGGCCGGATGCGAGCCGGACGAAATGGGCATCGGTCCCGTGTATGCGATTCCGAAGCTGCTCGAGCGCACCGGCAAGTCCATCGCCGACATCGACCTCTGGGAGCTCAACGAGGCCTTCGCGGTGCAGGTGATCTACTGTCGTGACAAGCTCGATATCCCGGACGACCGGCTGAACGTGAATGGCGGCGCCATCGCCGTCGGACATCCGTATGGCATGACCGGCGCGCGGCTCGTGGGGCACGCGCTGATCGAAGGCCGGCGGCGCGGCGCCAGGCTCGCGGTGGTTACCATGTGCATCGGCGGCGGCATGGGCGCCGCGGGGCTGTTCGAGATCCTGGGAGGCGGTTGATGCTGAAGAACCTGATCGCACTCATCGTCGCAGTCGCGCTCGGCGCAGTCGGCTATTCGTTCTGGGTACGCAAGGACGCCGAGGAAAGCCCGATCATCGTGATGGTCAACCAGATGCGCACGCGCGCCATCATCGAGCACGAGCGCAATGTGACCGTCTGGTATCGCGCCTGCCCGGAGGTCACGGGCGTCAATCCGAAAGTGATGGTCATCTGGCCCGCCAAGCTCAACTTCGAGCTCGACCTGGCGGAAACCAGACTCTCGCTCGGCGCGGATGGCATCCTGCGGGCGAGCACCCCGCCGATCCGCATGGACGATCCGTCGGTTCCCTCGGACATCGGTGAATACCTCGCGCAAACCTCCTTCTGGTCGCTCGAGAGTGAACAGGCCATCGTCATGCGCGAGATGCAGAAGGTGACTCCGCTGGCGCGTCACCTGACCGGATTTTTCCTGCGCAGCGACGCAGGTTTGAAGGAACACTTCAAGGAAGAACTCGAAGCCTATCTGCGGGGCATCGCGGGCGCGCTGCAGGTTCCGATCAAGGGCATCGAGATCGACATTCCGACGGTCGACGTGAAGATTCCGCCGCGCCCCGAGATCACGTTGTGCGAAGGCTCGGTTGCCCTGGCCAACGGGATGCCCTTCGCGCGTCGCCAGGCCGATGGGTTCGTGATCGGTGTCTATCCAAAGCAGGCTCCAGCTCCGGCCCCGGCCCCGCAGAAGGTCACGACCACTCAGTAGTTTCCGTTCCGTGCCGAACGCCCGTCGACTTGTCCGTGGACTATGATCTTCGCCCCCACTCACGGAGATCCATCCATGGAAGCTGTCGATGTGCGCGGCCAATTAGTCTGGCACGAGCTGATGACGCGCGACGTGCCGGGAGCCACAACGTTTTATTCAAAGGTCCTCGGCTGGAATATCCAGCCGTGGGCAGCCGATCCCACCTACACGATCTGCGAGTCGAACACCGGACCCAAGGCGGGGATCTTCGAGATCACCGCGGACTTTCCGGCCGAGATGCCGGCTCACTGGGTGACCTACATCGGCACGCGCGATGTCGACGGAACCGTCGCGGCGGCGGTGCGCGCCGGCGGTTCGATCGTGAAGGAGCCGCAGGACGTCCCGGGCGCGGGCCGCTATGCCGTGCTGATGGATCCGCAGGGCGCGATCTTCGCGACGCTCGATCCCGAGAAATCCAGGCCGGACGTTGCCCTCCCTCCGGTGGGTGATTTCTCGTGGCATGAACTCGCCACCAGCGACCATGAAGCGGCCTTCGCGTTCTACAGCACGCTGTTCGGCTGGCAAGCCATGGAGCGCATGGACATGGGCCCGCTCGGCACCTATCTGATTTTCGGCCGGAATGGCCTGCAACGCGGCGGCATCTACAACAAGCCCGCCGATATGCCGGCGCCCCCCAACTGGCTGCCGTACGTACGTGTGCCCCATGCCGATGCGGGCTTTCAGTCCGCGATGGGCGTCGGGGCGCGGGAAGCCATCGCACCGATGGATGTGCCGGGTGGAAGCCGCATTGCCTCGTTCTTCGATCCGACCGGGGCCGCGATCGCGATCTCGTCGGTTCCGGTGGAGGAGGTCAGTCTGCCGGTCAAGCCCAAGCCCAAGGTAAGGCCCAAAGCCAAGACCAAAGCGAAGGCGAAGGCCAAGGTTCCCCAGAAAAAGAAGGCCGCGAAGAAACCTGCGGCAAAGAAAAAGGTCGCAAAGAAAGTCGCCCGCAAGGCGGCGAAACGGGTCGCGCCGAAGAAGAAACCGGCTGCGAAGAAGAAAGGCTCAGCGAGGAGAAAGAAGTAATGACCGGACGCCGGGATGTGATCAAGATCGGACTCGCCGCACTGGCGGGCGCGCAACTCACGGCCGCGTGGAGCGCGGACAAGTCGAAGCAGAAACCGGCCCGCCCCGCGCCCGCCGGGCCGCTCATGACCAAGACGGTTCCCTCCACGGGCGAGAGGCTCGCGGCGGTCGGTCTCGGCACCAACAACTACAGCCCGACGACTCCGGAGGAACGCGCCGCGCGACGCGAAGTCATCGCCGGCCTCACAGCGGCTGGCGCTTCGGTGATCGATACGGCTCCCTCATATCGCCAATCCGAACAGGTGATCGGCGAGTTGCTGTCGGAAGTCGGCAATCGCAAGCAGGCGTTCGTCGCGACCAAGGTCACCGCGCCCGAGGGCAGCCTGGAGAAGGGCGTCGCGATGCTCGAGGAGTCGTTCCGGCGCCTCAAGACGGACGTGCTCGATCTCGTGCAGATCCACAGCCTCAATGGCGTGGACGTGCTCTTTCCGCACCTGTTCGATCTGAAGGCCAAGCGGCGAATCCGTTACGTGGGCATCACGACGTCGAGCAGCAACCAGCATGCGGCGATGATCGACGTCATGAAATCGCAGCCCATCGATTTCATCCAGGTGGACTACTCGCTCGCCAATCGCGCGGCGGCCGAGGCCGTGTTGCCGACGGCCCTGGAGAAGAAGATCGCGGTGCTGATCAATCTGCCCTTCGGCGGCCGTCGCGACGGCAATCTGTTCTCACGCGTGCGCGACAAGGATCTGCCCCAGTGGGCGGCCGAAATCGATGCGCGCAGCTGGGGACAGCTGTTCCTCAAGTACGTCGTGTCACATCCGGCCGTCACGGCCGCGATCCCCGGCATGACCAAGATCGCGCATCTCGAAGACAATCTCGGCGCCCTGCGCGGACGCATGCCCGACGCCGCCATGCGCACCCGCATGGAGAAGTACTGGGACGACAACTTCGAGTGAACGGCGCCTGATCTGTGCCTGGCACGGGAAAGCCGGGAGAAGCCGCTAACAAGAACGCCCGCGAGGTTTGAGCCTCGCGGGCGTTTTCATGTCGGAGGGATTATTTGCCGGCGGCCCAGGTGAGGGCGCCCGACAGCAGATCGATGATGTAAGGCTCGGAATACGATTCGGCCGTATGGCCGAGGCCGTTGTAGATCACGCGGCCCCCGCCGAAGTGGTGGTACCACACGGCCGGGTTCGGGTTCACGTCGGACTGCCCGTCTCCAATCGTGGCCGGGTCGACCGTCACGAGCACGTGCATCAGCGGGTTGAAGTCCTTGTAGTAGTACCACTCGTCATTGCGCGTGATGGTCTTGGGCAGCCTGGCGGTGGCCGGATGTTTCGCATCGTGCACGGTCAGCGTTCCGGGCGGCGTGCCCTTCGGATGACGTTCGAAATAGCCGCCGAACATCTGGCCGTACCACGGCCAGTGGTAGTGAGAATCCGTTGCGGCATGCAATCCGACGACACCCTTGCCCGCCTTGAGGAATCCCTGCAGCGCGTCGCGCTTCTCTCCGACGAACCATTCGCTTTCCGGTTTCCTCGGATCCGTCGTGCTGCTCACGAGCACGAGCACCTTGTATTTCGCGAGATTGTCCGCCGTGAACACGTTCGGATCTTCGCTGGTGTCGACGGTGTAGCCGAGCTTCGCGCCGATCGACTTCATCGATTCGACCGCGGCCGGAATCGAATCGTGGCGAAACCCCGTGCTGCCCGAGTACACCAGGATGCTGCCTTTTTGCGCGGCGGCGGCAGGCTGAACGAGACAGGTCGCGGCCAGCGCCGCGGCGGCGAGCCCCAGCAGGTATCGGCGTGATTTCATGGAACCCCTCGTGTGAAAGAACTATCGCGCAACCGGCAACGGCATGCCCTTCGTGAGCGTGCGCATGCGCAGCACCCGGTGATTGGCCGTGATGAACAGCGTCGAACCGTCTTCACCAAAGGCGAGGTTCGACGTCGGGACTCCCGTGAGGATGCGGCCGAGGAGGGTGCCGTCAGGCGCATACACCAGCACGCCCCCGGGCCCGGTGGCGAACACATTGCCCTGCACGTCGATCTTGAGACCGTCGGGCACGCCGTCGCCGGATTGGTAGAGCTTGCTCGAGTCCGCGAACACGCGGCCTTCCCCGAGCGAACCGTCCGCGTTGACTGGATAGGCCTTCCAGATCGGCGACGACGCGCGCGCGTTCGCGACATACAGCGTCTTGTAGTCGGGCGAGAAGCCGAGACCGTTCGGCGCCTCGAGGTCCGTCGCGACCGACGTCACCTTGCCGTCCGGGCCCACGCGAAACACCGCGTTGAACGGCAGCTCGCGGGTCGGATCCGTGAACGTCTGCGGCAGGCCGAAGGGCGGATCGGTGAAATACAGCGCGCCCTGCTGGTCGTAGACGAGGTCGTTAGGGCTGTTGAACTTCTTGCCTTCGAAAGCCGTGGCCACTGGAATGAATTTGCGGTCGTCACCGAGTTGCGAGACGCGCCGGTCGCCGTGCTGGCAGATCGTGAGACGTCCCTTGAGGTCGAATGTGAGCCCATTGGAGCCGGGCTCGATTCCGGGGAAGGGCGTCGAGCCGGTGTAGCCACTGGGCTCGAGAAACTTCTCAGCACCCGTGGCGCGGCTCCAGCGCCAGATGACGTTTTTCTTCACATCCGAGAAATACAGCGTGGCGCTGTGCGCTTCCCACAGCGGGCCCTCCGACCAATCCAGGCCGTCCGCGATTTTCTCCACGGCCGTGCCTGGCGCGATGAGCGCGTCGAAACGTTTGTCGAGCGATTCGAAGCGGGCGTATTCGTCCGCGGCCTGCGCATTCACGGCAACAACTCCTCCCAGCAGACCGGCCATGACGGCAACCGGCCTCCAACGCATGTGCATGAGATTCCCCTCGCGATCTGCGCGCAGGATGCGCGACAGCGTGGCCGCAAAGCAATACGGAAGCGTCTCGCGATGGACTCCCGCGCATGCCGCGAAAACCACTGACGGAAACTTGCCCGCGCCTCGTCTAATTTCTTTCTCTCGCGTCCAGAAGTGCCGGAGAGAACCATGCGTGACTTGCTGTGTTTGACGATCTTCGGGATTGCCATCCTGAGCGCGTGTCAGCCGTCCGTCGAACCACGTGCCTCGCCACCGCGTGCCGGGAATCCAGTGCCATCGCCATCAGGCGTCGCGGTGAGTGACAAGCGCGAATATCAATGCGGTGACGTGGTCGTTTCGGCGGACTTTCATGGCACGGGTCCCGTCGAGCTGCGTTTCGCTGGGAAGGCACTGAAGCTGCCGCAGGTCGCATCGGGTTCCGGCGCGCGGTACGCCGACGACAACGGCAACGAGTTCTGGAGCAAGGGCGACGATGCGATGTTCACCATCGCTGGCCAGCCGATGCGCAACTGCGTGCCGAAGACGACGCCGCCCGGTTAGTGGCGGCTCTGTAGATAGTGAAGCAACGTCACCAGGCTCCGATAGGAGCAGAGCGCTGCCTGGATCCGGCGCGACGAGGATGGGCTTCGAGGTCCTGCCTCCCGGATATCCATCCGGTATTAACCATAATATACATTATGCGTATCATGGTACGGCGCAGCCTGGGCCCACCAGAGCGCCCAAGCCCCCAGGCTGCGCACGACCGCCACTCCGGGTCTCACACGACCCTGAACGGCCGGAATACCGGATCTCCGCTGCGGAAGCGGCTGGATGTCGTTCAAGCCCAAGAGCCAGCGTGGCGTTACACCCCCTTGAAGGTTTTCTTCCCGATCCCAGTCTTGGCCGCCGTCAGGAATTCCAGACGGAGGTATTCACATGTTCACCGGGTTCAGGAATCTGGAAAGTCCGTTGTTCAGGGAGTTCCAGCGATTGGAACAGCAGCTGGACGAGTTATTCGCAGGCGCGACACCGTGGGCCGGTGGGATCCGGTCCCTGCCGCCCGGAACCTTTCCGGCCATCAACGTCGCGAGCTCGAATGAGGTCGTGACCGTGTATGTCTTCGCGCCCGGCATCGACGCGAAGTCTCTCGACATCTCGCTGCAACAGAACGTGTTGTCGATCGGTGGCCGTCGCGCAGCGTCGCGGGAGTCGAACGCCACTTACTACCGCAACGAACGGTTCGACGGCGACTTCCGGCGTGTGGTCGCGCTGCCCGAGGACGTCGACCCCGACAAGGTCGACGCCAGCTATAAGGACGGCATCGTCGAGATCCGGGTGCAACGGCGGGAATCGTCCCGGCCGCGGCAGATCGAGATCCATTGAGCATCGAAGGAGGATTACCCCATGAACAGCCAGACTGAAGTCGCGCGCAGCGGATCCGACGACGGCGCCATGAGCCAGCAGCAGAACGGCCGTTCCGCGAGTAGTGAGTCCGCGTTGCGACCCGCGGTCGACATCTTCGAGACGGAGGACGGCATCACCTTGCAGGCGGACATGCCCGGCGTTTCGAAAGATCGACTGAACCTGCATGTCGATGGCACCAATCTACTCATCGAAGGCAGGATCGGTATCACCCCGCGGGATGAGATGCAGCCGCTGTACGCGGATGTCCGCTCGGCCGTTTATCGCAGCAGCTTCCTGCTGAGCAATGAACTCGAGTCGGACAGGATCGACGCGAATCTCAAGGACGGCGTATTGACCGTGCACATCCCGAAGCGCGCGGAACATCGGCCGCGACGCATCGAGGTGCGGACCAGTTGAGATCGAGAGCGGGAAGGCGCCGTCGAGAGGCCGCGCCTCCCCGCTCCGGTCGCGGATGAGCGCCCTGTTTCCGGCTACTTCTGCATCGTGAGGATCTCCGCCTCTCCACGCCGCCGCATGATGTTCACCGACACCGTTTCTCCAGCCCGGCTCAGCATCAGGTCCACGACGGCCCGGCCAATCGGCATCCCCGAAACCTGCAGCGAATCGATCCCGGGCGGCAGTCGCGGATACCGGAACCGCGCGACGCGTTGCGTGGCGTCGATCTCGAGGCCCATGCAGGCCTGCAGGACGCCGAACGGCGCGGCCGCGGCCCAGGCCTGGGGCGAACACGCTACGGGGTACAGGATCGGTCCCTTGTCGCGCTGCTTGCGGATACCGCAGAACAGCTCGGGCAACCTTCGCAGGTCCATGTGCACGGCCGATTCGAAGACCGAAGCGGCGATCTTCGAGGCCAGGTCGGAGTGCCCGTAACGCGCGAGCCCGAGGGCGATCAACGCGTTGTCATGCGGCCAGATGGAGCCGTTGTGATACGAGGTCGGGTTGAAGCGCCGCTCGCGCGCGCCCACCGTGCGCACGCCCCAGCCGGTCAGCATGTCGGATGAACCCAGCATCTCGGCCGTGAGCGCCGCGCGGGCCGGCGACACGATACCGGTGAACAACAACTGTCCCGCATTCGACGAACGCACGCGGCACGGCCGCTTGTCACCATCGAGCGCCAGTACGTATGTGCCGAGCTCGTCGTCCCAGAATTTCGCCTCGAAGTTCTCGCGCAGCATCGATGCCTGGATCGCGAGCTGTGCCGCCAACGCCGCCTCGCCGCGGCTCTGGGCCATGCGCGACGCCAACGTACGCGCGAGGTACACGTAACCCTGCACTTCGCACAATGCGATCGGCGCATCGGCGAGCCGCCCGTCTTCGTGGAAAACCGCGTCGCCCGAATCCTTCCATCCCTGGTTCGCAAGCCCGGTGTCGCGGCGCCGGCGATATTCGACGAAGCCGTCGCCGTCGCTGTCGCCCCAGCGGTCTATCCACTCGAGCGCGGCCTTCACGTTCGGCCAGATGGCGTTCAACGTCGCGTGGTCCGCGGTGTATTGCCAGTAGAGACCGGCGAGCGCGACGAACAACGGCGTCGAATCGATGGATCCGTAGTACCGCGCGAACGGCACGTCCCCTAACAAAGCGAGCTCGCACTTGCGCGTCTCGTGCAGGATCTTCCCGGGCTCGGAGTCGCGCACGGGATCCTCGTCGTGCGCCTGCGTCGCGGCCAGATAACGCAGGACGCCGCGCGCCATGTCCGGATACATCCACAGCAGCTGCAGCGCGGTGAGCATGCCGTCGCGACCGAACGCCGTGGAAAACCACGGCACGCCGGCGTATGGATACGGCCCGTATTCGGTATCGGTGACCAGCATGCTGATGTCGGCCATCGATCGGCACAACACTTCGTTGGTGAGACTGCTCGAGGTGCGGATGGCCGCCGCACGGCGCGTGGCGGCGCGCAACTCGCGCCGCGCCCGGCGCAATGCGAACAACACGCGGCGCTCGGCCGGCGCGTCGCCGATCCGGCAATGCGCGCTCATCGCGAGCGTGCGTCGCTGCTTGGGCGCGAGCTCGATTTCGAGCCGCGCGTGCCGTGGTTGCAGCTCGGTCGGCGCGGGATCGAAGAAGATGTCCGTCGCCCGCGGTATGCCATCCTGCGAGGCGTACGTGAAACTCACGGCATCCGCCGCCTTCACGGCGGCGGTCACCTTGCCGCGCGAACTGCGCTTGTAGCCGCGCACCTCGAAGAGATCGGCGAAGTCCGCGTCGAAATCGAAATCGATCCGCAGCCGCAGCGGTTCCTCGCCGAAATTGCGCAGCATCAGTAGTTCGTAACACGCGGCGTTCCAGAGGAACTTCGTGCGCGTGAGGTGAATGGTGTCCTTCGGCAGCACGAGCCGATCGCCGCGCTGGATGTCCGGATTCGTCAGGTCGACATCGAGCGCCGCGTTGTTGGTGCGCACGGTCGAGCTCAGCAGCAACGGACTGCGCTGCTCGATGGTGAGCTTCAGCCGCGACAGGAAACGCGTGTCGAAGTGATAGAGCCCGAGCGTGTTGCCGCGCCGGCTCGCGAGGTCCCCGTAGTGATCGAAAAGCGCGAACGTGTCGCCATGTTTGAGCGTGCGCGGGGGCTCGTCGACCAGGGAATCGTGCGCCGCGATGTAGAACGGCTGCGCCCCCTCTTCCCGCTCGAGGCGTTGCGGATCGGCGGACATGCGCTCAGGCG
The DNA here is from genome assembly GCA_023457495.1 of Pseudomonadota bacterium. Classification (GTDB taxonomy): domain Bacteria; phylum Pseudomonadota; class Gammaproteobacteria; order Steroidobacterales; family Steroidobacteraceae; genus CADEED01. Next base: position 55,830 of record JAEWLQ010000023.1, read on the forward strand.
GCGACGCGGCCCGACCGGCGCGTGACGGTGATGCGTCGATAGATTTCCAGGTAGTCGCGGGTCATGCGCTCCACCGTGAATCGCCGTTCGAATTGCTGGCGCACCCCACGACGGTCCATCTGCGCGGCGCGGCGCGCCGCATCCGCCGCGGCCTCGAGGGAGTCGACGATGTATCCACTGGCGCCCTCCTGGATGATTTCCGGAATCGAGCCGGCTCGCCACGCGATACAGGGTGTACCGCAGGACATCGCTTCGATCAGGACCAGTCCAAACGGTTCCGGCCAGTCGATGGGAAACAATAGTGCGCGTGCATTACCGAGGAAATCCCATTTCTCGCGCTCGCAGATTTCTCCTACATATTCGACGTGCGATTGCGACAGCAGGGGTTCGACGTGTTTTTCGAAGTAATCGCGATCGGCATCGTCGATCTTGGCCGCCATGCGCAGCGTCATTCCGGCGCGGCGGGCGATCTCGATGGCCCGATCCGGCCGCTTCTCCACGGAAAACCGCCCGACGAAAGCGAGATAGTCCCCGCGTGGCGCTGGATTGAATCGGCAGACGCTCGGGGGCAAACCGTGCGGCACGGTGCCGACCCAGTTGCATCCGGGCAGCGGAAGACGCTGCTGATCGGAAATGGACACCAGTGGCGCGTCCGCGAACTCCTCGAAGATCCTCGAGTACTCCGGCAGGTCGAGGCGCCCATGGGTCGTGGTCAGCACGTTGCGCAGGCCGAGCGCACGAATCAGCGGCTGATGCAGGCAGTCCGTGTGGCAATGGATGACGTCGAATTCGTCGGCCCGCTGCCGAAGGGCTTCCAGCTGCAACGCGGCATACGCACTCGGGTCGCGTATGGGCGGCCCTAGTCGCAGTGCATTCGGAACCACGGCGTGCAGTTCAGCGGCGGTCTTCGAGTCCCCGCTCGCGAACAGGGTCACTTCGTGGCCCTGTCGAACCAGTTCCTCGGTGAGGTACGAGACGATACGTTCCGTGCCGCCATACAACTTCGGCGGGACGCTTTCGGCGAGAGGCGCAATCTGCGCGATTTTCATGGAGCTTCCGTCCGTTAGAGGCTGATGGCGATCACGTTGCCGCCCGCCGGTCAGTCCCGCAGCCAGACAACCGGACTCGAATGGCACCGTCCTCCGCGGGCGCGCGGTCCGACAACCCCCCGAAAAGTGCCGCCCCCCTCCGACAGGTATCGGGCTTCATGTCTCTGGATCACAGTGTGGAAGGCCCCGATGGGCTAACTTTCATGGGTGCCTGGATGCCACCGGGCAAACGTTCAGAGGCCTCCAATGCTCAGACAGCTTTTCCTGCTCGCCCTGCTCGCCTCGGTGACCTTGCACGCCGCTGGCGCGGATCGCGAATACAACCCCGTCGCGCGCGAACCACGCCTGTTGCGCGACGCGAACGAGCTGGCCGTGATCGTGAAGCTGCGGCCTTCGGGCGCTGTCTCCCAGATGAAGCTATCCACCGGCATCGAGCGAACCGCCGCGCTGGCCAAGCGCACCGGGCTCGAGCTCAGTCACAAGCGCGACATTTCGGATCTTCTGGTCGCGACGCGCATCGAACTCGCCGGCGCGGACGCGGACGCGGCGCTCGAGCGTCTGCGGGATGACCCGGGCGTCGAGTCCGTCTCGGTCGATTACCGCCGCTACGCGCACGCGACCACGCCAAACGACTCGCTGTTCGCCAATCAGTGGTACCTGAGGAATACGGAGATCTCGGCGGTCAATGCCGTCGATGCCTGGGACCTGGAGCAAGGGACGAATGGCGTCGTCGTCGCCGTGCTCGATACCGGTGTGCTTTACGATCATCCGGATCTCGGTCGGGCTGATCTCGGGGGCAAGCTGCTTCCGGGCCACGATTTCGTGAGCGCCGATGCGCGCGCCAACGATGGCGGCGGACGCGACGCGGATCCTTCCGACCCCGGCGACTGGATCAACATCGCCGACAAGACCGATGCCACGATGGCCGATTGCGACGTCGGGGACAGTTCGTGGCACGGCACCCGCGTCGCCGGCATGATCGGCGCGCTCTCGAACAACTCGACGGGCATCGCCGGCCTGAGCTGGCGTTCGTACATCCTGCCGGTGCGCGTGCTCGGGAAATGCGGTGGGACCGACAGCGACATCCTGGCCGGGATGCGCTGGGCAGCGGGCCTGCCGGTACCCGGCGTGCCCACCAACCCGACGCCTGCGCGCATCCTGAACCTGAGCCTCGGCGCCGACAGCGCCTGCCAGCAAAGTTATCGGGACGTCATCGACGAATTGGCGGCGCACAAGGTCCTGGTGGTGATCTCGGCCGGCAATGAAGGAACGGTCGTCTCGTCGCCGGGCAACTGTTCCGGCGTCGCCGCAGTGGCCGCGCTCCGGCACGCGGGCAGCAAGGTGGGATTCAGCAATCTCGGCCGCGAAGTCACGTTGGGCGCGCCGGGCGGCAACTGCGTGAACATCGCGGGCGGGCCCTGCCTTTTCTCCCTGGACACCACTTCGAACGCCGGCACGACGGTCCCCGCAGCTCACACGTTCACGAACCAGATCGATACCAATCTCGGCACGAGTTTTTCGGCCCCGATCGTGTCGGGCATCGCCGCGCTGATGTTGTCGAGGAATGCGAATCTCTCGACCGCGCAGTTACTCGCGCGGCTGCGCGAAGGCACCCGGCCCTTCCCCACGGCGGTGGCGGACGATCCCACCGTCACCGCCTGTCACGTTCCGGCGAATGCCGGGGACTTCCAGCTCGTGCAATGTCTTTGCACCACCGAGACTTGCGGCGCCGGAATGGCCAATGCGTCGCTGTCGGTCCAGGCGGCGGCCCGTCCGATTGCGGCGATCGGCGCCGTGGGCAATGTCGCGCCTGGGCAGGCCGTGACGCTCGATGCGACCGGCAGCGCGGCGGCCTGCGGACGCACCGTCGCCGCCTGGTCCTGGGTGGTCACCGAGCCCACGAGCAATCCACCGCAGATCGCCAATGCGAATTCGGCCAGCGCGTCGATATTGGCGCCCGCGATGGGCACGGTCGTGGTCCGGCTCACGGTGACGGACGATCAGAATCGGCAGGATTCGGCGGAAATCACGATCGAACCGGATGCCGCGCATTCGAACGCCCCGGGAAATGCGGGGACCACCGCCTGCGCGACCCCGGTGGTCTCGGGCGTGACACCGGGAGGCACCGTTCGGCCCCCGCCACCCGTCAGGAACCCTCCCCCGACGAGTTCCAGCAGTAGCGGAAGCGGTGGTGGTGGTGGCGGTGGCGGCGGATCGATCGAGTTGTCGCTCCTCATCTTGCTAGGCGTCATGATTGCAGCAAGGACGGTGCGTGCGCGCCGACCGCATTTTTTCCGTTGCATTTGACAAGTGCCGCGCTATATTTGGGCCGTACGCCATTGACGGATCAGGGTCTCCGTTAGAACAACAACTAAGGCGTTACGTCAGGTTTGCGGCGCAAAGGGATGCATTCCGCGGATCGCGACCTAACGATAGCAGCACATGTCGCGCGTCTATGATCGGCTCGAATCGGCCACGTTCCGGCTTGCCCGCGGAGGCTCCATCAAGGAGCGACTCGATGGCGCGTGGCGACAGTACCTCTCCAACATCGAGATCGAAGACGTGCCGCGTGAGGTGCGCTCGCAGTTCCGCGAACTGTCGATCACGATCCAGCGCGAACGGCCCCTGCGCGGTGAAGATGCCGTGCGCGCGACCATCCGCAAGATGTCCAACGAGGAAGCCGAAGGCCACGCCTCGAACATCGTACGCATGTTCTGCCGCGTCACCCGGCAGCAGGAACTCGAACTACCGATGCCCTCCTCGAATGGCGCCGAAGTCGTCCAGCTCTTCGCCGCCGAAGGCTGACGTAGGTGCCGGGTGAGAAAACGCGGAGTTAGCGGCCGATCAGATCGGCCCACTAGTTAGCGCGAGGAACTCCGGCGGCGGGAGTCCCGCTAATCGAGTTTGAACTCGATCGTGTCCCAGCGATTGGATTCTTCGTGGCGCGCCTGCGATTTGATCGCATCCACCAGCGCGCGCCCGTCCCAGTCGACGACCTGGTCCGTGAGGTCCGTCAACAGCTTGGGCAGCACCGCGTTCGCGCCGAACGGGCGCATCAGGATCACGGGCTTGTCCGAGGCCTTGGCGAAGGTGAGCTGAAACATCATCAGCTCGCTGTCCTGCCGGTACAAACCCGGAAGGGCGATGACGGCCTCGGCCTGGGCGATCTGCCGGCGCAATTCCTCACGATCGGCTTCCTTGCCACCGCCGGGCGGCGCCTTGTCGGGCGCGGAGAGGTTCTTGTAGAAGAAGTTTCGCGAGCTCTCGAGGTATTCGAATATGCGCAAATAATCGTCGGAGCTTTCCCACGCGTGCGTTACGAATACTCGAATAGGATTGTTTTGTGACATATCGACCGGCTCGAAGCGTTGGCTAAGTGTAGTTTAGTGGGTGTCGTTGCGCGCCTACTCCCCTTTTGTGCGGCGCAACGCTAGCATCGAATCCGCTTGCGCCTGCTCGTATACAACATTCGTTACGCCACGGGCACCGGGCCGGCCTTTCATCTGCCATTGCCCGGGGCCGGCTATCTGCGCTCCAGCCGCCGTGTGCTCGATGGCATCACCGGTTTCGTCAAGGCCCAGGATCCGGACATCGTCGGCCTGATCGAAGTCGACATTGGCTCGATCCGCAGCGGCATGGTCAACCAGGCGGAGCACATCGCCGACGCGCTCGGCCACTACACCACCTACGAGTGCAAGTACGGCAAGAGCTCGATCAACAACCTCATGCCCATCGTGCGCAAGCAGGGCAATGCCTTCCTGGCCGCGCCACGCGTCGAGGGCGAGCGATTCCACTACTTCGATACCGGCATCAAGCGCCTGATCATCGAACTCGAGCTCGATGATGTCTGCATCTTTCTCGTCCACCTCGCGCTCAAGTACCGCCAGCGCCAATACCAGCTTCGATACCTGCACGACCTGATCGCCAAGTCCCACAAACCGGTGATCGTGACGGGCGACTTCAACACCTTCTGGGGAACCCACGAGATCTATCTCTTCATGCGCGCCGCGGGCCTGCGCAGCGCGAACGAGAAGAATCTGCCCTCGTTTCCGGCGCGTGTGCCGCGCATCGAGCTCGATTTCGTGCTGGTCAGCGAGGAAATCGAGGTCACCCATTTCGAGGTGCCCGACGTGCGCTTCTCGGATCACCGTCCGATCCTCTGCGACTTCAACGTTCGCGGCGCGGTGGCTTCACAGCCCGCCGTCGCTTAAGGTCTGACGCCCATGAGCACTCCCACCGCGGCCGCCTGGGCGTCCGAGACCGATGCCAGTGGCATCGTCTGGCTGTCGTTCGACAAGCCGGGCGGTTCGACCAACACTCTGTCGCGCGACACGGTAGTGGAGCTCGGCGAACACATCGCGCGGCTCGCCGCGTCGCCGCCGCGGGGTGTCGTAATCCGCTCGGCGAAAGAAAACGGATTCATCGCCGGCGCCGACATCCGCCAATTCACGCAGCTCGCGAACGCCGAGCAGGCCTACGAGCTGGTGCGCGCGGCGCAGAAGATCTTTGCTTCCATCGAATCACTGCCCTGCCCCACGGTCGCAATCATCCATGGATTCGCCCTCGGTGGCGGCCTCGAGCTCGCGCTGGCCTGCCGATATCGCATCGGGATCCGCAGCGACAAGTTCTCGATCGGCCTGCCCGAAGTGATGCTGGGCATCCATCCTGGCTTCGGCGGCACCGTGCGTGCCGTGCAGCGAGCCGGTGTGCGCACCGCCATGGAAATGATGCTGACGGGCAAGACGCTGCGCGCGGACAAGGCCAAGCGCGCCGGTTTCGTAGACCGGCTGGTGTTTCCCGCGGACGCCGAAGCCACGGCGCGCGAGTTCATCGCGCGCCAACCCAAACAACGCCGACCCGGACTGCTCGACCGCGCGCTCTCGTGGGCGCCGATGCGCGGGATCGTCAAGAAGCAGCTCGTCGCACAGGTCGCCGCAAAGGCGCGACTCGAGCATTACCCGGCGCCCTACGCCATCGTCGATCTGTGGGCGCGCCACGGCGGACACGGTGAGGCCGCGTACGAAGCCGAGGCCCGCTCCATCTCGCGCCTGTTCCTGACCGAAACCTCGCGCAACCTGGTGCGGGTGTTCCTGCTGCAGGAGCGGCTCAAGGGTCTCGGCGGCAAGTCCAAACTGCCCATCGAGCGCGTGCACGTGGTCGGCGCCGGCGTCATGGGCGGCGACATCGCCGCCTGGTGTGCCCAACGCGGCCTGAACGTCACCCTGCAGGATCGCGAGCTGAAGTTCATCGCTCCCGCGATGCAGCGGGCCCGCGAAGGCTTCGAAAAGCGCCTGAGAGATCCGGCCAAGGCCGCCGTGCTCATGACTCGCCTGACGCCTGATGTGGCCGGGGACGGTGTGCCCAACGCGGACGTCATCATCGAGGCGATATTCGAGAACGCGGAGGCCAAACACGAGTTGTTCGCGCGCGTCGAGCCGCGCATGAAAGCCAGCGCGATCCTCGCGTCGAACACCTCGTCGATCATGCTCGAGCAGCTGGACGACCGGCTGCCGGATCCGTCGAAACTCGTCGGCGTGCACTTCTTCAACCCGGTGGCGCAGCTGCCGCTGGTGGAGATCGTGCGCGGCGAGAACTCGAGCGAAGAGAGCATCCAGAAGGCGATCGCGTTCACCCGCAAGATCGACAAGTTGCCCCTGCCCTGCAAGAGCGCGCCGGGATTCCTCGTCAACCGCGTCCTCGTGCCGTATCTGTACGAGGCCATGTTCGCGCTGCAGGACGGTATCCCGATCGAAGTGATCGACGATGCGGCGCTCGCCTTCGGCATGCCCGTCGGGCCGATCGAGCTCGCCGACGTGGTGGGTCTCGACGTGTGCAAACACGTCGGCGAAATCGTGTCCCAGGCCTTGAAAAGGCAGACGCCGGACAACACGCGCATCGATGCGCTCATCGCCGCGAAGAAGCTCGGCCGCAAGAGTGGCCAGGGTTTCTACACCTGGCGCGATGGCAAAGCCGTCAAGACGCAAGGCCCGCGCCCCGCGCCGCCCGCCGATCTCACGGATAGATTGATCCTCGCGCTCGTCAACGAATGCGTCGCGGTCGTGCGCGAAGGACTGGTCGAGGATGCGGACCTCGTCGACGCGGGCATCATCTTCGGCACCGGCTTCGCGCCGTTCCGCGGCGGACCCCTTACGTACGCGAAGCACCGCGGCGTCGATGCGGTGGTCGCGCGGCTCACCGAGCTCGCGCGCACGCATGGAGCGCGATTCACACCCGACAGCGGATGGTCGATGCTGAGCCAGAACCGCTAAGCACGCGCCCCGGCGTGCTAGCATTTCCGCATGTCGACCGATGCCCGTGAAGTAAGCGTAGAGCTGCTACGTTCCCTGACCCCGCTCGAAGGAATGAAGCGGGAAAACCTGCATGCCCTCGCGAAGAAGGTGTCCGTCAAGCAGATTTCCTCGGGCCGCACGCTGTTCAAGGAAGGCGATGCGGACAAGCGCACGATCTGGGTCGTGCGCGGCCTGGTGGAGCTGAGCGAAAACGGCCGAACGGTGGGCATGGTCGAAGGCGGTTCCGCCGACGCCCGCGCGCCGCTCAATCCGAGCGTGCCGCGCAAGATCACCGCGCGTGCCGTCGAGGACGTCGACTACCTCGCAATCGATTCCGAGCTGCTCGACGTCATGATCACTTGGGATCAGACCGGCAACTACGAAGTTGGCGAGCTGCAGGCCCAGTTCGGCGGCGCCTCGGACGACAACGACTGGATGACGACGCTGTTGCAGACCAAGGCGTTCCATCGCATCCCGCCCGCCAACCTGCAGGCGATCTTCATGCGCATGAACCGGCAGCAGTACCGCGCCGGTGAAGTCGTGATCAAACAAGGCGACGAAGGCGACTACTTCTATGCCATCGTCCAGGGCAAGTGCCTGGTGACCCGCGAGTCGCCGCTCAATCAGAAAGGCATCAAGCTCGCCGAGCTCGGCGTCGGCGAAACCTTCGGCGAAGAAGCGCTGATCGCGGAAGCCAAGCGCAATGCGACCGTCACGATGCTGTCGGATGGCGTATTGATGCGGCTCAACAAGCAGGACTTCCGCGACCTCATGCACGAGCCGCTGCTGCGCTGGGTCGATGAGGGCCAGGCCCTCAAGATCATCCAGAATCGCGGCCAATGGCTCGACGTGCGCCTGCCGTCCGAGTACCAGAATCTCGCGATCGAAGGTTCGATCAACATTCCGCTCTACTTCGTGCGCTTGAAGCTCAACGCGCTCGACCGCAATACGCCGTACGTCGTGGTGTGCGATACCGGCAGGCGCTCTTCCGCCGCCGCGTTCATCCTCTCCGAGCGGGGCTTCGATGCCTACGTGTTGAAGGGCGGGATCACGACTTCGACGTTGCCCATGCGCCGGCCCGGCTGAACGAGACGCAAGCGAGCCTCATCTGGCTCGCACCGCGGAACTCTTCACGCGACGGCACGTCGCAGGGGTAGTTCGAAGCGCCGGCGGCTGGAGAGGCGCGCATGAGAAGGATCTCCCTGACCGTTTTCGCACTCCTGCTCCTCTGCGGACTGGCGGGCGCGAAAGAGGTCGACCCCGAGCCCTCTGTCCCGAAAGTGGATGAATCGGGCATGGAGGTCATCCTGGTGATGGGCGAACAGCCGGGACCGGGACTGTGGAAAGTGTCTTCCGGGCCGCACGTCATGTGGATTCTCGGTGAGATATCGCCGTTTCCACGCCAGGTGAAATGGAAGTCCACGAAATTCGATGGACTGCTGCGTGAATCGCAGGAGCTGCTGCTCGACTTTTCCGGCTATTGGCGCACCGACGCGCATCAGAGCGCGGCCCTCGAGAACGCCGGGAAACTTCCCGCCGGGCAGGATCTCGACGACGTGATTTCGCCGCAGCTCTATTCCCGCGTCCAGGACACCGCGAAACTATTCGGCGGCCCCTCGTTGGACGACCTGCATCCCTTCGCGGCGACGAATCACCTGGTGACGAGCGCACTGCGGAAGTTGGACATGAGCCGATTCAGCGCCAGGTTCGCCGCGGCGGAACTGGGTCGCAAGCGCCATGTCCGGATCACCTACTACGCCGTGCCCGAAATCGCGTTCGAAGAACGACTGCGAAACTGGCGGCACCCGTCGAACGTCGTCTGTCTCGAGCGCCTCGTGAACACCCTCGACGATGGCGGCAGCGGCGTGCGACGCCTGGCGAATGCCTGGTCGACTGGAGACATCGCCGCATTGCGTGAGCTCGTGCCCGCGTATTCCTTCTCTCGCGATGGCTTTCGCGCCGACGAATGCGCCGCCGCGATGCATGGTGGCGAACAGCAGTCCCGGAACTACAAGACCAGCCGCACGCAGGGGTGGCTGAACGAGGCGGAACGCGCGCTGCACGACAACCGCAGCACGATGGCCGTCGTGTTGATGTCGGAGATCTTCGCCGAGGATGGTTACCTGGCCGCGCTGCGCGACAAGGGGTACGAAATCACCGCGCCCGAATGAGCCTGCGACGGCCCGGGCGTATCGGTGCTACATCGTGTGCGTGGCTTTGTCGCCGGCGAGCGCGCCGGCCAGATAGGTCTCTATCTTCTTCTGCGTCTGCCCGCGGTCCTGGTCGGAGAACTGCACGCCGATGCCCGCGGTGCGTTTGCCCTGCGCGCCTTTCGGCGTCAGCCAGATCACGCGGCCCGCGACCGGCAGTTTCTCGTCCTCGCCCATCAGGTTCAGCAGCATGAACACTTCATCACCGATGCGGTAATTGCTGTTCGTCGGGATGAACAACCCGCCGTTCTTCACGAACGGCATGTAGGCGAGATAAAGCGCGCTCTTGTCCTTGATGGTGAGCGTGAGCAGGCCGGGCTTGTTGCTGCCCGTGCGTCCGGTACGTCCCTCGCTCATTGCCGGCTCCACCGCCACAGCAGGGCCTCGACGGCCATGGTCTTGTTGATCGACGTGTGGGAAAGCTTGCGCATGTCGCGAATGGCGTCCGAGAACTCGAATAGGCGACATATGTTCGGCTGGCCCACCGAACCTGACAAGTGAGTTACGTCGCGGATTGCGCCGTTTTCGAGGATCCGATCTGTGACCCAGCTCTCAAGGCAGGCCAGGCGCGTCGCGAGGTCCCCGCGGGCCCATTTTTCCGCCACGGCGGGCGGCTGAAGATTGCCGCTGCCGATGTCCTTCAGGGCCTGGAGGGTCTCGTTTCGCAGCTGCGCGAGGGCGGCCGGATCGGCCTCCAGCAGCGCGAACGGCCCTGCCCCGGTCGCGGCCAGCGCCTCGCGCCAGGGCCCCGCGCCGCGGGCGGATTCGAGGAAGGCCGCCGCGTCGTCCCGCGACGGCGCGGCGAGGCGCAGCTTCGAGCAGCGGCTGCGCAAGGTCGGCAGCAGGCGTGAGGGCGAACTCGTGACCAGCAGCAGCAGCGTGCGCGCAGGCGGCTCCTCGAGCGTCTTGAGCAATGCGTTCGCCGCGAAGTTGTTCATCGCGTCCGCGGGAAAAACAATCGCAACCTTGTAGCCGCGGCCATGCGCCGTGAGCGACAGGTCCGCGGCGAGGTCGCGCACGGCGCCGATGACGATCTGGGTCGATTCGCCTTCGGGCGTGAGCACCGATACGTCGGGGTGCTGGCCGGCGGCTATCCACTTGCAATCCTGGCATTCACCGCAGGGCGCCGCGGGCGCGCGGCAATTGACGAGCTGCGTGATCCAGCGCGCGAGCTCGATCCCTCCCGCGCCCGGATCCTCATGGATCAGCAGACCGTGCGCGAGCCGGTTCGCCGCGAACGCGGAGCGCACCTCGGCGCAGGCGGCGTCGAACCAGGACGGCAGCCGCGTTTCGCTCACTTGGCCGGCGCCGGGTCGAGCTTGAAGAATTCCTCGAGCGCGGCGACGGCCTTGTCGCAGACCTCGTCGAGCTTCGCGGTCGCATCGATGATGCGGAATCTCGCCGGGGTCGCGCGCGCGAGTTCGAGATAACGATTGCGCACGCGGTCGAAGAACTGCGCCGACTCGATCTCGAAGCGATCGACGGCGCCGCGGCGCGCCTGCATGCGCTCGAGCCCGACCCGCACGGGGACGTCGAGCAGGATGGTGCAGTCCGGCACGAGATCGCCATGCACCACGTGCGCGAGTTGCTCGATGAGCCGCCGGTCGACGCCGCGCCCACCGCCCTGATAGGCATGCGTCGCGTCGGTGAAGCGATCGCACAGCACCCACTCCCCGCGCGTGAGCGCCGGGCGGATGAGATTGTCCACGTGCACCTGGCGCGCGCCGAACATGAGCAGCGTTTCGGCGGTGGCGCTGATGTGTTCCTCGCCGCGATCCAGCACCAGCGCGCGGATGCGTTCAGCGACCTTGGTGCCACCGGGCTCGCGGGTCGCGTGCACCGTGATGCCGCGGGCGCGCAGCGACTGGGTGATGCGATCCGCGACCGTGGTCTTTCCGGCGCCTTCGATGCCCTCGAGCGTGATGAATCGGGCCGGAATCATTTGCGATTTTCCCTCAGGCGGGCGAGATAACGTTTCACCGCGGCATTGTGCTCTTCGTACGTGGCCGAGAACACGTGCGAGCCGTCGCCAGCGCCGGTGGCCACGAAGAAGATGTCCCCCGTCTCGAGAGGATGCGTCGCGGCCACGATCGCCTCGCGCGACGGCAGCGCGATCGGCGTCGGCGGCAGACCCTTGCGTGTGCGCGTGTTGTACGGCGTGTCGGTTCTCAGGTCGCGCGTGCGGATGTCGCCGTCGTACGCGTCGCCCAGCCCGTAGATCACGGTGGGATCCGTCTCCAGTCGCATGTTCTTTCGCAGCCGCGTGACGAACACGCCCGCGATGCGTGGCCGCTCGCTCGCGAGTCCGGTTTCCTTCTCGACGATGGACGCGAGGATCAGGGCCTCGTAGGCGTTCGCGAGTGGCAGGCCCTCCGCGCGCGAGCTCCACGCCGCTTCGAGTGCTTCGGTCATCTTGCGATACGCGGCGGCATACAGGTCGCGATCGGTGGTGTTGGCGGCGAAGCGATACGTGTCCGGAAAGAAGCGTCCCTCCGGATGTTCGCCCGCGTGGCCGATGGCCGCCATGATCTCGGCGACGTCCTTGCCGCGCAGGGTCGCACGGATTTCCGGATGCGCCTCGATCGCGCGCCGCATGTCCGCGAATGTCCAGCCTTCGACGATGGTCAATGCCTCGAAGACGACGCGGCCTTCCTCGAGCTGGCGCAGGATTTCAGCCGGACTCGCCTGCGCGGGAATCTCGTAGCGACCCGACTTCACCTGCGGCCAGCCGCGGATCCTCAGTAACAACTCGATGGCGCGCCGGTCTTCGAGCGCGCCGCGGGTTTCGAGCTCGGCGAGCACGGAGCGCACCGTCGCGCCGGGCTTCACTTCCAGTGGCACCGCGGCGGTGTGCGGACCCGCGCCGTTCATCGCGGCGTTCATGCGCTGCCAATAGAACCCGCCGCCGGCGGCCCCGATCAGCACCAGCAGCGCCAGCGCGAGCAGCAGCTTACGCATCGAGCGCCTCGATATGTGCGCGAAGCTTCAGTGAAATCGGATTCATGCGGATGCGATGCTCGCCCACACTGCGCGCGGGCACAACTCCGAGACGCGCGTTCGTGATGAAGGCCTCGTCGGCCGCCTGCACATCCTCGACCGACAGCGGCCGCTCGCGAACGGCGATTCCCAGGCGCGGCGCCTCCCGCAGCACGATGCCGCGCATGACGCCCGCGACACCCACACGCTCCACGGACGGCGTCACGATCACCCCGGCTTGCACGATGAAGAAATTGCTCATCACGCCCGACACGATGTGATCGCGGGTATCGAGCAACAGTGCTTCGAAGGCCCCTTCGCCATCTTCGGCGGCGGCCAGTACGTTCTCCAGCCGATTGAGATGTTTCAGTCCCGCCAGCGGTGAATAGTCCGCGATCCGCAGTCGCGCGATTCGCAGGTCCACGCCCGACTCGACGTCCGGCAGTTCCACGGCCGGCCACAGCGAGACGATGCGCCGTGCACTTTCCGTCGTCGGTGCATAGCCGCGCCGGCGCGCGCTGCCGCGCGTGACGATCACCTTCAGCACCGCCAGCGCGGGAGCCTGCGCGCAGGCCGCGGTGATCTCCGCGCGCAACGCGTCTAGCCCGTCGAATGCGATGCCGAGCCGGGAGAGTCCCGCCGTGAGGCGGGCAAGATGTGCTTCGAGGAAGCGCGCGCGATTTCCTCGGACCAGGATGGTTTCGAACAGGCCATCGCCATACTGCAGGCCGCGATCGTCGACGGGCACGGCATCGCCGCGCACGCCATCGATCCAGGCGCCAAGCGAAGCGCTCACGTCATCCACTCGAACGCGCGCAACATGCCGAGAGCCTTGGCGCGTGTTTCCTCGAGCTCACGTTCCGGATCCGAATCCGCGACGATACCGGCGCCTGCGCGCAACTCGACCTCCTGCCCGTCCATCGTCATCGTGCGGATGAGGATGTTGAAGTCCGCGTCGCCGTCCACGCCTATCCACCCGAGCGAGCCGGTGTAGGGACCGCGTCCTTCGCCTTCGAGCTCGGCGATGATCTGCATGCAACGCACCTTCGGACATCCGGTGATCGTGCCCCCCGGGAACAAGGCGCGCAAAGCGTCGACCGGCGAGCGATCGGCACGCAGGATGCCGTGCACGTTCGACACGATGTGATGCACGTGCGCGTAAGACTCGGTGACCATGTATTCATCGACGCGGACGCTGCCCGCCTCGCAGACCCGCCCGAGATCGTTGCGCTCGAGATCGATGAGCATCACATGTTCGGCGCGCTCCTTGGGATGCGCGACCAGTTCGGCGATCGCGCGGCGATCCGCCTCCGGCGAGCCGAGCCGCGGCCGCGTTCCGGCAATGGGGCGCGTGGAAATTTCGCGGCCCGAAATGCGCAGCAGCCGCTCGGGCGACGACGAGAGGATGGTCATGCCGGAGAAGCGCGCGCTGGCGGCGAAGGGCGCGGGATTCGCGGTCCGCAGGGCCGCATACACCCGCGCGGGATCTGCCGGCTCGTTCAAGGTCAGCCGCCACGGGCGCGACAGGTTCGCCTGGTAGACATCGCCCGCGGCGATGTGGCGTTGTGCCGCGCGCACGCGTTCGAGGTACTTCTCGGGCAGTTCTTCGCGCAGTGTCGCGCGCGGCAATGGCGCGACGGTGCCGTGCGTGCCATTCGCGCCGACGGCTTCGAGGTCGGCGATGAGTCGGGCATGCGCGGGACTGTCGCCCTCCTCGGCAATCGCAAAGACCTTGCCGCTCGCCAGATCGTGTACGGCGAGCGCGTCGACGCGCAGCGCGAATGCGCTCAAAGGCATCCGCGCGGGTGGCAGCGGCAGGCTGGGCTCGATCTCCGCGGCGAGCTCGTATCCGGCGTAAACGATCCAGCCGCCCACGAACGGCAGGTTGGCGGGTCGGGTCAGCGGGCGGGCTTCCGCGCGGTACCAGCGTTCCAGGTTGTCGAGGAATCCGCCCGGCGACGGAGTGAATCCGCTGGCGCCGAGCGCGCCGGAAACATCACGCCACAGCGCGGCGCGCGGTGCGGTCGCGAGCAGGCTGAAACGCGCCAGCGGCCCTTCCGCGGCGCTCTCGAAAAGGATGGGATAACGCTCGGGGTCCGACGCCGCGAGCGCGCGCAGGGCATTGCCCGCGGCGGCGACGTCGACGATGCGAGGTGCGCGCGTTGCCAAGGGCTGCGGCCCCGCGGCCGGATCAGCCCTTGAAACGGCGGAAGATCAGCGAGCCGTTGGTGCCACCGAATCCAAAGGAATTCGACAGCGCGGCGTCGATCGCGACCTGGCGCGCCGTGTTGGGCACGTAATCGAGATCGCAATCGGGATCCGGCGTATGCAGGTTGATCGTCGGCGGCGCGACGTTGTCGCGGATCGCAAGCACCGAGAAGATCGCCTCGGCCACGCCGGCGGCGCCCAGCAGATGACCCGTCATCGATTTGGTCGAGCTCACCGGCAGCTTGTAGGCGTACTCGCCGAACGCGTTCTTGATCGCGATCGTCTCGGCCTTGTCGCCGAGCGGGGTCGAAGTCGCGTGTGCGTTGAGATAGTGGATGTCGGCCGGATTCAATTGCGCGTCACGCAGCGCATTGGTCATCGCGAGCCGCGCACCGGCGCCGTCTTCCGGCGGCGCGGTGATGTGATACGCATCACCGCTCATGCCGAAGCCGATGATCTCGGCATAGATCTTCGCGCCGCGCGCCTTGGCGTGTTCGAGCTCCTCGAGAATCATCGCGCCACCGCCATCGCCCATCACGAAGCCATCGCGATCCTTGTCCCAGGGACGGCTCGCGCTCTGCGGATCGTCGTTGCGCTCGGATAGCGCACGCGCCTGGCTGAAGCCCGCCAGCGCCGTCGGCGTCGTCGCGCACTCGGAGCCACCGGCGATCACGATGTCCGCGTCGCCGTACTGGATGCAGCGCATCGCGAAGCCGATCGCATGCGTCGAGGTCGTGCACGCGCTCACCACGCCCAGGTTCGGACCCCTCAGGCCGAACTTGATGCTCAGGTGGCCAGCGACCATGTTGCCGATGGTGCTCGGGATGTAGAACGGCGAGGTCTTCTTGGGATTGTGTGTCCGCTCCCAGTTGATCGCTTCGTCTTCGATACCCGCGAGTCCGCCGATGCCGGAGCCCATGATGGCTCCGCAGCGATCACCGTTTTCCTTCGCGAAATCGAGACCCGAATCCGCCACCGCCTGGATGCCCGCACCCATGCCGTAGTGCATGAACGGATCCATGCGCCGCGCCTCCTTGGGTGCGATGTAGGTGGCGACATCGAAGCCCTCGACTTCGCCCGCGAAACGCGTGGCGAACGGAGTCGCATCGATGCGTGTGATCGGCTTGATGCCGCTCTTGCCCGCGAGGATCGCGGCCCATGCCGTGGCAATGTCGCTGCCTACCGGCGAAACGATACCGAGCCCGGTAACGACGACGCGTCGCTTGGACACACTATCCTCTTCGTGATGAGGTCGAATGGAGAGCGGGATGGGCGCGGGTCCATTCCTGGGCGCGCCTCCGCGGGAAAAATCTCAGGACTTGCGGCGATCGGAGATGTAGGTGATCGCCTGGCTCACGGTCGTGATCTTCTCGGCGTCCTCGTCCGGAATCTCGATTTCGAATTCCTCTTCGAGCGCCATCACCAACTCGACCGTATCGAGCGAATCGGCTCCCAGGTCATCGACGAACGAAGCGTCATTCACTACCTGCTCTGCCTTGACGCCCAACTGTTCGGCGACGATCGCCTTGACCTGTTGTTCAACCGTGCTCATTTCAGATTCGCCCTCAATAGGAAAGTTTTTTGGCTGCGCCCCTCCCCGGTGGGAGCGCACAGCGGGCGCGTATTCTAGGGCAACACTTTGCCCGCTGCCATGCTGTCAAATCGTGAGTGCTTGTTTTTGTTTGTATTTCGTGTGTTTGCCTGTTGCAAAGACCCAACGATTCAGGGTCGAAAATGCCCTCCTCAGGCCATGTACATGCCGCCATTCACGTGCAGCGTCTCGCCCGTGATGTAGCTGGCGGCCGGAGAACACAGGAAAAGCACGGCCGCGGCGATGTCATCCACGGACCCGAGGCGCGCCATCGGCACCTGGGCGGTGAGCGCCGTCCGTTGCTCGTCGTTGAGCGCGCGGGTCATGTCGGTGTCGATGAAACCGGGGGCGACCGCGTTCACCGTGACCCCGCGCGAGGCGATCTCCTTCGCCAGGGATTTGGTGAAACCGAGGATTCCGGCCTTGGCGGCCGCGTAGTTGGCCTGTCCGGGATTTCCGGTGAGGCCCACGATGGACGTGAGCGACACGATCCGGCCACGACGCTCCTTCATCATCCGCTTCAGGCATCCCTTCGACAGGCGGAAAACGCTGGTGAGATTGGTCGCGATCACGGCGTCCCAGTCTTCCGGTTTCATGCGCAGCAGCAGCATGTCCCGCGTGATGGCCGCGTTGTTCACGAGGATGGTCGGCATCTCGCCTTTCGCGTCCAGATCGCCTAACAGGGCATCGATGGATGTGGCGCTGCCCACGTCCAGGACCGCCCCACGACCGTTGCTTCCGAGCCACGAAGTGATGCCCGCGGCGCCCGCTTCCGAGGTCGCGGTCCCGATGACTTTGGCGCCGGCGCCCGCCAGCGCCTTGGCGATGGCCTGGCCGATTCCGCGGGAAGCACCGGTGACCAGTGCGACTTCATTCTGGAGATTCGTTTGCAGCATGCGTTGTTGTTCCATTCAACCCGCGACCGCGCTGGCGGTGGCGGCAAGGTTTTCGGGAGTTTCGAGTACGAAGGTCTGTGTATCGCGGCCGCGCTCGATGCGTTTGACGAGCCCGGCGAGCACCTGCCCCGGACCGCATTCGACGATCTGCCGGATGCCGCCCGAAGTGAGCGCCGCCACCGTCGAAGTCCAGCGTACCGGACTCGAGAGCTGGCGCACGAGCAGCGCGCGGATGTCGTCGGGATCCGAATGCTCCTGCGCATCGACGGCGCTCAGGTAGCGGATCGAGGGCTTGCGAAAAGCCGTCGACGCCAGCTTCTCGCCGAGACGCTCGCCCGCCGGCTTCATGAGGCTGCTGTGTGACGGAACACTGACGGGTAGTTCCAGCGCGCGCTTCGCGCCGCGGGCCTTCGCCGCTTCGATCGCGCGCAGCACCGCCGCGCGGTCGCCCGCGATCACCACCTGTCCGGGTGAATTGAAATTGACCGCTTCCACCACGCCGCCCTGCGCGCTGGCATCGCGGCAGGCGGCCTCGACGTCCGCGTCCTCGAGGCCTAACAAGGCCGCCATCGCGCCGGCGCCCGCGGGCACGGCCGCCTGCATGGCCTGGCCGCGGAAGCGGACGAGATCGATGCCGCTGGCGAAATCGAGCGCGCCGGCCGCGACCAGCGCGGTGAATTCTCCGAGGCTGTGCCCGGTGACGATGGCGGGCTGCGGCGCATTGCGCTCCTGCCACAGCCGCCAGGTCGCGATGCCGGCCGCGAGCATCGCGGGCTGCGTGCGTTCGGTGGAGTTCAATACGTCCGCGGGCCCGGCGCTGCACAGCTGCCACAGGTCGTAGCCGAGCACATCGGAAGCTTCGGCAAACGTCGCGCGCACCACGGGGGACTCATCGGCGAGTTTCGCGAGCATGCCGACCGATTGCGATCCCTGTCCGGGAAAGACGAAAGCAAGATGGTTGTTTGTCATGGGGCGCGGATTATAGCGGCTGCGGGCGGCGCTTCAGGACGAACACGAGAACGAGCGCACAGAGCAATCCGCCGATGGCGCCATACAGATGCGCATCCACGATGGTATTCGACGCGCCCGCGAACGGCATCTGGCCGGCCATCTGCTCGTAGGAAAGTTTCCCCACGATGAATGCCGCGAGGATCCAGCCGTCGAGATCGCGGCGCACGAGATGCGCGAGCGTACCGGCCGTCATGACACCATGCAGCGCGCCAGAGGATCCGACATACCATTCGACCTCGGGACTGAAGAACCACAGCCCCGCGCTCACGCTGGCCGCTGCGGACAGATAGATAGCCGCCCAGCGCAATGGCGAGTAATCGCGCGCGAACAGGGCCCACATCAGCACCACGCCGAGCGCGTTCAACGCCGTGTGCTCCGCATCCAGGTGGACGAAGTGGGCGCTGATCAGCCGCCACCATTCGCCGCCGGCGATGGCGCCACGGTCGTAACTCAACGAATTTCGGACCGGATCGCCGCCCCATTCCAGCAGCCCGAGGCCCAGGCAGACCAGCAACAAGGCAAGCCCGTAGGCCCGGTCGCAGTTGAGCGACTTGAGGACCCCGCCTGACCCGGTAGCGGGGTTGTCAGCGTTCATTTGCTATCATTCGCCACCGCTTCGCCCCACGGGGTTTTCATGACTTCTCGCTCCCTTCGCCTTGCCCGCGGCTTCACGCTCATCGAGATCATGGTGGTCGTCGTGATCATCGGATTGCTGGCCGCCGTCATCCTGCCCAATGTGTTCGGCAACGTCGAGAAGGCGCAGGTCAACAAGGCCAAGAGTGACATCCAGGCGATCGAGACCGCCCTCACGATGTTCAAGCTCGACAACTACAAGTACCCGAGCACGGATATCGGCCTCGCCGCGCTCTCGCAGCGCCCGAATGACCCGACCATCCGCAACTGGCGTGAAAACGGTTACCTCAAGCGCTTGAGCAAGGACCCCTGGGGCAATCCTTACCAGTACGTTTTCCCCGGCACGCGCGGCCAGGAATACGACCTCTATTCCTTCGGCGCCGACGGTCAGGAAGGTGGCGAAGGCGCCAACGCCGACATTGGCAACTGGAACATCGAGTAACGATATGTCTCGCGCGAAGCGTGCGTTCGCGCGCGGCTTCACGCTGATCGAGATCATGGTCGTCGTGTTCATCATCGGCCTGGTCGCGGCCGGTGCGGTCCTCGTCTTTGGCGGAGACCGGCGTGACACCGAGCTGGAAAAGGAAGCCCAACGCCTCGACGCCCTCCTCAACTACGTGCGCGAACAGGCCGAACTGCAGACGCGCGACTATGGACTCCGCGCGAACATGACTAGCTATTCGTTCGTCGTCTTCGACGTGCTGGGGAACGAATGGCGGCCGGTCGACGAGGACGAGGCGTTGCGGGAACGGCCGCTGCCCGCGGGCATCCGCCCGTCGATGGTGGTCGAAGGACGGCGCATCGTGCTCGACGCCAAGAAAAAGGATGTCGAGGACTTCAAACCCCAGGTGATGATCTTCGCCAACGGCGACTTGTCCTCGTTCGAGGTGACGCTCGAGCGCGAGGGCACCACGGATCGCGCACGCATCTTCACCGACGATCAGACGAACATCCTGCTGGTGCAGCCCGGCGAAACCGAGCCCGCAGGTCCTGCCCCAAGGACGGTCCAGGCTCGATGAACGCGCAAGTGAACAAGCGCACACACCGGACCGCACGCGGCTTCACGCTGCTCGAAGTGCTGGTCGCGCTCGCGATCGTCGCAATCTCGGTGGGCGCGCTGCTGGGGACCATCACGTCCTCGGCCAGCAACGTCATCTATCTCAAGGACAAGACGCTCGCCGAATGGGTGGCCCTCAACCGGCTGACCGAGATCCGCATCAACCAGCAGAAGCCCGGCACGGGACGACGCACCGGCAATACCGAAATGGGCGGCATGCGCTGGCAATGGGAAGAAGAAATCACCGAGTTGCCGGTCAAGGGAATGTTTCGCATCGACATCCGTGCGCGCCCGACGGGCGAAGCCGTCGACGACCGTCGTCCGCGCCCGGATGGCAACTCGACCCGTCAGGATTTCGACGAGGGCAAGTCCGCCGGCGCCGAGCTGGACAAGCTGAACTGGATGACGACTGTCTCCGGGGTCATCGGCTCGTCGACATCGACGATCAACACGCCGATCGCCGCGCCGATGAGCGGCAACAGTCCGACCCAGGGCGGTCCGGGCAACACTCCGGGCGAAAATCCCCCGCCAGAATCGCCCGCGACTCCGTCCACTGCTCCCACGCCGCGGCCAACGCCCGGGACGGATCGCTGATGCGCGCCCGAACTTTCATGCGCGGATTCACGATCATCGAAGTGGTGATCGCGATCTTCATCTCCGCGATCATGTTCGCGATCGGATACGGCGCGATCAACCAGGCGCTGGTAGATCGCGACCAGCTCAATGCCTCGCAGGAACGCGTCAACGAGATCCAGCGCGGCATGCGCATCGTCGCGCAGGATTTCGCGCAGATCATCGCCCGGGCCGCGCGTGACACGGCGGGAACGGGGCAATTGATGCCGGCGGTGTATTCGACCGGTTCCGACAACACCGTGCTCACCTTCACACGCGCCGGCTGGAGCAATCCCGCCGGGATCCAACGTCCCGCCGAACAGCGGGTGCGTTACCGCTTCATCGACGGCTCGCTGGTGCGCGAGCACTGGCTGGCGGTGGATCCGGCGCTCAACGTCGAGCCGCGGCAACGCGTGGTGTTCACGAGGATCAGCGCGGTGGAAGTGCGCTTCCTCGAACCGGTATCGCGCAACTGGCGCAACGACTGGCCCGCCTCCACCACCACCGGCCCGGTGAGCTCGATCAACGTCAGCCAGGCGTTGCTGACGCGACCGCTCGCGATCGAATTCACGGTGGTATTCGAGGACTGGGGACGGGTGCAGCGGGTCTTCGAGATTCCGACGTGAAACACGCGAAGCAACGGGGCATCGCGCTGCTCGTCGCGATCGTGATGTTCGCGATCGCGACCACGGTGGCCGCCGCGATCACCTACAACAAGGCGATGACGGCGCGGCGCGCCGCGGCGACGTTCACCCTCGAACAGGCGCTGCAGGCGGGCATGGCCGCCGAGGCGCTCGCGGGCATCGTGCTAGAGAACGGCGCCAGCGCGCAGCGCACGCAGACCAACCAGGATTGGGCGCAGCCGGTCGGTCCACTGGAGATCGAGGGCACCGGCGTCTGGATCCAGGCGCAGCTCGAGGATCTCCAGGGCCGCTTCAACCTGAACAGCATCGTGTCGTGGAACACCCAGCTCAACGACTTCGCCGTCGACCAGCACCAGCTCGAGATCTTCCAGCGGCTGCTCCAGGACAACAACATCGACCTGCGTTACGCCGAGCTGCTGGCCGACTGGATAGACCCCGACATCGCGCCGCTTTCCCAGGGAGGTGAGGACACGCTCTACCTCTCCCAGAACCCGCCGTATCGCCCCCCGAACACCTTCATCACGCATACCTCGGAGCTGCTGGCGCTGCCGGGTTTCGGCGCGGAGAACTTCGCGAAGATCGCGCCGTACATCACCGCGTTGCCGAACGACGTGCAGGTCAATGTCTGCACCGCCAGCACCCTCGTCCTGGATGCGACCCGCAACGACCCGACGAGTCGCGTCGAATTCGGCAATCAGGACCTGTCGGCCCAGCGCGAGAAGGATTGCGACCCCATGTTGCAGGCCTATCTGGCCGGCATCGGCGACGCCAATCTCAAGACCATCGTCACGCCCCGGGTGACCGACAAATCATCCTGGTTCCGGCTGCGCACCTACATCCGGGTTGGCACTGCGGAGTTCGTTTTGTACAGTGTTCTATTCCGAGAGTCAGACAACCGGGTGCGCACCGTGCAGCGCAGCTTCGGGAGCGAATGATGGGCGAGTCGTTGGTCATACAATTGCGCGATGGCGGCACGCCCGAGTGGCTGGTCTGTTCCGATGACGGCGAGGTCGTCATCAATCGCGTTTCCGGCACTCTCGAGCAGGCGGCGCAACTCGCCGTCGGGCGGCGCGTCGCCGTCATCGTGCCATCGGTCGATGCGCTGGCCACTGATTGCGAAGCGCCCGCCAAGGGAGCCGCGAAGCTCGCGCAGGTCGTGCCCTTCGCGCTGGAAGAACGCGTCGCCGATGAAATCGAAAACCTCCACTTCGCACTCGGCGAGCGGTCGGCCGAAACCGGTCGTGTCTCCGTGGTCGTCGTGGAACGCAGCCGCATCGATGCATGGCTCACGGAGCTGCGCACGGCGGGACTGCAGCCGCAGGCTATCTATTCGGCGGCGACCTTGCTGCCGTCCATGCCGGGACAGCTGATCGCACTGCTCGAGGAAGACACGATCACGTTGCGGGGCCCGGATGGGCCACCGCTGGTTTTTCCGGCGACCTCGATCAGCGATGCGCTCGACATGGCGCTCGGCCAGTTCACGGCGAACGTCGAGGGTCTCGAACCCGCCACGCCCGGCCTGTTGCTGTACGCCGGTCCCGACGAGTGGCAGGCGCACGAGGCGGAGATCGACGCCCTGCGCGAGCGGTTTACCGGCGTCAAGGTGCAGGTGCTGCAACACGGGTCGCTCGGTTTGCTCGCACCGGCCGCGGCGGCCGGTGACGCGATCAATCTGCTGCAGGGATCACTCGCGGTCGCCTCGCCGCTCCAGATGACCTGGAAGGCCTGGCGCGGGGGGGGGGGGGGGGGGCCCGCCCCCGGGG
>JAEWLQ010000024.1 GCA_023457495.1 Pseudomonadota bacterium
GCCGCGACGAGCGCGATCGTGAGCATCGCGAGGCTACGATGGGAGCGGTTCATTTTCGACATGTTCTCAGGGCTCTCCGGCGTGCCAGGCACGCAGATTGAGGAATTCGCGGCGCGTGCGCGGACCATGGGTCGCGAACGAGGGATTCGGGCGTTCGGAGTATTCCACGCGGGAGCGCGCCACCGTGTCCGACTGCGTGAATTTCTTCAGCTCCTCGGCCGCCAGGCGATAGGGCTTCGTGGCATTGAGGCCGAAGACCTTGGCGCGCAGCGCCGGTGTGATCGTCGGGTAGCCGAACTTCTCGCGCAGTGCCTCGGAGATCTGGAAGGTGCGAAAAGCCTGGATCTGATCCTGCGGCGAGCCGTACCAGATCGAGTCCGTGCCCCACAACACATTGTCCTCGCCGACGTACTTGAACAGTTTGCCCATCGCGTGCGCGGCCGAGTCCGGATCGCGCATCGACAGGAAGCGCCAGGTCGAACCGAGCTCCGCGTACACGTTGCGGTTCGGCCCGATTCCGCTTCCCTGCAGCGAGGTCACCAGCGCGTCGATTCCATCGGTGCGCTG
The DNA here is from genome assembly GCA_023457495.1 of Pseudomonadota bacterium. Taxonomy (GTDB): domain Bacteria; phylum Pseudomonadota; class Gammaproteobacteria; order Steroidobacterales; family Steroidobacteraceae; genus CADEED01. The sequence continues at coordinate 568 of JAEWLQ010000024.1, forward strand.
CGGGTCGTAGGGACCCTCGGGCTTCGAGGTCACGAAGCCCGAGTGGTAGATGAGGAAATTCATGTCGGGAAACTGCTTCGCGATCGGGCCGATGTCGCGGCAGGTCGAGTGCTCGTAGCTCTTCGGTCCGAAGTCGAGCCCCTTGTGGATGCAGATGTTGCGCACGCCGAGTTTGCGCGCCTTCTCCACGAAGGCCACGCCGACATCGTCGGTCATCCAGAATCCCGCGCCGGTCGGTCCCCATTGCGTGTACGTCTTGTACGCGACGATGCCGAATTCCTTGAGCCGCTCCATGTCCTCCACATCGCCCGGCTGGTTCGGGTTCACGCGGCCATGCAGCAGCAGGCGGCGCGACCCCTCGAGCTTCGCGACGATGTCGCGCGTGGCGGTGGCCTCCTCGATCGTCAGCGGCTCGTCTTCGCGCGTCGACGGTACGAAGCTCAGCACCATGAGATCGGTATCGGAATCGAGGAAGACATCCTTCACGAACTGGTCGGGGCCGATGCAGTTGAGATAAGCGCGTTCGCCGGGACCTTTGGCAAGGTCGCATTGCGTGCTCGGAAATTGCAGCGGCTTCGCGCCCGGCGGCAGGCGCTTCGTCCACGCGCCGGTGGGATTCACGAAGTGTCCCTGGACATCGAAGATGAACTCGCGTTTGCCGAGCTGCGCGGCGGCGAGCTGCGCATCCGTCTTCGCCTCGTTCGAGATCTCGAAGAATCCGCCGTTGCGGCCCGCGCGCGCGTGGGCCGCGTTGAACGCCAGCAACGTGGATGCGGCGCCACTCAACGTCGTGAGAAAGGCGCGGCGGCTCACGCCGAGCTTGCGTGCCAGTTCACCGGCCCACTCGCTCGCCAGGTGGTTCGCATGGCGGTGCGAGGATTCGAGCGGCACCGGCGCGAATTCGCCGTTCGAAGTGCTGTCGAGTTTGACCGGGAGCTTGCGGCCGTCCGGATCGAGGTCGGGCAATTCAGGAATGAAGGTCATGACTCGGCCTCCGGCGAAGGGGGAACGCGGAGTCTGCGACATCTGGCGTGAGGAAGGCAAAACGCGCCGGGTGCGCGGAGTCGGGCCTTTCACGTGACTGCCCGACTCGGTGCAACCCTCACTCCATCGGATTGGTTTTCGTTAAGCCGGCGTCATGGATTCTGACGCTGCGGAATCGGCCAGGGTGTTAGCGTCGCCTCACATCATCGGAGGCACCCATGGAAACGCAGGAATTGCATCGCGGCCGCCTGGTCGATCACATCCAGCTCGTCGTCCGGGATATCGAGGCGAGCAAGAAGTTCTATCGCGCGGTCTTCGACCTGCTGAAGATTCCGCTCGGCGGTGAAGGCGACGACCATATCTGGGCGGACGAACTCTACATCTCGACGGCGCAGAGCGAAGCCGCGCTGGGCGAGCTGACGGGCCGTGTTCACCTCGCATTCCAGGGAAAGAACCGCGAGGTCGTGGATCGCTTCCACCAGGTTGCGGTGGCGGCCGGCGGCCGGGACAACGGCGCTCCCGGCGAGCGCGCCTATCATCCAGGTTATTACGCGGCGTTCGTGCTCGATCCGGACGGCAACAACATCGAGGTCGTGTATCACGGACCGGCGAAGTATTTCGCCGAGTCCGTCAAGGTCACTTTCTTGTTAGCCGCGGCGCCGCCGGCGCATTCGACGCCGGCGGCGTGCTCCGCGAGGCGACCCGCGGGGTCGCCGCTCGCCATCAGTCCGTCATGCTGTTCCACGCCGAACGGACCGCCTGCTTCGCATCCAGCCACGCGAGCTTGGATTTGCCCTTGGCGATGTCCCAACCCGCTTCGAGACGGTCCTCCAGGTCCTCGAACTTCTGGTTCGGATACTCCTCGCGCGACTTGTACGCATAACGATACGCGGGGTCATAGTCGTCCCACGTGTAGCGCTTGTCGTAGTACGGCTCGTTCTCGAACGTCCTCTGCCAATGCGTGCTGAACTTCTCGATACGGTTGTCATTCATGCTCGTCTCCTGAGGCTTCCGCGAAGTCCGCGGCGGAGCACCTACTGTGGGGACGCGTGCTCGACTCTTGCGTAGGCGCGGACGCCGGATTCGCGCCGGACACCCCTCACCGCGAGCGGCGCCGGTCGCATCAAGGCGCACGACGGGTGAGAATGCGTTCATGACCAAACTCATCATCGCGCTCGTCATCGTCGCCGCGATCCTCATCGGCGGCCTCATGAAGCTGCTGCAAAACAGCCGCCAGCCGATGGGTTCGCCCGAAGCGCTGGAACGCGCCCGCCAGCGCAATCGTGAGCTCGAGGAACAGGAGCGGCGGGAAGATTAGCCGCGCGCCTTGACTCGGCGCCTCAACTTACTATCCTGCGTATCGATGTACACGACGCGCTCCACAGAGGCTTTTTTCCGGGTTTTCCCGACGAAGAGCCGTGTCGCGCCGGGCATCGGGCTGCCGCTTCGCAGCCCCGGACGAGGAATCGTCCACTAGCCCTTCGACGCCAGCCTTGCTCCTGGCGCCCGTTCTACGGATCCCCACGGATCCTTCCATTCCTCCGAGAGCCCATGCCCCAAATCCGCGTCCGAATCGATCAGATCATCGAAGATGTCATCCGTCGCAATCGCGGCGAAGCCGAATTCCACCAGGCCGTGCGCGAAGTCGCCGAATCTCTCGGGCCGGTGCTGCGCAAGCATCCGCAATACGCGGACCAGAAGATCATCGAGCGGATCTGCGAACCGGAGCGGCAACTCATCTTCCGCGTGCCGTGGCAGGACGATGCGGGAACGGTGCAGATCAACCGCGGTTTCCGCGTCAACTTCAACAGCGCGCTCGGACCCTACAAGGGCGGCCTGCGTTTTCATCCGTCGGTGTATCTCGGCATCGTCAAGTTCCTGGGGTTCGAGCAGATCTTCAAGAACGCGCTCACCGGCATGCCCATCGGCGGCGCCAAGGGCGGCGCGGACTTCGATCCGAAGGGCAAGTCGGATGGCGAAGTCATGCGCTTCTGCCAGAGCTTCATGACCGAGCTCTATCGCCACATCGGTGAGTTCACCGACGTGCCGGCCGGCGACATCGGCGTCGGCGCGCGCGAGATCGGCTATCTATTCGGACAGTACAAGCGCATCACGAACCGCTACGAATCCGGCGTGCTCACCGGCAAGAGCCCGCACTGGGGCGGCGCGCTGGTGCGCCGCGAAGCGACCGGCTACGGCCTGGTGTTCTTCGTCGAGGAGATGCTCCGCGTCCGCGGCGAATCGCTCGAGGGCAGGACCTGCATCGTGTCCGGCTCGGGCAATGTCGCGATCCATGCGATCGACAAACTCCAGATGCTGGGTGCGAAGGTCGTTGCCTGCTCGGACTCCGACAGCGTGGTCCACGATCCGGACGGCATCGACGTTCCCCTCCTGCGTCAGCTCAAGGAAGTCGAGCGCCGGCGGCTGCGCGACTACGTCGCTCAACGCCCGCGCGCGAAATCGCTGCCGGCCAACGCGCTGTGGACGATACCCTGCCAGGTGGCCCTGCCCTGCGCGACGCAGAACGAGCTCGATGCCGAGGGTGTGCGCCATCTACTCGCCAATGGCTGCATCCTCGTCGGCGAAGGCGCGAACATGCCGACGACTCCCGAGGGAATCCGCCTGCTCTCCGAGGCGAACGTGGCCTTCGGTCCCGGCAAGGCCGCGAACGCGGGCGGCGTCGCGACCTCGGCCCTCGAGATGCAGCAGAACGCCAGCCGCGATGCCTGGACCTTCGAACACACCGAGGCGCGCCTGCATGAAATCATGCGGCGCATCCATCAGGAATGCCACGGCGCGGCCGAAGAGTTCGGCAGCCCCGGCAACTACGTGCTCGGCGCGAACATCGTCGGCTTCCGGCGCGTCGCGGAGGCGATGCTGGCCTTCGGCGTCATCTGACGCTCAGATCATCTCGAGCGAACGCTTCTTCTTCGGCGGCGGAAAAGCGCGATCGAGCTCCGCGAGATCATCCTGCGTGAGTTCGATTCCGGCCGCCGCCGCATTCTCCCGCACGTGGCCGGGCGAGCCGGTGCGCGGGATGGCGATGACGCCTTCCTGCCGGATAACCCAGGCGAGGGCGATCTGCAGCGGCGTCGCGTCGTGCCGGGCGGCGACCCGGCTCAACGTCGCGTCCCTGACGGTGCGCGACGGTTCGATCGGCGTGTAGGCCATCACGTTGATGCCGCGACGCCGCGCCCACGGCAGCAGGTCGAATTCGACGCCGCGGCGCGTGACGTTGTAGAGCACCTGGTTGCTGGCCAGGGCGTCGGACCCGGACAACGCGGCCAGTTCCTCGAGATCGTCGACGTCGAAATTGCTGACGCCCCAGTGGCGGATCTTCCCCGCGCGCGCCAGCTCGCCGAAGGTGTCGACGACGACGGGCAGGTCCTCGCCCGACCGCCAGTGCAGTAGATAGAGATCGATGCGCTCGACGCCTAGCCGGCGCAGGCTGCCGTCGCAGGATGCGACGATGCTGCGGCGATCCGCCGCGTTGCCGGGCAGGACCTTCGTGGTGATGAACACCTGGTCGCGGCGTCCGGCGACGGCCTCACCGACCAGGCGCTCGGACGCGCCGTCGCCGTACATCTCCGCGGTGTCGATCAGCGTCATGCCGAGATCGATGCCGAGTTGCAGGGTCGCAATTTCCTGCGCGCGATTCGCCGGCCGTTCGCCCAGCTGCCAGGTGCCCTGGCCGAGCACGGGCACTGTCGCATCACCCAATTTCGTGTGGCGCATGTTCCATCCGATGGAGACCTTTCCCGATGTTACCCGCAGACGCGGTGCGATCAGCTAGTGCCCGCCTTCGACATGGATGCCGGCATCCGCGAGCGCGCCGGCCAGCGCGGCTTCGATGCGCGCCGCCTCGCCGCGCGGGATGTGTTGCAGGTGCAGCACCGGACCGGCCAGTACCTCGATGCCGCGCTTGAGCACGCTGCCGGCGGCGCGGATCCCGCTCTTGTGCTGATCGAAGCGTTGCGCCGGCGAATACCGGCTCATGCCGACGTACACGCCGTGGTCATCGCCGCGACGATCGGAATAGTCGAGCAGGATGAGATAGATGTTCGAGCGGCCGCGCCCCTTCGCGGTGAAGCGCCCGGCGACCTCGTACGCGGTCGGCAACCAGCTGATGTAGCGCATGGGAAGCCAGTCGGGGATGGACGCGGCCGCGTGTTTCCACAGGAGCTCGAGAGCCGCCTCGATGTGCGCGGGGAAATGCCCGCGCATCCAGCGCTCGTGGATGCAGTGCGCGCCGGCGACGCCGTCGCCCCCGGCAAGCGCGCGATCGAATGACGTGGCGAGCTCGCGATCCGAATGCGCGCGGAACGGCCTTTGTGCCGGACGCGGCGACGCGGTCACGAGGTGGCGTTCACTCGAACAGGCTCACGATGCTCTGGTACTTCTCGATGTACCAGCGATTCTCGTTGTTGTATCTCGGGATCGCGACGGGCCGCACCGATGTACCGTCCGACTTCCAGACACAGGGACACTTCACCGGCGTGGGAACAGGGTCTGTGTGCGGGCGGCTCAGCTCGTCGAGCTTGACGTTCATCCGCGCGAGCACCCGGTACAACTTGCCGACGTTGCGCGGTCCGCCGTTGTAGGCCGCGACCGGGAAGATGCCCAGCACCACCGGGTTGTCGCGGTACGCGTTACGGATGTCCGCCCGCATGATCGCCAACTCCAGGTCGAGCAGGCAGATCGCCGCCTTCATGGCGTTCAACAGGTTCGTGGCGCCTCGCTCGAACACCGGATCGAGCTTCGCGCCCGGGCAGCGCCGCACCACCACCGAGTAAGTGCCATTGCCCCTGCGATTGGTGAACTGCATCGGCCCCAGCGCCCGGGCGACCGAGACGCTGTAGCGATACGCCTCTTCCTGCTTGAGCCCGTACTGACTCAGCACCTCGTCGAAGGCGAGCGCCTGCTTCTCCACGTATTCCCGGTCGTCGGTCTGCTCGATGACGGCGAGCGTGGTGACGACCTGCAGCGGGATCACGTCGGCGAGCAGCTTTCCGGCGAAGGCCGCGCTCGGCACCTGCGCGAGACGCAGCTCCTCGAGCGCCTTGTTGGCCGTGGCGACCAGGAATTCCTTGCCGCCGTTCACGAACCCCTCATCGAAGGTGTCCGCGGTGAACGGTAGATAGACGATGGGCTTCGCGGTGGCCACGACGGCCGCCCACTGGCGGCGCCGGACGTGGTCGTTGTCGAATACCGGAAACTTGCGCCCGTACACCTTCAGGGGCTCGCCGTCCCGGGAGAAGGAGAACATCAGGCGTTCGGCGCCGGTGCCCTTCACGTGCCGCGCGTCGATGCCCGGCGTGAGCATGCGAAAGGGCAGCGGCTTGCGGCCGGGCTTCCACTTGACCGGCGGACGCGGCAGCTCGATCTGGGCGACGGTCCAGTCCTGCTGCGCGTCGCTCCACAGGGCGAAGGCGACCGGCCTGCCGCGCAGGGCCCGGCGCTTGCCCTTGCCAGTCATGACGTACTGCAGCTCGAAGTCGCGCAGCAGCAGCTGCCCTTCGGCTACGAGGTCATGGATCATCTCGTGACGATTGCGGACTCGGCCCTGGACGACGACCTCCGCCAGGTCTTCTTCCTGCTCGGACTCGGCCACGGCCAGCGGAACCTCGCCTTCCTCCTGCTTCGACTCTTCTTGCTGCTTCGGATCCTCGGCCGCGACCGCGGCCACCTCGGGCACGGAATCGCCGGCTCCGATCACCGGGTCCGACTCCTCGTAAGCCCCACCCGTCGTCGCGCATCCCGCGCACATCAGCACCGCGACCAACATCAAGAGTCGAACCACGAAAAATCTCCGGAATTTGCAAGGGGTCATTTTAAAGGAGGTGTTTGTCGCCCGCTCCCTGTTCATCCTCATGACGTTCGTGGTCAAATCACGACGAATGGCTGACGAAACCTTGCCCCCGGCCAATCGCCGGGAGAGCCTCCGCGATGAGGCTCTGGCTTATCACGAGTTCCCCACCCCCGGAAAACTCTCGGTCGTACCGAGCAAGAAGCTCACGAACCAGCGTGACCTGGCGCTCGCCTATTCGCCGGGCGTCGCGATCGCCTGCGAGGAGATCGCGGCCGATCCGCTCGCGGCGCAGCGTTATACCTCGCGCGGCAACCTCGTCGGCGTCATCACCAACGGCACGGCCGTGCTCGGACTCGGCGCCATCGGCCCGCTCGCGGCCAAGCCCGTGATGGAAGGCAAGGCGGTGCTGTTCAAGAAGTTCGCCAACATCGACGTGTTCGACATCGAGGTCAACGAACGGGATCCGGACAAGCTCGTCGAGATCATCGCCGCGCTGGAGCCCACCTTCGGCGGCATCAATCTCGAGGACATCAAGGCGCCGGAATGCTTTCAAATCGAACGCGCTTTGCGCGCGCGCATGAAGATTCCGGTGTTCCACGACGATCAGCACGGCACGGCGATTATTGTCGCCGCGGCCACGATCAACGGCCTCATGGTGGTCGGCAAGAAACTGAGCGACGTGAAGCTGGTGGTGAGCGGCGCGGGCGCCGCGGCACTGGCCTGCGTGGATCTGCTGGTCGACCTCGGACTGCCGATCGAGAACATCTGGCTCACGGACCTGGCGGGTGTCGTCTACCAGGGGCGCACCGAGCTCATGGATCCCGACAAGGCGCGCTTCGCGCAGCCGACCCAGCAGCGCACGCTCGCCGAGGCGATCGCCGGGGCCGATATCTTCCTGGGCCTGTCCGCCGGCGGCGTGCTCAAGCCTGAGATGGTCAAGGCCATGGCCCCGCGCCCGCTGATCTTCGCGCTTGCGAATCCGACGCCGGAGATCCTGCCCGCGGAAGTGTGCGCGGTGCGCGATGACGCCGTCATGGCGACGGGTCGCAGCGATTTTCCGAACCAGGTGAACAACGTCCTGTGTTTCCCGTTCATCTTCCGCGGCGCGCTCGATGCCGGATCCACCAGCATCACGCGCGCGATGGAGATCGCGGCGGTGCGCGCGATCGCGGAGCTCGCGCGCATGGGACACAGCGACGTGGTGGCGAGCGCCTATGGCATCGCCGATCTCACCTTCGGCCCTGACTACCTGATCCCGAAGCCCTTCGATCCGCGGCTGATCGTGCACGTCGCACCGGCCGTGGCGAAGGCGGCGATGGAATCCGGCGTGGCCACACGGCCGATCGCGGACTTCGACGCCTACGTGCAGCAGCTGCAGCAGTTCGTGTACCAGTCGGGCACGATCATGAAGCCGGTGTATGCCTCGGCGCGCCGCGCCGGGCTCGAGCGCTCGCGCATCGTGTTCGCCGAAGGCGAGGATGAGCGCGTGCTGCGCGCGGTGCAGATCCTCGTCGAGGAAAAGATCGCGCATCCCATCCTGGTGGGACGTCCGCGGGTGCTCGAGGCGCGCATCAAGAAGTTCGGCGTGCGGCTGCGCATGGGCGAGGATTTCACCGTGGTGAATCCGGAGCAGGACGAGCGTCACCGCGAGTTCTGGATGGAATACCACCGGCTCATGAACCGCCGCGGCGTGACCGCGCAGTACGCGAAGCTCGAGATGCGCCGGCGCACGACGCTCATCGCGGCGATGCTGCTCAAGAAGGGCCACGCGGACGGCATGATCTGCGGCACCATCAGCACCGCGTCACGGCACCTGCAATACATCGACCGCGTGATCGGCAAGGCGGAGGGCGCCACCGTCTATGCGGCGGTGAACGCGCTGATCCTCACGAACCGGCAGGTGTTCATCGTCGACACTCACATCAACCTCGACCCCACGGCCGCGCAGCTGACCGAAATCACCTTGCGCGCCGCGCAGGTGGTGCGGCGCTTCGGCCTCGAGCCCAAGGTCGCGTTGCTATCGCACTCGAACTTCGGCACGCACCAGGGCGACTCGGCCGTGAAGATGCGTCAGACGCTCGCGCTGCTGCGCGAGCGCGATCCCGCGCTCGAAGTCGACGGCGAGATGCATGGCGACTGCGCGCTGGATGAAGCCATCCGCAGGCAGATCCTGCCGGACAGCACGCTGACGGGTTCCGCGAACCTGCTCGTGATGCCGAACCTGGACGCGGCGAACATCTGCTACAACCTGCTCAAGACCGCGGCCGGCAACAACGTGGCGGTGGGCCCGATCCTGCTCGGCGCCGCGGCGCCGGTGCACATCCTGACCCCCTCCACCACCGTGCGCCGCATCGTCAACATGACGGCGCTGACGGTGACCGAGGCGAACTCGGTCGATCGCTCCTGAGGAACCGGGCTAGCTGAAGCGGATCACTCCGCCGTGAAACCGTTGCCGGTCGCAGCCCAGTAGATTCCGCCGTAGATGTGATGCATGAAGTTCGCATCGCTGTAGGTCGCGGGCAGGTGACCGAGCGCGGTGTAGAACGCGCGCCCGCCGTCGTATTCCTGGTACCAGGCGATCGGATGGAACTTGCCCATGCCCTTGCCTTCCTTCGGGCCCCACTTCGCGTACGGCTTGTAAGTGCTCTCGTCCACCGAGAGTAGATAGCGCAGCTTGTCCGAGCGGGCGGCGTCGAACTCGTACCACTCCTCGGTGAACAGGAACCGCTTCGCGAAGCGGTCCATGCCCGGGAAGTTCGGGTTCTCGACCTTGAGGGTCGCGGTCTGCACGAGGGGATGGATGTGGAACATGTGCCCCACCATCTTCGTGTACCACGGCCAGTCGTACTCGGTGTCCGCCGCGGCATGGATGCCGACGTAGCCACCGCCCGCCTGGATGTAGCGCTCGAACGCCGCCTGCTGCTGGTCGTCCAACGCGTTGCCGGTCGTGCTCAGGAAGATGACGGCCTTGTACTTCTTGAGCTCCCGGTCGTTGAACACCCGCGCGGCGTCCTCGGTCCAGAACACGTTGAAGTCGTGCAGCTTCGCGAGATTGCGGATGGCCGTGACGCCTTCGAGTATCGATTCGTGGTGCCACCCGGCGGTCTTGGAGAACAGCAGAACGCTGAACTGCTCGGCGCGGGCGGAACCCGCGGCGAGCAGACCGATGAGGGGAAGCAGCATCAATTTGGAAAGTTTCATCACGACAATCCTTCCGTCCGGAAATGGACTCGGCGGTTTACTGTGCGGAAGCGGCGGCGGCGCGCTTGGCGGTCAGTTGCTCGGTACCGAAGTCGCCTACGTTGCGCGTGAGCTTCAGCTCGTCGCCCGCGAGCGTGCCCGTGTAGCTGATGGTGATTTCATTGCCGTCGACCGCGAGCGGCTCATCGAAGGAGACCTTGTCACCGTCCACCTTCACGTTCTTCAGCGGCGTGGAGCCATTGCCGAGCGAGCGCTCGAAGGTCGCCTCACCCGTCAGGGCATCGGCGGATTTCTTGAACTCATAGACGTACTTCTGCACGCCGATCGGCGAATCGAATTCCGCGGTCCATTTGCCGACGAGGTCGGCGGCGCCGGCCGGCAGCGCGGCGATGAGCAAGGCAACCAAGGCGAAGGATCGAATTTTCATGCAGCCCCCTGTTCGATGTTTTGATGTTTGCGGACTTTGATCCGCCGCGGCGAACCTGCCGCGGCGGAGCAAGAGTATAGACGGGCTTGGCGCAAACCTAGCGCTCTTCGCCGTAGAGGTTGAGCTCCTTGATCACCCAGGGCTGCCAGCCTTCTTTTTCCGTGATGGCGATGCGCAGGTGGCGCGCTTCGACCGGCGCGGCGAGATTGAGCCGCGCGTGCGGCTCACCCACGACGCGCGGCGCGACCATGGTCCAGGTCTTGCCGTCGTCGGACACTTCGACGCTGTAGACCGGCGCCCAGCCCTGGTCTTCGCCGCGGGGCGTTTTTTCGCCGCGCGAGTCGACCTCGATGCCCATGATCCTGCTGCGCGCCGGCAGCTCGACCGTGAGCGTCTCCACCGGGAACGGCTTGAAGCCCTTGGTGAAATATCCCGTCTTCGGGTCGCCGTCGAGCATGGCCTCGGGCGGCGCGTTGTCGCGCGCTTCCATGTTTGCGACCAACTTCCACTCCGCGCGGCGCTCGAAACGCTTGCGTGGCACGCCGAGCGCGGGAATCTGACCGGTGAGCTCCGCGAGGGTCAAGTAGTTAGTATGCGCGGCATCCGCCGCGCGCCGCGCGGCTACCGCCTCCGGCGCCACCGCCGGCGCGCGGTTGCCGAAGGTGTTGCGGATGTAGGTGAGCACGTTGGCGAGCTCGGTATCCGAGTACGAGTTCATCGGCACCATGGGCGCGCCGTAGTCCACACCATCGATGTTGCCCTGCAGGCCGTGCAGCAGGATCGCGATCGCGGCGCGTTCGTCGCCGATCACTCGCGGCGAGCCCACCAGCGATGGCGCGATCGTGCGGCCCTCGGCGCCCGGCATGGGCGCGCCGCGGCCATCCGTGCCGTGACATGCGAAACACAGCGAACCGTACAACGTGCCGCCCGCGCGGTAGGCCTTGAGGCCGTTGGTGCCGAGCAGCCGGATGAGCTGCGGGTCCTCGTTGTTCGCTTCGCCCCAGAGCTGCTCGTTGATCGCGAAAACGCCCGCCGAGGTGGATGCCGCGGCGGTGGCCTGGATGGCTTTCTGGGCGTCCGGCAGGCCGGCGCGGCGCATCGAGAGCATCGCCTGGATGGTGACGCGCGGATCGGCGTCCTTCAGGGCGCCCCGCGCGGCAACGGCCAGGGGCGCCTTGGCCGGCGTCTGGGCATTCAGGCGCGACTCCGACAGCCGCAGTCCCGCCATCCGCACCTGCGGATCCGCGGCCTTCAGCGCGCGCTGGATGAGCTTCTCGTCGAGCGCACCGAGACCGTCGAGCGTCCACAGCGCATGCAGACGCGGACGCGGATCGGCCGCATCCGCGCTCGCGAGCTTCGTAAGCGCGGGCACGACCGAAAGGTCGCGACGCAGGACCAGCAGCTTCTGCGCGGTGTCGCGCCACCAGCCATTCGGATGCGAGAGGTGCCCTACCCACTGCGCGGGCGTCTCGTCGAGCATGCGCGGCTGCGGACCGGGCTGGAAGTTCTCGTGGCGCACGCGATAGATGCGTCCGCGGCCGATCTCCTTCGCGAGATCCAGCGCGTCGATCTGGTCACGCAGGTACGAACCTTTGCGCGTCCAGTTGGCCTGCTGGATGATGCCGCGGTACATGTCGACGATGTACAGCGTGCCGTCCGGCGCGGTGATCGTGTTGACCGGGCGGAACAGCGGATCGGTGGCGCGGATGAATTCGCCCTCCTGGTCCTCGTACGCATTGACCAGGCGCGTGATGCCGTCCTCGACTGTCACGCGCGAGCGGCGGATGAGACGGCCGACGGGCTCGGCGAAGAACAGGTCGCCACGCAATTCCGCCGGTAGCCGATCGCCGCGGAAGATGTCCTGGCCGCTGGTCGCCGTGAAATGGTTGAGCGTGTTGTCCGGGCGCAGCTGGCCCGGACCGCCCTGCGTGTCGGGCACGCGCGCGATCGGCCAAACTACCTTGTAGCGGCCGATGAGTTCGTCGGGCGCGGAGAACTGGCCGTAGATGATGTGCTGCTGGAAGTGCACCGGTCCGGTTTCGTTGCCGGCGTTGACGAACCAGACCTTGCCCCAGTCGTCCTGCGTCATTCCCCACTGGCCGCCGTTGACCGGGATCGATTCCTTCACCGCCTTGCCGTCGGCACCCATGCGCAGGCGGTAGTCGTAGAAGGTGGCGTACAGGCCATTGTCCATGGCCCACACCAGGCCGTTCGGCTGGTGCTCCATGTTGCCGCCGCGTCTGCCGCCTTCGAACCACAACGTCTTCTCGTCGGAAACACCGTCGCCGTCGCTGTCGCGGTAGATGTAGAGGTCGTTGGTGTTCGTCTCGCCGATGATGATGCGGTCATCGAGCGGCAGCAGGATGCGCGGCAACAGTAGTTTGTCGGCGAACACGGTGTGTTTGTCGTAGACGCCGTCGCCGTCGGTGTCCTCGTGGCGCGAGACGCGGCTCGTCGGCTGCATCTCGCCGGTGCCATCGGCATCCTGCATGTAGGTGCGCATCTCGGCGACGTACATCCGGCCGTTGCCGTCGAAGGCGACCATCACCGGCTCGGCGATGTGCGGCTCGGTGAGTACCGGCTCGAGACGAAAGCCGGCCGGCACCTGCATGGTCGCGATCGACTCTTCCGGCGAAAGCGCGATCGAGGCCGCGGCTGGCGGCCCCTGCGCATGATCGTGGGCGTGGCCATGGTCGTGTCCGTGAGTTGCGGCCGGGGCGTCGGACGCCTCGGGGATCGAGCAGGACGCCAACAAGATAGCCAGCGCGGAGGCCGGGAGGAGGCACAAGGACTTTTGGTATAGGTTCATAACAATTGTGACAGTCGCCGGCATCGCGGAAGGGGCAGCAATATTCGTTGACGATGGTTGCAACATGCAATTGCTCGCTTGCTGAGGGGAACCCATGAAATTCACGGCACGCGGGTTTTCGAGTTGTCTCATCGTAGGCGTGGGCCTTTTGACGGCGCCCGTTGCGCGCGCTGACCTGTACTCCGCGGTCGCCGCGTACGAAAAGAAGGATCATGCGCGCGCCTTCGAGCTGTTCCGCGAGCTCGCGGAGCTGGGCCACCCGGTGGCGCAGGAAACGCTGGCCCTCATGTACGTGTTGGGCGAAGGGGTGAAACGCGACAACGTCGCGGGTTTCGCGTGGGCCGAGATCTCGCAGGAAAGCGGTCCGCGGGAAAAGGTCCAGCCCATCATCGATCAACTTGGAAACAGCCTGTCGCCAGAGGGCCGCGCCCGCGTGGACGAGCTCAAAGGCCAATTCGGCAAGGCGGCGCTGGAGAGAAGTCTGTTGCCGGCGTTGCGCAGTCCAAAAACGCCTGGCCAGTTCCAGAGGTCGAAAGACGATCAACCCGGTTGCCTCGCGATCCGCCCCTCGAGTTCGGCCCGATTTTTGCCCCCGGATCCCTCCCCGGACAGTGCCTCGGGCAGCGTCATGGTCGAAGCGACCGTGCTTAGTGATGGTCGCCCCCGCAATCCGCGCGCGCTGTTCGCAATACCGCCGAACGCGCTCGAGGTGGTCGCGCGCCGCAGGGCCTTTGAGTTCAACTACGAAAACCCGAGCGTCGAAGGGGCGCGCGTCCCCTGCACCGTGAATTTCTGGATTCGCTTCACACCCAGCGCCGCCGCGAAACACGAACGCCAACTCGCAGAGGAACTGGCGAAATTGAATCAGGGCGTGGCGGATCGTGATCCCGTGGCCCAGCTCCGGGCCGCCATGCTGATGACCGGTTGGCCCAACCTGAATCCCGACGAAAAGAACGTGGCTCCATTGTTCATCGAGGCGGCGCAGGCCGGATTGCCGACTGCCCAGTTTGCGGTGGGCTACATCACGCTCGGTGGTTGGGGCGTCGTCCCGAATCGCGAGAAAGCCAACCGCTGGCTGGAACTCGCCGCCAACGCCGGTCATCACGATGCCGAGGTGGTGCTCGCCACCGAACTACTGCGCATGAAACCCGATGCAGCGGACGTCGCACGCGCCCGCGAACTGCTGGAGAAGGCCGCGGCGGGCGGCAACTGGAATGCGAAGTACTTCCTCGCCGACCTGCTGCTCGGCGATGCCTCCGGTGCGATCAGCGCGGATCCCCACCGCTCGCTCGAACTACTCGGCGAAGTCATGGAGACCATGGAGGACGATCCATCGGCGTTTGAAATCCGCGCCGCCGCCCTGTCCCAGGCCGGCGACTTCGACGCGGCCGTTTCCGCGCAGAAGCGCGCGTTGGCCCGGGCTCGCAAGCTGCGGTGGGATGCACGGCCGCAGGAGCAACGGCTGGCGCGGTATTCGAAGAGTGAAGCCTGGACGCAGCGGCTGCTCGACTACTGACAGCTCCGCGGCTTGCGATGCGCGCGACCTGCGCGGCGATGGAGTTCGCGCTGGCGCACTCCTGGGATCCTTCAGTAGTCGACCAACCGCCGCGTCCATGGCTGGTTCTTCGAATACAGGGCCAGGCGCTCTTCCTGCGGCGCGACGTCCCAGTGCAACTTGCGCGCCCGCGCCAAGGCGCGCTTCTGCGCCGCGACCGCCGCCCCGAAGTCGCCCGTCTGGGAAAGGGCGGCGGCCCGAATTTCGAATGCCGTCGGATCCTGTTCCACGTACTTCATGACGTCGCCGAGCAGTTCCAGCGAACGACGCGGATCGGCGGGGGCGGAACCCGCCTCCAGGAGCAGGTCCGAGAGAAAATACCTGGCGCTGACGTGATCTCCCGCGACCGCCTTCTCCAGCAGGCCGCGAGCCCGCGCGACGTCGGCCGCATCGGGCCTCGCACGCAGTAGTTCGGTGGCAAGCGTCACCTCGGCGTCGTGATGGCCCTTGTTGGCCGCTAGTTCCAGCCAGCGCAGCCCTTTCGCGCGATCGCGCGTGACGTACAAGCCCGCAAGGGCATAGAGCCCCACCGAAAACTGTGCGGTCGGCAAGCCGGCTTGCGCGGCCTCGATCAACAAGGGTGCAATGTTTTCGTTCTCGCGGTTCAAGTTCACCCAGCCCGTCTTCAACAGGGCGTATTGCATCTGCGCCTGTGGATCGCCTGCCGTCACATCGGTTTTCAGCTTATCGAGTTGCGTCTTGAGAACTCGCTCGGTGTCGGCGGGCCGCAAAGCGAAACGGACCCAAAATGTCACGGTGCACGGAACAGCGACTCCGTCGACGATCGGGACTTTGTATGTTGAATCGAAGGCGACGCTCCGTCCGGCGAGATCGAATCCGTTTGGCGGAAGTGAGAGCAATGCGCGCGGATTGCGGGCACGACCATCGGGGAGCACCGTCGTTGCGATGAAAACGCTGCCGGAAACGCCGGCCCGTATCGCTCCCTCGGGATAGTAGTCACCGGTATTCACCGGTTCGGTTGTTCGACAGGTCGGCTGTACCGGCTCCGACGGACTTCTGGCTTCTTCCTCGCCGGCACCTCCGCGCGGCAACGGCAGTAGCTGGGCCTCGAGCGCCTGCCTGCCGAACTTGTTTCTGATCTGGTCCACCTTCGCGCGGGCATCGGGCGACAGACTGTTCTGTATCTGCTCGATGATCGGTTGCACCTTCGCACGAGGATTGGTTTCCTGCGCGATCTGCGCCCAGGCGTAGCCCGCGACGTTGTCGCGCTTCACGCCCTCGCCCATCACGTACATGATCGCGAGCGTTTCCTGCGCAAGCGGATGCCCCAGCTCCGCGAGCTCGCGGAATAGTTCGAACGCTCGGACGTGATCTTTCTTTTCATAGGCAGCGACGGCCGTGTACAGATCGGCGCGAGCAAGCGGCGCCATCAACACTCCCATGATCGCGACCAGGCAACCCGAAATCGCGCGCGAGTGGATTCTCATCTCCCCCCTACCGCTTCATTATGTGCTGTCTTTCCCGAAACCGCGGCGTATCGCAATGAACGCTGCGCCCATGCCGACGCCGACGATGAAATAGAACCAAGGAACTACAATGAACCTTCCTCACTATTGCCATGCAGCCACTTCTCGAGCGTGATGCCATCAGCGAGGCTGCGATACATGCGACGATGAATGGCCAGCTCGTGGTAGCCATGTTCCGCGTAGAAATTGCGTGCCGCGTCGTTGTCGCGACGGCATTCCACGCGGACGCGGCGCATGCCGAGTTCTCGCCCAACGGATTCGAGCAGCGCCAACATCGCGCTGCCAACGCCCCGGCGGCGATACTCCGGCCGCACCGCGAACAGCAGCAGGTGCGCGTCGTCGTGTGGATAGGACATGATTCCGAAGCCGACGATGACGCTGGCGTCGCGCGCAACGACGACATTCGTCTCCTTAGACGCGACCGAAAAGCCAACTCGCGACTCCGTCCAGGTCCACGGCAGGCCCTGCTCAATGTAGTCGCGCGACATCGCCGCGATCTCGGCCGCGTCGGCCAGCGAGGCTAGTCGGATGTCGAGATTGCCGATCACGGCGACAGGATACGCCGTCCCGCGCTTCGACCGATCAGTGGTTGAAAGTGACGCTCAGATCACGGTTATGACCATTCTCGGGGACGGTGCGGAACGGCGCCTCGAGGCGCACACCCGACAGAATCCACGGTCGCGGCGCGAAGCCCCCTCCTACACTCGCGCCATCACGCGCTGACAGCGCAAAGATGTGCTTGTGAGGCAATGTGCGACGTGCCAGACGCAACCCCCGGAGGACACTGTGACCATCAAGGACATCGGCCCGCAGCCACAATCGTTCGACCTCGAACAGGCGACGCTCGAAAACGGGAACTATCGGACCGTAGTCTGGAGCGGCCGATACTTGCAGGTCACACTGATGTCGATTCCTGTCGGCGGTGACATCGGGCTCGAATCGCATCCGGACACGGACCAGTTCCTTCGCCTCGACGCCGGGCGCGGCCGCGTGCAGATGGGCCCGGCCAAGGATCAGTTCACGTTCGACAGGGAAGTGTCGGATGGCTGGTGCATCCTCGTGCCCGCGGGAACGTGGCACAACGTCACGAACATCGGCGAAGAGCCGATGCAGGTCTACGCGATCTACGCACCGGCGCATCACAAGCCCGGCAAGATCCACAAGAATTTCGAGGAGGGGGAAGCGGACCAGGATGACCAGCCGGCGGAGTGGTCCGTGCAGCCTCCCGTCTCCCGGCCCGACAAACACGGCTGAGCGCCGCGGCGTCCCGGAGTCCGTGCCGAGATCTTGTCGTGTTCAGACAAGTCGGTTTGAATGCAGAACCTCCATCTGCACGGACTCGCCAAAGATGCCGATATCACGTCGCCGATTCACGTCCCTGGCCGCCGCCGTCACGGCGATGACCCTTCGCTCTGGTGCTGTTCATGCCGCGGCTCGCGAGTCGGGATTGAAGGACGCATTCAAGGGTGACTTCCTGATCGGCACGGCGATCAACCGGCGCACGCTGGAGAACGCCGATCCCACACAACGCGACTTGATTGCCCGCGAGTTCAACTCGATCACCGCGGAAAACTGCATGAAATGGATGGAAATCCATCCTGAAGAAGATAGCTGGAATTGGGCGCCGGCGGACCAGTTCGTGGATTTCGGCACTCAACATCGCATGCGCATCGTCGGACACACGCTCGTTTGGCACTCGCAAGTGCCGAGATGGGTTTTCCGTGATGAGAGTGGAAATCCCGTTTCCAGGGAGCGCCTGGCAGCACGAATGGAGAACCACATCGCCACGGTCGTCGGGCGATATCGCAACCGGATCGGCATCTGGGACGTCGTCAACGAAGCGATCGACGAGGATGAGAAAGGCTGGCGCCAGACGCAGTGGCTCAAGATTCTCGGCCCCACCTACATGGAAAGAGCCTTTCAGCTCGCGCACGACGCCGATCCGAAGGCGCATCTCATCTACAACGACTACAACGAGCACAACCCCGGCCGACGCGCCTTCCTGGTGGAGCGGATTCGCGACTACAAGCAGCGCGGCATCCCGATTCACGGCGTCGGATTTCAAGGTCACATTGGCCTCGACTATCCGGATCTGCGCGAATACGAGGCAAGCATCGAAGCGATCGCCGCGCAAGGTTTGAAGGTGCACGTAACCGAGCTGGAAGTCGATGTGTTGCCGCGGCCATCGGCGTCCACCGGCGCCGAGATCTCGGCCGTCGAGAAATACGCCGATAAACTCAATCCTTATGTCGACGGATTGCCGAAAGAAGTGGAGCAGGAACAGATCGATCGCTACAAGCGGTTCTTCGAACTACTGCTAAAGCATCGCGACAAGATCGAGCGGGTCACTTTCTGGGGCATGCACGACGGCGAGTCGTGGAAGAACAATTTCCCGGTACGCGGCCGAACCAACTATCCGCTGCTGTTCGATCGGAAGCTGAACAAGAAGCCCGTTTATGATGCCGTCGCCGCGCTGGGTCGCCGCTGATCCCGATCGCGTGACGCGATCGGGATTGCCTGCGGCCGCCGAGGAATCACCCTCCGATTCGCGGGATCACTCCCACTCGATCGTGGCCGGCGGCTTGCCCGAGATGTCGTAGACGACGCGCGAGATGCCCTTCACCTCGTTGACGATGCGGCGTGAGCACACGTCGAGGAAGTCGTACGGCAGCCGCGCCCAGTGCGCGGTCATGAAGTCGATGGTTTCGACGGCACGCAGGCTCACCACGTAGTCGTAGCGGCGCCCGTCTCCCATCACGCCCACCGAACGCACGGGCAGGAAGACCGCGAACGCCTGGCTGGTCTTGTCATAAAGATCATGCCGGCGCAGCTCTTCGATGAAGATGTGATCCGCCTGGCGCAGCAGGTCGGCATAGTCTTTTCGCACTTCGCCCAGAATGCGCACGCCGAGTCCGGGACCCGGGAACGGATGGCGGTAGACCATCTCGCGCGGCAGCCCGAGCTCGACGCCCAGCCTGCGCACCTCGTCCTTGAACAGCTCGCGCAGCGGCTCGACCAGTTTCATGCGCATGTTCGCGGGCAAACCGCCCACGTTGTGGTGCGACTTGATGACGTGCGCCTTGCCGGTCTTCGAACCCGCGGATTCGATCACATCGGGGTAGATAGTCCCCTGCGCGAGGAACTCGACGCCTTCGAGCTTGTGCGATTCTTCGTCGAAAACCTTGATGAACTCGGCGCCGATGATCTTGCGCTTGCGCTCCGGGTCGCTCTCGCCGCGCAGCGCGTCGAGGAAACGCTGCTCCGCATCGACACGGATGACCTTCACACCGAGGTTCTCGGCGAATATCTTCATGACGGCGTCGCCCTCGTTGAGGCGCAGCAGGCCGTGATCGACGAACACGCAGACGAGCTGATCGCCGATGGCCTTGTGCAGCAGCGCCGCGACCACCGAGGAATCCACGCCGCCCGACAATCCGAGCAGCACCTTGCCCTTGCCCACCTGCGCGCGCACGCGCGCGATGGCGTCGTCGATGATGTTGCCGACGCTCCACAGCGCCTCGCATCCGGAAATTTCGCGCACGAAACGCTCGAGCAGCACCTTGCCCTGGAGTGTGTGCGTGACCTCCGGATGGAACTGCACCGCGTAGAACCTGCGGGTCTCGTCCGCCATCGCGGCGAGCGGCGCGTTCGCGCTGCGGGCGATCGCGGTGAACCCGGGCGGCAACGCGTCGACCTTGTCGCCGTGGCTCATCCATACGTCGAGCACGTCGCGACCCTCGCCGTCCTTGCGGTCGAACACGCCGTCGAACAGCTTGTTCGACGCGACGCTCGTGACCTCGGCGTAACCGAACTCGCGGTGCGTGGAATTGACGACGCGTCCGCCCAACTGCTGCGCCATGGTCTGCATGCCGTAACAGATGCCGAGCACCGGTACGCCGAGCTCGAACACCGCCTGCGGCGCGCGCGGTGGTTCCTTGTCGGTGACGGATTCCGGGCCGCCGGAGAGGATGATGCCCTTCGGCTTCCACTTGCGGACATCGTCGGAGGTGATGTCCCAGGGCAGGATTTCGCAGTAGACACCCAGCTCGCGTACGCGGCGCGCGATGAGCTGGGTGTATTGCGCCCCGAAGTCGAGGATCAGGACGCGCGAGGAGTGGATGTCGGTCTTAAGGTTCACGCTTCCCGCGGCGCTGCTCATTTTTCCCTCAAAATTTTTTGGCGCCGCGGGCGGCGCCACCGACACTCCGCCGGCTCCTCAGGAAACGCGGTAGTTCGGCGCTTCCTTGGTGATCTGCACGTCGTGCACGTGGCTCTCGCGCATGCCGGCACCGGTGACGCGCACGAACTTCGGCCGCGAGCGCATCTCGGAGACGTTCTTGCTGCCCGTGTAGCCCATCGCGGCGCGCAGGCCGCCGGAGAGCTGGTGCAGGATCGACACGAGGCTGCCCTTGTAGGGAACGCGCCCTTCGACGCCTTCCGGCACGAGCTTTTCGAGTTCCGCGGCGGTGTCCTGGAAATAGCGGTCGGCCGAACCGTGGCGTTCGCTCATCGCGCCGAGCGAACCCATGCCGCGGTAGGCCTTGTACGAGGCGCCCTGGTAGAGCTCGACGTCGCCCGGGGATTCTTCGGTGCCCGCGAACAGGCCGCCGATCATCACGCAGTCCGCGCCCGCGACAATCGCCTTGGCGATGTCGCCCGAGAAACGGATGCCGCCATCGGCGATCACGGGCACGCGGTTCTCGACAGCACCCGCGACATTCGAGACCGCCGAGATCTGCGGCACACCGACGCCGGCAACGATGCGGGTGGTGCAGATGGAACCCGGACCGATGCCGACCTTGATGCCGTCGACGCCAGCCTTCATGAGATCGCGCGCGGCATCGGCGGTCGCGACGTTGCCGCCGATGATCTGCAGGTCGCCCCACTGCGCCTTGATGCGCTTGATGGTCTCGAGCACGCCCTTCGAATGACCGTGCGCGGTGTCCACCACCACGACGTCCACGCCCGCCTCGTGCAACGCGGCGACGCGTTCGAGCGTGTCGGCGGCCGTGCCGACCGCCGCGCCGACGCGCAGGCGTCCGCGCGAATCCTTGCAGGCGCGCGGGAATTCCTTGGCCTTCTGGAAATCCTTCACCGTGATCATGCCGCGCAAATCCTGGTCGCCGTTCACGACCAGCACTTTCTCGATGCGGTGCTTGTGCAACAGCAGGAGCACTTCGTCCTTCGGCGCGTTCTCGCGCACGGTGACCAGGCGCTCCTTCGGCGTCATGACCGAGGAGACCGGCGCGTCGAGTTTTTCCTCGAAACGCAGGTCGCGGTGCGTGACGATGCCGACGACCTTGTTGCCCTGCACCACCGGCACGCCGGAGATGCCCTTGGCTCTAGTTAGTTCGATCACCTGGCGGATGGTCATGTCCGGCGCGACGGTGATCGGGTCGCGGATCACGCCGCTCTCGTATTTCTTGACGCGCGCGACTTCGGCGGCCTGCCCGGCGATGGAAAGGCTCTTGTGGACGATGCCGATGCCGCCTTCCTGCGCCATCGTGATGGCGAGGCGCGCCTCGGTGACCGTGTCCATGGCGGCGGACACGAGGGGCAGGTTCAGTTTTATTTCGCGAGTCAGGCGAGTGCCGAGATCGACTTCGCGCGGGAGGATTTCCGAGTAAGCCGGGACTAAAAGAACGTCGTCGAAGGTCAACGCTTCTTCGAGAATTCGCATGGAGGTGTTCAGCGGTAGTGAACGATGCGGGATTGTACGCATGTGACCCCGACCTAGAAAGGGGGCAGCCCCCGATCGCTGGGAAACGGGGGCTGCCCCCATTTCCTTGCCCCTATTTCCTGGCCCCCAAAAAAGGCGCCCCTCGATCCGCTGATCGCTCGAGGTCTGTCCCCGTTTGCCAGAAAACGGGGAATGTCCCCATTACACTGCGGGCGTGAGTTTCAACTTCGATCCACCGACGCCGGTCCGCACCCCTGTTGACCGGGACATCTACACGGTCTCGCGGCTCAACCGCGAGGTCCGGCTGTTGCTCGAATCGGGCCTGCCGATGCTGTGGCTGGAAGGCGAATTGTCGAATTTCGCGGCGCCCGCCTCGGGCCACTGGTACTTCTCGCTCAAGGACGCCAATGCGCAGGTGCGATGCGCGATGTGGCGCCAGCGGAATTCATCGCTGCGCTTCCGGCCGAAGGAAGGCATGCACGTCATCGCCCGCGCGCGGGTCGGTCTGTACGAGCCGCGCGGCGAATACCAGCTCATCGTCGAGCATCTCGAGGAAGCCGGCGAAGGCGCGCTCAAGCGCGAGTTCGAGAAACTGAAAGCAAAGCTCTCCGCGGAAGGATTGTTCGCGGTCGAGCGCAAGCGGCCGCTGCCCGCGGTGCCGCGCCGCATCGGCGTCGTGACCTCGCCCACCGGCGCGGCGATCCACGACATTCTCAGAGTGTTGCGCGCGCGGTTTCCCGTCGCGGGCGTCATTGTCTATCCCACGGCCGTTCAGGGCGGAGCCGCGGTGCCCGAGATCGTGCGCGCGATCGAATCCGCCTCGCGACGCGCGGAGGTCGACGTGCTCATCGTGGCGCGTGGCGGCGGATCGCTCGAAGACCTGTGGTGCTTCAACGACGAGCGGGTCGCGCGCGCCATCGCGAATTGCCGCATCCCCACGGTCAGCGGCGTCGGCCACGAAGTCGACGTGACCATCGCGGACTTCGTCGCCGACATTCGCGCGCCGACGCCCTCGGCCGCGGCACTCGCGGCCGCGCCGGACAAGTCGACGTGGCTCGAGACGCTCGCGCTTCTCGAGAGGCGTTTCGGCGGCGCGATGGGCCGTTTCCTGCGCGGACAGCAGGGCGCGCTCGACGCGTTGACGCAGCGCCTGCAGATCTCGCATCCCGGAGCGCGCCTGGCACAGCATGCGCAGCGCCTCGACGATCTCGAGCAGCGTATGCGTCTCGCCTTGCAGGCCCGCGTGCTGACCAATCGCCAGCGGCTGGAAGCCGCGAGCGTGCGGCTGTGGCGCGAAAATCCCCGCCACCGGCTGGAGGCCATCTGCGCGCACGCGGCCGCGCTCGGCAAGCGGCTCGATGCGGGAATCGCCGAGCTGCTCGGCCGGCTCGACCAGCGCCTCACCCTCGCCGCGCGCACCCTCGATGCGGTGAGCCCGCTCGCGACCCTCGGCCGCGGCTTCGCGGTGGTCACGCGCGCCAGTGATGGCGCCCTGCTGCGCGACGCCGCGCAGGCGCCGGCCGGCACCGAGATCGAAGCGCGGCTCGCGCGCGGCCGCCTGCGTGCGCGCGTGACGGATACACAGGAGGATTCTGGTGACTAACTACTGGCGTATCGCCCTGCTGCTCGCGCTCGCGCCACTCGCCCTGCGCGCGGAAACGCTGGTGCTGCCGCGCGCCTCGGCGGTGCCGGGCGGCGTCGTGAACCTGCCGCTGCCCGGCGCGGCCGATGAGAAACCCGTGGTCACCTACGACGGCAAACCGGTCATGGTGTTGCGCCAGCCCGCAGGGTGGGTCGCCGTGGTCGGCATCAACCTCGACACCGAGCCCGGCGCGCGCTCGGTCGATGTGCAGCAACCCGGGAAGGATCCGCGCAAGGTGACGTTCGACGTCGTGCCGAAGGCGTATCGCACGCAGCAGCTCAAGGTCGCGCCCGGCCAGGTGAACCTGTCGGACGAAAACCAGGAGCGCGTCGCGCGCGAACAGGAAAAGATGCGCGCGGCGATGACGGCCTTCTCGCCGGACACACCGCCGACCTTGCGCCTCGCGCAGCCGGTGGCCGGCCCGCGCTCGAGCTCGTTCGGCCTGCGGCGCGTGTTCAACGGCGAGTCCCGCCGCCCCCACAGCGGCATGGACATCGCCGCGCCCACGGGCACGCCCATCAAGGCGCCGCTGGCAGGCCGCGTGGTCGACGTCGGCAGCTATTTCTTCAATGGCAACAACGTCATCGTCGACCATGGCCAGGGCATGATGACGATGTACTGCCATCTCTCGAAGATCGACGTGAGGACGGGTCAGGACCTCAAACCGGGTGAACTCATCGGCGAGGTCGGCGCCACCGGGCGCGTTACCGGCCCTCACCTGCACTGGGGCGTGATGCTGAACGGCAACTCCGTGGATCCGGCGTTGTTCCTCGCGCCCGCGCCGCCCAAGGCGCCCCCGCCCGAGAAGCCCTCGTCCGCAAAGCCGGGCGGCTGAACTGCGGGGCACTCCGGCGCTGGACGCCCGCGGGCGTCCGCATGGCTACCTATCTTCTGGTTCGCGCCCGCTTCCGACAGCCAGCGTCGTGCTCGGCTGGCTTGGCCGGGCCCTTCCTGCCCTCAAAGTACCGTGAGGAGAATCTGATCAAGTCGGACAGATGACGATCTGGACCATCGGCCACTCGAACCGGACGCTGGAAGAATTTCTCGCGTTGCTCTCGCAGCATGGAATACAGGCCATCGCCGACGTGCGCCGCTTCCCCGGTTCGCGCCGGCAACCCTGGTTCGCGCGCGACGCATTCGCCGAGGCGCTGATGGGACTCGACCTGACGTATCGCTGGCTCCCCGCGCTCGGCGGACGGCGCCGGCCGAAGCCGGACTCCGTGAACACCGCCTGGCGCAACAGCTCGTTTCGCGGTTACGCGGATCACCTCGAGTCCGCGGAGTTCGCCGAGGGGCTCGACGAACTGCTCGATCTTGCCACCGGCCTGCGGACCAGCCTCATGTGTGCCGAAGTGCTCTGGTGGCGCTGCCACCGCGCGCTCATCTCGGACGTGTTGAGCGTGCGCGGAGTGAAGGTCGTTCACATCGTCGATGCGAAGCACACGCAGCCACATCGACTTTCGACCGCCGCGCGCATCGTCGACGGGCGGCTGAGTTACTCGCTTCCCGACGCCACGTGAGCGTGAAGCCTCCAGCCACCATGCACCTTCGACCTCGCCTCGCGAGGTCCGGCAGGGCTATCTACTTCTTCTTCGCCGGCCGCTTCGCGCGATCCTTGCGGATGCGCCGCTCGCGCCGTTCCTTCTGCGAGGTCTTGAGGCCGCGCTTTTCCTTGGGCTTGTCCTTGAGGAATGGATTCACGTCGCTGCGGAATTCCACCGACACCGGCGTCGCGAACAGGTCGAAGGTCTCGCGGAACACGTTGGCGAGATAACGTTTGTACGACTCGGGCACGTGCGCCGCCTGGCTGCCGTGCACGACGATGCGCGGCGGATTGCGCCCGCCCTGGTGCGCGTAACGCAGCCGGATGCGGCGGCCGCGCACGATGGGCGGCTGGTGCTGGATCATCGCGGCTTCCATCGCCTTCGTGAGCTGCGGGGTCGGCATCTTGCGCATCGCCGCCTCGTAGGCGCGGATCATCGACGCCGTGAGGTCGCCCACGCCCGTGCCATGGCGCGCGCTGACGAAATGCACCGGCGCGAACGGAATGAAATCGATCTTGAGCGTGAGCAAACGACGGATCTCGTCGCGCTGCTCCATCGGGATGTTGTCCCACTTGTTGACCGCGAGGATCAGCGCGCGGCCGCGCGACAGTGCGAGCCCGAGCACGCTCGCATCCTGCTCGCCGATGGAGTCGTGCGCGTCGACCACCATGACGACCACGTGCGCCTCGGCGATGGCCTGCAGCGTTTTCGACACCGACAGATGCTCGATCTCGTCGTCGATCTTCGCGCGGCGGCGCACGCCGGCCGTGTCGATCAGCGTGAACTGCCGGCCGTCGCGCTCGAACGGCACCAAAATGCTGTCGCGCGTCGTGCCCGCGATGTCACTGGTGATCACGCGCTCCTCGCCGATGAGCCGATTGATGAGCGTCGACTTTCCGACGTTCGGCCGGCCGATGATGGCGATGCGGATGCGGCCGTCGTCCGCCTCCTCGTCCTCCGGCGGCGCGGGCGGAAAGCCCTCGAGCACCAAGTCCATGAGCTCTTCGCAGCCGTAACCATGCGTGGCCGCGATCGCATGCGGCTCGCCGAGACCCATCGAATGAAAGTCCGCGGCCGCGATCGCTGCCTCGAGGCCTTCGGCCTTGTTGACGGCGAGAAACACCGGCTTGCCCGACTTGCGCAGCTCGCGCGCGAAGAACTGGTCCTGGGGCGTGAGGCCGGCGCGCGCGTCGGCGACGAACACCAGGCGGTCGGCTTCCTTGATGGCGTGTTCGGTCTGGATGCGCATCAGCGCATCCATGCCACTGGGATTCTCGACCAGGCCGCCCGTGTCGATGCACACGTAGGGCACGGCGCCGAGCTTGCCGTAGCCGTACTGGCGGTCGCGCGTGACGCCGGGCACGTCAGCGACGATCGCGTCGCGCGTCTGCGTCAGCGTGTTGAACAGCGTGGACTTGCCGACGTTCGGCCGCCCGACAATGGCGATGACCGGCAGCATGACCGACTTCTATCTACTGCCGCCGGAGCGGCATCAGCCGCCGGCCGCCGGCTGTTCGGCCGGTTCGGCGGGAGCGGTGGCCGGCGCGCGGTTGCGGGCCGCGACCGGCAGCGCCTGCAGGGCGGAAACGTCGCCCTTGTCGCTGATCACGTAGAGCACACCGTCCACGACGAGCGGCGCGTTGTTGATGCGGTTACCCGAGGTCTTCGCGCGGCCCACCGCGTTGCCCGTGGCGCGATCGAACCAGTGCACGTAGCCATCGAGATCCGCCACCGCGACGTAGTCACCGACGATCGCGGGCGCGGAGAGGCTGCGGAACTTGAGCGATTCATTGCGCCACATCTCACCGCCGCTGCGGCGGCTCAGCGCGAGCAGTTCGCCGTTGGACGTCGACACGTACAGGTGCTCGTCGTCGACGTCGACGCCGCGATAGCTGGAAATCTCTCGCGACCACCATACCTGGCCGGAATCGAGCGCGAGCATGCCCGCGCGACCCTGGAATCCGGCGACGAACACGTCCTCGCCCACGACCTTGACCGCCGC
The DNA here is from genome assembly GCA_023457495.1 of Pseudomonadota bacterium. Taxonomy (GTDB): domain Bacteria; phylum Pseudomonadota; class Gammaproteobacteria; order Steroidobacterales; family Steroidobacteraceae; genus CADEED01. The sequence goes on from JAEWLQ010000024.1 coordinate 27,708, forward strand.
ATCGATGTCGTTGAGCCGCTCGAGCTCGGTGCGGCCATGCGAGGGCGACACCGCCGCCTCCCACACCGTCTGGCCATCCTCCAGACTCACCGCGAGCACGCGGCCGTTGTCGAATCCGGAGAGCGCGAGGTCGCGCGCGACGACCGGCGCGGATGTGCCGCGCAGCGTGAGGCGCGGAACCTGCTGCTCGGCATCCCAGAGCTGCTTGCCGTCTTCGTTCGACAGGGCATGCAGGCGGCCGTCGACGGTGCGCACGATGACTTCCCTGTCCGCCACCGCGGGCGCCGACAGCACTTCGCCGCCGACATTGGCGCGCCAGCGCTCGGCGCCGCTGTCCGCCGCGAGCGCGACGATGATGCCGTCCGCCGACCCGACCACGACCAGGTTGCCATTCGTGCCCGTGCCGCCCGCGAGCGGCAGATCGGTCTTCGTGCGCCAGAGCTGCTTGCCGTTCTTGAGATTGAAGGCGGCCACTTCTCCGTCGTGTCCCGCCGCGAACAGGCGGTCGTTGGCGCTGGCGAGACCGAGACCCAGGCGCAGCTTCTTGCCGCCGCCGCCGACACTCGCGCCCCATAACCGGTTTACGCGCACCGTCGGATTGGCGATGTCGGTGAGCTCGACGGGCTGATCCACCTTCTTGCTCTTGGAGTCGCAGGCAGCCAGGACACCCAGCATTGCCAGCAGCAGCAGCAGACCGCGAATTTTCATCAGGACTCCTCTTCACGCGGCGGCGGTGTGCCACCGAGATCCCGTATCTTGAGGTCGAGCAGATCGAGGTCGACGACGCCGTTGCGGGCGGCGACGCGCGCCGCCTGGTACTCGCGCAATGCGCCATCACGGTCGCCCTTGGCGAGCAGCACGTCCCCGCGGATTTCGGCGACGCGCGGCCCGAACTCACCGGCCTTTTCGATCTTCAGCGCCGCGAGCGCCTCGTCGTGTTTGCCCTGGGCGGACAGCACGCGCGCGAGACGCAACCGCGCGACCATTCTCATTTCATCGTCATCGGCCTTTTCGGCCACCGTTTTGAGACCGGCCGCAGCCTTGTCGAGTTCATTGGCTTCGACGTGCACGCGCGCCGCGACCAGGGTCGCGAGGGCCGCGTAGGGCGTCGAGGCGTATTCGCGATTGAGCTCGTCGACGAGCGTGAGGCCGCGCGTGCGATCGTTGCGCGTAAACGCATCGAGCATCGCGTCGTAGCGCTCCGCGGCCGTTTCCGCACGGACCACCTGGCGCTGCTCGTACCAACGCCAGCCGCCGAGCGCGCCCACGCCGATCACGATGCCGGCGACGATCCACAGGCCGTTCTCGCGGAACCAGCCTTTGACCTGTTCCAGCTGTTCTTCATCGTTCAAGTCACTCACGTCGCTCTCCTCAGAAACTCTTCGACCTTCGCGCCCACCTGGGCGAGAGGATGCTCAACCTGCGTGGTTTCGGCGCCGCGCAGCGGCTTGAGCGCGACCACTCCGCGCTCGAGCTCGTCATCCCCGAGGATGAGCGCCAATCGCGCGCCGGACTCGTCCGCGCGGCGGAACTGTGTCTTGAACTTGGCGGCGCCGCAATGGACGACGATGCGACAGCCCGGAATCCCGTCGCGCAGCTGCTCGGCCAGCCCCAGCGCCTTGCGCTGGGCGCGATCGCCCTGCGCCATCACGAACACGTCCGGAACCGGGCGCGCCGGCACGGCCCCCGCGAGCTTGACCAGCTCGACGACGCGCTCCACGCCCATCGCGAAGCCGATCGCCGGGGTCGGCTCGCCCCCCATCTGCGCGATGAGTCCGTCGTAGCGGCCGCCCGAGCAGACCGCGTCCTGGCTGCCCAGCGCATCGGTGATCCACTCGAACACCGTGCGCGAATAGTAGTCGAGTCCACGCACCAGCCGCGGGTTGACAACATACGGAATGCCGAGCTCGTCCAGCCCGGCGCGCAGCTCCGCGAAATGCGCCTGCGACTCGGCATCGAGGTGCTCGGTGAGCACCGGCGCGTTCTTCACGATTTCCTGCGTCGGCGGATGTTTGCTGTCGAGGATGCGCAGCGGGTTGCCCTCGAGGCGGCGCTTGCCGTCTTCGTCGAGCTTGTCCAGGTGCCCGCGGAAAAACTCCTGCAGCAGCGCGCGATACGCCCTGCGCGACTCGGGCGTGCCGAGCGAGTTGATCTGCAGCTTGACCCGCGTCAGGCCTAACAACTTCCAGAGGCGCGCGGTGAGCGCGATGATCTCGACGTCGACGTCGGGGCCGGCGAAGCCGATGGCCTCGAGATCGATCTGGTTGAACTGGCGGAAGCGGCCCTTCTGCGGCTTTTCGTGCCGGAACATCGGTCCCTGGCACCACAGCTTGAGCCGCGCGCCGCGCAGCATGCCGTTCGAAATGGTCGCGCGCACGATGCCGGCGGTGGCCTCGGGACGCAGCGTGAGGCTGTCACCGCCCTGGTCCGTGAAGGTGTACATCTCCTTCTCGACCACGTCGGTGAATTCGCCGATGGCGCGCTTGAAGAGCTCGGTGTGTTCGACCACCGGCACGCGCATTTCCTGGTAGCCGTAGGCGTCGAGCACGCCGCGCATGGTCGACTCGACGTGTTGCCACACGCCGATGTCTTCCGGCAGGACGTCTTTCATGCCGGTGACCGGCTGGATATTGCGGGACATCGTTGTTCTTGCGGAAAAGGTGTTCTTATTGACGGGCTCGCGACAGCGAACCGGATCGATTCACGACGAAACGCGCGCCTTCGCCATCGATGGCGGTCGCGGGAATTTCGCGGCTCTGGCCGTTGACGTCGACCGCGACGCCGGAGACGTTGCCGAGCGTCACGCGCAGCGGCGGAATCCCTTCAACTCTCTGCACGCTGCCCGCGCTGGCGACGTCGTAAAAGAGCCGCTCGCCGCGCGAATCGTAGACTTCGATCCAGCTGTCGCTGGTGAGCTGCAGCGTGAGTCGCGCGGGGCGCGCCGGTGGCGGCGGCGCGACGGGCTCGGCGGGCGCAGCCGCGGGCTCGGCGGCCGCAGTGGATCCCGCGGCCGGAACCGCGGCGTGTTCGGGCGCCGTCGCGGGCGTGCTGTTCGCGGCCACCGTGGTCGTCTCGACCGCGGGCGAGAGCGCCGGAGCCGGTTGCGCGGCCTGCGTTGTCTGCGCGGGCTCGGCGTGTGGGTTCGAACCGGCGAGCACCCACCAGATCGCGGCCAAGAGCACGAGACCGCCTCCCAACGCGATCATCGGCGATACCAGCCGGCGCGGATCCGCGCGGTGTTCGGCCTGCGGAATCTGCGTGAGGTCGGGCGGCACGGGGCGCGCTTCGCGCGCGCCATAGGCATCGACCAGTTCGCGCCCCTGCTCGCCGACGAAATCCCCGTAGCGGCGCAGGTGCCCCCGCACGTACACGGAGGCGCCGAGATCGGCGAAGCGGTTTGCCTCGAGCGCTTCGATCACCTTGGGATCGAGATGCAGTTTCTCCGCGGCCGCGGCGACCGAATAGCCGACGCGTTCACGCGCGGCGCGCAGCCGCTCGCCGATGGAACGCGTCGGTTCCGGCGAATCGGTTGCGGTGGTCGTCGGGTCGCCCATGGCCAGCCTAGGGATTGCGCTTGAGTGCGCGGGCCTGGGCGGAGTCCGGGAACTCCAGGCGCAGGGCGCGCGAGTATTTTTCCTCGGCGAGCCGGTCCTTGGCGACACGTGCCACCGTCACTGCGGACAGCAATACGTCCGGATTCGGCTTGAAGGCACTGATGTAGGTGTCCACCACCTTGCGCGCCTCGGCGACCTGCCCGCGCTCGAGATGCAGGCTCGTGAGCTGCACCGTCGCCTCGCTGTAGTTGGGCCGCGCCTTGATGGCCCCGACAAAACGCGCCTGCGCCTCGTCGAGGCGTTTCGCGCCGCGCAGGCACACGCCGGCGTTGGTCAGCGCGACCTCGGGAGTCTGGTAGAACTTGCTGGCGGCGATCGTCGTGAAGCGTTCCACGCCTTCGTCGACACGGCCGTTCTTGCAGAGGTAGACGGCGTAGTTGTTGATGTTGTCGGGCTTGTCGGGCGCGAGGCGCAAGGCCTCGCGAAAGTGCTTGTCCGCGAGTTTCGCGTCGCCCGTGCGTTCATACAGCAGCGCGAGACTGGTGTGCACGTCCGGATCGCGCGGGTTCTGCTTGAGCGAGCGCTCGAGCTTTTCCTTCGCCAGTGGATAGTTGCCCTGCTGCAGGTAAGCGGTGCCGAGCTGGACGTTGTACTTCGCGGCGGTGTCCTGGGGATCTTCGCCCTTGAGCGGCTTGCCGCCGTCCTTGGTGCTGGTGACGCACGCGGCGAGCGTGCAGGCGAGGAACAGGGCGGCCAAGCGAAGCGGGTTCTTCATGCGCGTACCTGCAGTCCGAAGGTTTTCGAGCCGAGCCGCACGATCGTGCGGTCGGTGACCTGGCCCGCGAGTTGTCCGCAGGCCGCATCGATGTCGTCGCCGCGCGTCTTGCGGATGGTGGCGATGAGCCCACGCGCGTTGAGCTCATCGCGGAACGATTCGATCGCCGCCTGCGGCGAACGACGGAATTTCGTTCCGGGAAACGGGTTGAAGGGAATGAGATTGAGCTTGGCCGGCTTGCCGTGCAGTAGTTTGGCGAGCTCGCGCGCGTGCTGCGGCTGGTCGTTGACGCCGTCGAGCATCACGTATTCGAACGTCACGCTGCGGCCGTTCTGTTCGTCGAGGTAGTGCCAGCAGGCTTCGAGCAGCTCGGCGATGGCGTGCTTGCGGTTGATCGGCACGAGTTCGCTGCGCAGCGCATCGTTCGGCGCGTGCAGCGAGACGGCGAGCGCGCAATTCACTTCCTCGGCGAGCTTGTAGATCTGCGGCACGAGGCCGGAGGTGCTCAACGTCACGCGGCGGCGCGAGATGTCGAAGCCGAGATCGTCGAGGAAGATGCGGATCGCCGGAATCACATTGCGGAAGTTCGCAAGCGGCTCGCCCATGCCCATCAGCACGATGTTGGTGATGATGCGATCGTCGCCCGCCTTCCAGCCGAGCTCCCGGTTGGCCAGCCACACCTGCCCCACGATCTCCGCGGTCGTCAGGTTGCGGTTGAATCCCTGCTGCGCGGTCGAGCAGAACGTGCAGTCGAGCACGCAGCCGACCTGCGAGGAGATGCACAACGTGCCGCGATCCTCCTCGGGGATGAACACCGTCTCGAAGGCCTGGCCATTGCCACCCGACAGCAGCCACTTGCGCGTGCCGTCCGAGGCGACCTGGGTCTTCACGATCTGGGGTAGTTTGACTTCCGCGCGCTCGAGCAGCTGCGCGCGGAAGCCCTTGGCCAGGTCCGTCATCGCGGAGATGTCGGCCTCGCCGCGCTTGTACAGCCAGTTCATGAGCTGCCGCGCGCGGAAAGGCTTGCTGCCCAACTCACCGACGAACGCCTCCAGCTCGGCCTTGCTCAGGCCCAGCAGGTTCACGCGCTCGATTGACGATGAGTCGGTCATGACATCAGCCGCGCGGGCAGATCTCCGTCTCGCGGAAGAAGTAGGCGATTTCCTTCGCGGCGGTTTCCGGCGCGTCGGATCCGTGCACGGTGTTCGCCTCGATGCTCTCGGCGAAGTCGGCGCGGATGGTGCCGGGGGCGGCCTTCTTCGGATCCGTGGCGCCCATGATCTCGCGATTCTTCGCGATGGCGTTTTCACCTTCGAGCACCTGCAGCAGCACCGGACCCGAGGTCATGTACTTCACGAGATCCTTGAAGAACGGGCGCGCGGCATGGACGGCGTAGAAGCCCTCGGCGTCCCGCTGCGAGAGGTGCTGCATGCGGGCGGCGACGACCTTGAGGCCGGCCTTTTCGAAGCGGCTCAGGACCTGGCCGATGAGGTTACGGGCTACGCCGTCGGGCTTGACGATGGAGAAGGTGCGCTCGAGCGCCATGAACGTGATTCCTTGTGGGGATTAAAGGCGCGCGATTGTACCGGCTGACAGCCTCAGCTGCGAGTAACCCGCTGAAATTTAAGGCCGGGTTTTCAGGCCTGCCGCGCAACGACGGAAACGGCGCCCACGGGGCGCCCTCCCCGAAATTCACACGTTGAATGACTCACCGCAGCCACACTCCCCTTTGATGTTCGGGTTGTGGAAGCGGAAGGCCTCATTGAGGCCCTGTTTGACGAAGTCGACCGTGGTGCCGTTGATCAGCGGCAGGCTTTCCGGGTCGACGAATACCTTGACCCCGTGATCCTCGAAGACGTGGTCGGTCTTTTCGGCATCGTCCGCGTAATTGACGACATAGGCGAACCCCGAGCACCCGGTCTTGCGGACTCCAAGGCGCAGGCCCAGCCCCTTGCCGCGCGAGGCGATGAATGATTTGACCCGTTCGGCCGCAGCCTGAGTGAGCGAGATAGCCATTGTCGAACCGTTTCCTTACGCGAAATTCTAGCGGCCCAGGGCCGCACGCAGAGCATCTTCGACGACCAGCAGCCGCCCGAGTTTCTCGGGCGGAACCGCGAACTTCTCCGCCCACTCGGCCGGGGTCCCCGCGCTGAAGCTCTCCATCCGGGCGCCTTCGAGCGCCTCGCGAAGCCAGGCGGTGACCGCCAGAGTATGGGGGCATCCGTAGGCGCTGAAACGGGCGTTTTTCACACTGCCGCCGCCGATTTGCAGTTCGAACCGGACGGCGGCCCCGTCGGCCTCGCGCCCGGCCTGACCGTGGCGGATGTCGGGGGGCGCGGCGCTCTCCGGCGGGTAATGCACTGGCCGAGGCTCCGCGCGGAAATACCGTTGCGACAAGTGATTCAGCGCGCGCGCGAACAGTGTGCCCGGCGCCCGGTCGGTTGCCGGCGGGTCCACCGCCGCCCCGGGGATCGCCGGCCGGCCCGCGAGGACCCGCAGGCGCGAGACTTCACGGCGGATCGCCGCGATGGCCGCATCGATGTCGGCCGGGCTCGTGAACCGCCCGAAACTCAGGCGCAGCGAGCTCTGGGCGAGCTCGGTGTCCCGCCCCAGCGTGCGCAGGACGTAACTCGGCTCGCGCGTCGCCGAGCTGCACGCGGAGCCGGTGGAAACGGCGATCTCGGTGAGCCCGGTGACGAGGCTTTCCCCTTCCACGCCCTCGAAGGACACGTTGACGATGCCGGGCAGCGAGGCCGCGCCCGCGAGCGTGTTGAGATGGACGCCCGGCAGGCTCGACAGGGCCGCCATGAGATGCGACTTCAGCGCGTCGAGGCGCTGGGCCTGCGCGGCCAGCTCCTGCCGCGCCAATCGCGCGGCGGCGCCGAATCCGGCGGCCTGGTGCGTCGCGAGCGTGCCCGAGCGCAGGCCTCGCTCGTGTCCGCCGCCAAACACGATCGGCGCGAGCCGGGGACGCGCCGACTCGCGCACGTACAACGCGCCGATGCCTTTTGGGCCGTAGAACTTGTGCGCGGTGAGGGACAGCAGATCGACCTGCATCTTGCGCACCGAGATCGCGTGTTTGCCGCAGCCCTGGCTGGCATCGGTGTGGATGAGCACGCCGCGCTCGCGGCACAGCGCCGCGATCGTCTCGAGGTCGTTGATGCAGCCGATCTCGTTGTTCGACTCCATCACGGACACGAGCAACGTGTCGTCGCGCAACGCGACGCGCACCGCGTCGACCGGCACGCGGCCCCACTCGTCGGGCTCGAGCAGGGAGACGGCGAATCCCTCGCGCTCGAGCTGCCGGAGCGCATCGAGCACGGACTTGTGCTCGGCGCGCGCGCTCACGATGTGCCCCCGGCCATCGCCAGCGCGCCGCGCGGCGTGCGCGGCGCCGATCAGCGCGAGATTGTTGGCCTCGGTGGCGCCCGACGTGAAGATGATCTCGCGCGGCTCCGCATCGATCAGCGCGGCCACGTCGGCGCGCGCGCGTTCGACGATGTCGTGCGCGGCGAGCCCGAAGCCATGAGTCGCGGAGGCGGGATTGCCCTGCAGATCGGCCGCGGTCAGGCATTCGGCCATGGCGGTGGCCACGCGCTGATCGACCGGCGTCGTGGCGGCGTAGTCGAGGTAGATAGGGGCCGCGGTCATGATCTGCGGACTGCCGCCGGTCATGGTTTGCGCGACGCGATTGTCATGGTTCGCGCGGGGTCGCGCGCGCCCCCATCGCCGGCGCCGG
>JAEWLQ010000025.1 GCA_023457495.1 Pseudomonadota bacterium
GTCACGGCCAATGCGCGCAGATTGCCCGAGCGGATGTGCTGGATGATCGACGGCATGTTGTCGAAGATCACCTGCACCTGGTTGCCCGTCATGTCGGTGATCGCAAGCGCGGCGCCACGATAGGGCACGTGTTGCATCTTCGCGCCCGTCATCATCATGAACATTTCGCCGGACAGATGCACCGACGTGCCGTTGCCCGACGACGCCATGTTGATCTTGTCCGGATGGGCTTTCACATCGGCGATGAATTCGGCAACGTTCTTCGCAGTGACCTGCTTGTTGACGGTCATCACGTTGGCAGTGCGGTGGAACGCGGCGACCGGCGCGATATCACGCAGGAAGTTGAAGTTCAGCTTCGCATACAGTGTCGCATTGATGTAGTTCGCCGGATTGACGAGCAGCACCGTGTAGCCGTCGGGCTCCGCATTCACCACCGACTCGGTGCCGATATTGTTCCCGGCGCCCGGCTTGTTCTCGATGATGAATTGCTGTCCCAGCTTCTCCGACAGGCGCTGTCCGATCAGGCGCGCCAGAATGTCGGTGGCGCCGCCCGGCGGATAACCGACGACAAAGCGGACCGGCCTGTTCGGATAGTTGCTCGCATCCGCCAGCGCGGGCGCGACAGACGTAAACGTAGATGCGGCAAATGCAGAAAAACCAAGCGCGATCAAACCGATCGCGGCACGTCGTGACATCATATTAATTTCCTTTTCGTTCCCTCCGACTGCCGCGACTTGGCGCGCGGTCAGCGTGTGTTGAATTCACAACACCCGTCTGTAGCAAACAATTCGACTATCGACCATTGCGACACCCCCTGCGGCACCGCACAAAGAAACGCCAGGATCGTCGCAGGGGGCCGAAGTCATCACGGGATGAGAGGGAGTGAAGAGGGACCAGCGTGTCACGACCGGACACGCTGTCGCGGGCATGCAGCAGCGCTCGTAATCAGCCGGCTCGCCGGCGGTTTGAGACAAGCAACACCACAGCAGAGATCAGGAAGTAAAACGCGCCGAACGCTGCGTAGGGCGCCACATCCATGATCGTCGGGATTTGAGCGTGGCTCGCTTGCACCACAAAGAATGCGCCGGCAAGCCCCGACTGAGCTCCGCTCAGGATCATCGCCCACTGCGCACCGAACGCGCGCCAGCGGTGAACGCCGGTGGCCAGCTGAGCCAATCCCGCCGCGATTGCCCAAACGCCGAAGACGGCGAGGACTGCATTCATGCTCATCTGCAGGGCGACGGCCACTGCGAGTGAAGCGGCGACGCTGACGGCGACATTCAGGGCTTGCGTCGGGTTCGTTCTGAGACCGCCGCTGCCCTGCGCATCAAACCAGTTCGCCAATGCGTCCCACGCAGGGTAGGCGACCAGCAAGAGTGCCGCGGCCGTGGCGGATGAACGACCGACGGCAGCTGCAGCCGCCACCCACGCCGCGGCAACAACGGCCCGAATGAGATAATACCGGGCCAGATTGCCGCTGAGTTCGGCTTGCGCGGCCATGTTGTTCGTATTTCCCACCATCGTCGTCATTTCAAAACTCCATCACCAAGGGAGGCGACCGGCCGGAGAGGCCGGTACATCTAAACAATATAGCGATAATCATTATCGCGATATGTATATGAGACTTGATTGGGCGCGCGTCCAGAATTATTTATCGCGATATACGTTATTGTGATCACGCTCGAGGAATGGCCGTGGACGACCTCTTACTGGATCAGCAGCTTTGTTTTGCGCTGTACGGCGCCAGCATTGCGATCGGGCGCGCTTACAAGCCGCTGCTCGACGCCCTGGAGATTACCTATCCGCAGTATCTCGTGCTGAGCACGCTGTGGGAGGGCGGGGCGCAAAGCGTTGGCGATATCGCAGAGCGGCTGGCGCTGGAGTCGAGCACCATCACGCCGCTGGTGAAGCGGCTTGAACAGGCTCGCTTTGTTGTACGTAAGCGGAATCCGGAAGACGAGCGGCAAGTCGTCGTCAGCCTCACGGCCAAGGGAACGGCGCTGCGCGAAAAGGCGCGCTGTCTGGGTGAGACCCTGTTCGCGGCGGCCGATATGACGCCGAAGCGCCTGACCAGCCTCAATAGCGAGGTCCGGGCCTTCCGCGATGCCGTGGCCGATTTTCTTGAAAAGAATGGATCGGGCTGAATTCTTCAAGGAAGAGAATACGGCAAAAGAAAAAAGCGGCACGTGTTCTAACCCGCCGCCGATTTTCTGAGACGTGCTACTCGATGAAGGTTGTTGATTTTTCTTCCCTGTTGTTCGAGCGGTCGCCTTTCAGGTCGCGCTCGGCCTGATACCAGAATTCATGTTCGCGCCCCTCCGGGCTGCCGGCGGCTTCCCAGAGTTGATGTGCACGTTCGCGGATCTGTTGTTCTGCTGGATTTCCCATTGTCGCTTCCCGGGCAAGTTGTTTCCATTCCCGGGTTCAATGGATATTTTCTATGTATGTTCCGCCGAACGTCTTCACGGTCTCTTTAATGAAAGCTCTCTTTCATAAGAGGCTCATCGCACGACCGGCTGTTTGTCTGGCCGCAGCGCGGCAATAACCTTCGGATCGAAATTCATATGATCCTGCACAAGCTCCTTCGGCGTCAGCGCGAGCCATTGGTTCAGCGAAAGATCTGCGTAATAGGAGCTGGCGAAGACCTCGAGAAAGCGCAGCTTCTCCTGACCGGTGTTCTCGATGTAATGCCCCATCGCAAACGGCACGAGGCCGACATCGCCTGCGCGGTAGTTGAACGTTCGTGCCTGGCCTGAACTGCCGAACACGCCCATGCGCGCCTGACCCTGCAGATAGTATTGCCATTCGCTCGTATTGGGATGCCAATGCAGTTCGCGCATTCCGCCGGGATCGACTTAGACC
>JAEWLQ010000026.1 GCA_023457495.1 Pseudomonadota bacterium
AGCCAGGCCGCGCAGGCGCCGGCTGCGGCGGCGCCCGGCGCACAGCAACCCGCGCCACCCGAGCTCACCGCGGAGCAGGCGGCGCGGCTCGTGCGTCCGCATTCGCCGGTCGTGGGCCCGCCCAACGCCCCGGTGACGCTGGTGGAGTTCCTCGACCCGGCGTGTGAGGGCTGCCGCGCGTTCGCGCCGGTGGTGAAGCAGATCCTGTTCCTGCACCCCGAGGACGTGCGCCTCGTGGTGCGCTTCGCGGCGTTTCACCCGGGCTCAGACGAGGCGATCCGGCTGATCGAGGCGGCCCGGCAGCAGGGCAAGTTCGACGAAGTGCTGTCGGCGCTGTTCGACCGCCAGGAAGAATGGGCCTCTCATCACGCGCCCGATATCGACGCCGCCTGGAAGATCGCGGCCGATGCCGGCATCGACGTCGCCAGGGCGCGCCGCGATGCGCGCGGCGCGGCGGCGGACGAACTGCTGCGCATCGACGAGGAAGACATCAATGCGCTGCAGGTGGCGCGCACGCCGACGTTTTACGTGAACGGCCGGCAGCCGGCGACCTTCGGCCCGCGGCAGGTCATGGAGCTGGTGGCGGACGAGGTCGCGAAAGCCCGGGTCGCGGCGGCGGCGGCGACTAACTAGTCTGTCTGCTGCTCCGACGCGAGCTCGATGCTTTCGTGGGGCTTGAGGCCGCGCGCGAGCAGCTCGCTCCAGATCTGCTCGGCGTCTTCGGCGTAGCCGAACAGCTCGAGATCGGCGCGGTCGATCATGCCGTGCTCCACCAGGCTGTCGAAGTTCACGACCGAGTTCCAGTACGCGCGGTCGAACAACACGATGGGGATGCGCGGCGCCTTGTCAGTCTGGCGCAGTGTGAGCAGTTCGAACAATTCGTCGAAAGTGCCGAAGCCGCCGGGGAACACCACCAGCGCGTTCGCGCGCATCGCCAGGTGCATCTTGCGCATCGCGAAGTAGTGGAAGCGGAAGGTCAGCGCCGGCGTCGAGTAGCGGTTCGGCAATTGTTCGTGGGGCAGGGTGATGTTGAACCCCACCGTGGGCGCGCCGGCTTCGGCGGCGCCGCGATTCGCCGCTTCCATGATGCCCGGTCCGCCGCCGGTCGCGATGACGTTGTCGAGCGCCGCGCCGAGATTCTTCAAGGCGCCGCCGCGCTCGGAGGCGATGCGGCCGAAACGCCGCGCCTCCCCGTACCAGAACGATTGCCGTCCCGGGCCATTCTCGCGGATGCGCGCGCCGCCGAACACGACGATGGTGGAGCGGATCCCGGCGGCCTTGAGGACTTCGTCGGACTTCGCGAACTCGAGCAGGAAGCGCACGCCGCGCATCGAATCCCCGAGCAGGAAATCCTGGTCGAGCGCGGCGAGACGATAGGAAGGCGACTGGACTTGGGCCGGAGGAACGTCGTTGTTCAAGGATTACCTCTACGTGTAAGCGGGACCGTCACCGTGAATGCGGAACCACTTGGTGATGATGCACTTGTGGCCGCGGGTCACGGGTTCGCCGCAGTGTCGGGTGGCGATGTTAGGCGATCCGTCCGGCAGCAGGTTGTTCCATAGCAGGGCCATGCCGAGCTTCGGCGCCACGGCGAGATCGAGATCGGTGAAACGCGTCGCGCCGCCTTCCATGCCGTCGTTCAGGTACACCATGAACGTCCAGGTGCGATTGCCGCGGATTCCCGCGAAACGCAGGTACTCGCGGCTGCCGGGCTCGAAGCAATCCCAGTGCGCCTTGAATTGCTGGCCGACGTCGTAGCGCTGCGCCTGGATGCCTTCGCCGTACGAGACGTTGATGCCCAGCGTGTTCGAGATCTTCTCGTCGAGCCGCGCGACCAGCGGGTCGACGAGATGCGAGAGCGAACACGTGCGGCTGGTGCGGAAGTCCTTCTCGACGTTGTAGTGCGCGAGGGGTGAGGGGCCGAGGTGCCGGTCGGAAAGCTCGATCACCTGCGCGCATTCTTCGGCGGACATGAAATCGTCGAGTGTGTAGATCTCGACCTTCGCGCTCTCGAGTCGCCGCAGCTTGGATGGATGGCGCCGGATAAGCGGCGGCGGCCCGAGGACACCGTCTGCGAACGCGTTGTCGCGCGGCCGGATGACCTCGAGTGAATGGGCGATCGCCTCGTCGGAGTAACCCGCCTCGCGCAGCGTGCGATGCAGCGCCGCGAAGTCCGCGCTGATCTGGACATTCGTGCGCAGCCATTGCGTCCAGCGCTCGTCGAGCTGTTCGGCGGGGGCATTCATCGATGCCCGTGTATCACGGAGGCGGGCGGCGGCGAAAGAAAAAAAACGCGCGCCGGTCGCCCGGCGCGCGTGTTCGAGGCAACCCGTGTGTGTGCGCTCAGTTCTTGTAGGTCAGTCCGATGAAATACCGACGTCCCGGCCAGCCGAGCTCCGACAGGCGGATGTCGGCACCCGCAGTCGAAATCATCGCCTGGTCGGTCAGGTTCTTGCCTTCGACGAACACGGACATGCGGTCGTCGAGGAAGCGGTACTGGAAGCGAGCATCGAGGTAATCCTCGCCCTTGCGGAACACCGGGTTGCCGCTGCGATCCGCCGCCGAGGCGAGCCAGTCCGTGCGCGAGTTCCAGGCCACGCGCGCGTTGATCGGCCCGCGGTCGTAGTACAGCTCCAGGTTGTACGTGTGCTCGGAGAGGCCGGGGAAGGGCAGCTGCGATCCATCGAGCTGGCTGAACAGGCCCACGTCCTTCGCCTCGCTGTAGGTGTAGTTGACCACGCCGCCGAAGCCCGCGGCCCAGCCCGGCAGGAAGGTGAAGGGCGCCTGCATCGAGGTCTCGATGCCCTGCGTCTTCGCGCCTTCGCCGTTGATCGGCTGCGTCACGTCGAACAACACGCCGTCGCCGAACAGGTCCACGTTGCGCACCAGCGTCCGCGCGAGCACGAAGGTTTCCACGTCCTTGTAGAAGCCGCCGACGCGCACTTCGATCTCATCCGTCGGGTACCACGCGAACTCGAGGTCGTACGACTTGGCGCGATACGGCTTGAGGGCGGGGTTGCCGGCGGTGCAGTCGTCCGCGTCGGTGTCGCCATCGAAGCCGGGCCGCAGGTCATACAGACAGTTCGCGGCGGGCGCGAGGTCCGTGATGGGCGGGCGCGCCATGAGCTCCGCGAATCCCAAGCGCACGTTGTAAGGCTGGTTGTCGCCACCGAAGCTAAGCTGCAGGTTCGCGCTCGGCAGTGTGTCCGTGTAGTCGCGGTCGATGGCGACGTACAGGTTGCCGACGGTCACGTCCGTGAACGTGGTGGCGCCGGTCGGACGGCGCTCGCGGCGCGTCAGCACGCCGGCGGCGCTGAGATCCGTCTTCACGTAACGCACGCCGACGTTGCCGCGCAGGCTGGCGCCGCCGAACTCGTGCTCGAAGTTCATCTTGAAGTACTGGGCCAGGCTTTCTTCCGTGATCTCGTGCGCCGGGATCTGCTCATACAGCACGCCGTTGACCATGATTTCGCGCAGGCCTTCGTGCGAGAAGTTCGAGGTATCCATCATGGTCGCGAGATCCGCGAACACCGGCACACGCCAGGCGCTGGGCAGGTTGGAGACGCCGCCGTAGCCGTCATAGAACGTGCCCGGGCTGCGCGACGAATGACCCAGCGCCTCGCGGAACGTCGCGGTGTTCCACGTGTAGGTGATGTGCTGGGCGTTGATGCCCGTACCGGGCGTCATGACGTTGGCCTGCGTGCCGTTCACGAGGTTCGCGGTCAGGTTGATGTTCTTGGACGGAACGTTGACACCCGTCGCGGCGTCGAGGAATCCGCCGCCCGCGTATTGCAGCGACTTCGTGTCGCGCATCTGGATGCCCGCTTCGAACTTCGTGAGCACGGGCCACTCGGTCTTGAAGTCGAAGTCCGCCTGCGCGAGATCCTCGGTCAGGTCGTTTTCGGCCGGGCGATACTGCAGCTGCATCGTCGAGTAGACGTTGTCGTCTTCCATCGAGAAGCCGCTCGGGAAGATGAAACGTGGCACGCCGCTGCCATCGAGCTCGACGCGCAGCCCCGGCACGTTGGCCGTGAAGTTCGCCGAGTTGGTCTCGTCGTAACGCTCGCTCCTCGTGCTGCCCCAGCGCACGCGCGCTTCGAGCTGCTCGCCGATGTAGTTGTAGCCGGCGCTCAGTGTGTCCGTGGTGTTGCGCAGGTCGAAACCGCGCGAGCTCGTGCCGAACGCGAGCGCGGCGCCCGCGGCATTGTTCGCGACGGTGTAGGCGGTGACGTTGTGACCCGCATCGACGGTCACGACCGAATTCGCGGCCAGCGAGTCATATACGTTGTTGGTCACGGTCGACACGCGGTTCACCGCGGTGAAATCCGTGCCGTAGTTGTGGTCGTTGAGGAACTGCTTGCGCTCCGTGCGCATCGCTTCGACGTACAGATCGTTCTGCTCGTTGAAGCGCACCTGGCCGGTGAGCTGCGCGGAGAGGCGCTTGTCCTCGCGATACCAGATGCCGTAGCGCGCGATGCGCGGGCTGTAGTCCCACCACTGCTGGCGGCACAGGTCGCGGTCGGCCTGCACGGTGAACGCGCTGTTGCAGCCCGCCTCGGTGGTTTGCGCGGCGAAACGCTCGTCGAGACTCTCGATGGTCTTGTCGGGCGATTCGTCCCAGTCGCCGAGCCGCACCCACTCGGTGTTGCGCAGGTAGTCCTGGCGCGTGACGACTTCGTCGTAGGTGACGTTCGCGAGGATGCCGAACCGGTCATCGAAGAACTTGGTGCCGGTAGTGATGTTCGCGCGCGGTGTCCAGCCGCCCATCGTGGTGAGCTGCTGCTGGGAGTACGCGGCGGAGAAGAGGGGGCGATCGAGCTCGAGCGGCTTGCGCAGCTCGACCATCACGGTGCCGCCGATGCCGCCTTCGGTCATGTCGGCGGT
Organism: Pseudomonadota bacterium; assembly: GCA_023457495.1. GTDB lineage: Bacteria > Pseudomonadota > Gammaproteobacteria > Steroidobacterales > Steroidobacteraceae > CADEED01. The sequence continues at coordinate 4,885 of JAEWLQ010000026.1, forward strand.
GGAGCCCTTGACCACGTCGATCGATTTCACGAGCTCGGAGGCGAGCTCGCGCAGGTCCGCGCCGCGCTGGCTGGCGCCGTTCGCGGTGAGCACGCTCATGCCGTTGATCTCGACGCGGTTGAGATCCGGCGCCACGCCGCGGATCGACACCTGCACGCCCTCGCCGAAATCGCGCGAGAGCTGCACGCCGGTGACGCGCGACAGCGCCTCGGCGACGTTCTTGTCGGGGAACTGGGCGATGTCCTCGGCAACGATGGAATCGGACACCGTGTCGGCCCCGCGCTTGCGCTCGAGGGCGGACTTGAGACTCGCGCGAGTGCCGCGAACGGTGACCGTCTCCAGCTCACCCGCCGAGCTGGCGGAGGCGGCGACGGGCTGGGCTTCCTGGGCCAATGCGCCCGTTGCGACCAGGGCGGCCGTCAGGCCGGTGGAAATACCAATGAGCTGACCTTGCTGGCGCTTACGCGATTCTTGCGGCATCTGCTGCCCTCCCCCGAGTGCATATGTGCGTTCCTGATGTGAGGAGCCGGCGCCGCTGAACGCGTCACGACGCGACTACGATTGATTGTTTTTGATTGCTTTTGATACTCACGCGGGCAGATGCTCGGTGTCAACTGGTGATTTCTGCCCATTCCAATGCTCGCCCGTGCATTTTCGATCGCAGGCGAGCGATTTCACTGGGAAATCCGCCGCTGTGCAATTTTCCGGAGCCGGTGCTGGCGGCTCTCGCGGGCGGAATTCAAGATGCGCCCCCCGATGACCATCCTCGCCCTTGCCCTGGTGCTGCTTGCCGCGCTCACGCACGCGAGCTGGAACATTTCCGCCAAGTTCGCCGCCCAATCGCGCCATTTCGTGTGGCTGTTCTCGGCTGGCTCGGTGCTCATCTATGGACCGGTGGTCGCGGCGGTGCTGTACGTCGAACGCCCGGTCTTCGAGCTGCGGCATTGGCTGGCGCTCGCGGCGACCTCGGTGCTGCACCTGGCGTACTCGGTCACGCTGCAGGCGGGTTATCGGCAATCGGACCTGTCGGTGGTCTACCCGATCGCCCGGGGTACGGGCCCGCTGCTGTCCTTCGTCGGCGCGGTGTTGTTGTTAGGCGAGGCGCCGACCCTCCAGTCGGTGATCGGACTGGTGCTGATCGTCGGCGGCATCCTGCTGGTCGCGGGTCTCGTCGGCCATCACGAGCGCAAGCCGCTGGCCGGCGTCTTCTATGGTCTCGGCACCGGTGTGTTCATCGCGGCGTACACGCTCAACGACGGCTACGCGGTCAAGGTGCTGCTGATCTCGCCGTTCGTCATCGACTTCACCGGCAATCTCTTTCGCATGCTGGTGCTCGCGCCGCGCGCCTGGCACGACCGGGACCGCGTCGCGCTCGAGGCGCGCGTGTTCCGCAAACCCGTGATCATCGTGAGCGTGCTGGGGCCGCTCGGTTACATCCTGGTGTTGTACGCGATGCGGCTCGCGCCCATCAGCCACGTGGCCCCGGCCCGCGAACTATCTACCCTGGTCGGCGCCTGGGTCGGGTCGCGGATGCTGCGCGAGAGCTCCGGGCCGTGGCGCATCGTCGGCGCGGGGCTCATCGTCGGCGGAGTCGTCAGCCTGGCGCTGCCTTCCTGAGCGTCCGCCGCGCACGCCAGCGCAACGGCGGCAGTGGCGCGACGGGTCGGGCGAGTTTGAGCCGCGAACGCGCGGGAAACCGGAACGCGGCGTCCGTGCGCACGATTCCGAGCTTGTGCATCAGCCGGTCGGCATCGAATGGCGCGCGGACCTTCACGTCGTTGTCGAAATAACAATAGACGTCTCGCGGGCGTGCCTTACGCGACTGCGCCTTGTCCGCGCGCCGCGCATCCCGGGGCTCGCGACCGCGTGACCAGGCGCGGATCCGCTCCGCCCAGCGGTCGAGCGCCGCCTCCGTGTACCCGCTCGCATACAACTGTTTGTCGCCGTGCAGCCGCAGGTACATGAAGTCCGTGGTCACGTCCTCGAGGTAAGGCCACTTGCCGGCGGTATCCGCGACGACCAGCGCCACGCGCGCCTTGCGCAATTGCGCGGCGAATTCAGGTGTCGCGAAACTCTCGTGACGGATCTCGATGGCGTGGCGCAATGGCCGGTTCGCGTCGATGCGCAGGCTCGAGCGTCCGTGCAGGCGGCGGTCGCGCCGCCGCGCCAGCGAGAGCGCGTCAAGTGTACAGCGCGGCAACAGTGCGAAGAATTCCGCGAACCGTTGCGCGTCGTAGTGCACCGATTGCGGGAACTGCCACAGGACGGGTCCGAGTTTTTCGCGCAATTCGAACACGCCGGACGCGAAGAAATTCGCGAGCGGCCGCTCGACGTTCTTGAGCCTGAGGATGTGGGTGATGTAACGCGGCCCTTTCACGCTGAACACGAAATCATCAGGTGTTGCTTCGCGCCACGCGACGTAGCTCGACGGCAACTGCAGCGAATAGAACGAGCCGTTGATCTCGATGCTCGAGAACGCGCGCGACGCGAACTCGAGCTCGCGGTTCTGCGCGAGATCGTCGGGATAGAAAACTTTTCGCCACGGCTCGTATCGCCAGCCGGAGATTCCTACGCGAAGGCGGCTCATGCCCGCACTGTCACGCCGTCGCGCATCGCGAACTGTCGGAAGAGGGCGCGGATAAAGCGAGCGCATTCCCGCAGGGGCTGGCAGCATCGCCGCTGAGTGGCCGCCAGGTGGCTCCGGGGTGGAAAAGCCCCGGGCACGCCGCGTTTGTTAGCCGCGGTCACCTGGACTGGGCATGTGACCGCGAATCGGTGTAGCGTGCCCGCCGAATGCCGGTACGAACCGATGTCGATTACATGCGCCTCGCGCTCGAGGCGGCCCGCGGCGCCGAGGCCGCTGGAGAAGTTCCCGTGGGTGCGGTGCTCGTCCAGGGCGACGAGATACTCGCGAGCGGAGCGAACCGTCCGATCTCGACACACGATCCCTGCGCGCACGCGGAGATCGAGGCTTTGCGCGCGGGCGGAAAGTCGGCGGGCTCCTACAGGCTTTCCGGCACCACCTTGTACGTGACTCTAGAGCCGTGCGCGATGTGCGCGGCGGCGATCGTGCACGCGCGGGTTTCGCGGCTCGTGTTCGGCGCCTGGGATCCGAAGGCCGGCGCGGCCGGAAGCACGATCAACATTTTCACGCTGCCTTCGATGAACCATCGCGTCGATGTCTTCGGCGGCGTGTTGATGGAAGAAAGCTCGCGCCTGTTGAGCGGGTTTTTTGCGTCCCGGCGACGCGCGGCGGAGTGAAGTCGACTTGTGTTAGCGTCGCTTTCCGTCGGAATCGTCGACCATCACCCGGAGATTGATTAATGCGTCATGTGAAAGCCGTATCCTCGCTGGCCGCTTGTGCAATGTTCGCCGTCACGCATGCCTATGCCGCGCCGGTCACCTACAAGGTCGATCCGCGTCATACGTATCCGAGCTTCGTCGCGGACCACGCCGGCGGCATGTCGAACTGGCGCGGCAAGTTCAACAGCACGCAGGGCACGATCGTGCTCGACAAGGAGGCGCAGACGGGCAGCGTCGACATCACCGTCGACACCGCCTCCATCGACTTCGGCCTCGATGACATGAACGCGCACGCGAAGAAATCCGATCCCGGTATGTTCGACGTCGCGCAATTCCCCACCGCGACCTACAAGGGCAAGCTCGCGAACTTCAAGGACGGCCAGCCGACGGAAGTGCAGGGCGAATTGACACTGCACGGCGTGACGAAGCCCCTGAACCTCACGATCCGCTCGTTCATGTGCAAGCCGAACATGCAGAAGAAGGACTGGTGCGGCGCGGATGCCGTGGGCAAATTCAATCGCGATGATTTCGGCGTCAGCTTCGGCAAGTCCTTCGGCTTCAAGATGGACGTGACCGTCGAAATCCAGGTCGAGGCGATCGAGCAGTAGGCTCGACCGAGGGCGCGCAAATGAGAGCGATCCGTTTCGCGCCGTGGGCGCTGGCGTTCTGCATGGGCGCCGTGGCCGCGGACCCGGGAACAGCGTTGTTCGATGGCAAGACCCTCGACGGGTGGAAGCAGCTCGGCGGCGCCGCGGATTACCAGGTGATCGACGGCGCCATCGTCGGCTCCTCGCGGCCCGGCGTGCCGAACAGCTTCCTCGTCACGACGCGGGACTTCGGCGATTTCGTCCTCGACGTCGACGTGCGCCAGGATGTCGGTCCCACGAACTCCGGCATCCAGTTCCGCAGTCTGTCGACGCCCGAGTTCGAGAACGGGCGCGTGCATGGCTACCAGGCCGACATCGATCCGTCACCGCGGCAGTGGAGCGGCCAGATCTACGAAGAGGCGCAGCGTGGCTGGTTCTCGACGGCCGAGACCAACCCCGCCGCCAAGGCGCTCTACAAGTTCGGCGAATGGAATCACTTCCGCATCGAGGCCATCGGGCCGCGTCTGCGCGTGTGGGTCAACGGCCAGCCCGCGGCCGACGTGATCGACGATGCGACCAAGGCGGGCTTCTTCGGCCTGCAGGTGCACTCGATCGACAAGGCGGAGGACGCCGGCCGCACGACGAGCTGGAAGAATCTCGTCGTGCGCACGAAGGACCTGAAGCGTGCCGCGCCGATGGGCATCTTCATCCGCAACAACCTGCCCAACAACCTCGACGCCGAGGAAAAGGCGCAGGGCTGGCGGCTGCTGTGGGATGGGAAGAGCGCGAACGGCTGGCTCAGCGCGCGTGGCACCGGCTTTCCCGCGAAAGGCTGGACGCTCGACAACGGCGAACTCGCGGTCGTCGCGCAGGGCGGCGGTGGCGACATCATGACTTCCGAGGAATTCGGCGCATTCGAGCTGCAGATGGACTTCAAGGTCACGAAGGGCGCCAACAGCGGCATCTTCTACTTCCTCACTTCGCCGCACGATCCGGCCAGCGGCGCGCCGCTCGGGCTCGAGTACCAGATCCTCGACGACGAGAACCATCCCGATGCGAAGCGCGGCGTCGATGGCAATCGCACGCTGGCGTCGCTGTACGACATCCTGCCGCGCGCGAAACTCATGACCAATGTCGGCATCGCGCCGAAGATCGGCCAGTGGCAACACGCACGCATCGTCGCGCGGCCGGACGGCAGCGTCGAACATTGGCTGAACGGCGTGAAGGTGCTCGAGTTCAAGCGCGGCTCGGAGGATTTCCGCGCGCGCGTGGCCGCGAGCAAGTTCAAAGCGACGCCGGGATTCGGTGAAGCGCCGAAGGGGCGCATCCTGCTGCAGGACCACGGCGACGCGGTGGCCTTCCGCAGCATCAAGATCCGGCCGCTGAATCAGTAGACCGACGCACGGCGCGGCGCGGTCGCGTTCCGGTCAGCGCGGCTTGGGGGAGGCGTCGACGACGGTGTTGACGGGGATCGCCACCGTGAGCAGCGCGGCGAACTGAGACACGCGCTCGACGAACTGCGCGGTTTCCTCGCCGCGTGCATAGCCGCGTTTCACGCGCGAATACCAGTGCGGATCCGAGAGCCGTGGCAGGTTCGCGCGAACGTCGGCCCAGCGGTCGGGATTCTTCTTGCGCATCTGCGTGATGATGCGTGCATCCTCGAGATGGCCGATGCCGATGTTGTATGCGGCCATCGCGAGCCAGGTGCGGTCCGGATCGAGGATGCGGGCCGGGATGCGTCCCCTGAGGTAGGCGAGATAACGCGCACCGCCCATGATGTTCTCGTCCGGCGAAAATACATTCTGGACGCCCATTTTCGTGGCGGTGACCGGCATCAGCATCATCACGCCCTGGGCGCCCATCGGCGAGACGGCCGCCGGTCGCCAGCGGGACTCCTGGTATCCGAGAGCCGCGAGGACGCGCCAGTCGATCCCGGTTTCCAGGGCCGCGGCCTCGAAGGCCGGGCGCAGGTGCGGCAGGCGGGTCTGGATGTGCGCGTGGAAGTCCGCAGCGAGGCGTTTGGGCAGCCGCGCGGTTCCATGGGGGGTGCCCGCAGGGGTCCGGCTGCTCGCGTTTACGGACTTCTCTTGCCCGAATGCCTCGCTGGACAGGAACGTGGCGGAAAACGCCGCCATCGTCAGGTGTACGGACAGGGCGACAACGCCGCGACGGCAGAACAAGTTGTTCCTCCCCTTGGCTCTCAGCATTGTTCGGCTAGAATACGCGCCCCTCGCGGGGCCGCCCTGATTTTAAAAGTTTCCCGCGGACAGGTACCGAAGCGGTCATAACGGCGCCGACTCGAAATCGGATGGTCGGGTAATTCCGGCACGTGAGTTCGAATCTCACCCTGTCCGCCACTTATTCCCTCACCGCTTGCGCAGGTGAGATTCGAACTCACGTGCATGAGACGAGCCCGAGTTCGACAACTTTGCAGAGCAAAGTTGGACAGATTCGCGGTCACGCGAATCTGGTCCCGCGCGCCAGCGCGGGATGAGCGGCTGTCCCCAGCCGCGAACAATCTCACCCTGTCCGCCTCTTCGGCGAATGTGGCACTAGCTACTGATCGGAGCATTCCCAGATTTTCTCCCATCCAAGAAATCGCATCCGGGCAGCGCCCCCAAACCACGACCCAGTTCTAATTTCGAGACATCCCCAGATATTGTCGCTCCAGGAACGCCCGTTCCCGGGCATTCCCGCACAACCCGATCGCCGCGCGATACGCCTCCGCGGCCTCCGCGTTCCGACCGAGCCGCCGCAGCATATCGGCGCGCACCGAGTGGTACAGGTGATAGCGTGAAAGCTGCAGGGATTCGAGCAGTCGCAATGCCGCGACGGGTCCGTCGACTTCAGCGACCGCCACCGCGCGATTGAGCGCGACCACGTCGCTCGGCACCAGCGCGTGCAACTGGTCGTACAACGCGACGATCTGCGGCCAGTCCGTATCCGCGGCGACGCGCGCATCGCTGTGCACCGCGTTGATCGCCGCCTGCAGCTGGTACGGCCCCGGCTCGTTGCGCCGCAGGCATTCGCGCAGCAGCGCCTGGCCTTCCTCGATCCGCGCGCGACCCCACAACGCGCGATCCTGCGCCGCGAGCTGCACGAACTCGCCGTCCTCATCCGTGCGCGCCGCGCGGCGCGCATCGACGAGCAACATGAGCGCGAGCAGACCGCGTGCCTCCGGGTGCGAGGGCAGCAGTTCCACCAGCAGACGGCCCAGGCGGATCGCCTCGTCGCACAGCTCCTGGCGCAGGAGCTCGCCGCCGCCACTCGCGCTGTAGCCCTCGTTGAATACGAGGTACACGACGCCCAGCACACTCGCGAGCCGCGCGGGAAGTTCGCCGGCCTCGGGCACTCGATAGGGAATCCCGGCGGCGCGGATCTTCGATTTCGCACGCACGATGCGCTGCGCCATCGTCGGTTCCGGAACGAGGAAGGCGTGCGCGATCTCGGCGGTGGTGAGACCGCCGAGCAATCGCAACGTGAGCGCGAGCTGCGCCTCGGTCGCGAGCGCGGGATGGCAGCAGGTGAAGATCAGCCGCAGGCGATCGTCGTTCACATCGTGCTCCGCGGGCTCGTCGCGCTCCAGCAATTGCATGGCCGCTTCCTGGCGCGCATCGCGCGTGGCCTCACGCCGCAACCGGTCGATCGCGCGATTGCGCGCGGTCGTGATGATCCAGCCGCCGGGCGCGGGCGGTGCGCCGTCCGCCGGCCAGCGCTGCAAGGCGATCGTGAACGCATCCTGCACGGCCTCCTCGGCGAGCGAGATGTCGCCGAGCTGGCGCGTGAGCACGGCCACGGCGCGGCCGTACTCCGCGCGAAAAATCTTCTCGATCCCGGCGCTCAATGTCCCTCGATGAACGGCCGTACCTCGACCGGTGTGGTCGTGGCGCGCGCCAGCTTGCGCGCCCATTCGAGCGCTGCGTCGAGGTCCGGCGCGCGCAGGATCGTGAGGCCGCCGATCTGCTCCTTGCTTTCGATGAAGGGCCCGTCGGTGGTCACGATGTCGCCGCCCTGGTGGCGCAGCACGGTCGCGGTGTTGGAGGGATGCAGTCCACCGCCGAATACCCAGGCGCCCGCCGCCTGCATCTCCGCGTGCAGCGCGGTCACATCCGCCATGATTTTCTGCAGCTTCTGGGGTTCAGGCTGGGTCGAGCCGGCGGGATAACAGACGGATAGCAGGTACTGCTTCATGACGGATCCTCGACCGGCGACATGCCGGGTTCATCGCCTAAACGAACGGCGAGGGTGGGATTCGACAGGGAAGGATGCAAGCGGCGCGGCCGCTCACCCGGGGAGCCGCGGGGGATCAGGCGGCGTCGTTCTTCTGCGAGTCCTCGTCGCTTTCGCGCGCGGCATTCTCGTAGTTCTGCGCGTACACCTCGAGGAAGATGTGCGGCAGGGCGCCCGCCGGCATCTCGCACAGCGAACGGTAGAAGTCGCCGTACAGTTCCCAGTTGCCCATGGTCTTGCGGCGCGCGCTGCGCTCGAAGCGCGTGGCCAGATCGCGCGGGTCGAGACGCCCCACGAAATCGACGAAGGCCGCGCGCATCGCATCGACCAGCGCCGCGTCGTGGCGGCGCGAATTCGCGAAGGACTCGCGCATCCACTGAACCGCGTCGAAGCGCCGGCTGTCGTGCGCCTTGAGCAGTTCCTGGATGAGATCCTCGATGCTGTGCCGTTCGAGCGAGGGCAAGAGGTCGCTCGCGTCCTTCTCGTACGTCACGCGCAGGTCGTTGCGTTGTGCCTGCTGCGTGCGATTGCTTTCCTTGAGTCCGGAAAGGCTCTCGCGCAGCAGCTGGCCGGCCAGGTGCAACATGCGCGAATGCGCCTCCGCCGGCAGCGTATCGGCGCTGATGCCCGCGCCGCGGCAGAACGCCATCAATCCCGGAGAGATGTCGGGAGCGTTGGCCGGGGCGGGCGCGGTTACGGATTGCGGCGTCGTGGGCGGTGCCGGCTGATGGACCGCCTTCTGCTGCTTTTCCGCGGCGCGCGCCAGCCGCGCGATGCGGCGCGCGACTGCATCGGAGGTCACGTCGAGCTCCGGCGCGGTGCTCGGTTCTTTCGGCAGATCCTGGGTCTGGTGCAGCGCGCGGGTGCGGGTCGAAACGGCCTGGCCGAACGCGTTCACCGGCTTCAACTTGTCGTTGGAGGTGTCCTGGCTCGCTTCGAGGAGATTCTCGAGACGCAGCGAGGCGCCGAGATCACCGAGCGCGGGCGGGCGACGGCGGCTGCTCGTCGATCCGGTGCCGGGTCTGGCATACAGCGCGCTGTCGTCCAGGCTGAAATCGGTGGCCGAATCGATCTGCACCTGCACGTGGTATTCGCCGATGCGCAGGATGTCGCCCGACTTGAGCTCGTGCGGATTCTGGCCGCCGAGCGGGCGCTCATTGTCATTGATGAAAGTGCCGTTGCTGCTCGTGTCCTGCAGCAGGTAGCGGCCGTTGTGAAAAACGATGCGCGCGTGGCGGCCCGACACATAACGCATGTCGTCAGGCAATACCCAGTCGTTCTCGGAGGAGCGTCCGATGCTTCCGCCCGATACTCCAAGTACGAATGTGCTCCGGTCGCCCAGTCGATGGCGATGTTCACTGATGACGCGCAGCCTGAGCGCCATGTAATACCCTCAGGGCCCTAGCTTCCCGCTGCCCATGCGTGTATGAAGAGGCAGGTTAACGTCCCCTTAATCGGCCAGATGGCATCCAGTCACATTTTCAAGATTATGTTCGTGAACCAGGGCAAGGTTTACGAGGTTTATGCCCGCAAAGTGAGCCAGGGTCGCTTGTTCGGGTTCATCGATGTCGAAGAACTCGTGTTCGGCGAACGCTCGACGGTGGTGCTGGACCCGGGCGAAGAGCGCATCAAGTCCGAGTTCACCGGCGTCAAGTGCACGATGATCCCCATGCACTCGGTCCTGCGCATCGACGAAGTGAAGAAGCAGGGCACCGCCAAGATCAGCGCGCTCGAGGGCGGCAACATCACGCAGTTCCCGATGTCGATGTACCCCCCCGCCGGCAACGACCCAAAAAAATAATGGGGACATTCCCCGTTTCCTAGCAAACGGGGACAGACCTGGGCGCGATGCGCGGGTCCGCGCCGGTTTCCGGCAACTTCGTAGGAACCAGGAGCACCGGGCAGGGAATCGGGGCCCGGGATCGCCGATTTTCTAGGCAATGCCGGGTGTCCCCTTTACAATGCGCGCCCTCCAATGATCGAGCTCCCCGGCGCCTCTGCAGTTTCCGATTTCCGCATCGCCAAACTGCGTCCTGCGCTCGAGTCACTGCAACCGGGGCTCGGCGCCATCCGCGCGCGCTACGTCCACTTCGTCGATCTCGCCCGCGACCTCGACGCGGCTGAGCGGGCGCTGCTCGAACGACTCCTGACCTACGGGCCGCGCGAGGACGGAAACTCCGCCGCGCCGGCCGCCGGCGCCTCCGAGATCGTGATCGTGCCGAGGTTCGGCACCATCTCGCCCTGGTCCAGCAAGGCGACCGACATCGCGCACGTCTGCGGGCTCGACGCGGTGTTGCGCATCGAGCGGGGCATCGCGTGGAGCCTCTCCGCCGCGCAGCCGCTGTCGCGCGACGCGCTGGAAAAACTCGCCGCGCCGCTCTTCGACCGCATGACCGAGACCGCGCTGTTCGATCGCGCGGATGCGGTGCGCCTGTTCGCGCACGAGGCGACGCGCCCGCTGCGGACCGTGTCGCTCGCCAACGGCCGCGCCGCGCTGGTCAAGGCGAATACCGAGCTCGGCCTCGCGCTGTCGGACGACGAGATCGACTATCTAGTCACGAACTTCGCGGCGCTGAAGCGCGACCCCACCGACGTCGAGCTGATGATGTTCGCGCAGGCGAACTCCGAGCACTGCCGCCACAAGATCTTCAACGCCGACTGGATCGTCGACGGGCAGAAGCAGCCGAAGTCGCTGTTCGCGATGATCCGCAACACGCACGCGAAGAATCCGCAGGGCGTGCTCTCGGCGTACCGCGACAATGCCGCGGTCATCGAAGGCCCGCTCGGCAAGCGTTATTTCCCGAATCCGGAAGATGGCGTTTACGGCGCGATCGACGAGCCCATCGACATCCTCATGAAGGTGGAGACGCACAACCACCCGACCGCGATCTCTCCGTTCCCGGGCGCGGCCACGGGTTCGGGTGGCGAAATCCGCGATGAGGGCGCGACGGGCCGCGGCGCGAAACCGAAGGCCGGCCTCACGGGCTTCTCCGTTTCGCACCTGCGCATCCCGGGGTTCGAGCAGCCGTGGGAGCAGAACCGCATCGGCAAACCCGATCGCATCGTCTCCGCGCTGGACATCATGAACGACGGGCCGATCGGCGGAGCCGCATTCAACAACGAATTCGGCCGGCCCAACATCGCCGGCTACTTCCGCACCTTCGAGCAGGCGGCGGAGGGCGATCCGGCCAATCGCGTGCGCGGCTATCACAAGCCCATCATGATTGCCGGTGGCCTCGGTAACGTGCGCCGCAAACACGTCGAGAAGAGCGAGATCCCGGTCGGCGCGAAAGTCGTCGTGCTCGGTGGCCCCGCAATGCTGATCGGACTCGGCGGCGGTGCGGCCTCGTCGATGGGCAGCGGTAGTTCGAGCGCGGATCTCGATTTCGCCTCCGTGCAGCGTGGCAACCCCGAGATCCAGCGCCGCGCGCAGGAAGTCATCGATCGCTGCAGCGCGCGCTGGAGCCAGAATCCCATCCTGCTGATCCACGACGTGGGCGCCGGTGGTTTGTCGAACGCGGTGCCCGAGGCCGTGGCGCACACGGAAGGCCGCGGCGCGGTGATCGACCTCGGCGCGATCCCGAACGACGAGCCCGGCATGTCGCCGATGGAACTGTGGTGCAACGAGTCGCAGGAGCGCTACGTGCTCGTCATCGATGCGGCCAAGCTCGATGACTTCGCGTCGATCTGCGAGCGCGAGCGTTGTCCGTTCGCGGTGATCGGCGAGATGAACGACACCGGCGTGCTGGTGCTCGAGGACCGGAAGAACGGCACGCGCCCGGTCGACATGCCGCTGGATGTCTTGTTAGGCAAGGCGCCGAAGATGCTGCGCGATGTGAAGAGCGCCGCGCCGGCGCAGAAGCCGCTCGATCTGGCGTCCCTTAATCTGCGCGACGCGGCCTATCGACTGCTGAAGTTTCCGGCGGTCGCGGACAAGACGTTCCTGATCACGATCGGCGATCGCACGGTCGGCGGCATGATCAGCCGCGACCAGATGGTCGGACCATGGCAGGTTCCGGTGGCCGACGTCGCCGTCACGATCTCCGACTACTTCGGGCACACGGGCGAGGCGATGGCGATGGGCGAGCGCACGCCGGTGGCGGTGCTCGATGCGCCGGCTTCGGGCCGGCTCGCGGTCGCCGAATCGCTGACCAACATTCTCGCCGCGGACATCGGTTCGCTATCCAACGTGCGGCTGTCCGCCAACTGGATGGCCGCGTGTGGTGAGCCAGGTGAAGACGCCGCGTTGTACGCGACGGTGCACACCGTCGGCGAAGAACTCTGTCCCGCGCTCGGCATCGCGATCCCGGTGGGCAAGGATTCGCTGTCGATGAAGACGGTGTGGAGCGAGGGCGCCGCGAAGAAATCGGTCGTCGCCCCGGTCTCGCTGATCGTGACCGCGTTCTCGCCGGTGGGCGACGTGCGCACGACCTGGACGCCGCAGCTGCGCACCGACCTCGGCGCGACAACGCTGCTGCTTGTCGACCTCGGCTTCGGCGCGAACCGCCTCGGTGGCTCGTCGCTCGCGCAGGTGTACGGATCGCTCGGCGCGACTCCGCCGGACCTGGATTCGCCGCAGCGCCTGCTCGGCCTCGCGGCCGCGCTCGCGGAGCTGCGCGCGCAGGGGCTGGTGCTCGCCTATCACGACCGATCCGACGGCGGCGTGTTCGCGACGCTGGCCGAGATGGCCTTCGCGGGGCATTGCGGTCTCGACGTCAAACTACCGGCCGGCGCCAATGGCGCGGCGGGCGCGCTGTTCAGCGAGGAGCTGGGCGTCGTGGTGCAGGTGAAGTCCGCGAATCTCGACGCGGCGCGCGCGATCTTTGCGCGCCATGGGCTCGGCGAACACACACATGCGCTGGGCTCGACGACGCGCGAGATGCGCGTCCGCATCGAGGCGGCGGGCGGGCGTGTCGATGAATCCTGGGAAGACCTGCGCCGCGCCTGGTCCGAGACCTCGTTCCGCATGCGCGAGATGCGCGACGAGCCGGTCTGCGCCCGCGAGGAATTCGCCGCGGCCTGCGATCCGGGCGCGCCGGGACTCAACGTCGCGCTCACGTTCGATCCGAACGAGGACATCTCCGCGCCGTACATCGGCAAGGCTCGTCCGAAGGTGGCAGTGCTGCGCGAGCAGGGCGTGAACAGCCAGATCGAAATGGCCGCGGTGCTCGAACGCGTCGGCTTCGAGTCGCACGACGTGCACATGACGGACGTGCTCTCCGGCCGCGTGAAACTCGATCAGTTCCGCGGCCTCGTGGCCTGCGGCGGCTTCTCGTACGGCGACGTGCTCGGCGCGGGCGAGGGCTGGGCGAAGTCCATCCTGTATCACCCGGCGACGCGCGATGAATTCCAGAAATTCTTCGAACGCACCGACACGTTCTCGCTCGGCGTCTGCAATGGTTGCCAGATGTTCGCGGCGCTCAAGGAAATCGTGCCCGGCACGGCGAGCTGGCCGCGATTCGTGCGCAACCGCGGTGAGCAGTTCGAAGGACGCTTCTCGCTGGTCGAGCTCACGCGCTCGCCATCGATCCTGCTCGCGGGCATGGAAGGCTCGATGCTGCCGATCGCCGTCGCGCATGGCGAAGGCCGCGCGGAGTTCGCGAACGAGGCGGCCGCGAAGGCATTCAGCGCCGGCGGGCTCGTGTCCGCGCGTTACGTGAACGGCGACCGCTCGGTCGCGACCACCTACCCGGCGAACCCGAACGGCTCACCCTTCGGCATCGCCGCCATCACGAACGAAGACGGCCGCGTCACCATCACCATGCCGCACCCCGAGCGCTCGTTCCGCTACGCGCAGAATTCCTGGCGCCCGGACAACGCCGGCGAGTACAGCGGCTGGTACCGCATGTTCGCCAACGCGCGGAAGTGGGTGGGGTGAGGGCGTTGGTGCCGGGTGAGAAATCGCTGAGTTAGCGAGGTGGTGCCGCCGACGCGACGATGACGCCCGGCGCTAACTCAGCGATTTCTCACCCGGCACCAACCACCCA
>JAEWLQ010000027.1 GCA_023457495.1 Pseudomonadota bacterium
GTTGGTGCCGGGTGAGAAATCGCTGAGTTAGCTCGCGTGCGGTGGATCCATTCAGGGCCGGCGCGCTAACTCAGCGATTTCTCACCCGGCACCAACCATACATCAAAAGCGATCAGATGCCGTCATCGGCGAGCATGGGGCGTTTTGATTTGGCACACTCGGGTGATGTTGAAGCGCGTACTGCAAGGCTGCGTGATCGCGGTGTTCTCGATGCCGGCGCTCGCCGCGCGGATCCAGGGCACGCCCATCGATCGGCACGCGCTCGTGACGCGCCACAATCCGACGATCACGGCCATCGATCCCGCCGCGCCGTTCATGGTGGGCAACGGCAGCATCGGGTTCACCGCGGACATCACGGGGCTGCAGACTTTCCAGGAGCCGTATTCGCCGCTGGCGCCGCTGATGACCCAGGCGCAATGGGCGTGGCACAGCTTTCCGAACCCGAAGAATTTTCGCATCTCGCAGGCCAGCCGGCCGCTCACGGTGCGCGGGCAGAAGCTCTGGTATCCGTATCTCGAGAACTGGGAGCAGGCGAACGCGCCCGAGATCAAGTGGCTGCGCGACAACCCGCATCGCTTCTCGCTCGGCCGTCTCGGCCTGCGGCTGCTGCGCGCGGATGGTTCGGAAGCCGCGTTCACCGATCTCTCGCAGACCAGGCAATCGCTCGACATGTGGAGCGGCCGGCTCACGAGCCGATTCCTGTTCGACGGTCAGCCGGTCGAGGTCGAAACCTCCGTGCATCCCACGCGCGACATCATCATCGTGCGCGTCGCCTCGCCGCTGCTCACCGACGGGCGCGTCGGATTCACGCTGAAATTTCCCGGCGTGTCGCCCAACCTCAATCCGGACCCCGCGGACTGGACACATCCCGAGTCGCACGTCACGCAGGAAATCTCGCGAAATGCGGAAGGTTTGAAGCTTGCGCGCGGACTTGACGACACGCACTACTCGGTCGTCGTGACCGCGGATCGCGATCTCTCGATCGAAAAGGCCGCGCCGCACGATTACCGCATCACCGCGCCGCGCGGCAATACGCTCACGCTGCTCGTGGAGTTCGCGCAGAAGCCGCCCATGACCGCGCCCGCCACGGAGGCCGCGCGCGAAGCCGTGGCCGCGTGGTGGCAGGGTTACTGGAAGGATGGCGGCGTCATCGACTTCACCGGCAGCAAACATCCGCGCGCCCGCGAGCTCGAGCGCCGCATCGTGCTGTCGCAGTACCTCGCCGCGATCAACGCCGCGGGCACGGTGCCGCCGCAGGAAGAGGGCTTGTTCTCGAATAGCTGGAACGGCAAGTTCCATCTGGAGATGCACCTCTGGCACGCCGCCCACTTCGCGGTGTGGGGCCGGCCCGAGCTGCTCGAGCGCAGCATGCCGTGGTACTTCGCGAATCTCGAGGGCGCGAAGGAGCGCGCGAAGTCGCGCGGCGTGCGTGGCGCATGGTGGCCCAAGATGGTAGGGCCGGAAGGGCGCGAATCACCCAGCACCGTGAACCCGTTCATCATGTGGCAGCAGCCGCATCCTATCTACCTCGCCGAGGCGATCTACACGGCACGCCCCACGCGCGCGACACTCGAGAAGTACAAACCCCTCGTGTTCGAAAGCGCGGAGCTGCTCGCAACCTGGCCGTACTTCGACAAGAAGACGCAGCGATTCATCCTCGGTCCGCCGATCATTCCCGCGCAGGAGAACTTTCCGCCGCTGACCACCTACAACCCCACGTTCGAGCTCGAGTACTGGCGCTTCGGCGTCGCCACCGCGCAGAAGTGGCGCGAGCGGCTCGGGCTGCCCAGGAACAAGGAGTGGGACAACCTGCTGTTCCGCCTTTCCAAACTACCCGAGAAGGACGGCCTCTACCTCGCCGCCGAATCGCAGCCCGACCTGTGGGAGCGCGCCCGCTCGCCCGAGTGCCAAGGCAAAGCCGCCGAAAGTTGCCCGAACCGCGACCATCCCTCGTTCGTCGCCGCGCTCGGCTTGCTGCCGGGCATGGGCGCCGATCGCGAGACCATGCGCCGCACGCTGAAAGAAGTCGTCAATACCTGGGACCTGCGCCAGACCTGGGGCTGGGACTGGCCGATGCTCGCGATGACCGCGACGCGACTCGATGAACCCGAGATGGCCGTGGACTTCCTGCTGACCGACGCGAAGAACTTCCAGTTCGGCGTGTCCGGCATGACGCCGCGCGTGCACGTGGTCGCGGACGCCGCGCCGCACGCGGCCGGCATCGGCGTGGATGGGCCCGGCTATCGCCGCGCCGCGGAGACCTACTTTCCCTCGAACGGTTCGCTGCTGCTGGCCGCCGCGCTGATGGTGGCTGGCGGCAGTGGCGAGGGCGCGCTCAATCCCGGCTTTCCCGCGGACGGACAGTGGATAGTGCGCAGCGAGGGGATAATCCCGCTGCCCTAGACCGGCACGGAAGAGCGCCTGCCTACTTCAGCTGCGTGAACGTCAGCGCCAGCGGAAACTGCATCTGGCACTTCTTCCCGTCGCAGATCGCGGGCTTGAACTTCGTCAGAAGCAGCACCTCGGAAATGAACTTCGTGATGTCACGCCCGGGTGATTTGAAGACCTGCACTTCCTTCGCCTTTCCGTCCGCTCCTACCGTGACCGCCAGGAACAATTCGCCGTGAGCGACGTGCGCGATGTTGCGTCCCTTGTTGATCGCCTTGTAGATAGGCCCGAGTCCATCGACGGGAAACGGAGGCTCGTCGCCCGGCGCGATGTACTCGTACCAGCCGTGCACGATGGCCTTCTCTTCGGGCGACAACTCGTAGTAGTCCCGATTGAGCGCGATGTCCGATCGGGTGACGCCGTCCCGGATGAACAGCGTGCCGGTCCGGGCCTGCTGTTCCCTGACCCGGTATTCCGGCGTCGATTGCGCGGACGAAACCGGCTCGAGGACCGCCAGTGCGAGGGAGGCGGCCAATAGCGGACGTACCTTGCCGAACATGTGGATATCCTGAAAAACCTGTGCCTTGAAGCGAATGATGAGGCCCCCGGGCGGGGTCGGGCAATCGGCCTTTCTCGCGATTTGCGCTCGATTGTTGGACTGGCGCGGCGCGACGAGTGAAGATCCGCGGTCATGACCCTGACCGAACTCCGCTACATCGTCGCATTGGCCCAAGAGCAGCATTTCGGCCGCGCGGCCGAACGCTGCCACGTGAGTCAGCCGACGCTGTCCATCGCCGTCAAGAAGATCGAGGAAGAGCTCGGCGTCCTGTTCGAACGCGGCAAGCAGAAGATCCTTCCGACGCCGCTCGGCCGCAAGATCGTCGAGATGGCGGGACGCGTGCTCGAGCAGGCGGCCGCGATCAAGGACGTCGCCGAAGCGGACAAGGAACAGCTGGAAGGTCCGATCGCCCTCGGTACGCTGCCGACCATCGGTCCCTATCTGCTGCCGCAGTTCATCCCGCTGCTGCAGGAGACGACTAACAAGCTGTCGCTGTACGTGGAGGAGGGCTCCGTGGCCGAGCTGGCGACCAAGCTGCGCAACGGCGACCTCGACGCGATCCTGGTCACGCTGCCCTTCGCCGAGGCGGACGTGGTCACCCAGCCACTGTTCGACGAGCCCTTCATGCTGGTGCTGCCCGCCGATCACCGCCTGGCTAACAAGGTCACGATCAGCGCCCAGGACCTCGCGCCCTCCGAGCTGCTGCTGCTCGGCGAGGGCGACGCGATGCGCGAGCAGATCCTGGCCGCCTTCCCGCACCTGAATCCCCAGCGCGCCGAAGGCGCCGGCGTGCGCACCTTCACGCAGGGCGCCACGCTCGAGACTTTGCGGCACATGGTGGCCTCCCGGCTGGGCGTGACCATCCTGCCGCAGACCGCGGCCGAGGCCCCGCTTTATGCCCCCAATCTGCTGGTGACCCGGCCTTTTGCGAACCCGGTCCCAAAACGCAGCCTGGCGCTGGCCTGGCGCGTGAGTTTTCCGCGACATAAGGCCATAGATCTGCTGCGCCGGGCCATCCAGGCGAGCAGTTCGGCGTATTGGAATTACAATACGGCCCGCGCCCAGGAAACCCCGGGCGTCATGGTGGAAAACCGGAACTGGTGATGCAGCCCATCAAAAAGATAATCATCGTCGGCGGCGGCACGTCGGGGTGGCTGGCGGCTTCGATGCTCTGCCATCACCTCAAGCGCGAGCTGTGCCAGGTCGAGCTGATCGAGTCCGAAGAACTCGGCACCATCGGCGTCGGCGAATCGACCGTGCCGCCCTTCGTGGGCCTCATCCAGCGCCTCGGCATCGACGAGCAGGAATTCATTCGCGCCGTCGACGGGACGTACAAGCTCGGCATCAAGTTCGTCGGCTGGCGCGAGCGCAGCGATTCGTACTTCCACCCGTTCGGCGTGATCGGCAAGCCGATCGGCAGCCACGACTTCTACCAGTGCTGGCTCAAGGCGCGCGCGCAGGGCGACACCTCGAACCTGCAGGACTTCTCGCCGTGCAACGTGATGGCGGAGCAGGGGCGCTTCTTCCACCCGGCCAAGGCGCGCAACACGCCGATCGGCGGGGCCAACTACGCGTTGCACGTCGACGCACTGCTGGTCGCGAAGTACCTGCGTGATTATGCCGAGGCGCGCGGACTCACGCGCACCGAGGGCAAGGTCGTCGAAGTGCGCCAGCGCGACGATGGATTCATCTCGAGTGTCGTGCTCGCGGATGGGCGCGAAGTGCAGGGCGATTTCTTCGTCGACTGCACGGGCTTTCGCAGCCTGCTGATCGGCAAGACACTCGGCGTCGACACCGTCGACTGGTCTAACTATCTGCCCTGCGACCGCGCGGTGGTGGTCAAGACGGAGAACAAGGGTCCGCTCGCGCCGTATACGCGCGCGACGGCGCAGCCGGCCGGCTGGAGCTGGCGCATCCCGCTGCAGCAGCGCACGGGCCAGGGTTACGTGTATTCGAGCCGCTTCGCGAGCGACGCGGCCGCGCGCGCCACGTTGCTGCGTACGCTGGATTCCGCGGCCATCGAAGAGCCGCGCTTCATTCCGTACACCACCGGGCACCGGCGCCAGTTCTGGAAGCACAACTGCGTGTCGCTGGGTCTCGCGTCCGGCTTCATCGAGCCGCTCGAGGCGACGTCCATCCATCTGATCGCGCGCGGCATGGATTTCCTGCTGCGCTACTTCCCGGACCGCGACTGCGATCCGGCGCTGATCCGCGAATACAACCGGCGCATGACCGCGGACTTCGAGGAAGTGCGCGACTTCATCGTGCTGCACTACCAGGCCACGCAGCGCGACGACACGCCGTTCTGGCAGTGGTGCCGGAACATCCCGCTGCCGGAAACCCTGCGCGAGCGCATCGAGCTGTTCCGCGCGCACGGCGCGATGCGCGAGGGCGTCGACGAACTGTTCCGCGCGTCGAGCTGGCAGTCCGTGTTCGAAGGCATGGGCATCCGCCCGCACGCTCATTGCCCGCGCGTCGAGAACCTCGACTACTCGCAGATCGAACAGACCCTGCGCAACGCCAAGGCCGCCATCGCCGGCATGGTCGAGCACCTCCCCACCCACGAACAATTCCTCAAGACCGCATAGGCGCGGTTGGTTGGTGCCGGGTGAGAAATCGCTGAGTTAGCTGGC
>JAEWLQ010000028.1 GCA_023457495.1 Pseudomonadota bacterium
CTTGCGCGAACGCCGGATGCGCCGCGTACGCGAAGCCCCATCGCGTGTGCACCGTCCTTGCCAGTCACCGTCCGCGCGGTCGTCTTCAGGGACTCATCGAAGCGCGTAGCGGTTCGGCCACGGCGCGCACGGCTGCTCGCGAGCGAAGCAGGATCACCGCACATTACGCACCATCGCGTTTGGTTGGGAAAGAGGCGCGTGTCCACTATCCGTGCGAAGTCGCTGCGTTCGACGTAGTTAGACGTTGAGCGTACGTGCGCATCACGATGACCGCTACGCGATACAACCCGTAGAGCGAAAACTCCCGCCTCTTCTCCGATCCCAGCCATCCGGGCCGACATTCCACGTCTCAACATGCGGGACGTGGACTCTGCGTCCTCGTGCGCAGGCTCGATGAGTCCCGGCGCCGGAAAACCTTGCACGGCATGGACGGTGCACATGCGATGGGGCTTCGCGTACGCGGCGCATCCGACGTTCGCGCAAGGCACCGAGCCGGCAAACGGCTCCCTCAGCCCGCGCCAGGCGACTTCCCAGGTTGGCAGAGACAGATAACCCGCCCCCACGGCCGGTGGACCACAAATCTGGCGCACCCAACAACTGGAGTGCGCCGCGGGAGCGACACCCCATCGCATGGGCGCCGGCCATGCCGTCCACGCTGACGTTTGACCCGCCGGGACTCATCAAGCCCCGTGAGGTCCGGCCCCTTTTGCTAGGAAACGGGGAGTGTCCCCATTTCACTGCCCGAAGGTGAGGCCGCCGGATTCAAGCCACTCGCGCTCTTCGGGTGTGCTCTCGCGCTTCAGCACGGCATTGCGGTGGGGAAAGCGCCCGAACTTCGCGATGATCTCGCGGTGCGAGCGCGCGAACCCTGCGCAGTACTCGCAATAGTCGCGCAGCTCCGCGGGCGCCTCGCGCACCAGTCGCTCCATGGCGGCGACGGCGGCGTCCTGCGCCTCCATCGATTCCGCATGCTCGAGCGGCATGTAGAAAAACACCCGTTCGATGGGCTCGAGCGCCGCGTCCGCGGCGAGCTGCATGCCTTCGACGGTCAGCGCCAGCGCCTCACGGTCGAACGCATACGCCGCCGCCGTTCCGCGATAGGCGTTTCGGGGTACCTGGTCGTACAGCAGGATCAGCGCGAGTCGGCGCTTCGGGCTCGCCGCCCACGAGGCGAACTCACCGCGCGCCGCGGCAGCGAGCATGGGTTCGAGGCTCTCGCGGATCAGCGCGTCATTGTGCTCGACCGTCTCGCGGTCCCCGCCCCCGAACCAGAACGCGGACCGCTCGGCGAGGCGCCCGGCATCGAGCGGACCCCGTCCAAACCAGAATTCGAGTATGTCGTTCGCGGTGCGCATGGCACCGGTGATGGTAGTCGGTGCCGGGTGAGAAATCGCGGAGTTAGCGGTGGGCGCCGGGCGGTGGAGATCGCGGAGGGTTAACTCCGCGATTTCTCACCCGGCACCAACCAAGCCTTACTCGCAGAGGCCTTCGAGGTAGCTCTGCGCGGCGGGGGACAGGCGCTTGCGCGCCATCGCGCGGGCCTTTGGCTCGTCGACGATCTCTTCGAGTGGACCGCTCACGAGGATGTGGCGCACCTGTGGATCGCGCTCCGCCTTGCGGGCGAGCTTGTTCAGCACGGTGAAGCCGCGGGAAATCTTGTCGCTCTTGAAACGCCGGTGCTCGATGGAGCTGGCGAGATACTTGCCGAAGCGGGCGTAGAGGAAGTAATCGTCGTTTCCAACGTGGAAACGGGCTTCGGCAAAGAAGTCGGGGAAATTCTTCTCTAGATACTGATTGACGGTATGAAGACGGGGTCCAGGGTCCGTGTCGTTAGACCGCGCGGTTTTCTTCATCTCAGTTGTCCACCTCCAACTGGGTCCGGAGCACCATTTCTGGACGTCACGACCGGTTCCCAACCCCGCAACGCGCGCGAACAATAGAGCCAGTCGTTTTCAACTGCAATAGGAAGGCCGATGAAATTTTCTCCGCTTCTCGTGCTCGCGTTGCTGCTCGTGGCATGCACCGAACGATCTACCGACGAGAGCCAGATCCGCGAGCTGATCGCGAGCGCGGAGCAGGCCGCCGAAGCGCGCGACACCTCGGACGTGCTTGCACTCGTGGCCGACGATTACGTCGACGCCCAAGGTCGCGACCGCGCCGCGCTGCGCGGCGCGCTCATGGGATTCTTCGCGCTGCATCCGCGGCTGGAGCTCATCGTCAACATCGAGAGCATCGCGTTCCCGGCGGACGGTCTCGCCCAGGCGCGCGTGAGCGTGCGCGGCCTGGACACCAGCCGCCTCGATGTCGGCGAGTCGGTCACGCTCGACGTGGAGCTGCGGCGCCGCGATGGCGAGTGGCGCGTCGCCCGCGCAGACCGGGCGGGGCGCTGATTTACGTCAAACCGTCGCGAGAAGCCGACGATATGTGAAGGGCATCACCATTTGCGGTTTAATCGAAATGGTCAGATGCCGAAAACCCTTGAGAGAGTCGAGAAAGTTCTACCGCCGTCATGCCGTACAACCGCAAGCCGCCATTGCCGCCGAGCAGCCGCCCTGACGCGACGCTGCCCCCGACGGAAGTGCCCGAGTTCAGCATCGAGAGCACGACGATGCGGCTCAAGTCGATGCGCCTGCGACGTGCGGAAAAAGAAGAGCGGGAGGCGAAAGAGCTCGCCCAGAAACACGACGAGAAATCTCGTGACCGCGCGAGTCCGGGCTCCGCGGAGCGTGACTCGCGGTCTTCCGGTCCATCGGGCCGCGTGCGTCATGACGAGCGCGGCATGGCCGTCTGGGATTGGGCGGTCGCCACCGGTGAGTTCAGCACGCTCAGCACCACGCGCGCGTTGAAGAAGCTCGAGGTCGCGGATCTCAAGATCGACGACACGAGCCGTCCCGCCGAGCTCAAGCTGGAAGTCGCCGGGCGCGACAAGGGCGGCGGCTTCGATCCCTACAACCAGAGCGGCAGCGGCAAGCGCGAAGGCGAGGCGGCGCAACGCCAGGGGGTCACCGGCTCTC
The DNA here is from genome assembly GCA_023457495.1 of Pseudomonadota bacterium. Taxonomy (GTDB): domain Bacteria; phylum Pseudomonadota; class Gammaproteobacteria; order Steroidobacterales; family Steroidobacteraceae; genus CADEED01. Next base: position 3,015 of record JAEWLQ010000028.1, read on the forward strand.
CGTCGCGCGATCGTGCGAAAGTGCTCGACCAGCTCCTGGGCAACAAGAAGAAGTAGCCCACCCGGAAATTCGATCGGCTATCTGCCCGCGGACGCCTCGAGCCGCGACTTCGCCCACTCGCTCATCCGCGACTCCTTGGAGAGCCGCTGCATATCGCGCAATGCGTTCCGCGTCATTTCGGATTCCCCGCTCGACTCATGCAGCAGCGCGCTGGCTTGCGCCAGGTCCGGGCTTGCCGGCAGCTTCACGCGCAGCTGCGCGATCCGCTCCGCGGCGACCTGCATGTCGCGCTTCAACCTTGCCGCCAGCGTCGCGTGGGCCCACACCGCCTCGGCATCGTCAGATCGCGAGGCGATAGCCCGGTCGAGCAACTCGAGCGCCCTGGTCGACAGATCTTCGCGATCCGTTTTGGCGGCGCGCTCATGCAGCGCGAGTCCGGCGCCGCGCAATAGCGCCGCATCGGTCTCATCCGCCCCGATGCCAGCGATCAGGCCGTTCAGCGCCGTGTCGTTTCCCGCGCGCGCCGCGATCCGCATGCGCAACGCGATTTCCGCGGCCGAATCCGGCGCGATGCGCCGGACGGCGTCGGCCACCTCGGGCAGTCGATCCGCGTTGAACCCCGACGCCAGCATGATGTCGGCGATGATTTGCAGCGATTCGAGCTCGCTCATCGGACGGCCGCGCGGCAGCTTCTGCAGCGGCCCCGGATCCACCGCCAGCCGCAGCTCCTTGAAACGATCGATCGCGACGTATCGATAGCCCGGGTTGAGATACGCGTGAATGGTCTTGTCCAGCTCGCTGGCGGTGACCCCGAAGCTCGCTTGCACCGCGGCATCGATCGGCTGCTGCGCGTTCAGCGCATCGAGGAACGCGAACATCTGCTTCCCGAACGCGGCATCTCCCGCCAGGCCACGATGCACGATCGCCCAGGATCCCTGGTGTACCGCACCCGAGGTGGAGAGATTCCGGTACTCGGGGGAGGTCTTGTCCAGGCGGAAGAGCGTGTCGAGCGGAATCCAGCCGCGCGATGTCCAGGAGCTGTCCAGTTCGCCGAGTCTCACCATCGCGCCACGGAATTCCGCCGTCGACACGAACTCCGCGAGGCCTTCGTCGAACCACAGGGGCTGCACGCCCGGGACCTGCGTATGCAAGAACCAGTGCGAATACTCGTGGAACACGCTCTTGCCGAGTTGCGAAGTGTCGCGCCCGTTGTTCATCAGCAGGTAGTTCGCGAACTTCGCGGACACGAACTCGGACTCGAGTCCCTGCCCGGGCCGCAGGTAACGGATCCAGACGCTTTGCGGAACGAGCACGACGTAGGTGGGAGAGGCCGGCACGCGTTCCTTTCGATCCAGAAGTCTGGCGAGCGCACCCTGAATCTGCGCGGCGAGCCGCGGTATGGGACGCGCATTGCTCTCGTCGTGCGTGACGATGGTGTACTCGGGCAACTCGTAGGCCTTGAATCCTCGGACGTCTGGACTTGGGTCCTTCGCCAGCACCGCCGCCGGGACGAGCAACGCCAGCAGCCACCGAAACTTTGTCGCTACCATGGAGGCACCTATTTCTTCTTCTTCCCGTATTTCTTCTCGTACTCCGCGAGCCGGCGCTGGTACTCCTCCTGCTGTTTGCGGTTGGCCTCGTCGACCTTCGCGCGCTCGGCCAGCCAGGCTTCGATGCTTGCCAGTGAATCGGTGGCCCACTGGCGCGTGCCGAGGTTCGTCGCATAGCGAATCGAGTCCCGCAGATAGACGACCATCTTTTCCGGCTCGTCCTTCACTCCGTAGAGATTGGCGAGGGAGACGGCGATGCTCTCGTTCCCGGGCGCAAACGTGTAAGCCGCCAACAACGCTTCTTCGGCGAACTCCAGGTTTTCGCCAAGCCTGGTCGCCGCGGTGCCCAGGCCCCAGAGCGACTCCACGTCCTCGATGTTGTGTTTGAGCGCCTCGCTGAACCACCGCAACGCACGCTTCATGTCGCGTTTCGAATCCTCGCTGCTGCGCGTGTTCAGCGGATTGAAGTCGAGCGCGCCGTCGAGCAGCACCAGCGCCAGTTCGCGGCGCGATTGCCAGTCGCCCGGGGCAATGAAGCTCTCGGCGCGCGTCACGGCCTTTTCGAATCCGGCATTGTCGTCGGAAAGCTGCGCGAGGCGCGCGGCAAAGATAGCCCCGCGTGCGGAATTCGGCTCGCGCCGTTCCAGTGATTCGATCAGCGGGCGGACACGTTCCGGCGTCGTTCGCGTGACGAACATGAGATCGATGATTTGCGCGAGAGCATCGAGCTCGGCAACGGGTTTGCCCGTGCCGAGATCGAGCCCCTGCACTTCACCGAGCCTGATCGCGCCCGAGTTCATCCGGTTGTCGCGTGAGTAGTTGCGCAGCAGCTGGTCGGGAGCCGAGAGGTCCGGTCCGAACGTGGCCCGCACGGCATCGGGCTGCGGCACCAGGCGATTGAGCTGCGCGAGGTAATTGAACATCTGCGCGCCGAAATCCCGGTTCTCGATCAGGCCGTAGTGCACGGTGAGCCAGGCCTGCGCGTAGAAATCGGAGGCCTGAGAGTGGTCCGTGTATTCGGGAGAACTATGGTCGACCAGCAGCATGCGGTCGAACGGAATCCACCGGCCGCTGCGGGCCTCATACACCCGTCCCATCGGGATCTGCAGGACCGCCGTATTCTGTTTGGTGAATTTCGCGTACCCCATGACTTCGGCGAGTCCCTCGTTGAACCAGGGTGGGAAGACACCCGAGAACTGCGAACGCAGGTAGTAGTGCGTGTACTCGTGGAAGATCGTCGCCAGCGCTTCGCTACGCTCCACGTCGCCATCCATCACGATGTAGTTCGCGAAGCGGCTCTGCTGGAACCATCCGACCAGGTTGCGGCGGGGCTGCAGGTATTTCTGCCAGTCGCCCGAGCTGACGATGAAGATGTACGTCGGAATGCCGCGAGTCGCCGTCTTGCGGTCGAGCAGCGTTTCGAGCGTGGCGCGGAACTTCGCCAGGTCGTCCATGAGCGCGCGCGCCGCCCGGGAACCACTTCCCGAGGTCAGCACGTGAATGTTGCCCGCCTGGTACTCCGTGAATTTGCCGAGACGCGGTTCCGCAGCCGCGGCGATACCCGCCAGCGACAGGCACGCGAGCGCGGCGAAGTGCGCGACGATTTTCATGTCTCCCTCGTGATCGGCCTTTTGTCTTCTTCTGCTACAGCGGCGTGAACTCCGACATCCGGCGACGGATTTCGGCAATCCGCAGGCTGGCGAGCCGGCGCTTCTCGGCCGAATCGGCGTAACGGGCCGCTTCCTCGAGCAGGGGCACCATCTCGGCCAACTCACCGCGCGATTCGTGCACCAGCGCCATGGCCATCGCGAGGTCGCTGTTGTCGCGCACGCGCGTTCTGGTAAATGCCAGCCGCGACAAGGCCGCATCGAGGTCTTCCCCGAGTTGCGCGGCGAGCAATGCGAATGCCCAGGTCGCCTCGCCATCCCCGGGCATCGCCGTCAGCGACTGGTCTAGCAGCGTCAACGCGCGTCGCGACATCTCCGCGCGCCTTTCCGCGGAGAGTGCATTCGCCTTCGATTCGTCCCGCGCGCGTTCGAACAGTGCGAGCCCCATCCCACGCGAGATGGCGGCGTCGCTCATCGCCGCGGGCATCCGCGCCAGCGCCTGGTAGTGGCGTTCGAGCGCCGCGTCGTCGCGATTGCGCGCCGCTAGCCGCATCTCGAGCACGCCGACGGCCGGCGATCCGGCGGAGGCGGCGGCCGCGACGTCGATGACTTCACGCAAGCGCCGTGGATTGATCCCGGTGTCGAGCAGCGCGTGGGCGAGCCATACATTGGCTTCGCCTTTGCCGAGCGCGCGTCCGGTTCCGAGCGGCGCGTCCGCGGGCGGATCGAATGCCAGCTCCGCTTCGGGATACTGGCGGTTCGCGAGATAGGCGCGCAGCTTCGCGTCGACCTGCTCGACGCTCATGCCGAAGCTGTCCTGCACGGCCTCCCGGATCGGCACGAAATCATTGATCTGCTCGATGTAGTGCAGGATCCCGGCGCCGAAATCCGGCTCGGTGATGAATCCCATGTGCAGCAGCGCCCAGGATTCGATGTGCACGGCCTCGGTCATGGCGATCGAACGGTATTCGGGGGACGTCCTGCCGAGATCCACCAGTCGCGAGAAAGGAATCCACGGCGTGGACGGATTGCGCTTGGGGATCACGAAGCGCGCCAGGTCCCTGCCGATGGTCATGTGCTCCATGAGCTCCGCCATGCCCTCGTCGAACCACAGCGGGTATTCGCCGCGGAACTGCGTCCGCAGGAACAGGTGGGTGAATTCGTGCTGCACGTCGTGGGGCAGGCGGGCGGCGCCGGCATCCGCGTTGATCATGAGGTAGTTAGAGAACCGGCCGGGCACGAACGCCCCGACGATGCCGTCGCCCGGTTGCAGGTAGCGGCGCCAGAGAGCGCCTTTCACGAGATAGAAGTAGGTCGGCGTGCCGGTCGCTTCCATCTCGCGCGCCAGCATCCTGGTGAGCACGCGTTCGAATTTCGTGACGCGGCCGTGCAGCTTGCGCGCGAGCGCCGGGACATCGGTGACCAGCGTGTAATGAGGTGCATCGAACGCCGTGAGATTGGCTGCTCCGAGATCCGCCGCTCGCAGCGTCGCGCAGGCGGTCAACGCAGCGCATGCCATCAGGAAGGCCCGCATGTTCCCCTCCGTCCCCAACGTCTCCACTAGACTACTTCAATGAATCCCGGGCGTCGCGCGCTGATCGAGCTGCACATCTGCGTGGTGCTGTGGGGCTTCACGGCCATTCTCGGCAAGCTCATCACGCTGTCGGCGACCGCGCTCGTGTGGTGGCGCATGTTGTTAGTCACGCTGGCGCTGGCCTGTGTCCCGAAAGTCTGGCGCGCGTTGCGCGAAATTCCGCCCCGGCTCATCGCGATCTTCGCCTGCATCGGCTGCGTAGTCGCGCTGCATTGGGTGACCTTCTATGCCTCGGTGAAGCTCGCCAATGCGTCGGTCGCGGCCACCTGCATGGGTCTCGCACCCGCGGTGACGGCGCTGCTCGAGCCGGTCATCTCCGGCACGAGATTCGAGCGACATAACCTGTTGCTCGGCATCCTGGTCATCCCGGGCGTCGCGCTGGTGGTGGGCGGGATCCCCGGCTCCATGCACGCCGGTTTCTGGGTGGGCGTGGTGTCGGCGGTGCTCGCGGCCGTGTTCATCGCGCTCAACAAGCGGTTCCTGGGTGAACACGAAGCATTGACGGTCACGGCGATCGAGTTGGGGGCCGGCTTTCTGCTGCTGACGGCCATCGGCCCCCTCATGGCCCCACCGGGCCAGTTCCTCATGCTCCCGGGGCTCCAGGATGGTGCGTGGCTGCTGGTTCTGGCCGTCTTCTGCACCCTCATCCCGTATGTGCTGTCGCTCGCGACCCTGCGGCACCTGTCCGCGTTCACCGCCCAGCTCGCCATCAATCTCGAGCCGCTGTATGCCATCACCATCGCGGTGTTGTTCCTGGGGGAGGCGCGTGATCTGGATGGGCCGTTCTTCGTCGGTGTGTTCATCCTGCTGGCCGCCGTTTTCGGGCACGGATGGCTGCAGATGCGCAATTCGCGTCTCACACGGTGATTGACCGACGAACGTCCGTCTGTATGATCGGACTCATATATATCTGACGATTTGCGCGCCCGCGGGCCCGCGCCTCCAGATGTAACCAATTGAATAACTAGGAAGTTATGGGCGAGAGCCCATAGCGCGGGGAAGTTGCGCCCCGCGCGTTTGTGTTTGGAGGACGAGAAAATGAGCGCGATTCGATTGGGACCGCCCCGCAAGCAGGGGCTCTACGACCCTCAGTTCGAGCATGACGCCTGCGGCGTCGGCTTCGTCGTGGACATCAAGGGTCGCAAATCGAACAACATCGTCCGGCAAGGCATCCAGATCCTGAAGAACCTCGACCATCGCGGCGCCAGCGGCAGCGAGGTCAACACCGGCGACGGCGCGGGCATGCTCATCCAGATGCCGCACGCCTTCCTCAAGAAGGTGGCCAAGAAGGATGCGCGCATCAACCTGCCCGAGCCGGGCATGTACGCGGCCGGCAACATCTTCATGCCGCGCAACGCGACCCAGCGCCGCAAGATTGAAGAAGTGTTCGCGCGCGTCGTGCAGGCCGAAGGCCAGGTCTACCTCGGCGCGCGCAGCGTGCCGACGGACAACTCCATGCTCGGCGAAACCGCGAAGGCCTCCGAGCCGTTCGTGCGCCAGGTGTTCATCGGCCGCGGCCCGGAGACGCTCGACGAGTCCGAGTTCGAGCGCAAGCTCTACGTGATCCGCAAGCGCGCGTACAACGAGATCCGCGTGTCGACCATCGGCGGCGCGGAGTTCTGGTACGTCGTGTCGCTGTCGCACAAGACCCTGGTCTACAAGGGCATGCTCACGACGACGCAGCTCGACCAGTATTTCCTCGACCTGCAGAACCCGCTGATGGAATCGGCCATCGCGCTGGTGCACTCGCGCTTTTCCACGAACACCTTCCCGAGCTGGGATCGCGCGCATCCGTATCGCGTCATCGCGCACAACGGCGAGATCAACACGCTGCGCGGCAACATCAACTGGATGCGCGCGCGCGAGGCGCTGTTCGACTCGCCGCTGTTCGGCGAGGACATCAAGAAGATTCCGCCGATCGTGAACCCGAACGGCTCGGACTCCTCGATGTTCGACAACGTGCTCGAGCTCATGGTGCTCTCCGGCCGCTCGATGCCGCATGCCGTCATGATGATGATCCCCGAGCCGTGGTCGAAGCACGCCTCGATGGATCCGGCGCGCCGCGCGTTCTACCAGTACCACAGTAGTTTGATGGAGCCGTGGGACGGCCCCGCGGACATCTCCTTCACCGACGGCAAGTGCATCGGCGCTGTCCTTGATCGCAACGGGCTGCGCCCCGGCCGCTACTACGTGACGAAGGACGACGTGTGCGTCATGGCGTCCGAGGCCGGCGTGCTCGATTTCCCGCCCGAGAACATCGCGCACAAGGGCCGGCTGCAGCCGGGCCGCATGTTCCTCGTGGACACCGAGCTCGGCCGCATCGTCGAGGACGAGGAGATCAAGGCGCAGATCATCAACGAGCGTCCGTACGCCGAGTGGCTCAAGCAGTACCTCGTGCACCTGAAGGACCTGCCGGCCGTGCCCGAGCAGCCCGCGCCGGAGCCCGTGGCCCTGGCCAAGCGCCAGGTGGCCTTCGGCTACACGTTCGAAGACCAGCGCATCCTCATGGCGCCGATGGCGCGCGATGGCGTCGAGGCCGTGGGCTCTATGGGCAACGACACGCCGCTGGCCGCCCTGTCCAACAAAAGCCGGCTGCTGTACGACTACTTCAAGCAGCTGTTCGCGCAGGTGACCAACCCGCCCATCGACTGCATCCGCGAGGAGATCATCACCTCGAGCGACGTGTGGCTGGGTGCGGAAGGCAACCTGCTCGATCCGCGTCCCAGTGACTGCCGCCGCCTGGAGCTTTCCGGCCCGGTGCTCACCAATGAGGAATTCGCCAAGGTGCGGCGTCTGTCGCTGCCCGGCCTCAAGGTGGGCACGCTGAGCATCCTGTTCCGCGCGGACCGCGGCGAAGACGGCCTGGTCCAGGCGCTCGAAGACTTGCGCGAGGAAGCGAAGCGCATGATCGAGGAGGATGAGGTCAACATCCTCATCCTCTCGGATCGCGGCGTTAACAAGGACCACGCGGCAATCCCGTCGCTGCTGGCCGTGTCGGGCCTGCATCACTCGCTGATCCGCCAGGGCCTGCGCATGAAGTGCTCGCTGGCGCTCGAGACCGGCGATGCGCGCGAGGTGCACCACTTCGCGCTGCTGATCGGCTACGGCTGCTCGGTCATCAACCCGTACGTGGCCTTCGAAACCCTCGACGGCATGATCCGCGACGACATGTTGCCCGGCGTCGAGCACAAGCTGGCCTGCAAGAATTTCGCGAAGGCCGCGGTCAAGGGCGTGGTCAAGGTCATGTCCAAGATGGGCATCTCCGCCGTGCAGAGTTATCACGGCGCGCAGGTGTTCGAGGCCGTGGGCCTGCGCCAGGACGTCATCGACGAATACTTCACCGGCACGGCATCGCGCGTCGGCGGCGTCGGCATGGACGTGATCGCGCGCGAAGTGCTCATGCGGCACACGGCGGCGTTCGCCGAGCGCAAGCGCGCGCTGCAGACCGAGCTGCCCTCGGGCGGCCAGTACCAGTGGCGTTCGGATGGCGAGTTCCACCTCTTCAACCCGGAGAGCATTCACCGCCTGCAGAAGTCGGTGCGCACGAATTCGTACGCGACGTACAAGAGCTACGCCGAGCTGATCGACGACCGCGCGAAGAATCTATCTACCCTGCGCGGGCTGCTCGACTTCAAGCAGGGCGAGTCGATTCCGATCGAGGAAGTCGAGTCCGTCGAGAGCATCATGCGCCGCTTCAAGACGGGCGCGATGAGCTACGGCTCTATCTCCAAGGAAGCGCACGAGACGCTGGCGATCGCGATGAACCGCATCGGCGGCAAGTCGAACACCGGCGAAGGTGGCGAGGATCCGGATCGCTACATCCCGATGGAGAACGGCGATTCGAAGAACTCGGCCATCAAGCAGGTGGCGAGCGGACGCTTCGGCGTCACGTCCAACTACCTGGTGAACGCGCGGGAGATCCAGATCAAGATGGCGCAGGGTGCGAAGCCCGGCGAGGGCGGACAGCTGCCCGGCACCAAGGTGTACCCGTGGATCGCGAAGACGCGGCACACGACGGCGGGCGTCGGACTCATCTCGCCGCCGCCGCATCACGACATCTATTCGATCGAGGACCTGGCCGAGCTCATCCACGACCTCAAGAACGCGAACCGTGACGCACGCGTCTCGGTGAAGCTCGTGGCCGAGGTGGGCGTGGGCACCATTGCTGCCGGCGTCGCCAAGGCGCACGCCGATGTGGTGCTGATCTCCGGCTACGACGGTGGCACGGGCGCGTCTCCCCTGACCAGCGTGACGCACGCGGGTCTGCCGTGGGAGCTCGGGCTCGCCGAGACTCACCAGACGCTGGTCATCAACAACCTGCGTTCGCGCATCGTGGTCGAGACCGATGGCCAGCTTAAGACCGGTCGTGACGTCGCGATCGCAGCCTTGCTGGGCGCCGAGGAATTCGGCTTCGCGACCGCGCCGCTGGTCACCATCGGCTGCATCATGATGCGCGTGTGCCATCTCAACACCTGCCCGGCGGGGGTGGCCACGCAGGATCCGCGCCTGCGCGAGAAGTTCGCGGGCAAGCCGGAACATGCCGTGAACTTCATGCGTTTCATCGCGCAGCACCTGCGCGAGATCATGGCGCAGCTCGGCTTCCGCAAGCTCGAGGACATGGTGGGCCGCGTCGACATGCTCGAGCCGAAGGCCGCCATCGATCACTGGAAGGCCAAGGGCTTCGATTTCAGCAACATCCTGTATGCGCCGGATGCGGGTGCCGATATCGGCCGCTACCAGACCATCCAGCAGGATCATGGCCTCGAGAAGTCGCTCGACATGACCACGCTGCTGAACCTCTGCAAGCCCGCGATCGAACGCGGCGAGCCGGTGACGGCCGAGGTCGACGTGCGCAACGTGAACCGCGTGGTGGGCACCATCACCGGCAGCGAGGTCACGAAGAAGCACGGCGCCAAGGGCCTGCCGGAGGACACCATCCGGATCAAGTTCAAGGGCTCGGCCGGCCAGAGCTTCGGCGCGTTCATTCCGAACGGCATGACGTTCGCGCTCGAGGGCGATGCGAACGACTACTTCGGCAAGGGACTGTCGGGCGGCAAGCTCGCCGTCTTCCCGAGCCCGAAGGCCACGTTCGAATCCGAAGAGAACATGATCGTCGGCAACGTCGCGTTGTACGGCGCGACGAAGGGCGAGGTGTTCGTGCGCGGCATGGCCGGCGAGCGTTTCGCCGTGCGCAACTCGGGCGTCGACACCGTCGTCGAGGCCGTGGGCGACCACGGCTGCGAATACATGACGGGCGGACGCGTCGTGGTGCTCGGCCCGACGGGACGCAATTTCGCGGCGGGCATGTCGGGCGGCATCGCCTATCTGCTGGACGATGACAATGACGCGCTGTCGCGCATCAATACGCAGATGGTCGAGGTGGGGCGCGTCGAGGATCCTCAGGAGGCCGAGGAGCTGCGCGCGCTCATCCAGAAACACGTCGATGCCACCGGCAGCAAACATGCCGCGAATATCCTCGCGGCCTGGCCGACCCGGCTGCCGAAGTTCCTGCGCGTGATCCCCAAGGATTACAAGCGCGTGCTCGCATGCCTCAAGCGCGCGCACGACCAGGGATTGTCGGGTGACGAGGCCATCATGGCGGCGTTCGAAGAAAACGCCCGGGACACGTCGCGCGTCGGCGGAAACTAACGGAAAAGAAAGTAGCTAGATGGGCAAGCCAACAGGGTTCATTGAATATCTGCGCGAACTGCCGGTGGATCGTCCGCCGGCCGAACGCGTGCGCGACTGGAACGAGTTCCACCACCACATGGACGAGAAGCGGCTGCGCCAGCAGGGCGCGCGCTGCATGGACTGCGGTGTGCCGTTCTGCCACACGGGCAAGCTGATCTCGGGGATGGCCTCGGGCTGCCCCGTGAACAACCTCATCCCGGAGTGGAACGACCTCGTGTACCGCGGGTTGTGGCGCGAGGCGCTCGACCGCCTGCATCGCACCAACAACTTCCCCGAGTTCACCGGACGGGTATGCCCGGCGCCGTGCGAAGGTTCGTGCGTGCTCGGCATCAACGCGCCGCCGGTCACGATCAAGAACATCGAAAATTCCATCGTCGACAAGGGCTGGGAAGAGGGCTGGATCGTTCCGGAGCCGCCGGCCGTGCGCACCGGCAAGAAGGTCGCGGTCATCGGCTCGGGACCCGCGGGTCTCGCGGCCGCCGCGCAGCTCAACCGCGCCGGCCACTCGGTGACCGTGCTGGAACGCGCGGATCGTCCGGGTGGATTGCTCATGTACGGCATTCCGAACATGAAGCTGGACAAGCGCGAGGTCGTCGCGCGCCGCATCGCGCTCATGGAGAAGGAAGGCATCAAGTTCCTCTGCAACGCGAACGTCGGTGAGAACGTCGAGCCGCAGCTGCTGATCAAGGATTTCGATGCCACCGTCATCTGCACGGGCGCCACGCTGCCGCGCGACCTCAAGGTCGAGGGGCGCGAGCTCAAGGGCGTGCACTTCGCGATGGATTTCCTGACGGTCTCCACGCAGTCCGTGCTGCGCGATGATCCGGCATCGACGTCGATCACCGCCAAGGGCAAGGACGTCGTCGTGCTCGGTGGCGGTGACACCGGCACCGACTGCGTCGGCACGTCGATCCGCCAGGGCTGCAAGAGCCTGCAGCAGATCGAGATCATGGCGATGCCGCCGATGGATCGTGCCGCGGACAATCCGTGGCCGGAATGGCCGAAGGTCTACAAGATGGTCTACGGCCAGGAAGAGGCCGCGGCGAAATTCGGCTCGGATCCGCGCGTATATCTGACAACGGTGAAGAAGTTCAACGGCGACGGCGCGGGCAATCTCACCGGCGTCGTGACCGTGGAGATCTCGTGGGAGAAGAACGACAAGGGTCAGTTCATCCCGGTCGAGAAGCCCGGCAGCGAAAAGGAACATCCGGCGCAGCTCGTGCTGCTCGCGATGGGTTTCCTCGGTCCCGAGCAGGCGCTGCTCAAGGATCTCAAGGTCGAGGTCGATGCGCGCACCAACGTGAAGGCCGACTACGGCAAGTACTCGACCAGCGTGCCCGGCGTGTTCGCCGCGGGCGATGCGCGTCGCGGCCAGTCGCTGGTCGTCTGGGCCATCAATGAAGGCCGCGGCGCCGCGCGCGAGTGCGACCGCTGGTTGATGGGCGCGACCGAACTACCCTGACCGGGAACGGCTCCGGGAAGGGATTCCCGGAGCGGGGTTGGCAATAACCTGGCCGCGCGTCAGGGCGAGGTTTCTCCGGAACCCGTTTCCGGTGGTGGCAAGTTCTCCAACACGCTCTCCAGCACCGGCCCGAAGTAGGCCTGCGGCTGCGAGGGCTTCACCTTCATTTCCTTCTCGCGCCGGCGGACATCGGTACGCGCCGTCTCGAAGGCCGCGCGCAACGACGCGGCGTGCGGCAGGGCATCGCGGAAGAACGCCTCGCCGAAATAGGTGAGATCGCGATCGTCCGAGCAGCCGAATGAAGTGCGATCCTTCGACGCCGCGGTGATGACGATGGTGTCGTTGTCCGCCAGTGGCTCGATGAATGCGCCGGAGAAACACGCGGACACCACGATGATCTTCCGGCGGATGCCCGATTCGGCGAGCAGAAGCTCGAGCCCCGCTGCGCTGAGGCCCGTCGGCTCCATCCCGGTGTTCGAAACCTCGATCATCGCGTTCTCCGCGCCGTGCGAGGACAGCGCGAGAAACAGCACGTCCTGCGCGGGGTCCATGACTCGACGCAATGACGCCAGCGCGTAACGCAGGTTCGCGTGGGTCGCCAGCGGCAGGGAATCGAGATCCCGGCGGTCGTTGATCAGCAGCAGCGAACGCCGCGAAGAACCGAATTTCTCGCCGACGCGCGCCGCCGCGAACTTGATCTCCTCCGCGAAGACACGCTCCTCGCCGAACCCGGCGAAGCCGAGGAAGAAGACCCGCGGGACGGCGGCGGACTCTTGCGGGAATCCGCCGATCGCCGCATCGATGAGCCCCCGTTGCGCGGCCTCATCCGGCGCGGCATGCGCTGCCGGGACGGCGAGGGCGCCGGACAGCAGTAACAGGGCGAGGGCAAGACACGGACGCACGGCGCCAGTGTGGCAGAAATCAGCGCTTTACCGCAGCTCGTCCATGACCTGCCGCAGTTGCGCGAGGCAGCCCTCGACGAACTGGTCGAGCTCCCGCCCGTCCGGCTCGAGCAGCGCACTCGCCCCCGAATTCGCGGGCGAGCTGGCGCCGCTGCGCGGCAGGGTGGGCACGGAAATGGATTCGGGTTGTTGCAGTTCCGTGATCATCGAAGGCAGGCGAGCCGGCGTGGGTCGTGGGGCAAGAAAAACGTTCTCCGCTCACGCATCCGCGGTTTCCCTGGCGCCATCCTGGTTGCCTAACTACGTACTTTGCCCGGCCCGCGCCGGCTCGTCGGCCTGTTCGGTGACGCCTAGCAAAAACCAAACGGGCGTCACGCGCACGGGGCAGAGGAGAGGCATTGCTGTGGGAAGATGCTGACAATCCCGCGAATCCCCGCCCCGGCAGTTGTTCGCGAAGGTTGTTGGCCGCAGAATGCCGCCGTCCTCCTCACAACTAGAAGAAATCGGGAGATCGTCATGACCGACCTCGGCTCGCTGTGGCTGCCGATCTTGTTAGGTTCCGCCCTGGTGTTCGTCGCCAGTTCCATCATTCATCTCGGCCCCTTCTGGCACAAGGGGGATTTCCCGAAGCTGCCGGACGAGGAAAAGGCGCGTGCCGCCATCGGCCCGCTCGGCATTCCGCCCGGCGACTACATGCTGCCGCGCTGCGACTCGATGGCGGAAATGCGCTCGCCCGAATTCATCCAGAAACTGACGGAAGGCCCCGTGTGGCTGATCACTGTGCGGCCGAACGGCGTCGGCGGCATGGGAAAGCCCCTCGTGCTGTGGTTCTTCCACCTGGTGCTGATCGCCTTGTTCGCGGCCTACATCGCCTCGCACGCCCTTGCACCCGGCGCGAACTACCTGCATGTGATGCGCTTCGTCGGCGCGACCGCCTTCATGGGCTTCGCGCTCGGACTCCTCCACGACTCCATCTGGTACGGCCGCAAGTGGAGCATCACCCTCAAGCTGATGCTCGACGGCCTCATCTACTCCCTCGTGCTCGGCGGCACCTTCGGCTGGCTGTGGCCCAAGGCCGTGGGGGCGGTCGGTGCCGGGTGAGAAATCACTGAGTTAGCGTCGGCCGGGATTGTTGTTGCCTGCTAGGCTCCGGCCATGCAGAACCTCACCCAGTCCGTCTACGAATGCACGCTCGCCGTCGAAGCGCACATGATCTGCGACTTGCTGGCCCGGGCCGGCATTTCGGCGCGGGTCGACGGTGAATTCCTGGCCGGCGTCGGCGGCGAGCTGCCGCTCGGCTCGACCGTCAAGGTCCGGGTGGATCCGGCACGCGCCGCCGAGGCCCGCGAGGTCATCGACGATTGGGAGAAGCTGCAGCCACCGCCCGATGCCAACGTGGCGCCCGCGCGCCGTCCGATCTGGCGCTCCCCGCTGTGGTTCCTGGCCGGCGTCGTGGTCGGCGGCGGCCTGATCCTGCTTGCCTTGCGCTCATCGGTGACGAGCCAAGAAGTCGACCTCGACGGCGACGGCCTGGTGGACGAAACCTATGTCTATTCGGGACAGACTCTCGACAAGATCGAATACGACCGCAACGCGGACGGCAAGGTCGATGCGCGCTGGCTGTACGATCTCAAAGGAGTGCCGAATCGTTACGAACGCGACGATGACTTCGACGGCGTGTTCGAGTGGCGCGGCGACGCCGAACGAGGCTGGGTGACGCGCGATGTGATGGATGCGAACAGGGACGGCAAGCCGGAGCTCATCGCGAATTTTCGGAACGGTGTCATTCGCACCGTCGATGTTTACGACGCCGAGGGAACCCGCATCGTGCGGGAGCACTATGACGCCGCCGCGCGCATGACGGCTCGCGAGATCGATCGGGATGGGGACGGCACCTTCGAGCGCCGCGTGCAGTACGACGAGTACGGCGAGCCGCGCTAACTCCGCGATTTCTCACCCGGCACCGACCGCACGGCGCGGGCGCAAATGAGGACGCAGCAGAAGACGAAGATGGCGGAGATGAGGTAGGGGGCGCCGGGCAGGGCGATGGGTGCGTCGGGCGCGGCGAAGTGGCTGAAGACCTGCGTCATGAAGATGGGCGAGATGATCGCGGCGATGCTCGCGATGCTGGCGTTCGCGCCTTGCAGCTCGCCCTGGGCCGAGGGTCCGGCCTGCTTCGACATGACGCTCTGCACGCTCGGATTGGCGATGCCGCCGAGCGAGCCCACGGCGATCGCCGCGTACAGCATCCATCCCTGGGTCGCGAGCGCGTATCCGAGGAAGCCGACGGTCATCAGCGAAAACCCGAGGATGATCGCGCTGCGTTCGCCGATCCGGCGCACCACGACGCCCGTCAGTCCGCCCATCACGATGACCGTCATGATGCCCACGAAGGTGAGCGACAGTCCGGTCTCGGCCGGTCCCCAGCCGAACTTGTGCTGCGTGTAGAACATCCACACCGCCGGCAGCGAACCGTGCGCCACCTGGTACAGGAACACCGCGAACAGCAGGCCCGCGACCATCGGCAGATGAGCCAGGCTGCGGAAAGCGCCGAACGGATTCGCGCGCGACCACTCGAACTTGCGGCGCCGCTCGGGCGGCAGTGATTCCGGCAGCACGAAATATCCGAACACGACGTTCATGAGCGCGAGACCCGCCGCGACGAAGAACGGCGCGCGCGGGTCGATGTGCTCGGCGACGAATCCGCCGATCACGGGGCCCAGCGTGAATCCGCATCCCCAGGCCGCGCCCATGAAGCCGAAGTTCTTCGCGCGGTTCTCATCGTTGCTGATGTCCCCGATGTAGGCGCCCGCGGCCGCGAACGACGCGCCGAACACGCCCGCGAACGCGCGGCCGATGAACAGCCACGTCATCGAAGTAGCGAGGCCGGTCAGCAGGAAATCCACGCCGAACGCGAACAGCGACATCAGCAGCAGCGGCCGGCGCCCGAACCGGTCGCTGAGATTCCCGAACACCGGCGCCATGAAGAACTGCAGCAGCGCGTATACCGCAAGCAGGTACCCGCTCCAATCGGCGGCGGTGCTCACCGGTTCCCCGGTGAGTTCCATGATCACCGTCGGCAGGGACGGAATGATGATGCCGAAGCCGAGGCTGTCGATGAATACAGTCAGCAGGACGAACGTGAGCGCAGCGCGGTTACCGGTCATGGGGGCGCGCATTCTCCGGCAAATGCGCACTCCCGTGCTAGTCTGCCGGCTCCGAGTTGCGGCAAGGAACGTCATGCACCGGAGCGACGCGGCGTCACGCGAAATCGAACTCGCAAGGCTGTTGCAAGGATGCGCGGCGCGGGACACGCGCGCCTTCCACGCGCTCTACGACGAAGCGTCTCCGCTGCTGTTCGCGAAGCTGCTGCGCATGTTGCGGCGAAGCCCCGTGGCGGAAGAAGTGCTCCGCGACATCTACCTCGACATCTGGGAGCGCGCCGCGTCGTACGAGGCGCACCGCGGCCGGGCGTTGGCCTGGATCACGACGATCGCGCGCTACTGCGCGATCGGACGGCTCGGGCACGAGCGCGTCATCGCCGACGAGCTTCCCTACGAGAAGCCCACGCTCGAAGTGCTCGACGAACGCGTCGCGGCGCTCGACGAAGTCACGCGTCAGTGCCTGGCGCTGGCCTACGTCGATGGACGTTCATACGAGGAGATCGCCGAGATCACGCGTTCGAACGGCAATGTCCGGACGCGGATCCGTCGCGGGCTCCTCCAGCTTCGCGACCGGCCATCCATCCAACGACGCAAACCCGCACGCAAGACCGCGAACCTCGAGCTACTCGACCGGCTCGCGGCCGAATATGCGCTCGGCACCCTGCGCGGCCGCGCGCGCCGGCGCTTCGAGCGCTGGCTGTTGTCGCCGCAGGTCGCGGGCCTGGTCCGCGCCTGGGAAGACCGGCTCGCGTTCCTCGAAACGCGGGAGGTGCGGATCGCGCCGCCGCCCGCGCATGTCTGGGGCGACATCGAAACGCGGCTCGGACTGCGCCGGTCCGGACGAGATCCCGCCAGGCGGTGGATAGGCATTGCCGCCTCGATGCTGGTCCTCACGTTGCTGGTGGCATTCCTGGTGGCGTGAAACCGCTGTGAAGCCGGTCTCAATCCGGGCCTGCGGTCCCCGCATTATGAGAGCCCGGTCCGCGCCCGCCGAGTCGCAGCGCAATAAAGTCCCCGCCCATGAGAGAGGTGTCGGGTCACGGCACCCGCGGACTCCTGCTCCGTGGGTGTTCTCTGGCGTTGCTCGCGATCGGGCTGCTGTGCGGCCAGGACGCGTCCGCGCAGGCCATTACGCGTTTCGTGCGCGATACCGGCAACATCAATTTCGTCACGACCGGCGGGTCGCTGCGCGCGCAGAACAACAACGGCAACTCCTGCCTGATGAACGCGACCAGCTCGCAGAACCTCTCGGGCATTCCCGCCGGCACGACGATCCGCAACGCCTATCTGTACTGGGGCGGCTCGGGCTCCAGCAACGATCCCAACGTCACGCTCAATGGCTCGTCGGTGAGCGCGTCGCGCAGTTTCGCGCGCACCTGGAACAACGCCGGCACTAACTACCAGTTCTTCGGCCATTTCGCCAACGTCACGAACCTCGTGACCGGCAACGGCAACTACCAGTTCGGCGGCCTCACGGTGAACACCGGCGCGCCGTTCAACGGCAACAGCACCTGCGCCGGCGGCTGGGCGCTGGTGGTCATCTACCAAGGCGCCGCCGAGCGGCTGCGCGCGATCAACGTCTACGACGGCCTCGACTACTTCTACGGCAGCCAGCTCACGCTGAACCCGGACGGCTTCCGCGTGCCGCCCGCCAACATCGACGGACGCATCGCGGTCTTCACGCTCGATGGCGATCCGGGCAACTCCACGGCGCTGAACGGGTTCGACGAAGCGCTGCGCTTCAACGGCCAGCTGCTCGACGATGGCATCAACGTGCCGGACAGCGTGCCGCTGATCCAGCAATTCGACGGCACCATCAACTCGCAGGGCGTGTCGACCAGCTACGGCGTCGACGTCGACCAGTACAACATCAGCGCGCTGCTCTCTCCGGGCCAGACCAGCGGCACGACGCAATACTCCGCGGGCGCGGACCTCGTGCTGCTCATGGCGCAGATCGTGAGCGCCACGTCGGATCCGGCCGTGAATCTGTCGGCGACCTTGTCGCACACGGGCAATTTCGTCGCGGGCTCGACCGACACTTACACGGTCGTGGTCGCCAACGCGGCCGGCTTCGAGCGCGAGGACAACACCGTCACGGTGACCGACGTCCTGCCCGCCGGTCTCACGTTCAACTCTTTCACGGGCACGGGCTGGAGCTGCGGAAATTCCGGACAGACGGTCACCTGCACGCATCCGCCGACGATCAACGCCGGCAGCTCGCTGCCGCCACTCAACATCGTGGTGAACGTCACCGGCGCCGCGGTGCCCGGCGTGACGAACAGCGTGACCGTGAGCACGCCCAGCTTCGAATTCGATGCCGCCAACAACACGGCCACGGATGCGACGACGGTGGTGGGTCCCAACCTGTCCACGTCCACCAAGACCGTGCTCGACGTCAACGGCGGCGAGGCGAATCCGGGTGACACGTTGCGGTACACGGTGACACTCATCGAAACCGCCGGTCACCCCGCGGTGAACGTGACGGTGACCGACAGCGTGCCCGCGAACGCGAGCTGGGGCGGATTCGTGTCCGTTCCGGGTGGCGCGGCCAGTTCCTTCGCGCCGCCGGGTGCGGGCGACAACGGCAACGGCGAACTCGCGGTCTCGGGAATTTCGATTCCCCCGAATGGCTCGGTGACCGTGGTTTTCAACGTCACCGTCGACAACGTCTCGCCCAATTCCACCATCGACAATACCGCGGCAGTCGCAAACCCCAATGGCCCCGGTGCGACGCCATCGGCGCCGACGGTGCTCGTTTCCCCGTCGCAAGTGGCTCAGGACGGCACGAAGCAGCTCTACCTCTGGAGCAATTCGCAGCGGTTGTCGCGCACGCGTCCCTCCGGCATGCACACCACGCTCACGATCAACGGCAACAACGATTCGGACACGTTCACGATCAATCCGCCGCTGCGCGCGGCGGTCACGCTGAATGCCGGCAGTTTCCCGGTGAACCTGCGGCTGCAGCGCGCCGGCAGCACGACCGGCGCCGGCGGCTCGAACCGCAACGTCACCGTGTCGCTGAACAATTCGGCGCTCGGCACGGTCGCGACCGCCACCCGGACGTTCAACAACATGTCCACGACCATGACGATGTACACGTTCACGCTGAACACCGCGGGCGTCATCGCGCCGGTCGGCTCGACGTTCTCGCTGGTGGTGAGCAACAACAGCAACAACAACAGCAACCGGCAGGTGAATCTGCAGCCCTACAGCGGCTCGTCGTATTCGCTGGTCGAGCTCGACAGCGCCACCGTCATCAACGTCGACAGCGTGCAGACGTACAACCTGCCGTTCGCCGGCGGCGTGGTCACTGGTGCATACGCACCGGGGGCGACCGTCTACGTGCGCGCGGTGGTGAGCGACCCGTTCGGCGGCTTCGACATCAACGGCGCGAACATCAGCATTTCGAATCCCTCGGGCACGACCGTGCTGCCGTCCACCGCGATGCCGGTGGTGCAGGGTGGCAGCGGAACACCCGCGGTCTGCAGCTCCACGACCGCGCCGCTGTGCACGTTCGAATACGCGTTCACGTTGCCGGCGAACGCGCCGCAGGGCGGCTGGACGGTGAACGTCCTCGCGCGAGAAGGCGTCGAGAACAGCGTGACCGACCTGGGCGTCGGCAGCTTCGTCGTCGAGATCCCGCAGCCCTCGCTCACGATCCTGAAGATCTCCCGCGTCATCTCCGATCCGGTCAGCGCCGCCAATCCGAAGCGCATTCCCCAGTCGGTGATCGAATACGAGATCCAGGCCACGAACAGCGGGCCGGGCGCCGTGGACGCCAACACGCTGGTCATCACCGACAGCATCCCCGCGAATGCCGTGATGTACGTGGGCACGGCGTCGGGCAATCCCGTCACGTTCACCAATGGTGCGACGCCGAGCGGGCTCACCTACAACTACGCGGCGCATGTCACGTATTCCGCGGTCGGTCCCGCGGGACCCTGGTCCCATACGGCCTCGCCGGATGCCAATGGCTATGACCCTTTGATCCGGGCCGTGCGGATCGCGCCCGCCGGCACCATGAATGCGGCCGGCGCCGGCAATCCCGGCTTCACGCTCCGATTCCGGGTGCGCATCAACTAGGGGTTCGGCGGGTCGCTGCACCGCACTGAAGCGATCTCGTCGCGCGTGCACTCCGGACGGGAACCGGACGCCTCGCAGGCGCCGCGAAACCTGGATTTCAGCCGTCCGATCGCCCGATTGATCGTTTTGGCCCCGGTTTCGGAGTTGGCACGGCGATTGCTTTATCTAGATCGTCTGCGGAATGTTCTCCTCCCCCCTCGTGAGACTTTTTGCTGGACGAACGCGTGCAGGAACGGAAGGGCCTGCACGCGTTTTTTTTGTTTGCGCGGACCGTGAGAGTCCGCCTGCCATTCAGCCGGCGTTCGCTGACACCCTGCGGGACATGCCGAACATAAAGTGCGCGCATGCGTGCCATCGCCATCTTCATTCTCGCCGTGCTCGCCTCGGCCGTCGCCACCGGATCGAACTACCGGGACGTCCAGGCCGCCGTGAAAGATGACCGCATGCTCGAGGCGGCCGGTGTCACGCCGGCGAACGTCGCGATGCGCAAGCAATGCAAGGCCGCCATCGTCGAGACCGACGATCCGCCGGATTTCTTCGATTGCGTGTACGTGCAGACCGATCACGACCTGAACCTGTTCAGCCTCGAAGACGGATTCCTGATCTCCGAGCTGCAGCTCACGATGAACAACATCGACAGCGTGGCACTGCAGCGCATGGGCAAATACAGCCAGGTGCAGATCTTCAGCGACAACCGCGTCGCCGCCCTGTTCATCCACGACAAGTCGTGGATCGACACGCAGCAGACCGAAGCCGTCTACACCTGGCTCCTGGAACACGGCGCCCGCAGCCGCGCCCCCCTGAAGTGGATCGGCCCCTGAAATGGGGACACTCCCCATTTGCTAGCAAAAGGGGACGGACCTCGACGATCTTCTCGATCCGGCGCTTGACAACCGCCGGATCGCGCATAGAATGCGCGCCCCCATGACACCTAACTACCACCGAATTCAATTCACGCATGCGCTCGCGGCCCCGCCGCGCGGCCGCCTGCGCGATGAAAACGAGAACATCTGCTAGCCCTTCATTGCGGAGGGCGGCGTTCGGCAGCCCTCCGGCACTTCGTTCAAACGAGGCCCCGGTCGGCTGCCGCCACCGGGGCCTCGTCGTTTGGGGCGAGGCCCCCGCGCAAGTGAACGAACATGACATTGCACAAACTGCTGACTGATCGGAACGACAATTCGGGCGCGATGGGCGTACAGGTCACGCTGACGCAGGAGCTCAGCGACCTCGGCGACGCCATCCTGCGCACCCGCGCGATCCAGGCGTTCGACCACGCCGCGAAGTGCTACCCGATACACCGGGTAGTGCGTTGCGCCGTGCGCCGCAAACTCACCGCGGTGTTCGACGATCTCGCGCTGCAAATGGGCTGCTCGGCGCAACGCGTCGACACCGGCTCGCTGCTGCTGGACGCACCGGGCCTGTTCATCTATGGCGAGGGCTACACGAAGGGCGACTACGTGTCCTGCTGGTTCCGCATGTGGACCGACACGCTGGCGCGCAGCGAGGAACTGCAGCAGCGCATCCTGCGCATCGTGGGCGACCAGCGTCTGCGCGATCAGATGTTCGTCGTCGACTGGCAGTTCTGCAACGCTCGCGGCGTGTTGCTCAGCACATCGTTCGACGAGATCGCGGACGACGTGCTGGTGGACGAGGCCTATCCATCGCTCGGCATGTCGATCGCCGAGTTCATCGAGCGCTTTCTCGACGCGCGTGAAACCGTGTTGATCCTGCAGGGGCCACCAGGCGGCGGAAAGACCCGCCTGGTGCGCGCCATACTGGCGGGGATGTCGCGACGCAAGGGCGACAGCGCCAAGGTGATGTACACCGCGGACAAGAAGGCCCTGCAGAACGATGAGATCTTCGTAGACTTCATTACCGGCTCGCACGATGCATTCGTGATCGAGGACGCCGATCACCTGCTCAAGGCGCGCACCAGCGGCAACCACGAGCTGCATCGTTTCCTCGGGATCGCCGACGGTGTGGTGCGCGCGCAGAGCCGCAAGGTGATCTTCACGACCAACCTGCCGAACATCAACGACATCGACGACGCGTTGCTGCGGCCGGGTCGATGCTTCGCGGTGAAGAACCTGCGCAGCCTCGAGATCGCCGAGGCCCACACGCTGGCGCGGCGCATCTGCGGCGCCGATGAAGCACGGGCGGTACGGGCGATGTTGGCGCTCGACGCGGCCGCGGGAAAGTACCGCTCGGTGGCGCAGGTCTATCGCGCCTGCGCGTGAAGGGAAGTCAGAGATTGAGCCGGTAGAACACGAGGTATTCGCCTTCGCCCGGATCGACCTCGAGGCACCAGCCATTGTCCCTCTTGCTGCGATAGAGGTTTTCGGCGATCCAGCCGACGACCGGCGTGCGGCGCAGCCCGGGCGTGACGAGGCGCGCCCGCATGTCCGTTGGTTTCGGCCACCGCACCGGTTCGAGTCCGGCGACGAGATCCAGGAATTGGTGATTCTCGATGTTGTTAGGCCGGCGATTGCGCTTCTTCGCCAGCAGCGCGAGATCGAGATCGGCCCTGTGCGGAATCTCGAGCGGCGCCTCGCGCGCGATCGGACGCTCGATCGCGTCGTCGCTGGCGCGTGCCGCCGCCGCGGCCGCCAGTGAACACAGCACGAACCCGAACAGGCGATCCCGCAGGATCATCGTACGCCCTCGTTCAACATCCGCCGGCCAACAGGTTGGAGTCCCCGCGCGGCAATCGCAATAGGTGGAACGAGGCACCGACGCAAAAGCGCGCGCCGTGCGCGAATAATCCCCGCTGCGCCGCGATGGATGAACCATAATCCGCCCGGAATGAATCTCGACCAGACCATAAATGCATGGTTGGCGCCCGTGGCCGACTGGCTCGGCACGGTGGTCTTCTATGCCGTTCCGATCGGCGAGGCCGAGGTTCCGCTGATCCTCGCGTGGCTCATCGCCGGCAGCGTCGTCGCGACCATCTACTTCCGCTTCGTGAACCTGCGCGGTTTCCGGCATGCGCTGCGCGTGCTGCGCGGCGATTTTTCGAGCCGCGAACTCGCCGGTGAGACCTCGCCCTTCCAGGCGTTCAGTGCCGCGGTCTCCGGCACGATCGGCCTCGGCAACATCGCGGGTGTCGCGTTCGCCGTGGCGGTGGGCGGGCCCGGCGCCGCGTTCTGGATGTGCGTGGCGGGTTTCCTCGGCATGAGCCTGAAGTTCGCCGAGGTCGCGCTGGCCACGAAATACCGCGTGATCCGCGCGGATGGCACGGTGACCGGCGGCGCGATGCACTACGTGCCCATCGCACTCGGCCGCGTCGGCATGCCGCGGCTCGGCAAATTCCTCGCGGCATTCTTCTGCGTCGCGACCATCGGCGCGTCGATGACCGTGTTCCAGGTCAACCAGGCCTATTCGCAGTTCCGCGCCGTGACCGGCTTCGAGCACGCGTTCGTGTTCGGTCTCGCGATCGCGCTGTGGATCGGCATCATCCTGTTCGGCGGCATGAAACGTATCGCGAGCTGGACCGACAAACTCGTGCCGTTCATGTGCGTGTTGTACGTGATCGCCTGCCTCGTGGTGCTCGGCGCCAATCTCGAACACATCCCGCACGGTCTCCAGCGCATCTTCACCGAGGCGTTTTCGACGGAGGCGGTGGCCGGCGGCGCGCTCGGCGCGCTGATCCAGGGCTTCCGGCGCGCGTCGTTCTCCAATGAGGCTGGCATCGGCTCAGCGCCCATGGCGCACGCCACGGTGCGAACCCGCGAGCCGATGTCGCAGGGTTTCGCCGCCCTGATCGAGCCGTTCCTCGATACGGTGGTGATGTGCATGCTCACCGCGCTCGTCATCGTGATCAGCGGCGCGCTCGAGATCAGCGATGCGAAGGACATCGCGCTCGCCTCCGTCGCGTTCGGCACGGTGGTGTCGTGGTTCCCGGCCGTGCTCGCGGTCGCGGCGATCTGTTTCGCGCTGTCGACCGTCATCACCTGGGGCTACTACGGCGAGACCGCGTGGACCTGGCTGTTCGGCGAAGCGCGTGCGGCGCGTTATTCGTACCGGCTGTTCCTGTGCGTGATGCTGTCGCTGGCCACGACGCTCGACATCACGCAGGTCGTCAACATCGCCGACCCGCTCAATTTCTGCATGGCGATCCCGAACCTGATCGCCGTCTATCTATTCCTGCCGGAGCTGCGCGCCGACCTCGCGAGTTACTGGCAGCGCGTGGTGCTGAAGTCCGACCCGGAGAAGAAGAATGCTGTCGCGTAACGCGTACCTGTGGACGCTGCTCATCGTGTACGCGGTCTGGTGGGCCGTCCTGGCCATCAGTCCCTACGACCGCGCGGATTGGGCGCTGGAAAACGTCCTCGTGCTGCTCGCCATCGGCATCCTGATCGGCACGTACAAGGCCTTCCCGCTGTCGCGAGTCTCGTACACCTGCATCTTCGTCTTCCTGATGCTGCACACGGTGGGCTCGCACTTCACGTACGCGAAAGTGCCGTACCAGGAGTGGTTTCCGATATTCGAAGGCGGGCGCAATCACTTCGACCGCCTGGTGCATTTTCTCTATGGCCTGCTGCTCGCGTACCCGATCCGCGAGATGTTCCTGCGCATCGGCAACGTGCGCGGCTTCTGGGGATACTTCCTGCCGCTCGATCTCACGATGTCGACGTCGATGTTGTACGAGCTCATCGAGTGGGCGGCCGCGGAAGTGGTGGGCGGCGAGCTCGGCGCGGCGTACCTCGGCACGCAGGGCGATATCTGGGATGCGCACAAGGACATGGCGCTCGCCTCGCTGGGCGCGCTCATCGCGATGACCATCACCGCGCTCGTCAATCGGCACACGCAGCGCGACTTCGCACGCGAGTGGGCCGAGAGCATCCGGGTGAAGCGTAAGCAACCCCTCGGCGAGGGCGTTGCCGCCAACTCCATTTAGCGGGCTCACGCCTTGGTGTAGGCTCTGCGCCGCATGACCACCAACCCTCACGGGCTCACCCAGCTGCGCGACGCGCTGCGGGAATTCGCCGCCGAGCGGGACTGGGACCAGTTCCACAGCCCCAAGAACCTGGCCTCGGCGCTTGCCGTCGAGGCGGCCGAACTGCTGGAGCGGTTCCAGTGGCTCACCGAGGACCAGTCGCGGGATCTGCCACCCGCCGAGCTCGAGAAGGTGCGCGATGAGATGGCGGATGTCCTGAACTACCTGGTGCGGCTCGCGGACAAGCTCGATGTGAGCCTCATGGACGCCGCGCGCGACAAGATCCGCAAGAACGCGCTCAAATACCCCGCGGACAAAGCGCGCGGCAGCGTGAAGAAATATTCCGAGCTGTAGACCGCCCGCGCCGCCATGACGACTAACTACGTCCTCGTCGACTTCGAGAATGTGCAACCCGAGAGCCTGTCCGCGCTCGCGGGCGGCGCGTATCGCGTGCTGGTGTTCATCGGCGCCGTGCAGGCGAAGGGGCGCATTTCCTTCGAGCTGTCGCATTCGATCCAGATGCTGGGCGCGAACGCGGAATACGTGCCGATCGCGCGCAGCGGGCCGAACGCGATGGACATGCACATCGCCTATTACATCGGCAAGCTGCTCGAGCAGCAGCCGGGCGCGCAGATCCACGTCGTGTCCCGCGACACCGATTTCGATCCGCTGCTGGAATTTCTCGGCGACCGCGGATTCAAGGTGCGGCGCGTGAAGTCGATCGCGGAGATCGCGAAGAGGAAGTCCCCGAAGGGCATGGCTGCCGCGAAACCCGCACCACGATCGTCAACGCCGAAACCGCCCGCGCCGAAACCGCCGGCGGCGAAGCAGCCGGCGCCCGTCGCCGCGGACAAGCTCGATGCGATTGTCAAGCAGCTGCGCTCGATGAGCGGCAAACCCGCGACCCGCAGGAAGCTGGCGCAGGCGATCACGGCGTATCTCAAGCACCACGGAGGCGCGCCAGATGAGAGAATCGTGGAGCAGTACATCGACGAGCTCATCCGTCGCAAAGTCGTGACGGCGGCCGGCGCAAAACTGAACTACACGCTGGGTTGAGCGGTCAGACTGCCCGTCGCGTCGCGCAGGGGTGGTCTGCGACATGCCGTTTTTCGGATGGCACCGATAACCTTTCCGTGTCCGCGTGACGCGGCCGCGCGACGGACTTCGTACCTAACAATCAACGCAACTGGGGATTTTTCGTGGATCGGAAGTGGATGTGTTTTCGCGCCTTGCTCGTCGTCAGTCTCTTGGGTGTACCCGCCGCGCACGCGCAGTGGTCCGGCAAAGCCGAGCTGGGTCTTCTCTTCAACAGCGGCAACACGGAATCCAAGTCCGCGAACACGCGCCTGGATCTCACGCACGAAGGGGCGAGGTGGCGCAACAACTTCTTCCTCAGCGCCCAGTACGGCGAAAACGCCGAGTTCGCGACCGCCGAGCGTTACGAGGCTCGCTACCAGGCCGATTGGAAGATCAATGGAAAGTTGAGCTGGTTCGGCCGGCTGCGCGGCGAACACGATCGCTTCAGCGGATTCGCATACCAGTCTTCGGCCTCGACCGGTGCGACCTACAAATTCATCGATAGCCCGACGACACAGCTCGATGGCTCGTTCGGTGCCGGTTATCGCCGGCTGCAGCCCCAGGTGTTGATCCGCACGTCCGCGGGTGAAGTGCTCGACCGCATCTCCGGCGAAGAGCAAGGCGATCCGGTCGCGACGCTGGCCTCGAACTACGAGCACGCGTTCACCGAGAACACCAAGCTCACCAACAAGCTGCTCGCCGAAGCGGGTTCCGACAACACCGCGGTGCAAAACGACATCGCGCTCAACGTGAGCATCACCAAGGCCTTCGCGCTGGCCGTCGGGGTGGGTGTGCGTTACAACACGGATCCGCCGCCGCTCGCGAAAAGCACCGATACCGTCACCACCGTGAATCTGGTGTACAACATCTTATGAGCCGAATCCGCTGCACGGCGTTGGGTCTGGGGATGTGCCTCGCGGTGGCGGGGCAGCCCGCGCTGCCGCAGGCGCAGCCACAGATCCCGGTGCAGCCCGAGCATACGCCGCAGTCGCAGATCGGCAGCAGCGCGAGCATCAGCGTCGGCTCCGGGCCGCACGCGGGGCGATACGATTTCGCGCCGACGCAGACCTGCGTGATCGCGGCGCTCGGCGAGAAGCCCGCGTCACTGTCGGTGGTGCTCACGTCCGAGAAGGCGTCGCTGTCGCTCGACATGCCGAGCATCGATGCGAAACACGCGAACCAGTTGCAGATCGTGCTGGTCGTCGCCGAGCCGCCGGGCGCCGCTCACAAGGGCACCGCGAGCGTCACGTATGAAATCGATACGCGGCCCGACAGCGTTCTCGAGCCGTTCCAGAAGGCGGAGCGCGCGAACAAGGGCGTGAGCGGCAGCGCGACGACGCAACTCATGGAGAGACCCGGCGCCGCGATGCTGACCTTCACGGGCGAAACCAAGAACGGCGTGAAACTCTCAGGCGAGATCACCTGCCGCAAGATGTAACGGAAACGTAATGGGGACATTCCTCGTTTCCTAGCAAACGGGGACAGACCTCACCGCTTCCCCCGCCCTGAACCCCGATCTCCGATCCCCGAGACCCGTTCCAGCAAGGTGGTTAGGCGTTGACCGCGGCCCCGTCATTCGACATATTGGCGCCACAACAAGAATCCGGGGGAGAACCACAATGCCCATTCTCAAGCGTTCCGTCGCCGAATTGTTAGGCACGTTCTGGCTGGTGCTCGGCGGCTGCGGCAGCGCAGTACTGGCCGCAAAATTTCCGGAAGTCGGCATCGGCCTGGTCGGCGTGGCGCTGGCATTCGGTCTGACCGTGGTCACGATGGCGTATGCCGTCGGCGGCATCTCCGGCGGACATTTCAATCCCGCGGTCACCCTCGGACTGCTCGCCGGCGGGCGCGTGAAGCCGGCCGATGTGCTGCCGTACATCGTCGCGCAGGTCATCGGCGCCATCCTCGCCGCGTGGCTGCTGGCCTACATCGCGGCCGGCAATGGCTCGGACCCGACCGCAGGGGGCCTCGCGTCGAACGGCTTCGGCGAGCATTCGCCGGGTGGATATGCCCTGGGGGCGGCCTTCGTCACTGAAGTCGTGATGACGTTTTTCTTCCTGCTGATCATTCTCGGCGCCACCGACGAGCGTGCGCCCACGGGCTTCGCGCCGCTGGCGATCGGCCTCGCGCTGACGCTGATCCACCTGATCAGCATCCCCGTGACGAACACCTCGGTGAACCCGGCCCGCAGCACCGGACCGGCGCTCATCGTCGGTGGCTGGGCGCTGAGTCAGCTGTGGCTGTTCTGGGTCGCGCCGATCCTGGGCGCCGGCCTCGCCGGCGGCTTCTGGCGCTGGCTGAAAAAGTAAGGGGGCATTGCGGCCCCCTCGGGCGGATTCTTCGCGCGCGTTACTCGGGAGACTTCGAACCGCCGCGCGTCCCCGCGCAGTGTTCGTTCCAGGCTTCCTGGAAGCGCTCGTTGCCCACGCTGCTCCTCAGCACCTTGTTGCCCTGCACGACCGCCTTGGACTTCGACATGCCGCCGCTGTTGTTAGGGCCGCGATAATCGATGCATGCAACGCCGTTGTCGGTCATGCGGACATTCTCCACGTCGATGGCGCCCTTGCCTCCGAGGGAAGACCTGAGAGCCTCGACGGCCGCCGACGATGCGTCGCTGCTCGGGGGCGTCTCGGCGAACGCGCTGCTCAACGGTACGACCACAACCGCGGACGCAATGAGCCGTTTCAATGTATCCATGTGTTCCACCTGGGCGTTGGAGGGAATCACCCGCACACGGCGGGACCGAATTCCGATTTTCCCGCAGGCCTCCGGCGCGCCATAGGCCCATGCGCCATCGTCTCCTGTCGGAAAAGCTGGGCATCTACCGAATTCGGCGGATCGGGATGTCGGCCAGCTGCGTCCGCAAGTGTCAGACAGGGCGCATGTCCGCGGCATATGTCCAATCGCGAGCGCGCCACCCCTCCGTCGCAACAGAATCCAGCTCACGGAATCCGCGGCCGGGGCAATGGCGACAAACGAGGAATCGCAAGGTGTTTTCCCGATCATGAACAGGCTATTGACCATGTCAGCGGCGACGATCACGGAAACGCGACAGCTGGTACTGCCACTGCAAACGGTGCTCGATGCCGTCGTGCAGTTCGACCGCCGCGCGCACGGACCACTGTCGCGCGGAGAAGTCGTGCAGGCCGAGCTCATCCACGGCACGCGCGACAACGACGGCATGGACGTCGCCGTGCGAACCCCCGAGGACCGCGTGATCGAATGGCGGCATTTTGGCGTGCACGAGCTCGCGGCTGCGATCATCAGCTACTGCCGCGCGAAGCGCATTCCGCTTCCGTACGCGGGCGAGAAGTCCCTCTCGATCACGAGCCAGGGCGCCGCGTTCTCGATCGAAAACACGGTCAACGTAGAACCGGGGGCGAAAGTGGAGGCCGACTTCGCGGGCCGGCCGCTGCGTTATGCGAAAGGCTACGAGCCGCACGCGCTGACGCCAACGTCGAGCGGCGAATTCGAGATCTGAGCGGCAAGCGGCGGACGCGGCCGCTCACGCAAACGTCGGCTATCTACCCGCGGTCGCGGTGTCCCTGTTGGGCAGCGACCCGTCGAGCGTCGGCACGAGGACTTCGCTGTAGTAGAGCTTGAGCTCGTCCTTCTCGCAACGGTCGACTATCTTCTCGAGCGCGTTGGCCCACGTATCCCAGAAGCGGCTCTCCACTTCCTCGGACACCTGCTTCGAGGTCATGTACATGCGTGCGGACACGTAGGGCATCACCTCGAGGCTCGCGTCGCGGATGTTGGCGCCCTTGCGCATGCGCTGCAGTTCCCACAGGAAATCCGCACACATGAGCTTGTGAACGCGCTCGGTCTCGTGCGCAATCGGCGGCGGCTTGAGAGTGACCTTGACGACCTTACGCGCGCCGCGGTGGAACATGTTCACCGTCACGCGCACCGTGCTCGCGACCGGGTTGCCCTGCATGTCGAGCCCGGGCAGGAACTTCCGGTCACGCAGGTACGCCGCCGCGATGGCATCGGCTTCCGGGTTGCCGGTCGAATCGCTGACCACGACGTTGCTCACCGCGCCATCCGGCGCGACATAGACGTCGATGGGCACCGAGTAGTCGTCGGGAAGATCGGGCCGGGTGTGCCCGTGTTCGGCCTTGCCGCCCTCGAGCACGAGCACGGGCTGGATAGGAC
This sequence comes from Pseudomonadota bacterium, assembly GCA_023457495.1. Classification (GTDB taxonomy): domain Bacteria; phylum Pseudomonadota; class Gammaproteobacteria; order Steroidobacterales; family Steroidobacteraceae; genus CADEED01. The sequence continues at coordinate 33,236 of JAEWLQ010000028.1, forward strand.
CAATCTGGGCCAGGACGGGGCCGGCGGCCAGTATGGCGACACTGCACAGCGCAAAAACGCGCCGGATCGCGACGGTTTTCATGAGCCCGAAGTTAGGCTCGCGAAGCGCTCCCGCCAATCGAAACACCCGCGATCTGTGCGGTGCTCACGCCCTCACGAGAGGAATTGTGATGCAGGGATCATGCGCCTCGACATCTGGTAAATGCCGGGCGCCGGATCAGCGCGTCGCGGGCGCATCCGCGAACAGCGCGCGCCTCGGCTCGACGAACGCCCAGCAAAGGGCGCCGACGATGAACAGGCCACCGAGCAGGTAGAAAGGCACGTTCCAGTCGCCTAACAACTTGACGGAATATCCCACCACCGGCTGGCTCAGGATGGCGGCGATCTGGCCGGAGGTGTTCATCGTCGCGCCGACGGTCGCGGAATGCTCGCGCCCGATGTCGACGCAGGTGCTCCACGCCGGAGCAGTGGTCAGCATGCAGGTGGCCGCGGCCAGCGCGATGAACACGGCGGCCATGATCGGCGCGCTCGAGAAGGCCGCCGCGAAGATGAACACGGCGGCCAGCGCGTAACCCACGATGCCCGGCGTGCGCCGCCCCACGGTGACGCCGAAGCGGCGCGTGAAACGATCCGACCAGTAGCCGCCGAGGAACTGCGTCGCGATGCTCATGAACAGCGGCAGCGAGGCCACCAGGCCGAGCTCGGTCTTCTCGAAGCCGTGCTCCCTCATGAGGTAGGTAGGCAGCCACGTGATGCAGAAGTAGAACGTGGCGCAGTTGGGCATGTAGAGCAGGCACAGGAGCAGCACGTTGCGCTCGCGCAGCAGGCCGCGCCAATAGGCCCAGCCGCGCGGATGGACGGTTTCGGGGGGCCGGTCGGCGACGATCAGCGCGCGCTCGGCGTCGTTGGCCGCCGGGTGTTCGGTGGGCTCGTCCCGGAACCACCAGCGCCAGGCCGCGACCCACACGAAGCCGATGAGGCCGAACGCCACGAGGATCTCGCGCCAGCTGAACAACGGCAGCAGCGCGGTGACCGCGATGGTCGTGACCGCGCCCGCGCTGTACGCGCCCGCGAAGAAGATGCCCTTGGCGGTGCCGCGCTCGCGGAACGGAATCCAGCGCGACATGACTCGCGCGACGCAAGGCCAGGCCCCGGCCTCTCCCATGCCGAACAGGAAACGCGTGACGAGCAGCGACACGTAGCTCCAGGCGCCGGCCGTAGCGATCGTGAACACCGACCACCAGCTCACGATGCGCGTGAGCACGTTCTTCGCGCCGCGGCTGTCCGCCCAGCGCGCGGTCGGGATCTCGAAGATCGCGTACGCGAGGATGAAGCTGAAGAACACCCAGCTCATCTGCGCCTCGTCGAGCCCGAACTCCGCGGAGATGGCCGGCGCCATGGCGCCGATGCACGCGCGGTCGAGGTAGGTGACCATCGCGAGCGTCACCATGAAGCCAATGACTTTGAACCGGGCGCGCGTCGGCTGGGTGTGTACGGTCAAGCTTGGAATCCCCCTGCGCCTACTAATCTCACAAACGCCGGCGTGAAGGAAGACATGCGTTGGGCAGGTGTTAGCATGTCGAAATGGTGATCGTCCTCGCCGTGATCGTCACATTGCTCGCCGTGTGGGCCGCGGTGTCGTTCAATCTCCTGGTCCGCGACCGCAATCGCGTCGCGCAGGGCTGGAGCGACGTGGACGTGCAGCTGCTGCGGCGTCACGAGCTCATCCCGCGCCTCGTCGAAATGGTGAAGGGTTACGCCGGGTACGAGCGCGCGCTGCTGTCGAACCTCGCGGTGCTGCGCGCGCAGGGAGCCGCGGAGAAGTCGCCGCGGCCGCGCGGTGAGGTGGAGAAATCCGTCGGTGACGGAATGCACCGGCTCGTCGCGCTGGTGGAGGCGTATCCCGATCTCAAGGCGAACGAGAATTTCCTCGACCTGCAGCGCAGGCTCGCCGACACCGAAAACCAGATCCAGTACGCGCGCCGCTTCTACAACGGCGCGGTCAATCTCTACAACAACCGCATCCAGCAGTTCCCGGACCTGGTCATCGCGCGGATGTTCGGTTTCAGGAAAGCGGAGTTCTTCGAGCTCGAAGACGGCGCGCAGGCGCAGGCGCCCGCAGTCGCGTTGTCATGAACCATCTCCCGCGATTCGCGCGAATCTTCGCGCTCGTCCTGGTTGCCTGGTCCATCGGCGGCGTTGCCCGGGCCGATGAGCGCATCCTCGCATTCGACAGCGCGATCACCGTGCAGCCCGACGGCACGCTGGCCGTGCGCGAAACCATCCGCGTGCGCGCGGAAGGCGACAAGATCCGCCGCGGCATCTACCGCGAGTTTCCGACTATCTACCCCGGAAAGGGCGGGCGGCAGGTCGTCGTCGGTTTCGCGTTCGAATCCGCGACGCGTGATGGAGCGCCCGAGCCGTGGCGCATGGAACAGGTCGGCAACGGCGTGCGCATCTACCTCGGGAGCGCATCCGTCATGCTGCCGCGCGGCGAACACGTCTACGTGCTCGACTATCGCACCGACCGGCAGATGGGATTCTTCTCGGATCACGACGAGCTCTACTGGAACGTGACGGGCCAGGGCTGGAGCCTGCCGATGGATCGCGTGACCGCCAACGTTCTGCTGCCGGCGACGATCCCGAGAGGCGAGCTGCGCCTCGAGGCGTACACGGGCTCGGAAAGCAACCAGGGCCGCGACTACACCGCGCAGGCCACCCCGGAAGGAGCCAGCTTCGCCGTGACGCGCGCCCTGCGTCCGAACGAAGGTCTCACCATCGTCGCGATGTGGCCCAAGGGATTCATCAGCGCCGCGGTCGAAAACGCGCTGCCGCCCACTCCCGCGCAGTCGGCGAGTCCCGGCTACGACTTCGCGCGCGATGCCGGCGAGTCCCGGCAGCAAAGCTGGAGCTCACCCGCGGAAGCGTTCCTGAAGCGTGATCTGCCGAAGGACAACCGCGCCGCCTGGTTCGCCCTCATCGGCCTCGCGCTGCTGCTGACTTACTACTACCTGGTGTGGGACAAGGTTGGCCGCGACCCGCCCGGGCGCGTGATCATTCCCGAATACGAAATGCCGGAGAAGCAGTCCGCCGCATCGATGCGCTATCTGATGCGCATGAGTTACGACGACAAGTGTTTCGCGGCGAGCGTGCTCAGCCTGGCGGTCAAGGGATACCTGCGCATCGAGCAGAGCGACGGCATCCTCGGCCTCGGCCGCAAGTACACGTTGATCCGGGAGAAAACGGGCGAACAGCAGCCGCTCTCGCCCGATGAGCTTGCGCTGCACGCGGCCCTGTTCCGGCACGGCGACCGGCTGGAGCTGGAGCAGAAGAATCACGCGAAGGTGAGCCGCTCGCGCTCCGCGCACCGCTCATCGCTCAAGAGCCAGTACTCGTCCAGCTTCTTCCGCATCAACGGCGGCTGGCACGTGCTGGGCATCGCGCTGAGTCTCCTCGTCGCCGCGTCGTCGCTCGGCTGGCCGGGGTCGAGCGGTGTCTGGCCGATGTGGTACCTGACGACGCCGCTGGGATGGCTCACGCTGCTCGCGGTCGTCGCCGGGCTGGTCGCCAACGGCATATTCGGCAAGCTGCTCAGGGCGCCCACCGTGATCGGGCAGGCCGCGATGGACCACATCCGCGGCTTCAAGGCGTACCTGGAAGTCGCCGAGGGCGAGGACCTCAAGCGGATCAGCGGTCCACCGCCGCCGAAGATGACCGCGCGGATCTACGAGAACTATCTACCCGCCGCGCTCGCGCTCGAGGTCGAACAGCGCTGGGCGGAGAAGTTCGCCCGCGTCCTCGACATCCAGGAGCCCAATTACCACCCCGCGTGGTACGCAGGTTCGGGATGGAACCCCGCGAAGGTCGCGAGCTTCTCCTCGGGGCTCGGGTCCTCACTGTCGAGTGCGATCTCCTCGTCCGCGCAGGCGCCAGGCTCGAAGTCCGGCGGCGGAGGCGGCGGCCGCGTGGGCGGTGGCGGGGGAGGCGGCGGCGGCGGGGGCTGGTGATCGAGTATGGGTCGCGCTCCTGCCACGATATGAACCGGTAAAAGTTCACGCTTTCGCCGCGCCCCGGGATGCCCCCGTTGCGCCCGGGCGGGTGCCGGGTAAGACTCAGGTGCAATAACAAGCGGCCCGAAGCGCACGGAAGAGGCGCCGGGCCGACAATACCGGGGACGACGTGAAGCTTTCATTCCACCTGCCGGCCACTTTCGCCACGCTGTTCGCGCTCGCCGCCGGCCTGCTCCTCGGCTATATCCAGTAATAGAAAGACGGCCCCCGGTGGGCCACACTGCGCGTGATGACGCGCAGCAGCCTCCTCATCGTCGCCGGCCTCGTGGCAGTTGCAGGCGCGTCGCTGTTGTTCGTCAGCCGTCAGGCTGCGCCGCCCGCGACGATCAAAGAATCGCCGCTCGATAGACCCGCCAGCCCATCGCCGACCCCGCCATCGGTTTCCGATACCCCCTCGCAGGCCGCGACCGGCGCGTCCGCCGCCACCCGCATCCGACCTCCCGATCCCATGGCGGTGACCTTTGCCGCGACCGACGACCTGCTGGCCTTCGTCGAGGGAATCCAGGGGGTCGCCGAGCGTGGCGACGGCGCGGCGGGGTATTACATGTTCCGCGCCCTGGACCGGTGCCTGACCGAATTCGAGCGTCGTTTCGGCGGTGGCCGGCGCGAACGTCCGCTCGATGAAGTCCTGGCGGACGAAAGCGTCCTGCGCCTCTTCGATGAAGCCGACCTGCTGCGGATACATGGTCAGTGCCAGCGTCTGCGCGAGTCCGATCCCGCGCGCCTGGGGCAGAAGGACGATTGGCTGTTGAAGTCGGCGGTGGCCGGCTATCCCCGCGGCCAGGCGGAATGGGCGCTGTGGCTCGTGAACGGCGGTTCGTCGCTTCCGGAAGGTGAAGCGCTCGAACAGGCCCGCGAGTTCGCGCGCGCGGCCTTGAGCTCGAACGATCCGGCGGTGTTTCCAGCGGTGAGTGCGGTGATCAGCGGGCTCTCGGAACGCGACGCGAGTCGCGAGTCGAGCTGGTTCGTCGCCGCCTGCCAGCGCGGGTTCGACTGCGGCCCGGGTTCCGAGATGACGCGGATCATTTGCCGCCTGGATCCGAACTGCCAGCCCGACGCATCCAGTCTCGATCAGTTGCGACGATCGGCGGGCCGCGACTTCGAAGCGATCGAACGCGGCGCGAGAGAGATCAACGCGGCCATCGACGCTCGCCAGTTCGACGAGCTCGGCCTGTAATTCCGCCGGGTAGGAAATCGCCGCACGCGCATTCTCCCGCGCGCGCAATACACGCGGAGTGCGCAACTTGTTAGCGTGTCCTTACCTCGAATGGCCGGCCAGACGAGTTCCCAACGAACTCCTCACAGCTTGATCACAGCCCTCGAGTATCCCGGAACGTTCTGGCCGGTCGTCCGGGGACCAGCGACTATTTCCGGAACAGCCAGAGGATCACCGACACCACCACGCTGACGATCAGCATCGTGGTCAGCGGAAAGAAGAACTTGAAGCCCGGACGGTCGACGACGAGGTCGCCGGGCAGCCGGAACAGCGGGAGCGAGGACAGCGGCTTCCACGCCAGGCCGACGACAACGATCAGCAATCCGATGACGATGAGCGTGCGGTTCATGGCGCCATTGTGCGCGCAACGTAACGAGGACCAAACGCCTTACTGGTGGTTGGATACCGGCAGCCCGAACCACTCGATCATCGCGGCGCACGTCCGGGAAATGACCCGGTCGCGGAAGTACCGGCCGAAGCGTCGCCGCGCGTCCACCGGTCGATGGTGCCGCGAAGCGCCGACAACGAGAACGGCTTGGCGAGATAGTCGTCCATGCCGGCCGCGACGCAGGCCTCGCGGTCGCCGGGCAAGGCATTGCCGGTCAGCGCGATGATGGGAACGCGCCGGCCCGGGGGCTCGGCCGCGCGGATCGCGCGCGCGGCGGCGAGTCCGTCCATCACGGGCATCTGGCAATCCATGAGGATGAGATCGAGATCCGGATCGGCGGCCGCGGCCTTCACGCCCTCCTGCCCGTTCGAAGCCGTGGTGACTTTGAAGCCCAGCATGTCGAGCATCGCGCGCGCCATCTCCTGGTTCACCACGTTGTCCTCGACCACCAGCGCGCGGCCGCGCGAGCCGCTCGCGGGCAGCGCGCGCACGCGGGTGCTCTGCGCCGTGTCCTGCGCGACCTCGAGCAGATCGGGCGTGCACAAGGGTTTCACGATGCCGCGGTTCGCGCCGGCGGGCGCGTTCGCATCCGCGTCCGGCGGCAGCAGCACGATGATTTCCATCTGACGCGAGCCCGCGGCGGCGCGCAGCTCGCTCATCGCCTGGTCGAGCTTCGTCGCGGCAGTGCAATCGAAAACGATCCGGATGCGTCCGACGTTCGGCCCGAAGCGCCGCAATGCCGCGACGGCGTCGCCTGGCGAATCCGCGCAGATCACCTGGGCGCACATCGTGGCGAGGATCTCGCGCACCGGGTCGCGGATCACCGGATGCATTCCCACGACGATGGCGGCGGAGCCGCCGTCAGCGGACGTCGCGGCGGGAACGGGGCGCAGAATTCCCGCGGGGATTCTGAACGAGAAGCGGCTGCCGCGGCCCTGCTCACTCTCCAGGCCCATCGTGCCGCGCATGAGATCGACGAGTTGCCGGCTGATCGCGAGGCCGAGGCCAGTGCCGCCGAACTTGCGTGTGATGCTGCCGTCGGCCTGCTCGAACGCCTCGAAGATGCGTTGTTGTTCCGTGGCGGCGATGCCGACGCCGGTGTCGGTGACGCTGAACTCGAGCACGCAGTCAGCCGATCCGTCCGGCACCACCGTGACCGCGAGCAGCACGGCGCCGCACTCGGTGAACTTCACCGCGTTGTTGACGAGATTCCCGAGCACCTGGCGCAGACGGATCGGGTCGCCGTGGATCACGGCCGGCACGTCGCGCGCGAGGTGCGCCGCCAGCTCGATGCCCTTGGCGTGCGCGCGGGCGCTGAACAGGCCCACGACCTGTTCGACCTCGCGGCGCAATTCGAAGGGTCCGATGGTGAGATCGAGTTTCCCGGCTTCGGCCTTCGACAGGTCGAGCACGTCATTGATGAGGGTGACCAACGCCTCCGCCGAGGACTTGAGCGTGCGGACGAAGCGGCGTTGCCGCGCATCGAGCGCGGTGTTCTCGAGCAGCGACGCCATGCCGACGACGCCGTTGAGTGGCGTGCGCAGCTCGTGACTCATGTTGGCGAGGAAACGCGACTTCGCCAGCACGGCGGCTTCCGCGGCGATGCGCGCGCGCTCGAGCATGTCGGCCGTTCGCTTCTGGTCGGAGATGTCGGTGATCACGGAGGCGATGCCGGTGATGGAGCCGTCTTCGGACAGGAGCGGCGTCTTCGCGACGATCACGTTGAAGGCTTTGCCGGCAGGGGTGTGGATCACCGTCTCGTACCGCTGCGGCTTCTTTTCCAGGAACAGCCGGTCGTCGGAATCGCGATGACCGTCCGGCGCCGGCAGGATGTCGTTCGCTTCGAGCGATCTTCCGATCACGTCATGGCGCGACCCACCGGCCATCTCCTCCCATGCGGCATTCACCATCGTGACGCGGCGTTCCACGTCGCGTATGACGACCGGAAGCGGCAGAGTTTCGAGCAGGGCGTGCATCACGCGCAGCGTGTTCGACAGCGCACGCTCGGTCTGCATGCGAGCGGTGATGTCAGCATGTGTGCCGGTCATGCGTGTGGCGCGGCCCGCGGCGTCGCGCTGCGTCACGTTGCCATAGGTCTCCAGCCACACCCACCGGCCGTCGGCGTGCAGAACGCGGTGGCGGTTCTGAAACATCGGCGCGCGGCCGCGCAGCGCCTCGCGAGTGGCATCCGTGAATCCGGCGAGATCGTCCGGGTGCACGAGCCGCGCGAGCTGGTCGATGGGCCAGACGGCCTCGTGTTCCTCGCGGCCGATGAATCTCGCGAAGGCGCGGTCGACGAATAGTTGGCCACTCGCGATGTCCCAGTCCCACAGGCCCAGGTTGGACGCTTCGATCGCGATCTGCAGCCGCTGTGCATTGACGTCATGCGCATCGCGCGCCTGTTGCGCATGGTCGATGAGCGCGAGGCAGCCCCGACGCAGGGTGTCGGCGTCGACCGCGGCGCCCGCGCGCAGTCCGGCCACCAGGTCGTCGAATTCGGACCCGGAAGCCAGGCCGAACGCCCGCGCGAGCTGGTTTTTCAGTTCAGGATTCACCTGTCGCCTCTCTCCCCTGACAGTTTCGGCACCGGCATCGATTACTGAGGGGATGGAGTGTGCGGCCGGTCACACTGCGCCGGCTCGGCATGGGTGGGCACGCTGAAACGAAAAGGGCGCCGCTCGCGCGACGCCCTTCCGGACCCGTCCCTTCTACCGGGTCAATCGACCTTGAATGCGATGATGGTGTTCTTGAAGAAGGTCGGCACGTAGACCGTCTTCGTGGCCGGATCCCAGCCGATGTCGGCGGTGCTGGTCTTGACGGCCTTGCCGTCGAACAGCAATTGCTTCTCGCCGCCGGCGGGCACGTACCAGATTGCGCCGCTCCATACCGACACCAGGAAGTCATCGCCGCCGGCGTTCTCCAGCCCGTCGACGCCGCCCGGCATGTCCTTCGCGAGCACCGTGAGCGACTTGTCCTGCTCGACGCGATTGAGCGCGTTGTCGTCGAGGACGTAGAGCGCCCCGTTGTGAACGAGCACGCCGTTCGGGCCCTTGAGCACCTTCTCATCGAGATGGACCGAGTGTTTGCCGTCTTTCACGACGAAGATCTTGCGGCCCTTCGAGTCGGACACGTACAGCGTGCCCTTGTCGTTCACGATGTCGTTGAGCTGCACGCCTTCCGGGATCGCGATCTTCTCCTTGATCTTCCCCGCGTCGATGTCGATGACCACGACGCCACCGGCGTCGGCCACGTACAGCAATTCGCCGTCATCCGACTGCGCGATGCCCTTCGGCGCATCGAGGCCCGTGATCCATTCGGCCGCGATGATCTTGCCGTCGAGCCCCACCTTGCCGATCGACCCCTTGCCGTCGACCGCCCAGGGCTCGCCATCGATGTTCGAAACGTAGAGCAGCTTGCGCTTCGCATCGAAACGCACGCCTTCGGGTACCTTCAGCGCGGCGTCGGATTCCCACAGCTTTGTGAGCTTGTGAGTCTTGCCGGTCTCAGCCTGCGCCGCGGCGATCATGGCCAGTGCGCTCAACGTGGCGAGGATTTTCTTCATGGTGCGCGTCCCGGGTGAAAGGGAGGGGGAGTATAGTCGCGCCGCTTTGCGGGTCGCCACCCGCGTCCCCTATGCTGGATACATGCCCGTCACGACATTGTTTCCCACCCGCGTCTACACCGCGAATCTCACGCGCGGCGCCGCGGCCGACCTGAATTCGCGGCTGCTGCGCGAATGCCGCCAGCTCGCGGTCGAGGACGGCGGCGGACGCGCGTGGTCCGCCACTAACTATCCGGGCGGGTACACGTCCTACAACTCGCTCGCGCGCATGCATCGCATGTCGCCGACCTTCGCCGCGCTCGAGAAGCGCATCGACGCGCACGTGCGCAAGTTTTCGCGCGCGCTCGACTTCGACCTCGCGGGGCGCAAGCTCTCGATGACCGACTGCTGGGTGAACGTGATGACGCGCCAGGTGGTGCACGGACTGCACCTGCATCCGCTGGCGACGGTGAGCGGCACTTACTACGTGCGCACGCCGCGCGGCTGCTCGGGACTGAAATTCGAGGATCCGCGGCTCGACCGATTCATGGCCGCGCCGCCGCGCAAGACGCGCGCGCGCCGGGAAAACAGGGCCTGGGTGACGATCCCAGCGGAGCAGGGCAGGCTGGTGTTGTTCGAGAGCTGGCTGCGGCACGAGGTCGCGCCCAATCCGACCGAGGCCGAGCGGATCAGCATCTCGTTCAACTACTCGTGGTTCTGATTCCTGGGTTCTGATTCGTCGTCAGGCGAGCACCTGCTGAACCTGCGCGATCGCGCGGCTCCACGCGCCGGGATCGATCAGCGAGACGAACGCGAGGCCGGTGAGCGCGCCGTCGAGATGCGCGTCGTGATTGATGCGGCCACGAGAGTTCTTCGACGCCCACCAGGTGTAGGCGAGATACCCGAACGCGAACAGCACCGCGGGAATCGGGATCGCGAAGTACAGGTACAGCATCTGCGTCGGGTAGTAGAGGATGTACGCGAACAACACGCCGAGGATCGCACCCGAGGCGCCCAGCGAGGCGTAATCCGGATTGTTGCGGTGCTTATAGACCGTGCCGAGACTGCTGATCACCAGCGTCACGAAATACAGCAGCGCGAAGCGCACTGAACCGATGGTGTATTCGAGCGCCGGGCCGAAGAAATACAGCGTCAATCCGTTGAACAGCAGGTGGGTGAAATCCGCGTGCACGAAACCGCACGCCACCACCGGGAAATAATCGCCCTTGCGCACAGTGTAGTAAGGCCGCAGCAGGCAGCGTTCGATGATGCGCGGCGAAGCCTTCAGGCCGAGCACACTGACGATGACCGTCACGATCAGGATGGTGAAAGAGACGGGGGCGAGCGCGAATTCCACTGGGTTACCTCGCCTGCGTCAGGCCGCGGATCGTGTTTTGTGCATGTGCGTGAACGATGCCACATCCGGGCCAAAAAAAAGCCCCGCGGAGCGGGGCTTGTTAGTGGGTCGTCGTCGACGTAGGTCCATCGCTGTCAGCCGATCGTGTCGGTTACACGGACTGAAAACTTTCGGCTGGGACGTTGGTGACCTTTCGGTCTCCGGCTAAACCTCTAAGCCCGCGTGTCAGTTCACGCTTTTGTCGACCCCGGCAGTAATCGAAAACTAAGCAACTACCGCCTGAACCCGTGCCCGTGAGCAAGTCCTAGTTTCTTTTCAAAAAACCGCTGTGTCCTCCGCGCATCATTTCTTTGATGCAATGCGAGCCACATTCCTCCGCCTTGTCCGCTCCATCCGTTTCAGGGCTGCGAATCAGCCACTTAGAGATGGTTTCGGTACTGAGCTGGCCCGATCATACGCCGAATCCGTTTTGCCACAATGTCTTAATCGCACGACAATGGCTTCTTTCGAGAGTATCGGCACCGCGCGTCGCGACTGGATGTGAACGGCTGCGCAAATGCATCTTCAACGCTGCAAGCGCACCGTGAAGATGGCGCCGAAACCGTCGGCCAGGTTTTCCGCTCTCGGGGATCCACCGTGAAACTCGGCGATCAGGCGAACGATGTAGAGACCGAGGCCGAAATGGGGCCGCTTGTCGGCCTCGGTACGGGACTGCCACAACGACTCGAATAGCCGCGTCGTCGCTTCCGCCGGCAGAGGTGGACCGGGATTCGCGACCGACAGCTCCGCGAAACCTTCTTCCTCGCGCAGAGCGATCGCGATCGTGTCGCCATCGGCGCTGAAATCCACCGCGTTGTCGATCAACTTGTCGAGCATCTGCACGATCAGATCCGGAGCGCCGGTGATCTCGAGGGCATTCCGCGGTGCGTCGCAGGTGAACTTCCGGGCGGGAAACGCCGAGCCGTAGGCATCGACCGCATTGCGCACCAGGGCCGCGAGGTCGAAGCGTTGCCGCTCGCTTTGGGTGATGGCTTCCTCCACCTTGGTGGCCGCGCCCATCGCCGTGAGGATGGCGCCGAGCCGCTCGCTGCCTTCCCGCGCGCGCGCGATGTATATCCGCGCGTTATCCGAGTTGGCCTCCGATTCGAGATTCTCGAGCGAGGATCGGATGATGGTCAGCGGCGTGCGGATCTCGTGCGCCAGTTTCCCGGCCAGTGTCCGCAGGTAGCCCGTGTATTCGTCGAGCCGGCCGAGCAGCGAGGAGAAGCTGCGCGACAGGTCGCCGAGCTCGTCCTTCGCGTTCGATTCGGGCAGCACGCGCGAAAGATTGCCCTCGCGTCCGAGCGCGGTTTCGCTTGCGTGTCCCAGCCGCGAGATGCGCAGGGTCATGCGGCCGGCGAACCAGAACGCCGCGCCGACCGCGAACAGCGTGACGAACAGCGTCAGATTGAGCAGCCGCGTGAGCGCGCGGTCGCGCAGCGTGAGCCAGCGGTCCGCTGTCTGCGCGAGTTGCACCACACCGATGATCTTCTTGCCGTCCGCCGCGAAGATCGGCGCGGCCGCGGCGACGGTGACGCTGTTCTCGTAGCGGCCCGCGATGAAAGTCGATGCGGGGGCGCCCTCGACCGCGCGTTGCGTGAGCGCCTGCGCGGCGCGCTCGCGCTCGGCTTCCGTGACGCTGCGGGGTACCAGGTCGCCGTCGAGGAACAGACGGTACATGCGTGGCAGGAAGCCGCGGAACCGCGTGTAGTCGCCGGGCAGCGCGGGCGCGTCCATGCGGGTCAGGATCGCGCCGGTGGATGATGCGACGGTGAGCTCCACGCCGGGCTGGGCGAATTGCCGCAGGTGTTCGCCGAGATCCGGCGAGGCGGCAATCAGCCGGCCGGTGGCGCGCAGGTCCGAGGGATCCAGGGTGCCATAACTTTCGCGGGCGGCTCCGCGCCGGTCGCGATCGTCGATGAGGATGCCCAAATGTTGTCCCACCATCGACAGGGGGATGCCGATCTCCATCACGTAGCCGTCACGGCTGCGCTGCCAGACGGCCTCGATACGCGGTTCCTCCACCGCCTGTTCGCGCCCGTACTCGAGCGTCTCGATGAAGCGGCCGCGAAGCGGACCCACGCCCGTGCTGCCGAAGAACAGCCGCTGCTGGCCGCCCCGCTTGTCGTCGAAGGCGAGCCAGACGCGGTCGCCGATGTTCTCGCGAACCAGCGGCTCGAGCTGCGACGCGTCGAACACGAGGCGGTTATCGCGCACCAACAGCGCCAGGTAGAGCCAGCGTTCGTGCGTCGCCGCGAGGATGCGCAGGCTGTCGCCACCCGGCCCGGCGACGCGGACGACATTGCGCGCGTTGCTGTCCCATTCGTCGGCGCGGCCGTCGATCAGCGGCGCGCCCGACAACACGATGGGCGTGATGTCCCGCGGGTCGCCCACGACGGAGTCGGGGAGCGAGTCCCGGCGGAACAGCAGCTCCTGCCGGCCCTTCAGCGATCCGGCGATCGTGGTCGTGACCGCGAGCAGGGATTGCTGCTCGCTCTCGCGCAGCACCGTCTCCATCTCGCGCGCGTACTGGCAGCCCGCCCACGGCAGGGCGAGGGTGGTGAGCGCCAGCAGAAGTAGTTTGGTCCGCAGCCGGAACGGCGAGATCGGTCCGTAGTTCATCAGGTCGGTGAGGCGCCCCATACGTTCGCGGTTCTGCGTCCTCGCTACTCGACCCAGCGATAGCCCATGCCGTACACGGTGTGCACGGCATCGAACTTCTCGTCGACCGCCTGGAATTTCCGGCGTATGCGCTTGATGTGGGAGGTGATCGTGTTGTCGTCGAGCACCACGTTCGCGGCGTCCATGAGCTGCTGCCGGTTCTTCACGTGGCCGGGGTGTTTCGTCAGCGCATGCACGATCCAGAACTCGGTGAGCGACAGCAACACGACCTGCCCGTTCCATTCCACCGACATGCGTTCGCCGTCGAGCGTGAGCGCGCCGCGCCGGATGACCTGCTTTTCCTCGGTGGGACGGCGCAGCGCGTCGACCCGGCGGAACAGCGCGTTCACGCGCGCGATCAGATGGGCGAGCGAGAGGTCCTTGGTGAGGAAGTCGTCGGCGCCCAGCCTCAGGCCGGACACCGCGTCGAGCTCGCTGTCGCGGGCGGTGAGGAAAATGATCGGCAGTTCGGCGGACAGGCCGCGTAGCTCGCGGCACAACTCGAAGCCGCCTTCCGGTTCGTCCTCGAGAGAGATGTCGATGACCGCCAGGTCCGGGAGCCGCGCCGCGAAGGCCGCCATGGCATCGCGGCGGTTCGGGTAGCCGCGTACCGCGTATCCCTCGCGCGAAAAGGCGGCGGCGTAGTTGTCACGGATGGCGCGTTCGTCTTCGACGATGGCGATCGTTTTTCTCATGAGCCCAGTTTAAGCGACCCGCCCCTTACGCGGGTGTGCGGCCACATTTCGTCAGGATCTTGCGCAGGTCGGCCATCAAGGCGTCACGGCATCGCCTCCTCACGGCCGCGAAATGGCATCCAGGTCAGAACCGGAGACAGCCATGATCGAACGCAGCTCCCACACGAACTCCGTCCTTACATATGCCGGCGCGCGACTCGCGTCCGATCCCGGCGAGCGCTGGCGCCGGTTCCTGGAACGCGTGGGCACGCGCAGTAACGACTTCGCCGCGCGGCTGTCGCGCGCGCGGTTCGTCTATCTGCATCGTCGCGAAGCCGCGACGAACTGGCTGCCGCTATGAACGGCGCGTCCGAGGGCCGCGGCGACCGGACTCAATCCTGCTGGCAGTGGATCGCGGTGTGCACGGTGCTCCTGTGCTGGATCGCCGAGGCGTCGCTGTGCGGGCAACGCGGCTTCTGAAACGCGCGGAGGTCTGTCCCCGTTTGCTAGGAAACGAGGAATGTCCCCATTTGACCTAGGAGTCGGTCACCGGCATGACGGTGAGCCGTTCGATCCGCGCGCGCTGGGCGGCAGCGAGCACCTGGGCAACGATTTCGTAACGCGCGCGTCTGTCGGGCATCACACGGATCAAAGGCGGACTCTGCTGACCGGCGAGCGCCTGGAAGCGTGGCGCGAGGGCGCTGGTCGACGCCATGCGCTCGTCGTCCCAGTAGATCGCGCCATCGGATTCGATCGTGATCCGGACGGACGGTGGTGGTGGCGATGTGCTCGGGCCCTGTGGCAAATTGAGTTTCACGGCGTGCGTGGCGATCGGCAGCGTGAAAATCAGCATCACCAGCAGGACCAGCAATACGTCGATCAATGGAGTGGCATTGAGCTGCGGCTCGGCAACGTGGGACGGACTCGGCATATGACTTTCCTCCTTGTTGGAGCAACGCGCCGCGCGCGCATGCCGGGTTGCGAGGCGGCCTGAAGTGCGTGCGGAGCGGCGCAGAAAAGAGATTTCGCTGGAAGCGGCCACGCTGCTCACCGAGGGCAGGCTGACGGAAGCCGTGCGGGTAGTGCGCGAAAGCGAGGGCGTGAGCGCCCGCGAAGCGCGGCAACGTGTGGAGGCCCACATCGCCAACGACCCTATTCTCGGCGTCCAGCTCGATGCCCAGCGGCGCGAATCCCGCCGCAGGATCTTCCTGGTCTTACTACTGGCGGTCGTGCTCATCGCGGCCGCCGCGATATATGCTCGCTACGTCGCACCGCATTGAGGTCCCATGCTGCTGATTGGAATGTTCGATTCGCCGTTCGTCCGGCGGGTCGCGATCACGATGAAACTGCTGGATCTGCCCTTCGAACATGCCAACTGGTCGGTGGGCAAGGATTTCGACCGGATCCGCGAATACAACCCGCTGGGCCGTGTGCCGACGCTCGTGATCGGGCGCAACGAAAGCCTGATCGAGTCGGGCGCGATCCTCGACTATCTCGATGAACTCGTGGGTCCCGAGCGCGCGCTGCTGCCGCGTTCAGGGCCCGAACGGCGCCAGGCGCTGCACCTGATGGCGATGGCGACGGGCGCGGCGGAAAAAGGCGTGCTGCAGGTGTACGAAGGCGCGTTCCGTCCCGAATCGAAACGGCATCAACCCTGGCTGGACCGGTTGCGCACGCAGATGAGCGCATCGCTCGCGGCGATCGACCGGTACGTCGGCGAGCGCGGTGTTTCGCAGTGGCTGGTGGGCAAGCGCATGACTCAGGCCGACATTACCGTCGCGTGCGCGTTCACGTTCCTCAACGACACTCTGAGAGTCGCGTCCGACCGCGTCATGTTCCAGTCACTGGCGATGTTCGCCAGTCGCTGCGAATCGCTGCCGCCCTTCCAGGAAACGCGTACCCCGTTCTTCGTCCCCGGTACCCAGGTTGGTGCCGGGTGAGAAATCGCTGAGTTAGCGAGGCGTTTCCTTCGTGGCGCCTGCGCCTAAAAAGCGTTGATCCCCGTCAGCTCGCGCCCGATCGTGAGCTGGTGGATGGTCTCGGTGCCCTCGTACGTGATCACACTCTCGAGATTGAGCGCGTGCCGTATCGGCACGTACTCGGCGCTGATCCCCGAGCCGCCGAGCATGTCGCGGCAGTCGCGCGCGATGTCGAGCGCGATGCGGCAGTTGTTCCACTTCGCGAGCGAAACCTGCGGCGGTTGCATCCTGCCCTGATCCTTCAGGCGGCCTAACTGGTGGCTCAGGAGCTGGGCCGTGGTGATCTTGCGAGCCATCTCCGCGAGCCTCAACTGGATGGCCTGGGTCGAGGCGAGTGGTTTGCCGAACAGCTCGCGCGTCTTCGTGTAGTCGATGAGCTGCGCGAGACAGGCCTGCGCCGCGCCGATGACGCCCCAGGTGATGCCGTAGCGCGCCTGCGTGAGGCACGACAGTGGTCCCTTCAATCCCTTGACGTTCGGCAGAAGGTTCGCCTCGGGCACCACGACGTTGTCGAAGAACAGGGCCGAGGTCACCGAGGCCCGCAGCGAAAACTTGCGCTCGATCTCCGGCGCCGAAAATCCCTTCATTCCCTTCTCGACGATGAAGCCGCGGATGCCGTCGTCCGTCATCGCCCAGCAGATACACAGATCGGCGATGGCGCCGTTCGTGATCCACATCTTCGAGCCGTTGATGACCCAGTCGCCGCCTCTTTTCTTCGCGTGCGTCTTCATGTTCGCGGGATCGGATCCGCCATGTGGCTCGGTGAGCCCGAAGCAGCCTATCTTCCGGCCGCGCGCCATGTCGGGTAGCCAGCGCGACTTCTGTTCCTCGGTGCCGAACGCGTAGATGGGATACATGCACAGCGAGCTCTGCACCGACACGAAGCTGCGGATGCCCGAGTCGCCGCGCTCGAGCTCCTGGCAGATGAGCCCGTAACTCACCGCGTTCAGCCCGGCGCAGTCGTAGCCGTGAATGGACGATCCTAACAACCCGAGTTCGGCGATCTCCGGGATCAGCTCCTTCGGGAAGTGATGCTTCTCGAAGCACTCCTGGATGATCGGCAGGACCTTCTCGTCGACGAAACGCCCGACGGAATCCTGCACCGCACGTTCGTCTTCGGTCAGGAGTCCGCGGACGTCGTATAAATCGAGGGGATTGAGCATGGCGCGATGATACGCCACTGCTTTCAATAGGCGATTCCGAGCCGCCGATACAGGTGGCCGAGCAGCCACAGCGGCCCGATCAGCAGGAACTGCACATCCTTGAAGAAGGATGGCCGCTTGCCCTCGATGGCGTGACCGATGAACTGGCCGATCCACGCCACCACGAACACGACGGCGCAGGTCAGCCACAGTGGCCAGGGCAGGGTGTCCAGCCAGCTAACAACTCCGAGCAATGCGACGAGACCGATGGCCGCGCCGATGCCGAGCGTCGCCGACAGCGAGAAGTAGTAGGCGATGGCCAGGGCGGTGGCGATGGTCGCCCAGTTGAGCCATGGGGATACCGCCGCGAATCCGGCGGGCACGGGAATGGCCCAGAGGAAACCGATCACCGTCATCACGATGGCGGGCACGCAAAAGAAGTGCAGCAGTTCGTTGCGCGGATGCGTATGACTCGCGCCGTACTCGCCAAACCACTGTTCAACCGTGCGCATGCCGGGAACGCTACGCCCGGCGACCCGCCTCTGCAACAATAGGCGCCTGAACGAGGGGAGCAGGCATGCCGCTGATGGCGCGATTCATGCGTTTCATGTCTCGCAATGGCTGGCTTTCCGATGCCCGCCTGCTGGAGCTGTATCCGCCGTTCGTGCCGATGCGCATCAAGGTGATGGAAATTGGCGACGGTTGGCGCAGCGTCCGAATCAAGCTACCGTTGAACGCGCGGTCGCGAAATCCCGGCGGCGTGATGTTCGGTGGATACCAGGCGGCGCTGGCCGATCCCATCGCGGCGCTGGCCTGCGCGCGGGTATTCCCCGGCTATTCCGTGTGGACGCGCGCGATGACCATTTCATTCGAACATGGCGGAAACTCCGACCTCGAGATGCGATTTTCCCTTACGTCCGAGCGGGAGCGGGAAATCAGAATGGAGCTGGAGCGTGCAGGGCGCGCGACACCGACGTTCGAATATGGATACTTCCGGACCGATGGCGTGCGCTGCACGGTCATCCGCAATACCGTCGCGATCAGGCCACGCGGCTACCAGCGCGCGACCTCGCCGCCGGCTTCGCCCGAAACGGTCGAATGATGCACGGCGACTGAGAACCAGCGCACAGTTCGACAGTTCATTCGGCGTTCAGATGCACGCCACTATTTTTGACAGGACTTTCCGATAAGGAGATACGCATGAAGACATTGATCCTCGCTCGCAGTTTGTTACTGGTTGTCGCCGCTTCCTTCACCGTCGCCGGCTGCCAAACCACCGACGCCTATACCGGTGAGACCAAGGTGAACAAGGCGAGCAAGGGCGCGGGAATCGGCGCGGCCGCGGGTGCCGTGATCGGCGCCTTGACCGGCGACAATTCCAAGGAGCGCCGCGAGCGCGCGCTGATCGGCGCGGGCGTGGGTGCGCTCACGGGCGCGGGTGTCGGCGCGTACATGGACAAGCAGGAAGCCAAGCTGCGCGCGCAGCTCCAGGGCACGGGTGTTTCGGTCACGCGCAACGGCGACAACCTCACCTTGAACATGCCCGGCAACATCACGTTCAAGACCGCGAGCGCGGATCTCAACGCGAACTTCTACAAGGTGCTCGATTCGGTGACGCTGGTGCTCAAGGAGTTCGACAAGACCCTGATCGACGTCGAAGGCCACACGGACAGCGACGGCGCCGATGACTACAACCTGCGGTTGTCACAGGATCGCGCCAACTCGGTCGGCACGTACCTGCAATCGCGCGGCGTGAACAATCAGCGCATCGTCGTGCTCGGCATGGGTGAGTCGCGACCGATCGCGCCGAACACCACGCCCGAAGGCAAGCAGCAGAATCGCCGCGTGGAACTGAAGCTCCAGCCCATCACGCAGGGCTGAAGGTTTCAGGCGCACGCGCCGCGTGTCGCACGGGGGACAGACCTCGAGGTCTGTCCCCTTTTCATTTGTGCTTGGTGCCCGACACGATCGGGACGTGCCAGACCGCGTAGTGCTCCGGATTCAGGATGCTCTCGATGATCTCGTCGAAATGCTGGCGCACGAGCACCGGCGGGAATGCCGGCGTGGAGAGGGCATCCACGTACCCGTCCCGCCACGCGGTGATGATGTCCGCGAACACGCGGCGCGGCACCCGCAGCGTGTCGACGATCACGTAGTCCACGCGCACGTTCTTCAGCCCCGCCGCGCGCATCAGCGACCACGCGCGCCGGCCGATACGGGCGTCCGTGCCGGTACGTTCCGCGAACTCCACCGGGCCCCTGCGCCAGAACTCGTCCGGGTCGAGCGGGCCCGACATCATGTGCAGCATCGAGTAATCCTCGGCGAGCACATGGACGTGGCCACCGGGCTTCGTGACGCGCACGAGCTCAGCCAGGATCCGCTCGACGTGCGGGACCGACTGGATCATGTGGCGATTCGCGACCAGGTCGAAGCTGTCGTCGGCCTGCGCAAGATGAAAGGCGTCGCCCGTTTCGAAGGTCAGACGCGGCGCGAACCGGGCATGGCGCCGGCGCGCGCGTTCGACCGAATCCGCGAGTAGTTCGACGCCGGTCACGTGTGCCTGCGGATACTCCGCCGCCACGCGCGCGCTGAATTCCCCGGTGCCGGCTCCGACGTCGAGAACACGCGCGGTGGGTGGCAGGCGATACAGGTCGATCAGCCGCTTCTCCTGCGGCCAGATCGCCTCGATCTGGGCCGCGAGGGTGCGGACCATGGATTCATCGGCCATCTGCTGGCCTTGCGGATTGAGATTCGATGCGTTCATGTGCGTCCGAAATCTTACGCGAACGGGTCGACGAAGCCGGCGCGCGTTCCCGGGCGTCATCGGATGCGGCCGACAAAAAAAACGGCGCAAAAAAAAACGGCGGCCTCGAGGGCCGCCGTCATGACCTTCACCGATGCCGCATCAAGCGGTCATCAGTCCGCGCAGCTTCTTGATCGCGTTCGCCTCGATCTGGCGGATGCGTTCCGCGGATACGCCGTACTTGTCCGCCAGGTCATGCAGCGTGGCATTCGCCTCGCCCGTCCAGCGGCTCACGAGGATGTCGCGTGAGCGATCGTCGAGTGTCTTCATCGCGGACTGCAGCCGATCACCCGTGGTGTCGTCCCACTGGGCATTCTCGATCTGCACGGCAGGATCCGCGTCCGGCGCGGGCAGATAGGCGGCAGGCGAGTACGTTTCGTCGCCGTCCTCGCTCGAATCCGGTACCGGGTCGAACGAAAGGTCACGCGCCGCGAGACGCTTTTCCATTTCGGTCACTTCTTCCGGCGAGACCTTGAGGTCGCGCGCCACCGCCTGAGTTTCCTCATGCGAGAGCCAGGCAAGATTCTTCTTCATCTTGCGCAGGTTGAAGAACAGCTTGCGCTGCGCCTTGGTGGTCGCGACCTTGACCAGGCGCCAGTTGCGCAGCACGTATTCGTGGATCTCCGCGCGGATCCAGTGCACGGCGAACGACACGAGACGCACGCCGACCGTCGGGTCGAAACGCTTGACCGCCTTCATGAGGCCGACATTGCCTTCCTGGACCACATCGCCCAGGGGCAGGCCGTAACCGGAGTAGCCGCGCGCGATGTGCACGACGAAACGCAGGTGCGACACCACGAGCTGCCGGGCAGCCTCGAGGTCACCCTCGTTGCGGAAGCGGGTGGCGAGATCGACCTCATCCTCGCGCGAGAGCACGGGAATGCGGCTTACCTTGTCCATGTACGCGTCGAAGCTTCCGACCGGTCCGGCCGGGAAGAAGTCATTCCGACGGGCAACGAGTGCGATCGCGGTGGGCGTGGTGGCGGTCATCTTTACGAAACCTCCTGGGGCGATCCGTTGAGCTTGTCGCTTGCGCGACTGGAGCTGGATATTAGCAGTCGGACACTTGGAGTGCTAATGCCCCGGCCGGTTCCGTCAGAATCATAAGTTATTGATCTATAAGATCGAGCTGAGCGTCAGGCGCGCGGCTCGATCCGGCGCAGGTGCTTGCCGGTCGAGACGAAGGCCCCCAGCCACCCCAGCACCGTGCCGACGGCCGCCAGCCAGCCGACCTGGCGGTCATCGATGCCCGCCAGCCTGAATTGGCTGCCGTATTGGGCCGCGAGGTCGCCGACCGCCCGGTCGAGGTAGGCCAGGCTGCCGTACACGATCAGGGTCGCGAGCAAGGCGCCACCGAGGCCATAGAGCAGCCCGGTGTAGAGGAATGGCCGCCGCACGAAGGCATTCGATCCGCCCACGAGCTTGGTGACTTCGATCTCCGGACGCCGCTGCTGGATCTCGAGCCGGATCGTGTTCCCGATGACGGCCACCACCCCAACCCCGAGGACAGCCACGACGACCCACAGGATCCGGCGCAGGACTTCGAGCAGCGAATGCAGCTTCCGGACCCAGTCGAGGTCGAGCTGCACGATCTCGACTTCCGGGAAAGCGCTGAAGTAGCGGTTCAAGGTCTCGATACCGGCGGGACCATTCGCATCGATCACCGGGCGCACGACGATGTGCGGCGGCAGTGGGTTGCCCTCGAGCGCGCTCAGCGCATCGCCGAAGCCGGAGAGACGTTTGAACTCGTCGAGCG
The DNA here is from genome assembly GCA_023457495.1 of Pseudomonadota bacterium. Lineage (GTDB taxonomy): Bacteria > Pseudomonadota > Gammaproteobacteria > Steroidobacterales > Steroidobacteraceae > CADEED01. Next base: position 54,862 of record JAEWLQ010000028.1, read on the forward strand.
CCTCGTCGGCGGTGGTCACGGTGACGGATTCGATTTCCGCGCGCTGACCGGCGCTGGTCGCGATCTGGCGCACGCGTTCGATCGGCGTGCCGAGCTTGAAATGAACCGTGAAATCGACGGCGTTGCTCGCGCCGCCGGCGGCCTGGCGCAGATTGTCGACGAGCAGGCCGAGGCCGGCCGGCAAGGCGAGCGCTACGCCGATGACGATCATCGTGAGCAGCGTGGCGAGCGGAGTGCGCGCCAGCCTTCCCATGGCGCCGAACAGCGCCTGCACGTGGCGGGTGAAATACGATGAGACCGCGCCGCTCATGTGCGCAGATCGATGCTGGGAAGATCGGCCAGATCGGGCGCCTTCGCCGTCATGCGCCCGCCGTGCGCGGCGTGCAGCACGTCCGAGGCGATGCGTCCGCCGTCGAGGATGATCTCGCGCTGGCCGAATTGCTGGACGAGATTGGGGTCATGCGATGCGACCACCACCGTGACGCCGACTTCCTGGAAGCGCTTGAATACCCGCATGACCTCGACCGACAGCGCCGGATCGAGATTACCCGTGGGCTCGTCGGCGATCAGCAGCTGGGGCTTGCTGATGACGGCGCGCGCGATGCCCACGCGCTGCTGCTCGCCCACCGACAATTCGAGCGGCGAAGAGCGTTCGCGGCCTAACAACCCGACCTGGTCGAGCGCTGCGCGCACGCGCCGGTCGATTTCCTTGAGCGGCGTGCCCGCGACGACCAGCGGCAATGCGACGTTGTCGTAGATGGGCCGGTCGATCAGCAGCTTGTGATCCTGGAACACGACGCCGATCGCGCGTCGGAAGGCGGGGATCTTTCCCGGGCGGATCTTGCCGGTGTTCTGTCCCGCGACGATCACCGTACCGCGGCTCGGCCGTTCGAGCAGCGCGATCAGCTTGAGCACGCTGCTCTTGCCTGCGCCGGAGCGGCCGGTGAGGAACACGAATTCGCCCGGCTCGATCTGGAACGTCACGCCCGCGAGGGCTTCGCGGCCGTTCGGGTAGCGCTTGGCGACGTTTTCGAAGGAGATCATTGACCGGGGATATTAACCGGTGCCACGCGAATTGCCGGAAACGAGGGCGCTCGCGAAGGCACGCGCATCGAACTCGCCGAAATCCTCGGCATGTTCGCCCACGCCGATGAAGCGGATCGGCAAACCGAGCTTGCGCGCGATCGCGATGACGATGCCACCCTTGGCCGTTCCATCGAGCTTGGTGAGCACGAGGCCGGTGACGCCCACTGCCTCGTGGAATTGCGTGGCCTGCGTGAGTGCGTTTTGTCCCTGGTTGGCATCGAGTACCAACAGGACTTCATGGGGTGCCGAAGGTTCCACGCGCTGGATCACACGCTTCACCTTCTTGAGCTCATCCATGAGATGCGACTGGCTGTGGAGTCGGCCCGCGGTGTCGATGATCACCACGTCCGCGCGTCGCGAACGCGCCGCCTGCACGGCGTCGAACACAACCGCCCCGGGATCCGCGCCGGCTTGCTGCTGGATGATGTCGGCGCCGGAGCGCTCGGCCCAGATGCCGAGCTGTTCGATCGCCGCCGCGCGGAACGTATCGCCGGCCGCGAGCACCACGTGTTGGTCGGCATCCGCGAAGCGCCGCGCCAGCTTGCCGATCGTCGTGGTCTTGCCGGATCCGTTGACGCCGACGACCAGCAGTACGAAGGGCTTCTGGCCCGAGATGTCGAGCGGCTTCTGCACGGGCAGGAGGATCGCGGCGATCGAATCGGTCAGCGCCGCGATGAGCCGGTCGACATCGTCGAGCTCCTTGCGGGCCACCTTCCTGCGCAATTCCTCGAGGATGCTCTGCGTGGCTTCGACGCCGACATCCGCCGTGAGCAGCCGTGTTTCGAGCTCATCGAGGATCTCATCGTCGATCTTGCGGCCCGGCACCAGGTTCGCGAGGTCATAGGAGAGCCACGAGCCGGGGCGGTTGATCTTGGCGCGCATGCGCGCGATGAAGCCGGTCTTGGAGGAGTCGGTGGACATGGAGCGGGAAGAGTATCAGTCCAGATGAACGGGCGAAAAAAAGAGCGGCCCGAAGGCCGCCCCGTTTTTTCAGCTGTGACGGTGACTTACTGCGGCGCGAGGATGGCCGGGTTGGTGACCGTGATCTGCAATCCGTTGGAGCCAAGGAACGAGGCGAGCTGCGTGCGCGCCTCGACGTAGGACGCGAGCGTTTGCGGAGCGGGACTGGGGATCGCGATGGTGCCGTGGCCGCCCTCGGTGAAGCGCGTCAGCGCGCGCGCGCCGTTCGGATCCGTGAGGGTCGCCGTGATGGTCGGCAGGCCCAGCAGGCTCGCCAGGCGCAGGGTGGATGAATTCGGCACGGCCTGGTCCGTCGGACGCGCGGCGTCGCCGGGTGTGCCCTGGATCATCTGGAGCAACGTCGGCCTGGTGTTCCAGTTGGCCGTGTAGTTGCAGCCGTCGCCGGACTCCACCGCGGCCTGCGCGGCGTGCACGAACTCCCAGTAGATGGACGTGCCCGGCGGGAAGCCGGCGGCCGCGAGGCCGTTGTTGAGCACCGGCGAGTAGCCAGGCGATTGGCGCAGCGTCTCCATGATGCCGCAGCCGGCGGCGAAGAATCCGAAGGAACGGATGTTCGCGGCGCCGGGCGTGCCCGCGAAGGTGCTGCCGACGATGCCGCCGAGCGACCAGCCGAAGAAATGCATGCGCGTCGCGTCGATGTCGACTGTCGCCGGGTTGCCGTCGAGATCCAGTGTCGGCGCGGCGCGGGTCAACGCCATCAGGTTCGCGACCGCCTGGCGGATGTTGTCGCGCGCGGTGAGCGTGCTGGTCAGGTTGATGAAATGCTGTCCGGAGGAATCTGGCACGCCGTCCGGACCCGCCGCCTGCGTCGTGTTGTTCACGTAGTCGACGTTGAAGGTCGGTTCGCCCACGCGGAACGGGGCGGGCAGCGCGGCGTTCGCCGGATTCGTCGGCGAGAGCGCGTAGAGCGGATCGTTCGGCATGATGCCGTGCAGCGGCAGATCGATGCCGACGATCACGAAACCGGCTGCCGCCGCCGCGTCGGCGATCAGGGCGAGCGTGCCGCGGTCTTCGGTGATGCCATGCTGGTAGATGACCACCGGCCAGCCCGCGGCCGGCTTCACGGCCGGCGCCCGCGGAACACCGATCAGCATCGGCACCGTGAGTTGCGTGGTCACCGCCGGCACCGGATTGAAGCGCGTGAGGTTGCGCTCGTTCTTCGGATCCTGCAGGCCCGCGGCGGCGGGCGGCGGGTTCGCCGCGCGCCAGAAGTTGGTGAGCGGCTCGGTGCCGGTGCCCGCGGGCGGCGCCACCGGCGTGCTCAGGTAGTAAGGCACGGTGATCGTGCCCACGTGGATGTTCGCGAGATTCGGTCCGGCCGGGCCCGTGACGGTGCCGGTGGTCGCGACCGGAACCGGCAGCACGGCCGTGGCGGGCGGCGGCGTCGCGGCGACCAATTGCGAGACGACGGCGAGCACCGTCTCGACCGACTGCGTGGTGAAGCTCGACGAGACGACGATCGTCGTGGGATTTACGCCCGCGGCCTGCGCCGCGCCGAAGTGCGCGCGTGCGAGATTGCAGAGCGCATTCAGGCGCGCGTCGGTGACGTTCGCGCAGGTATTCGCGAGCGCGTTGGACTTGATCGTCGCGTAATCCGCGTCCGGATCGATCGCCGCGCCATTCGTCGCGTGCAGCGCGTTCGTCACGAGCACGAGATAGCCGATGTCGCGCGGCCGCGTGGGTCCCGGCGCGGCGTTGTTCGCGAGCAGCGGGCGCAGCGGGACGAGCTGGATCAACGTGCCGGCCGTGTCGATGTTGGGCGCGACTTCCACTCGGTAGTCCACGTCCTGCACGAGCACGCGACGGACCGGGCTCGCCGTGAGTGGAAAGCCGACGGTCGCCTTGGTCGCCGGATCGATGTGCACTTCGACCAGCCGGATGCCCGCGGCCGCGGTCGCGATGTTGATCGGAGTCGAGAAGCGCAGCTTGATCGGCGCCTGGGTCGAGAATCCATCGAGGGCGTTGACCACCGGCTCCGTGGTGGTGGTGCCCGGCATGCGCACCGTCGCCGGGAAGAATGCACTCGAGGGGAGATTCAGCGTGCCGTCGGTCGGCACTCCCGGTGTCGGCGTGAAGTAGGCGTCATGCGGATACGGCAGTACGCCCTGGTTGGGCGCGAACAGCGCGCGGTTCGGAGACAACGCATCGACGAGTGGTGGAGCGAGGTTGCCGGTGGTGGGATCCGTCGGCGTCACCGCGGGTGGATTGTCGACCGAGCTCGAGCACCCTGCGGCGAGTGTGGCGATGACGGATATCAGAGCGGCAGCGTGAAGCCTCGTCATGAGTTCGCTCCTGAGAAACTTTATGTGCGCGGAGATCCTCGGATTGCGGATCCCCTCGTCGTTTGCGCTGTAGGTTACGCTTGGGCCCCAAAAGGTGGCAAGCCACGCAGCGCGGGCTCGAGCATTGGTTAGAAAGACGAAAAGCCGCGGCAGCGGCGGGCTTGCCGCGAGCACGAATGACGCGGTTCGTGGTGCGGGAAAGCGCGCCAGCCCGCGTGTCCTGCGCATCGTCGGCGGCAGACATCGCGGTCGGCGTCTGCAATTCCCGGCTGGCATCGAGATTCGTCCGACACCCGACCGTGTTCGGGAAACCCTGTTCAACTGGCTGCAGCCGCGTATTGCCGGCGCGCGGGTGCTCGACCTGTTCGCGGGATCCGGCGCGCTGGGTCTCGAGGCCTTGTCCCGCGGCGCCGGGCACGTGACGTTCGTCGAGCAAAGCCGGCGAGCGGCCGCGGCCATCGAGGCCGTGGCGCGTGAGTGGCGGGAGACTTCGCTGACGGTGGCGAGCATGGAGGCGGTTCAGTGGCTGACGCAGCGCGCTTCCGCGAGCCCGTTCAACATCGTGTTCCTCGACCCGCCGTACGACTCCGACCTGCTGTCCGCGGCGGCTGCCGCGCTCGCGCGACCCGGCTGGCTCGCGCCCGATGCGCGCATATACCTGGAGCGGCGCGCGCGCGATGAGCTGCCCGCGTTGCCGGAGAGCTGGAAAGAGGTGCGGGCGGGGCAGGCGGGCGAGGTCGGGTATCATCTGTTCGCAACATGAAACGCAGCGCCGTCTACCCCGGAACATTCGACCCGATCACCAACGGACACCAGGACCTGGTGCGCCGTGCCGCGAGCGTCTTCGAGCGCGTCATCGTCGCGATCGCCTCGAACCCTAACAAGGCGCCGATGTTTCCCCTGGAGAAGCGCGTCGCCCTCGCGCGCGAGGTGCTCGGCGACATTCCGGGCGTCGAGATCATGGGTTATTCGGGACTCACCGTGGACTTCGCGCGCCAGCATGGTGTGCAGGTCGTGGTGCGCGGCCTGCGGGCGGTGTCCGACTTCGAGTTCGAGTTCCAGCTCGCCAACATGAGCCGGCACCTTTCGCGTGATCTGGAAACCGTGTTCCTCACGCCGCAGGAGCAATTCACGTTCATTTCATCGACATTGGTGCGCGAAATCGCGGTTCTCGGGGGAGACGTCAAGGAGTTCGTGCACCCGGTGGTGGCTGCCGAACTCAGAAAGATGAAGCGGGTCTGACGACCATGAAACACCAGCCGACGCGCGGATTGCGCGCCTTCGCGTTCCGGTTCGTTGCCGTCTTCGCGCTGCCGCTGATCGCGTTCGCGCAGTCCTCGAACATTCCGGCTCAGGGACCGGGCAAGGCGGCGATCGCCAGCGCCTATCCACTTGCGAGCGAGGCGGGTCACCAGGTCCTCGCCAAAGGCGGCAACGCATTCGATGCCGCGGTGGCCGTGGCCGCGGCGCTCGCGGTGGTCGAGCCTTCGAGCTCGGGACTCGGCGGCGGCGGCTTCTTCCTCGTGCGCCGCGCGAGCGACGGGGCCGAGATCATGATCGACCTGCGCGAGATGGCGCCCGGCGCCGCGTCCCGCGACATGTACCTCGACAAGGACGGCAACGTGATTCCCGGCCTTTCGCGAGATTCCGCGCTCGCGGCCGGCATTCCGGGCGAGCCGGCCGGCATGGCGCATCTCTCGAAGAAATACGGGAAGCTGCCGCTCGCGACCAGCTTGCAGCCCGCGATCAAGCTGGCGCGCGACGGCTTTCCGCTGTACGAGCGGCTGCGCGGCGGCATGAGCTTCAAGAAGGACGCCTTCTTGAAGACGCCCGACGCGGCGCGCGTGTTCCTCGTGAAGGGCGAAGTGCCGCCGCTCGGGCACGTCATCCGTCAGAATGATCTTGCCGCGACGCTCGAGCTCTTCGCCGCGAAAGGCGCGGACGGCTTCTACAAGGGGCCGTTCGCGAAGAAGCTGGCGGCCGGCGTGCGCAAACTCGGCGGCAACTGGACCGAGGCCGACCTGGCTAACTACAAGGTCGTCGAGCGCGCGCCCATCGTCGGCCACTACCGCGGCGCGCGCATCGTGTCGGGCTCGCCGCCGGCTTCGGGCGGCATCGCGCTCGTCAATGCGCTCAACATCCTGGAAGGTTTCGACCTGTCGAAGGTCGACAAGGTCACGCGCACGCACCTGGTGGTCGAGGCCATGCGCCGCGTGCATCGGGACCGCGCCGTGTACCTCGGCGACCCGGATTTCGTGCAGATCCCGGTGGCGCGGCTGATCGATCCAGACTACGCGGCCGGGCAGCGCGCATCCATCCGCATGGATCGCGCCATGCCGAGCGAGCTGTTGCCGGGCGTGGATGCGCCGCCCCCGGGTCCCTCCACGACGCATTTTTCGGTGATCGACAAGGACGGCAACATGGTTGCCGCGACCATCACGCTGAATTTCTTCTTCGGTTCCGGGCTCATGATTCCGGGCACCGGCATCCTGCTCAACAACCAGATGGATGACTTCTCGTCCAAGCCCGGCGTGCCGAACGGATTCCAGCTCATCGGCGGCGATGCCAACGCGATCGCGCCGGGCAAGCGGCCACTGTCATCGTCGACGCCGACCTTCGTGGAAGGCCCGAACGGCTTGATGATCCTCGGGTCTCCCGGCGGCAGTTACATCCCGGGCATGGTGCTGCTCGGCACGCTGGATTTCATGGATGGGAAGACTGCGCAGGAAGTCGTGGCCGCGCCCCGCTTCCATCACCAGTTCTCGCCCGACGTGCTGCAGTTCGAGACGGCTGCGTTGACGCCCGAGGACCGCAAGGCGCTCGAAGCGCGCGGCCACAGGTTGCGCGAGGGCACGCGCCGCTGGGGCAACATGCAGGTCGTCACCTGGGACTACAAAACGGGCAAGGTCGAAGCGGCTTCGGATCCGCGCGGCGCGGGAGTCGGGCTCGTTTACTGATTACTTTTTCGCGCGCGCCTTTTTCTTCTTGGCCGGTTTCTTCGGCGCCGCCTTCACCGCCTTTTTCTTCTTCTCGAGCTTGATGCGCGTCCTGACGGGCGGCGCGGGTAGTTTGCCCGCGCGATGCAGATCGACCGCGCGCCACAGGTACCAGGCCGCCACGGAGCGCAGTGGCGCCCAGCGCGCGCCGTATTCGGCGAGCGCGCGCGGGGTGGGCATGCCGCGCAGTCCATACGCGAGCCGGAATCCATTGCGCACGCCGAAGTCGTCGATGGGCAGGATGTCGGGACGGCCGAGCCTGAACATCAGCAGCATCTCGACGGTCCACCGGCCGATGCCGCGGACCTGCGTGAGGCGTTCGATGATCTCGTCGTTCGCGAGCGTGTGCAGGATTTCATAGGGCGGCACGGTGCCGGCGATGGTCTTCGCCGCGAGATCCTTGATGCTCGCGATCTTCGCGAACGACAGGCCCACCGCCCGCAGCTTTTCATCCGGCGTATTGAGCACGAGTTCCGCCTCGAGCAACGCGGCCGCCACGCCATCCCGGGCATACAGGCCGACGAAGCGCCCGAAAATGCTTTCGGCCGCCGTGCCGTTCAATTGCTGATGCGCGATGGCGCGCGCCAGCGCGTGAAACGGCGTGTGCTCGGCGTTCGGTGTGTGCGTGAATTTGCCGGCCGCGCGGATCAGACCGGCAAGAACCGGGTCGACTTTCGCGAGCCGGCGTCTGAACGCGGCGAACTCGGCCGCGGTGCACATGGCAGTGGGTGTGGTCACGCGGCCATTCTACGGAACGGAACTACTTCTGGCAGTTCGCGCACCAGTAGGTTGACCGTTGGCCCTGCGTGAATTGCCTGACCGGGTTGCCGCAAACGCGGCAAGGCTCGCCCGCGCGTTCGTAGACGTACAGCTTCTGGCGGAAGTACCCGGGATTGCCGTCGGCGCCGACGTAGTCGCGCAGCGTGGTGCCACCGACCTTCACGGCCATGTTCAGCGTGGTCTTGATGGCGCGAACCAGCTTCGCGCATTCGGCGCGGGTCAGCGAGCGCGCCCGGCGCCGCGGGCGGATGCGCGCGCGGAACAGCGCCTCGCTCGCGTAGATGTTGCCGACGCCGACCACCAGCTGGGCATTCATGATCAGCTGCTTGATCGCCACGTCCCTGCGCCGGGTCACCTTGAACAGATAGGCGCCATCGAACGCGTCTTCCAGCGGCTCGGGAGCGAGACGTCGCAGCAGGGGATGAGTGGCCGGATCCCCGGTCGCGAACAGCAGGCTGCCGAACCTGCGCGGATCGTTGAAGCGCAGTGTGTGTCCGGAATCGAGCTCGATGTCGACATGGTCATGCAGGACGCGTGGAGTCTCGCGGGGCAATACCCGCAGGCTGCCGGACATGCCCAGATGCAGGATCAGCGTCCCGGCGTCGGTTTCGAGCAACAGGTACTTGGCCCGGCGCCCGGCCCGCAGGATCGAGCTACCCGCCAGGCCTTCCAGGCGCGCCACGTCCACGGGCCAGCGCAGGCGCCGATCGTGCACGAGTAATCGCGCGATGCGATGTCCTACGACGTGGGGCTCGATGCCCCGGCGCGTGGTTTCGACTTCAGGTAGTTCGGGCACGTCGGTGAAGCTCTCGGCTCAACGCGGAATCTGAGCGAGTTGTCGCAATCAATTGCAACTTGCCACCCGCATGAGGCATCTATGCAAGCACGAACGATTGTGGGTGGCGGCGGGACCCTCCTGCAAGAGAACCACAGTGCGTTGCTCATTTATCCCTGAGCGAACACTTTCCGCCGCCACCCCAAGTTTTGACTGCTGTCAAAGCCGCGGACGCTTTGCCAGCCGCCAGGACCCACAATCGTTGCCATGACTTGTGGTGAGTTGAGTGTTGAAGAAGTTGAGAGTGAAGGAAAAGAAAAAGCCCGCCGAGAGGCGGGCTTTTTCTTTTTGCTTCTTGGATCGCGGAGCCGGAAGGCTTACTTGATCTTGGATTCCTTGTACGCCACGTGCTTGCGCACGACCGGGTCGTACTTCTTCACTTCCATCTTGTCGGGGTGCAGGCGCTTGTTCTTCGTCGCGACGTAGAAATGGCCCGTACCGGCGGTGGACAGCAGTTTCACTTTTTCACGCATGGCTCAGACCTTCTTGCCTTTGGCGCGCAGGTCGGCAAGCACGGCGTCGATGCCGTTCTTTTCGATGGTGCGCAGGCCGCGCGTCGAAACACGCAGGCTGACCCAGCGGCGCTCGGCTTCGATCCAGAAGCGCTGGGTGTGCAGGTTGGGCAGGAAGCGGCGACGCTTCTTGTTGTTGGCGTGGGAAACACGGTTGCCGACGGCAACCCGCTTGCCCGTGACTTCACAGACGCGGCTCATAAAACACCACAAAAATCAGTAGGTTAACTGTCGAGCGACCGGTTGGAGGCCGTCGAAAGGGCCGCCTTTATACCAGCCGGGCGGGTGATGGGCAACCGCCGGCTGCGTGGCGCTTGACCTTGCCGCTGCGTCAACCTTCAGATTCCCTGGCCGGACGGGAAGGAGAAGCCTTTGGAGTGGTCGATTCGGGAACTGGCGCAGCTCGCGGGAACCACGAGCCGCGCGCTGCGGCACTACGACGAGATCGGACTGCTGCCGCCCTCCAGTATCGGCGCCAACGGCTACCGGTACTACGACCAAGGCTCTCTCATCCGGCTGCAACGCATCCTGTTGCTGCGCGAACTCGGGCTCGGATTGCCGCAGGTCGCCGAGGTCCTAAACCGCGACAAGAGCGAAAGGCTGGCGCTCGAGGCGCACCTTGCGTGGCTGCGGCAGGAGCAGGAGCGCCTGGCCAGGCAGATCCAGTCCGTGACATCCACGATCGACGCATTGAAAGGAGGTACGAAGCTCATGGCCGAAAAGATGTTCGACGGGTTCGATCACACCCGATACAAGGACGAAGTCGAAGAGCGTTGGGGAAAGGACGCGTACGCGAGGGCCGATGCAGGGTGGCGCGGCATGAGCGACACCGATAAATCGTCCTGGAAGCAGCGCACCGTGAAGCTCAACGCGGCATGGGCGGCCGCGGCGGACCGCGGAATCGCGCCCGACAGCGCAGAGGCGCAGGCGCTCGCGGCCGATCACGTCGAGTGGCTGGCGGCGACTCCAGGAACTCCTCAGGGGAATGTGAAGGGGTATGTCATCGGGCTCGGCGAGATGTACGTGGCCGATTCGCGCTTCGCCGCCAACTACTCCACGGACGGCAGCAACAAGGGCGCGGAGCTCGTGCGCGATGCGCTGCGGATTTATGCGGAGGCGAACCTGTAGCCGCCATTCGGCGCGACTCCTAGAGGAGCCCCCGTTCGGCGAACGAAAGGCAGGTGTTGTCCCCGACGATCAGGTGGTCGAGCACGCGGATGTCGACGAGCGCGAGTGCATCGCGCAACCGGCGGGTGATCAGTTCGTCCGCCTGGCTGGCCTCGGCTACTCCCGAAGGATGGTTGTGCGCGAAGATCAGCGCGGCCGCGTTGTACTGCAGCGCCTGGCGCACGATTTCGCGCGGATGGACGCTCGCGCCGTCGATGGTGCCGCGGAAGATCTCTTCGAAATGGATCAGCCGATGGCGGTTGTCGAGATGCAGGCAGCAGAACACCTCGTACGGGCGGTCGCGCAGTTGCGCCGTGAGGAACTGCCGCGTCGCCGCCGGCGCATTCATGGCCGGCCCGGCGCGCAGCGCCTCGCGGTAATGCCGGCGGGCGAGCTCGAGCGCGGACATCAGCGTGGCGTAGCGCGCCGGTCCGAGGCCCCGCAGATCGAGCAATGTCGCGGCGTCGGCGCTCAGCAGGCGCCGCAGGCTGCCGCCGAAGTGCTGCAGGAGCTGCCGGGCGACGTCGATGGCGTTGGCGCCGCTGCATCCCGAACCGATCAGCACCGCGAGCAGTTCGGCGTCCGAGAGGGCCTGCGCACCCCGCTCCAGGAGCCGTTCGCGCGGCCGCTCGCCCCGCGGCCAGTGGTTGATGTTCGAGCCTTCCCTTGGCTCCGTGCGTTCGTCCATGGCGCCATCATGCGCAGGTCCGCCATGGGCGGAACAGGCTGAAATCCCGTGAAAACAACGAATAACGCACCTGTATAACCTGCGGCGATAGGGTCAAAACCTTTGCGACTGGCGGGGTCCCCCGCCCGGTGCCGATAATGCCGGGCTATGCAAGGCAAGCGCGTTTTACTCGGCGTGACCGGCGGAATCGCCGCGTACAAGAGCCCGGACCTGGTTCGCCGTCTGCGCGAGCAGGGCGCCGAGGTCCAGGTCGTCATGACCGCGGGCGCCCAGGAATTCGTCACCCCGATGACTTTCCAGGCGGTTTCCGGCCGTGAAGTGCGCAGCGACCTGTGGGACCCCGAGGCCGAGAAGGCGATGTCGCACATCGAGCTCGCGCGCTGGGCCGACCTCGTCATCATCGCGCCCGCCACCGCGGACTTCATCGCTCGCCTAGCTACCGGCCAGGCCGATGATCTCCTGACTACCCTGTGCCTGGCGACCGACCGTCCCATCGCGCTCGCGCCCGCCATGAATCGGGTCATGTGGTCGAACGCCGCGACGCAGGCGAATGTCGCCACGCTCGAGGCGCGCGGCATCCACGTGTGGGGTCCCGGCGAAGGCGACCAGGCCTGCGGCGAGACCGGCGCCGGCCGGATGCTCGAGCCCACGCAGCTCGCCGCGTTCGCCGTGAACATCATCGCGCCCACGGGGCCGCTCGCGGGCAAGCGCCTGCTGCTGACCGCGGGTCCGACCCGCGAGCGCATCGATCCGGTGAGGTTCATCAGCAATCGCAGCTCGGGAAAGATGGGCTTCGCGATCGCCGCCGCGGCGCGCGAGGCTGGCGCGGACGTGACCATCGTCAGCGGCCCGGTGAATCTCGCGACGCCGCCCGGCGTGAAGCGCATCGATGTGGAGAGCGCCGCCGACATGCTCGCCGCCGTGATGAAGAACATCGACGGCGTGGACATCTTCGTCGCGACCGCCGCGGTCGCGGATTACCGGCCGGCGTCCCCGGTCGAGTGCAAGATCAAGAAAACGAACGAGTCGATGGATCTCAAGATGGAGCGCACCGTCGACATTCTCGCGACCGTCGCCGCGCGCGCGCCGCATCCCTTCGTCGTCGGCTTCGCCGCCGAGACGGATTCCGTGGAACAATACGCGCGCCAGAAACTCCTCAAGAAGAATCTCGACATGATCGCCGCCAACGAAGTCGGACACGACAAGGTGTTCGAGAAGGACGACAACGCATTGCTCGTGTTGTGGCGTGACGGCCGGCGCGAGCTTCCGCACGCACCCAAGGTGACCCTGGCGCGTGATCTCATCGCGCTGATCGCCGAACGCTTCGCCGAACGCGGCCGCCCGCGCATCGCGAGCGTGTCGGCATGAATGCCCTCGTATCGCCCGTGAGTGGGTCCATGAGCGCTCAGCGCCCGATCAAGGTGCGCATCCTCGATCCGCGGATCGGCACGGAATTTCCGCTGCCGGCGTACGCCACCGGCGGCTCCGCGGGACTCGATCTGCGCGCCTGCATCGACGCACCGCTCACGCTCGCCGCCGGCAAGGCGGAACTCATTCCCACGGGTCTCGCGATCCACCTCGACGATCCCGGCCTCGCGGCGGTGATCCTGCCGCGCTCCGGACTCGGTCACAAACACGGCGTGGTGCTCGGCAATCTCGTCGGGTTGATCGACTCCGACTACCAGGGACAGCTCATGGTGTCCTGCTGGAACCGCGGCACGGCGGATTTCGTCGTGCAGCCGGGCGAGCGCATCGCCCAGATGGTGGTGGTTCCGGTGGTGCAGGTGCGCCTGGAAGTCGTGGACGACTTCGCGGCCAGTGCGCGCGGCGCCGGCGGCTTCGGCCACACCGGCACCCGCTAACTACTGCTTCTTGATCCCGGTCGCCTCGGAGACGCGGGCGGCGGCCGACATGCGCAGTTCCTTGAACCGCGCGATGTCCTCATCGAACTGCTGCGTGACGTTCTGCATCTCCGCGCGGCGGGCGGACAGGGCGGCGTTCTGCGTGCGCAGCTCGGACATCGCCCGGACCAGCTCCTCGGCAAGATCGTCGGGCATCCGGCGCGCGCCGGGCTTGGTGTTGTAGGGCGCGAACATCTGCGCGCGCTCCTTGAGTCCGCTCACGCGCGTGGTCAGGCTGCCGATGTAGGCTTCCGACGCGGACACCTGGGCGCTGATCTGCGCGAGTCGCGTGTCGCGCACGTCTTCGATCTCCTTGACCGACGGGTAGGTAGAGATCAGGAACATGTCGTGTTGCTTGCGGCGCGACTCTTCCTTCTGCTTCGTGGCGAAGGCCGCGGACTCGGCGGCTGACATCTCCGCCTGCTTCTTCTGCACCTCGATGCCGTGCGAGTTCAACACGCGTTGTTCGCGATGCGAGTACTCGGCGGGCACGCTGTCGCCGTAGTGAGTGACACCCTTTTCGTCCACCCACTTGTAAGTGGATTTCTCACCGCCTGCCTTTGCCGGTTTCGCACGCTCCGCGAACGCACTGTTCGCCAGAATCAGACCGGGAAGCACGGCGGCCAAAAAAAGCATGGCTTTGCGCATACGATCTATTCTGCCCCAGCGGAACCCCCGGGGGATACGGCGCCAACCCCCCAGGCACGCTGGTAGGCAATCAGAGCAGCGGACTGTTCGCCGGAAATGCGAACTGCATCACCCGGCCCCGCGGCTGCCGATTCGATCAGGTCGGCCAAGGTGAGGATGCTCACGCAACGCAGGCCGAACTGGGCCGAGACTTCCTGGACGGCCGACTGGGACCCCTGGCCGCGTTCCTGGCGGTCGAGCGCGAGCGCCACGCCCGCGGGCGTCGCGCCGGCCGCGCGGATGATTTCGACCGATTCGCGAATGGCGGTGCCCGCCGTGATCACGTCATCGACGATCACCACGCGCCCGCGCAGCGGGCTGCCAACGATGTTGCCGCCTTCACCGTGTTCCTTGGCTTCCTTGCGGTTGAAGGCCCACGGCACGTTGCGCCGGTGATGCTCCGCCAATGCGATGGCCGTCGTGGTCGCCAACGGGATTCCCTTGTACGCGGGCCCGAACAGCATGTCGTACTCGAGGCCCGAACGGGTGAGGGCGGCCGCGTAGCATTTCCCCAGCACGGCGATCGCCTCGCCGTCGTTGAACAAACCCGCGTTGAAGAAGTAGGGGCTCTCCCGTCCGGACTTGAGCTTGAAGCTCCCGAAGCGCAATGCATTGCGCGACAGGGCGAGGTCGATGAAGGTACGTTGATACTCCTGCACGGTCGGCGTCTTCCGTATGATGCGGCGGTGCGCATGATAACGGACAACGCCACTTGAGCGCCGCCACGACGGCCGACACGGTCAAGCCGAGAATCCGCGATGTCTTGCGCCAGCCGCGCATGCTGGCGATCCTGTTGTTAGGCGGCGCCTCCGGGCTGCCGAACCCCCTGTCCGAATCGACGATGCAGGCCTGGCTCACGGACCTCGGCATCAGCAACACCGACATCGGCTTGCTGATGTACGTCGCGCTCCCATACCTGCTCAAGCCCCTGTGGGCGCCGCTGCTCGATCGTTATTCGGTGCCGTGGCTCGGCCGGCGCCGCGGCTGGATCGCGACCTTCCAGCTGCTGCTCGCCGGCGGCATCGCGTCGCTCGCGATGTTCGGTGGCGCGCACCAGCTCACGCTCATCGCGGGAATCCTGCTGTTCGTCGTGTTCCTCTCGGCTTCGCAGGACATCGTGATCGATGCGTACCGCACCGACGTGGCGCGGCCGCCCGAGCGCGGACTCGCGGCCGCGGCGGCCAATCTCGGTTATCGCGCGCTGTCTTACGGTTCGCTGTCCGTGGCGCTGATCGTCGCCGACCACGTGAGCTGGCGCGCCGCGTTCCTCACGCTGGCGGGCGCGATGGCGCTCCTGGTGATCGCGACCGTATGGGCCCCGGAGCCCGACGACCCCCGTGGCAAGGAACTCCCGTCGCTCGCGGATTCCGTGATCGTCCCGCTGCGCGAGCTGTTCGGCGTGCCGGGCATGGTCGTGCTCATCGTGCTCATCCTCTTCTACAAGGTGGGCGACGCGTTCGCGCTCAAGTTCTTCACCGCATTCATGATGAATACCGGTTTCACCAAGACCGAGATCGGCGTGGTGGTGAAGGCGGTGCTCACCACCGGCTCGGTGCTCGGCGCGTTGCTCGGCGGCATCTGGATGATCAAGCTCGGCCTGCGGCGCGCGATGCTGCTGTTCGCGATCGTCCAGGCGCTCACCAATCTCGGCTATCTACTGCTGTATGCCATCGGCAAGAACTACGCGGTCATGGTCGGCGCGGTGGCGCTCGACGCACTCGCGAGCGGCATGGGCAACATCGCCGCGGTCGCGCTGATGATGGCGCTGTGCGACAAACGCTTCAGCGCGTTCCAGTACGCGCTGCTGTCGATGTTCGCGCTGGCGCCGCGCTACCTGCTCGGCGGACCGGCCGGCTGGATCGCCGACCATGGCGGCTGGGGCGTGTATTACTGGACGAGCTTCGCACTCGCGGTGCCGGGCATCGCGCTGGTCTGGATCATGCGCCGGCGGATCGACGCGCTGGACGCCGAGTCCGCGACGCCGCGTTGATTCCGTGCGGGAGATCGATACCACTCGGGTGTTGTGCTCCCTCGCCGAGCTGGAGGAAACCGGCAGCCGCGGATTCGCGACGGGTGAGGGTGACTGGCCGCTGCGCGGCTTCGTCGTGAAGACATCGGACGGAATCGCCGCGTACGTGAACTACTGCCCGCACGCCGGCCATCCACTCAACCTGCGTCCGCACCGCTTTCTCACGCCGGATCGCAATCTGGTTCTCTGCAGCTCGCACGGTGCACTGTTCGCGCGCGACAACGGTCTGTGCATCGCGGGGCCCTGCGCGGGCCAGGCGCTGACGCCGATACCGGTGGAAGTGGTGGCGGGCTGCGTGATGCTGGCGCCGGGAGTCGATGTCGAGCGCTTCGCGAACGCGCCCCTGTAGCCACGCCCGCGGGGCGCGGCAGGACTAGCTACTCGAAGAGATCCAGGCCCTCGAGCTTGCTCGCGCTCTGGCGGCGCTCGTCGTCATCGCCGTAACCGGCCGCGCCGCGCGCGTCGTCTTCTTCGGGATCCACGTCGACGGAGCCGGTCCAGTCCTCGGGCGCCTCTATCTCCTCGAGGGTGCCGGCTTCCTGCTCGGCCTGCCAATCTTCGATGTCCATCTCTTCGAGCGTACCGTCGAAATACTGCAATTCGATCGTGCCATCGTCTTCGTCGATGGCCACGACTTCGAATGATTCGCCGCCCTGGATGCGGTACCAGCTGCCGATGGTGGGTTTCATCGAATCCCTCCGGATCGTGGGACTGCTATGCTGCGAGCAACTTCATGTTGCGCCCGAAAATCGGCGCTTTCAACAACAAGATTCGTTGCGCACAGCATCATGCTCGATCAAGCCATCAAGTTCTTCATCGTCTTCTTCGTCGTCGTCGAACCGATCTCGTTGATACCCGTGTTCTCCGGGCTCACCGACGGCGCGAACGATCGCTACAAACACAAGATGGCGCTGAAGTCGGTTCTCGTCGCAAGCGGAATCCTCCTACTTTTCGCACTGGGAGGAGCCAGCTTCCTGCGCGCGATGGGCATCGCCATCGACTCGTTCAGGATCTTCGGCGGCTTGTTGCTTTTTCTCATCGCGCTGGAGATGGTGTTCGCCCGCGAATCGGGCACGCGCACTTCGAAAGACGAAGAAGTCGAGAGCAAAAAGCGTGCGGACATCTCCGTATTCCCTCTTGCCTTTCCGTTCATGGCCGGTCCTGGTGCATTGACCACGCTATTGCTCTGGTTCGGACCCATTCCAGTCACCGAGCATCCTGTCGAGTTCGCCGTCATGTTCTTCTGCGCGCTCGTGGTGCTGGCGCTGTGTTTCATCGCGATGCGCGTGGCCGGCCCGTTCATGCGGATCCTCGGCGTGACGGGCACCAATGTCGCGAACCGCTTGTTTGGAGTGATCCTGGGCGCGCTCGCGGTGCAGTTCGTCGTCGACGGCGTGCGCGCGAGCTTCGCGCTCTAGTCCCATGAACACGAGCGCGCTCGACTTGCCGGCGCGGCCCTCGCTACCCGCGATGACGGCGATGTTCGTCGCGACCGCGCTCGCGATGATCGGCAACTACTACGTCTACGATTCCGTCGGGCCGGTGGCCGAGCTGCTGTCGCGGCAGCTCGGATACAGCGACACGCAGATCGGACTCCTCAACGCGGTCTACAGCCTGCCCAACATCGTCATGGTGCTGATCGGCGGCATCCTGGTGGATCGCTTCTCGGCCCGCGCGGTGACGCTCGCCACCACGCTCATCTGCTTCGCGGGTGCCGTGCTCACCGCCTCGGGCGCGGAGTTCGCGACGATGGTCGCGGGCCGGCTGCTGTTCGGCCTGGGCGCGGAGACGATGATCGTCGCCATTACCGTGGCGCTCGCGCAGTGGTTCGTGGGTCGCTACTTCGCCTTGCTGTTCGCGCTCAACATCACGTTCGCGCGGCTCGGCTCCTATCTAGCGGATCGCTCGCCATCCTTCGCCTCGGATCTTTACGCGCAAGGCTGGCAGCCGCCGCTGTGGCTGGCGGCGGGGTTCGGGGCGTTGGCCGTCGCGGGCGCCATCGTCTACTTCCTCATCGACCGCCGCGAGGCCGCGCGCGGAACGCTGGCCATCGCGCCGCCGGGCGATCGTTTCGAGTGGCGCAACCTGCTGCGCTTTCGCGCCGAGTTCTGGCTGATCGTCGCGATCTGCGTGACCTTCTACTCGGTGATCTTTCCCTTCCGCAGCACGTTCTCGATCAAGTATTTCCAGGAAGCGCACGGCCTCTCGCTAGAGGCGGCGAGCACGCTGAACAGCCACGTGTTCCTCGCCGCGATGTTCGCGACTCCGGCCTTCGGCCTCTTGGTGGACCGGATCGGCCGGCACGCGCCGCTGCTCACGTTCGGCGCGCTGGCGCTGCCGGCGAGTTTCGCGATGCTGGCGTTTTCCGGCTCGGCTCCGCTCACGGGCGCCACCATCCTGATCGGCATCGCGTTCTCGCTCGTACCTGCGGTGTTGTGGCCGGCCGTGCCGCGCTATGTCGCCGCCGAGCAGCTGGGCACGGCCTATGGATTGATGACGGCCCTGCAGCAGACCGGCGTATTCCTCGCCAACATCATCGCCGGCGGCATCAACGACGCGAGCGGCGCCGGCGCCGCGAACCCGGCCGGTTACGACGGGATGTTGTGGTTCTTCGGATCGATCAGCCTGGCGGCATTCGTGAGCGCGCTGCTGCTGTGGATGCGCGGCCGTGGCGCC
>JAEWLQ010000029.1 GCA_023457495.1 Pseudomonadota bacterium
CTCTGCCATTCTGGAGGGGCGCCTAGCGCGGGCTGAGGGTGTCGTTTGCCGGCTCCGTGCCTTGCGCGAACGCCGGATGCGCCGCGTACGCGAAGCCCCATCGCGTGTGCACCGTCCTTGCCAGTCAACGTCGACGCGTTCGTCTTCAGGGACTCATCGAAGCGCGTCGCGGTTCGGCCACGTCGCGGCATGCCCATTCAGAAGTAGGATCGCCGCACAGTAACGCCCTGTCCGCGGTTGGATGGGGAAGAGATTCGTCTCCGTTACTCGTGTCAATTCTCAGCGCCGAGTAGTTAGAGACCGTCGCACGGGCAAATCACCGCTCGACGCGCGATGGAATCCCTGGAGCGTAAATCTCCCGCCTCTTTTCTGTCTCCCAGCCATCCGGGCCGACATCCCACGTGTCTACCTGCAGGACGCGAGCTCCGCGTCCTCGTACGCAGGCTCGATGAGTCCCGGCGCCGCGAACCTCGCACGGCATGGGCGCCGGCCATGCCGTCCACGCTGCCGCAAGATCGCCGGGACTCATCGAGCCCCCTGAGGCCTGTCCCCGTTTGCTAGGAAACGAGGAATGTCCCCATTTCACAGCTGGGAGCGGAGGAGGAGGGCGAGTCTTTCGTTCACGCGGCGCCCGAACCTGCGTGTGCGCCATTTCTTGAGTACGAGACGTCGCGATTGCTGGATATCGGCGTCGATGAGATTGATCTGCTCGCGCGCCAGCGCTTCGCTGAACACGTTGAGATTGGCTTCGTCGTTGAGCCGGAATGAGCGATCGTCGAAGTTGGCCGAGCCCACCGAACTCCACATGCCATCGATGACCAGCACCTTGCTGTGCATCATCGTCGGTTGGTATTCGTAGATCTGGATGCCGGCCTCGAGCAGTGCACCGTACAGTCCATGCGCCGCCCAGCGGCCGATCCGCGCGTCGGTGTAGCGGCCGGGTACCACGATGCGCACGCGCAATCCGCGGCGCGCCGCCGAACACAGTGCCTCGACCGTCAGCTTGTCCGGCACGAAGTACGCATTCTCGATGTCGATCGAGGTCTTCGCGGCGGTGAGCGCGAGCAGCACCATGAGGTGCAGGCTTTCCGAGCCGCCGACCGGCGAGCTGCCGAACATCTGCGCATCCATGTCGCCGACGGTCGCGAGCTTCGGAAAGTACTCCGCGCCATGCAGCACGCGGCCCGTGGCCTTGATCCAGTTGTCGACGAACACGGCCTGCATCTGGGCGACCACCGGCCCTTCGGCCCGGAAGTGTGTTTCGCGCCAGGGCGGCACGCCCGACAGTCCCGTGTCCCATTCCGTGCCCATGCCGACGCCGCCGGTGAAGCCGATCATGCCGTCGACCACCAGCAACTTGCGGTGCGTGCGGTTATTGAGCCGGCCGAGGTGATACCAGGACGGCGGATGGTAGAGATGCACGTCGCAGCCGGCGGCGCGCGCGGCCTCGAGCAGCGCGGAATCCATGGTGCGCGAGCCCAGCCAGTCGAGCAGCATGTGCACCTTGATGCCGCGGCGCGCCGCGGCCGACAGCTCGTCGACGAAGGTCGCGCCGATGGCATCGCGGAAAACGAAAGTCTCGAACGTGATGTTGGTCTGCGCCGAACGGATGGCCTCGATCATCGCCGGGTAGATCTCGACGCCGTTGACGAGCGCCGTGATGCGATTCCCGGATACCAGTGGCGGCCCCAGCAGGATGCCGAGCGCCCGGCGGAAATCGGCGTCGCCGCTGGTGTACAGCCGGCGCGGGCGATACAGCAGGCGTTTCTCGGCGGTCGCGACATTGGCGGCGATCCACAACACGAACGCCGTGCAGAGCAACGTGCCGAGGACGATGGCGAGGACCGTCACGATGGATCTGGCGCAGGGCCCGGCATCGCCCTCTGAGTGGGTGTCATACGCCCCTGATGATCCATTCTTCCTGACTGCTCCCGCAAGCGTCGCAAGTCAGGCTTGTTTGGGTGTCCGCTTGGCGGCGGCTTCGGATTCGAGTTCCTTGTCCGGTCGCGCGCGCCGGAACGGTAGCGGATTCCGTTGCCCGATCGGCGCGAGAAAGTCGCGCAGCACGCGCCATTCGGGCTGGAGCTGCGCGGCGACCTTGAGCGCCACGAGCACCGGCGTCGCGAGCAGCATCCCCGGAATTCCCCAGAAGCCGTACCCGAACCAGACGCCCAGCAGGATCACGAGCGCATTGACTTCGAGGCGCCGGCCGACCGTGAGCGGTTGTACGAGCTGGCCTTCGATGAGATGCAAGGCGATGAAGACGCCTGGCACCGCGAGCGCCTGCGCCAGGTCGTCGAAGGTCACGAGCGCCGCGCACGCGAAGATGAAGCAGGCGGCGATCGGGCCGACATACGGAATGAAATTGAGCACGCCCGCGAGCACGCCCCAGAGGATGGCATTCGGCATGCCGAGCGCGGTCATCGCCAGCGCCGTCGCGATACCGAGGCCGAGATTGATCAATGCCACCGTGCCGAAGTAGCGGCCGACCTCGCTGCGAATCGCCTCGGTGAGCCGCAACGCGCGCGCGCTCGGCGCACTGCCGGCGAGCGTGGCGCCCATTCGGGCGAGCAATGGCTGGCCGCCGAGAAGAAAAAACAGCGTGAGCGGAATGATGGTCAGGGATTCGAAGAACGAGCGCGTGAACGAGATCGCGGTGCTCTCGGTCTTCACGGGCGTGACGATCGCGGGTTTGGCGCGCGTCTGCGCCGGATGCTGGGCGAGCCGCCCGGCGCGCTCGGCGACGTCGTCGACGCGGGCGAACATCTCGCGCACCGGTTTCAGCCGGGGATCGATCTTGCGCAGGGTCTCCGGCGCACGCGCCAGCCATTGGGTCGCCGGTGTCCAGACGGCGTTGACGGCGATGCCCGCCGCGGCGAACACCACGAGCATCACGGCGGCGACGGCCAGGCCGCGCGGCATGCGCCAGCGTTGCAATCGATCCACCGCGGGCGTCAGCAGCAGCGCCAGGAACAGCGCGACCGCGACGGGGATGAATACATCGCGTGCGTAATAAAGCACGGCGCCCACCGCGACGATGGACAGCAGGATGACGGCCTTGCGCAGCGTGGTGTCGGCGAGTGGAGTGGGTACGCTCACCCCGCCAATGTGCGCCAGGAAGCGCACGCGCGGACATGCGTGTCGGTCGATCACCGACGCGGAAAAGCGCGCGGGCGCGAGTCGGCGGATTCCGACGGGCGCGTTACGAGCCGAGGAGCATCACGCCACCGACGATCAACGAGCACAGGCCGAAGAGGATGGCCGTGACGTTAGCGATGATGTGTTCCCGATGTGCAATCCTGCGCATGACTGGCTCCGACCGTTCGAGCAATCAATCTAGGTCGCGCGCGGGGCTCGTTCCATAGGCATGCGCGGCCAATCGGCCGCCGGACCTCCTACAGCACCGACACGGTAGTTAGTTCACGGGCGACGCTGTCGCACCTTGCTGACACCCCGGGCGTCCCGAACGAATCGCGGTACTGTCTGTCAGACTCGGTCGATGACTCGGCGGCGTGTTTCAGCGGCGATCGCGGTGCTGCTGGCGCACGCGGCGGTCCTGTATTGGTTCACGCGGCTGCCCCTGCGCGAGGATCGGTCGATCCCGACTCCGGACACCCGGCCGATCACGCTTTACCTGCCACCGCTGCCACCCGCCCAGCCGCCGGCGGCCCCGGGCGAGGTTCGCGCGCCCACTCCCGCGAAACCTTCGGCCACGACGCCCCGTCCCGTGCCGCAGGGGCCGGGAGCCATCACCTCGCCAACGACCGCAGGTCGCGTCGATTGGCCACTCGAGGGACAGAAATCCGCAGCGCGGGTCCTCGCGCGTGACGCCGAATCCGAACGCATCGCGAAGATGTTCGCCGGGCCGGACGGCACCTGGGCGTCGCTCACGAAGCGCGAGCGCTCGCGGCTCGCGCGCTTCAAGTGGAAACCCGGTGTGAACGGCGTCGAGCGTGACCAGGACGGCAACGAGATCTATCACATCAGCGAGGGCTGCGTGATCGTGAACGGCGGCTACATCGGTTGCGCGCTCGGCAAAGAGAAGATCCATGGCGACCTTTTCAAGGACATGCGCCTGTACTTCGACGAACAGCGGTTACCGCCGACCCAAGAGGGCAATGGGACCGAGGTCCCTTGACGGCGGATCGCGACAGGAAACGTCGGCCAATTCCTACAACAGCGACGGTTTGCGTCGACTACGCTTTGCCCCGTGAAATCGCCCGAACGGCCCAGTTCCGTCAAACCACCCCAGGCTCAAGATGCGCAGTTCCGGATCTTCGTGGATTCGGTGCGCGACTACGCGCTGATCATGCTCGACCCGGAGGGGTACATCGTGAGCTGGAATTCGGGCGCGGCCGCTATCAAGGGTTATACGGCGGACGAGATCATCGGCAAACATTTCACGCGCTTCTATCCACAGGAGGCGGTCGATAGCGGATTCCCCGAACGCGAGCTGATTCTCGCGCGGGAGAACGGCCGCTTCGAGGATGAAGGCTGGCGCATCCGCAAGGACGGCCGGCGGTTCTGGGCAAACGTGATCATCACGGCGCTGCGCGACTCGACCGGCGAATTGATCGGATTCGCGAAGGTGACCCGCGACCTGACCGAGCGACGCAAGACCGAAGAGCAGCTGCGCCTGAACGAAACGCGATTTCGCACCCTCGTGCAGGGTGTTCGCGACTACGCGATTTTCATGCTGAACCCGGATGGCACCGTGGCCACCTGGAACGAGGGCGCGCAGCGGATCAAGGGCTACACCGCCGCGGAGATCATCGGCACGCATTTCTCCCGCTTCTATCCCAAAGAAGCGCTCGACCGCCGGTTTCCCGATCAGGAGCTCGCCGCCGCGACCACCGAGGGCCGATTCGAGGACGAAGGCTGGCGCATCCGCAAGGACGGCTCGCGCTTCTGGGCGAACGTCGTGATCACCGCGCTGCGCGATGAGCACGGCCGGCTCGTGGGATTCTCGAAGATCACGCGCGATCTGACCGAGCGGCGACGGCACGAGGAAATCCTGCGGGCCAGCGAGGAGCGGTTCCGCCTGCTGGTCGAAGGCGTGGTCGACTACGCCATCATCATGATGGACCAGGAGGGCTTCATCACTTCCTGGAACAACGGCGCGGCTCAACTGAATGGTTATGCGCCGGGCGAGATCGTCGGCCGGCATTTCTCGCGCCTGTATCCACACGAGGAAATCCAGTCCAACAAGCCCTGGGAGGACCTGATCGAGACCGGCAAGCGCGGCCGCACGGTGTCGGAAGGCTGGCGTGTACGGCGCGACGGGACTCGCTACTGGGCCAACAACGTCATCGCGGCGCTGCGTGAAACCGATGACGCCACGCGCTCTTATTACATGGTGACGCAGGACCTGACTCAGCGCCGTCACGCCGAATCGCTGGCCGAGGCGGCGCATCGCACCAACGAGTTCATCGCGATGCTCGCGCACGAGCTGCGCAATCCGCTCGCGCCCATCCGCAACGCGGTGGCGCTCATGGGACGCAAGGGACTCGGAGATCCGGTGCTCGAATCGATGCGCCAGACCGTCGACCGACAGAGCGTGCATCTCACGCGCATCGTGGACGAGCTGCTGGACGTCAATCGTGTGGCGCGTGGCCGCTTCAGCGTGGAACGCGTACCGATCGACCTCCACGAAGTCCTCGCGCGCGCGATCGAAACCAGCCGGCCGCTGATGGATCGACATCGGCAGGTTTTCCAGATGGATGTGCCGAAGGCGCCGCTGCCGGTCAAGGGCGACGCGATGCGTCTCGTTCAGGTGTTCGTGAACCTGCTGAACAACGCCGCGAAGTACACGCCGGAGGGCGGACAAATTCGCCTCGAAACCGAGCTCGGCAACGAAGAGATCATCGTGCGCGTGCAGGACAATGGTCGAGGCATTCCGCCCGAGGCCCTCGAGCGGGTTTTCGAATTGTTCATGCAGATCGCGCCCGAGGCGCGCGGAGAGCAGGGTGGCCTCGGCGTGGGACTGGCGCTGGTCCGCCGCATCGTCGAATTACACGGCGGCCGGGTCGTCGCGCGCAGCGAAGGGTTGGGCAAAGGCAGTACGTTCAGCGTGCATCTGCCGCTCGAGGCACATCAGGTGGAGCGGCCGCGGAAGGCAGCCGCACCGACCACCGTACGTCCGGTCCGCGTGCTGGTCGTGGATGACAACCGGGACGCGGCCGACAGTCTCAAGGTGCTGCTCGAAAGCGCGAACCAGGATGTACGCACTGCGTACGACGGATCCGCCGCGCTGGAAGTGGCGCGCAGTTTCCAGCCGGAACTCGTGTTGCTCGATATCGGCATGCCGCATATGGACGGCTACGAGGCCGCGAGGCGCATGCGTGCGATGCAACTCGAGACGCGCCCGAGGCTGGTGGCGCTCACCGGTTGGGGACAGGCATCCGACAAGAAGCGGGCGAGCGACGCCGGATTCGACGAGCATTTCACGAAGCCGGTGAATCCGGACGAGTTGCTCAGCTACATCGCGCAGCTGTCGGCGACCTGACCGTCAGTGAGTCGCGGAGTCCGCGCGCGCCGCGACGGATTCATCGCGGCTTCCCTCAACTTCTTTCCAGTCCTCATCCCAGGAATCGACCTCGAAGCGCCGGGTCATTGGGAAGCTCGCGGGTCGCAGGAACTCGAAGCGCCGGTCGTAGTCGAGCTGGGTCGCGTATCGCGGTTCGGATTCGCGGATGGTGCCGGCCGTCAAACTACCGAGGATGAAGAGCTTGCCCGATCGGGAGCTCGCGACCGCCTCGATCCAGAAGCGCTGGCGCGCGAACAGCGCGGCGTGCACGTGCAGATCGCCGCTGCCGGTGATCCGGCCGCTCGCGATCTTGATGTCGCGCCCCGCGATGAGCGCGAGGAAGTCGCGCGAGATGAGCACGTCGCGCGGATCTTTCGCGTATACCAGGTCGTTCTCGATCTCGATGTCGGCCGGCGTGTAGACGGTGAAGATGCCCGACACGACGCCGCTCACGTAGAGCGTCGAGCCTTTTTCGCCGATCAGGTAACGCGGTCTCTCGGACGGTTCGGCGCGCTGCAGCTCGCCCGCGCCGTTCGCGGCACGCCAGGCGAAGCTGCCATCGGGGTTGAAGATGATGCGCGTGTCGACCGCGAAGATGTGCCGGTCGGCTTCTTCGCCGCCGTTGATCACATCGGGCATGTCGCGCGGCAAGGTCACGCGCTCGGTGCGGGTTTCGGTGCCCCCCTGGAAAACCTCCCGCGCACGCCTGCGCGAAGAGAGCGGCGCGTCGGTCAGCTGCGCCGCGGAGGTGGTGACCTTGCCGAAGAAGCGCGGCTCGACGCCCTTGCTGAACGCGAGGCCGATTTCCGAGTTGCTGTGAAAGCGTCCGTCGATCACATCGTCGTGGAGCCGGATGTTCTTGTCCCAGTGGTTCACGAGCTGCGTGAAGTGCGAGAACGCAAGTCGTTTGAGCGAGAGCGTGGTGCGCATGCGCTTGCCTTCGCTCTCGGTCATGATTTCCGCGATGACCTGTTCGAGGCCCGTGCTGTCCGGCGCCGGCTTGCGCTGCACTCGCGCGGTGTACTGGCGGCCGTCCTCCTGCCAGCTGAGCTCCGTCTCGGTGGTATTCTTCTCCAGCAGTTCCCGCGCGAGCTTCTCGACGTTCTTTCGAAGCATGGTCTGTTCGGTCGGGGGCACGTCGGCGGCGCTGCCGGGCGCCTCGGCGACGATGTGGGCCGCCTCCGCCGACTCGGCGGTGGTAGTCAGCACCTCGGCGGCCTCCGGTCCGGCGTCCTCCGGCGTCACCGCGGCGACCTGTTCCGCAAACTGTTCCGCCAGCTGCGAGGCTGGGGTCGCGAGGTCGAGTGGCTCCGCCGCGACGATCTGCTCGGACGTGCCGGCATCGTCGATGACTTCCTCGGTGGGTTCGGGCGCGGGTACGGGCAAGGCCGCTTCGCTGAACTCCGGGCTGCTGGGCCCGTCGCGCGTCACGAGCTGCACCGATAGTTCGGGCACGTCCGCGTCGTCTTCGCCCGATTCGAACAGCGCGGCGGCGAACGTGAAGAGGATGGCCAGGTGGATCGCGGTCGAGATCGCGAGCGTCGTCGTGATCTCGCGCCGCGCGACAAACGCAGTCCGAAAGCGCCCCCACGCCTGACGTAAGGCGAGCGCCGCGCCTGGACGCGAAGTGGCGAACACGGGTGCTTCCACCCGAGACCTCCGGTCGATTTCCCCTCGGCCGCTATCTTGCTCCTTTCGTCAGGCGGGGGTCACGGACTTTGGTTGGATGGTCAGCGCCTTGCGCTGGGGTCGCTGCTCGGCGGCGGGGCGCGATCGTCCGCCGCGGGAGGTCCCAGGATTTCCGTGAGGATGGGCTTCAGCGCGTCGGCCCAGAACTGGTACGCCTTGGGCGTGAGGTGCAGTCCGTCATACGTCATGCCCACCCGCAGGTTGTTTTCCGCATCAGCGAGTTGCTCGTTGATGTTTATGTAACGTACGGATTTTCCGTCCGCGAGGCGGGCGATGCCGTTGTTTGCCGAATTGATGATGGGCATGACGCCGATGTTGTCGTTGCGCGGCGTGATGCCGGTGATCACGACCGTGGCCTTCGGAGCGCGCCGCCGGATTTCTCCGACGATGGCGGTAACGCCTCTGACAACTTCATCCGCGCGCGCCTGCGTGTCTCCCAATGGCTGGGCATGTCCCACGTTGTTCGTACCCGCCATGACGACGACGACCTTAGGGTGAACGTCGTCGAGCTCGCCGTTCTTCAGACGCCAGAGGATGTGCTGCGTCTTGTCGGCGCCCCAGCCGAAATTCGCCGCGTTCCAGCCGGTGAAGTTGGCGCGCCAGTTCTCGAGCAGGTCTTTCCAGGGAGCATCGCTCGTGCCCCAGCGCCGCGTGATCGAATCGCCGACGAAGTAGACGTCGATCTGGCCTTGCTTGCGCTTCGCGAGCAGTTCCTCGTGCGCGATCATCGAATTGCGGTAGGTGCGCGGCGTCGCGACGTCGGGTCGCTCGATGGGCGGCCGGCCCGCGACGAGCGCGTCGAGCCACGCGGCGGAGCGTTCGGTCCAGGGGCGCGACTGTTCAGGCGTCGCCTGGTGGTTGTGGGGCGAGTTGATCATCGGCGCCGCTTCCTTCGGCCCCTTGATCTGATTGAACGCGGCCCAGATGCCCACCGGCGGCGTGATCGTGTCGATGAATCCGATCGACACGAGCGAGGGCACCTTGATGCGCGACGCGCAGTTCACCGTGTCGAAGTACTGCGCGGTCTCCAGCGCCTTGGGATCGTTCGGGTCCCAGTACGGATAGCCGGTCTTGCGGCCGTGCGCGGTGCCATTCGCATCGGCGCCGGCCGGCAGGTTGACCACCACGTGCGTGACCTTGGGATGAAACCCGGCGGCGCACAGGCTCTGCTGCCCACCCATGCTCGTGCCCATCACGACCAGTGTCCGGCCGTCCCAGTCAGGACGGCTCGCGAGATAGTCCACCGCGCGGATATCGGCCAGGTACATCTGCAGGAAGTAGTTGCGGTCGCGGTTGCGCGTTTCGATGTTCCGGTAGTCCTTGAGCTCCTGCGGCAACGCGTCGTAATACGCCTGCGGTTGATCCGGCATGATGTCGTGCGGCTCGATGTTCACCGCGAGCCAACCTTCCGCGGCGCGGTCGGTAACCCAGGACTTCTGCAGTGGATAGGGCGTGCTCGCCCACTGCAGGATGACGAGTCCCGGGAATTTCTTCTTGTTGGTCGGATCGGCGGGCTTCGCGACCTGCCCCCAGACGTGTTTGCCTTCCACATGCGCCATCTTGAGGATCGCGAAATCGACGCCGTCTTTTTCGCTGGGCTTGGCCGTGAGCTCGGGGTTGGCGGGCACCTTGCGCAGTTGTTTGATCTTCGCGGCCCAGAAGGCGCCGAAATCCTTTGGTTCAGGGATCGCGGGGCCGATCTTTTCGGGAGCGACCGCCGCGCCGAGTGCGCGCGGTTTCGCGCCGGGCACGGCTTCGGTGAGTTCGACGTACACCATCGCGGGCTCGTCGAGCTTCGCCTCGATTTTCGCGGGCCGGCCTGGATAGAGCGTGCCGCGGCCGATCTCCGCCAGGTTGTTCTTGCGGATCACGTACGTGACCGGCTGCGAGCCCCACGGCAGCGTGACGTTCCAGCCGGCGGTCTCACCCAGCGCGTAGATGCCGGAGACGTTGTACGGCACGTAGTGCGGGCCGCCGGATTCATCGGCGAACGCGACCGCGCACGACAGGATCAGCGCCGCGACGAACGGCGCACGAAAGTTCTTCATGACTCTCCCCCTCAAACTACCGGACGGGTCGCGATCACCTGTGCCTGCAGCACCAGCTCCGCCGCGAGCAGCGCCTGGTCCTGGTTCTGCGCGACCTCGGTGCGCTCGACCACGTCGGCCACGAACTGCGGGCCGAAGGGCAGCACGACCTTGCTGCAGTCGATGTAGCTCGCCTTCTTCTTGTCGACGACGTACAGGTGATTGCCGCCCTTCATGCCCGAGGCGACGTTCGTGTATTTGCGCAGCTCGATGTATCCGTCGGTGCCGAGGACGAACAGGCGTCCGTCACCCCAGGTATCGAGACCGTCCGGCGTGAACCAGTCGACGCGCACGTAACCCGTGCCGCCGTTGCCGGTGATCATCATGTCGCCGAAGTCTTCGAAGTTCGGGTACTGCGGATATCCGACGTTGCCGGTCTGCGCGGCGACGACCTGCGCCCGGGTGCTGTTGGTGTAGTAGAGGAACTGGTCGGCCTGATGCGAGCCGATGTCGCAGAGAATGCCCCCGTAACGCGCCTTGTCGAAGAACCACGCCGGACGATTCGGCGCATTCACGCGATGCGGACCGAGGTTGACCGTCTGGATCACCTTGCCGATGACGCCTTGCTTGATGAGTTCGCCGGCGTAAACGGCGGAGCGCACTTCGAGGCGCTCCGAATACATGATCGCGAATTTGCGATTGGTTTCCTTCACGGCCTTGCGTACGTCCGCGAGCTGCTCGAGCGTCGTGATGCCGGGCTTGTCGGCGAGGTAATCCTTGCCGGCTTTCATGACACGGATGCCGAGCGCCGCGCGCAGGTCCGGGATCGGCGCACCCAGCACGAGGTGAATGGACT
Source organism: Pseudomonadota bacterium (assembly GCA_023457495.1). GTDB lineage: Bacteria > Pseudomonadota > Gammaproteobacteria > Steroidobacterales > Steroidobacteraceae > CADEED01. Next base: position 11,099 of record JAEWLQ010000029.1, read on the forward strand.
CGTCGTTGAGGATCTCGTCCTCGCTCGCGGCGAGCTTCACATCGCCGAATTCCTTGCGGTACTGCGCGACCTGCACCGGATCGTGCGAATAGAAGGATACGAGCTCGCCGCCGCCACGCTGGATCGCGCGCGTCATGCCGTAGATGTGCGCGTGATCCATGCCGATGGCCGCGAAGCGGATCTTGTGCGTGGGCGCGATTTCCGCTGTCGAAGAATTCGCCGGATCGACCGTGAACGCGCCAGAAGCTCCCTGCGCCAACGCCGTGGTGGAAACCCCTGAGAACATTCCTGCGATGCCCGCGGCCTGCAGGAAATCGCGCCGATTCGATCCACCCATCGGTTGCCCCTCCACGTGTGAAGGGGCAACCATACCGTGGTCAGGCCAATTTGTCAGTCCAGGTCAGCCGCGGTTTTCAGGAGCTGCGAGTCAGACGCCAGATGGTGACGACGGAGAACAACACGGTGAATCCCACCATCGCCGCGATCGCGAGTTGCAGCGGGAAGAACTGGAATTTCTCGATGTCCGCGGAGTGCATCATGAACTGCAGGACGTGGAACTGCGGCCAGATCGGCGCCTGCCAGTGCATGGATTCCGGCAGCGGGAAGAACATGCCGGAGAGGTAACATCCAGGTAGATAGAGGATGTTCGCCCAGCCGGGCGCCGCGGAGCCGCTGAACAGCGAGCCGACCATGAGGCCCATCGCCGTGAACGGAATCGTGCCGAGGAGCAGGGCGCCGCTGAGCGCGGCCACCTGGCCGGTCGTCAACGCGAGTTGTCCACTCGCGAGGGCCACCACGACGATGGGCGCGTAGGCGATGATGCCGAGAGCGAGTCCGCTCGCGATCTTCGCGACCACCCACGCGGCCGGCGGAGCGGGCTGCGCGCGCTTGAGACGCAGCAGGCCCATGTCGCGTTCGAGCGCGAGCGATACGCCGATGCCGAACAGCGCCGGCATCGTCACCGACATCAGAGAGAACGCCGAGAACAGGAAGATGCCGATGTTCGGATCCTTCTGTATCGCATCCCCCACAATGACCTGCGCGAACAACGCATACAACGCGATCGGCAGGATCAGCACGGGAATCGCAACGCCCGGGTTGCGCACCATGCGCATGAATTCGAAACGCGTCTCCGTGAAATAGGCGGCGAAGACGCTGCGCCTGGAGGCGGCGGTCGCCGCGGGAATGGAAGTCAGTGTGACCGAGTTCATGCGGCCTCCCGTGTGAGTTCGTTGAATGCATCGTTGAGTCCGGCCTGGCGCACCTCGAGTTTCCCGAGCGTGGTGTCGGCGGCGAGCAGCCGGCGCACGACTCCTTCGGCATCGGTGACCGTGATGCTCAGCCGGTCATGTGTGACCCGCGCGTCGACGACACCGGGCCAGCCGCGTATCTCGTCGGGTGAGAGAGACGTGACGCAGGTGATCTGCCGGCGCGCGACGAGATCGCGCATCTCGTTGACGGTGCCCGTGGCGATGACGCGGCCCTTCGCAACGACCGCCACGCGGTCTGCGAGCGCCTCGGCTTCTTCGAGGTAGTGAGTCGTCAGGACGATCGAGCACCCATCGGCCAGCAGGCGCCGCACGCTGTGCCACATCGCTTCGCGCGCCTTGACGTCGAGCCCGACCGTGGGTTCGTCGAGGAATAAAACCTTCGGGCGACCACAGACCGCGATCGCGAATTGCGCCTGGCGCTTCTGTCCACCCGAGAGCTTGCCGTACCGGCGATCGGCGAGCTGCTCGAGGCCCGTGAGCGCAAGTGCGTCCTCGACCGGCATCGGATCGTCGTAGTAACTCGCGGCGAGCGTGACGAGCTCGCGCACCTTGAGCTCCTTCGGCAGCTCGACGTCCTGCATCATGACGCCGAGTCCGCGGCGACGATCGAGGTCTTGCGGTGCGCCGCCCAACAACATGACTTCGCCTTCATCGGCTTCGATGAGCCCGAGCCACAACGAGATCGCGGTGGATTTGCCGGCCCCGTTGGGTCCGAGGACCGCGAGCAATTCGCCGCGCTTCACCTCGATGTCGATGCCGTCGAGCGCGGTGATGGCGCCGTAGCGCTTGACGATGCCGCGCATGGACGCCACCGGCGCTCCCGAGGCGTCGGATGCTGGCGAGAGGACCGCCGTGGATGCCGTCTGCGCCGCGCGCTTGCGCGGATACTTGCGGCCGTTCAGCAACTGACCGACGAAGGTCGAGCGCACCAGGAAGTGATAGCTGAGGAAAAGCACCGCGAACGACGTGACCACGATGAAGGGGTACTTGATGCTCCAGTGCAGCGACCAGTGCCCGACCCAAACCTGCAGCGCCACGACGACCGGCAGGTGCGCGAGGTACACCCAGTAGGACGCGTCCGCGATGTAACGCCGCGTCGCGCTGTAGTTGGACAGGAAGCGCAGGGCCGCGCCGGTGAGACCGAGCGTCCAGCCCCAGACCGCGACGCCGAACGCGTAGGCGAAGGCGTTTTTCGTGAGGCCGGGCGCCGCCATCGGGGTCGTATGCACGACATGCAACATCCAGCCGGTCGCGACGATGCCGATCGCGAGGTGCACGATCCAGCGCGCGGCGATGGCCTGCAGCGCATCGCGCGAGCGGTGCACGAACCAGCCGAATGCGAACGCAGTGCCGAAGCCGACCGACGCCGGCACCTGCGGAATCAGCGACTGGTCGGGTGTCGGAATGCCCTGCCAGTAGAACCACATCGGCAGCCAGATCAGCGCGATCGCGAGCGGGATGCCGAGCGTCAACACGCCGACGAGCGACTTGACGGAGAACGTCACCGCGCGCTCGAGCTGGGCGGCCAGCTTCCGCGCCGGATCGAGCCTGCGGAAGATGGCGCGCAGGCCGAGGAAGGCCGCGTACGTCAGCAGCAACTGGTAGAGGAACCACAGGTGCGTCAGTGGGAAGGCGCCCAGTGTCTTCGGCATTTCCGGCATCGTCGGCGGCGCGCCCAAGACCTTGGTCAGGCCGACCATCCAGAGGTAGCCGATCAGCGGGAACAGGATGATCCACCCGATGATGAGGGGCAGCCCAATGCGCTTGGCGCGATTCGCCCAGAAGCCGCCGGTGCCGAGCCTCTGGTGCATGAGGCGCGCGAAGAATCCCGCGATGAAGAAGAACAGCGACATGCGGAACACGTGCGTGACGAACGCCGCGTCGCTCAGGAACTGGCTGGGCGAGTTGTCGTTCATCGCCCAGATGCCGGGCGGCCAGCCGGGCATGAAGGACAGCGCGGCGTGAAAAGCCACGCCCAGCAGGAGCGCGAAGCCGCGCACCGCGTCGAGCGCGTGCAGGCGGGAGTCGGGAGTGTTCATGTTGGAATCCCTTCGGTCAGATGTGGTCGCGGCGGCGGGCCGCGATGAGATAGGGCAGGCAGAGGGCGAGTGCGAAGACGAATAGTTCGATCGCCAGGATGATCCAGAACGTCCCGTTCCAGGACGGCGTGGCACCCATGAAGGGTCCGGAGATTCCGGGCACGGCGAAGGTCATGAAGATGAACACCGACACGCACATGTTCGTCACCGCGATGAGCGCTGTTATGGCTCCCTCGGACGTGACGTGCAGCGCACCGCTCAAGACGACCGCGAAATTCGCGAGCATGTACACACACAGCAGGACGGCGAACGGCACCATCCCGTCGGGCAGGTTCGGCATGATGAACAGCAACGCGACGGCGCCGCCGCTCAACACGAGCCACACCGGCAGGTAGCAGACGAGCAGGGCCAGGATCTTGGTGCGAACGTAATCGCCGTGCGAGAGCGGCAAGCTCAGCACGAACAGCTGCGCGCGCTCTTTGCGTTCGTTCACCACGCCCTGGAACGTGACCATGATTCCGAAGGCGATCACGGCCGTGATCCAACCGAGCATGCCGATGTTGAAGCGCATGCGCCCCTCGGCCGCGATCACGAGGGAGACGAGTCCCGCGACGGTCGAGACGACGATGAGCCCGCGCTGCAGGTAGAGTTCCTTGAAGATGAGTCTGCGGGTGAGCGCGTTCATTGGCCGAGCTCCTCGCGGTGATGGAAAACGGTGGCGACGAAGATTTCCTCGAGGCTCATGCGCTGCACGGTGCGAACCGACGAACCGAGCGCAGCGAGCGTCTGCTCGGAGAAGCGATTCGTGGTGAGGGTGACGAACTGGCCATCGGTCGTCCGCGAAACCACGTGCGGCAACTCCGGCGGCGTGGCGCCGGTCGGAACCTGCAGTTCGATGCGGCGCCAGCGCTCGAGGAAATCCTCCTTGTCGCGGCAGTCGACGAGGCGACCGCGGTCGATGAATGCGATGCGATCCGAAATGCGCTCGACATCGACGGTGTTGTGGGACGAGAAGAGGATGGAGCGGTTCTCGTCGCGCAGCACGTCCATGAACTCGGTGAGCACTTCCTGGCGCGCGACCGGATCGAATCCGGAGGTGGGTTCATCGAGGACCAGCAGGCGCGGGCGACGGGCGAGTGCGAGCATCAGCACCGCCTTCACGTGTTCGCCGTGCGACAGGGTCTGCACGTTCTGCTCGGTGCGCAGGTTGAAGCGCTTGACGAGTTTCGCCGCGTAACCGGCATCCCATTCCGGGTAGATAGAGGCGACGAAGTTCATGTGCCAGCCCACGGTCGCATGCTGGAACAGGCGCATTTCGTCCGAAACGAAGCCGATGTCGCGCTTGGCGCGCGCCTGGTATTCCGGCATCGCGTGCCCGAGGACTCGCACCTCGCCGGCATCCGGGCTCAGCAGTCCCATCATCAGGCGGATGGTCGTGCTCTTGCCGGCGCCATTGGGTCCGACGAAACCCATGACCTGTCCCGGTTCGAGCACGAGGGAGAGGTCATCGAGCGTGAAGAATCGGAACGCCTTGCGGACCGACACGAGTTCGATGGCGTGTGGCTGGTTCATTGATTTCCTTGAGTGCGAACGGCGCGCCGCAGGCGCTCCGCGAGCTCTTCTTCATCGAGCCCGAGCTGTCGGCCGAAATCCGCGGCGGCCGCGAGATGCTCGTCGAGCTTCTGTTCGGTGAGATTGGCGGCGAGGCCGGCCGCGTCGGCGACGAACGATCCCTTGCCGTGGCGGGTGACGATGACCCCTTCGGTTTCGAGGTCGAGGTAGGCGCGCTTGACCGTTATGACGCTGACGCGCAAATCCGCTGCAAGTGCCCGGATTGACGGGAGTTCTTGCCCCGGGGGCCAGTCCCCCACGGTGATGCGCTGCCGGATCTGCTCCATGATCTGGAGGTACATCGGCCGGGCGTCGGTCTGCGATATGTTCAGGCCACTGTGCATAGCGTGTATACACAGTATATACTCACCGCCGTCGATGCAAGAGGCAAAGACGCCTCACGCGAAAATAAATTCGCGCCACGGCCCCGGTAGTTAGCAGCCCGCGACGTTGCTCGCGGCCACGATCATTTCTTCGTCAAACTACTCCGACGAAAACGCGGCGCTGGATCGCTCCAGCGCCGCGCGTTGATCAGGCGATTGCCCGGATTACTTCAGGCGCCGGTGCCCGTGGTGCGCCAGCCGCCTTCGTAGGTCTGACGAACGACCGCCGAGTAGGGCACCGGCGACACCGTGACCCGGACGTCGAGCTGCTTGTGACGCTCGACGGTCGGCTTCCGCGTACCGCCATCCGGCTCGCCCCAGGTGAGCATCACTTCGTCGCCGACGTTCACGTCCGGATCGACGATGCCCAGTGACAGCGCGGTGCGTTCGTTGTAGCTGTAGCCGCCGAACATCGAGAAACCCACCGTCTTGCCATTCTTCGTGACCTTGTCGTACGACGACGACGAGTAGTTTGCATTCGGCAGGTCGAAGAACTTGTAGTGATCCTGGCCGGGGAGGAACAGCGAGGCGTAGATCTTCGCCATGTCATCCGGATGCCAAGCGAACGTCACCTTCTTGCGGTGCGGCTTGTCCGCCATCTTCTTGAGCGCATCCGCGCCAATGAAGTCGTGATCGAACTTCACGAACGGGCCGTAACCGAGCTCGTGGGGCGTGACGTAATAGTCTTCGATGTTGTCGCTCACGAAGCTTCCGGCGATCGAACCCGTGGCCTCGTAGCCATTGGCCGGCAGCCACTCGCGATACTTCTTCATCTTCTCGCCCGTGTACACGGCGGGCAGGGGCGAAGGGATCCAGCCGGACTCCAGCGTGTTCGATGCGTAGGCTCGTGAGCCCACCGGCACGATGCCGAACTCGCGACCCGCCTCGAGGATGTAGTCGCGGATCTCGTCGCCCTCGGCATAGGGTCCCCAGATCTCGAGACCCGGCGCGCCGGCCATGCCGTGGCGCAGGCAGCGCACCTTGCGGCCCTTGATGTTGATCGTGTCCATCGTGAAGAACTTCACGTCGGGAATCGGACCGCCGTTGATCTTCTCGAGGATGGCCTTCGCGTTCGGCCCCTGGACCTGGAAGCGGTAGTGGCGCCGGAAGACCGCCTTGCCGCGCGGATGCGAGGGTGAGCGGTCGTCGCGGATCGTGTCGACCTTGAAGCCGCCGGTTTCGGCGTGGAACTGCAGCCAGTTCACGGTGGGCGCGCGGCCGACGAATACCAGCTCGTCCTTGTCGAGATAGAAGAGGATGCCGTCGCCGATCACGTTGCCGTCGTAGCTGATCGGCACCATCTGCTTCGCCTTGTCAGGCGTGAAATTGTTGAAGCTGTTGATGGTGGTGTAGGAACAGAGCTTGAGCGCGTCCGGACCCTTGATGGTGAATTCCGCCATGTGGTGCGACTGGTCGAACAACACCGCGGTTTCGCGCCAGGCCTTCTGTTCGTCGCGCCAATTGGTGAATTCGCTCGGCACGACGGGATACACGTACGCCCCGATCTGCGAGTTGCGCAGCAGTTGGACGGTATTGCCGGCGGCCGCGAGGACGCTTTCCAGATTCTGACGGGTCATGAATTTCACCTCTCGAAGAAGTGGGCGAATGTTCTGAAACCCGTGCCGGATCGTCTCGCCCGTGAGCGAAACCGCATTGGCCTTTCATGGCGACCGGCGCGGAATCGCTGGTATTTGCCGTGTGGATAGCGGCCTGCGGCCGCTCATATCGATTCGCATATGACGCCGTACTTGCGGCCCCGGCAGGGCGCGGGCAGCATCCGGACGTCCAGCAATTCAAAAAACGCTTGGGGGAAAATCAGTGAGAGGCATTCATTCAAGTTTCGCGGCCAGGATCCTGGCGGCGATCGTGACGGCCTGCGCCGCCGTCGGCAGCGCGCATGCGCAGGGCAACGTGCCCGTAACAGTCACGATTCGCGCCGACCAGCCGGGCGAGGTCATCAATCCGAACGTCTATGGCCAGTTCGCCGAGCATCTCGGCGCGGGAATCTACGAGGGCGTCTGGGTGGGCGAGAAGTCCGCGATCCCGAACACCAACGGATACCGCAACGACGTCATCGAAGCGCTCAAGAACCTCAAGGTGCCGGTGGTGCGTTGGCCCGGCGGCTGCTTCGCGGACGAATATCACTGGCGCGACGGCATCGGCCCGCGCGAGAAGCGCCCGGTCAAGGTGAACACGCACTGGGGCGGCGTGCCGGAAACGAATGAATTCGGCACCCACGAATTCATGACCTTCGCCGAGATGATCGGCACGAAGGTCTACATCAGCGGCAACGTGGGCTCCGGCTCACCGCAGGAAATGGCCGACTGGATGGAGTACATGACCTCCGACACGGTCTCGACGCTCGCCAACGAGCGCCGCAAGAACGGCCGCGACAAGCCGTGGGACGTTCACTTCTTCGGCATCGGCAACGAGACCTGGGGCTGCGGCGGCAACATGCGCCCCGAGTTCTACGCGGACCTGTTCCGCCAGTTCGCCACCTACATCAAGGCGCCGCGCGGCAAGCGTCCGAAGATCATCGCGAGCGGCGGCGACGGCGACAAGACCAAGTGGGTCGAAGTGCTGACGACGATGGTGGAACGCGACATGGACGGCATCTCGCACCACTACTACACGCTGCCGACCGGTGACTGGTCCAAGAAAGGCGCCTCGACCGGCTTCCCGGAGGAGCAGTGGATCTCGACGCTCAGCCGCACGCTGCGCATCGACGAGTTCATCGTGAACAACGTGAAGGTCCTCGACGCGAACGATCCGAAGGGCAAGATCGGCTTCTACGTCGACGAGTGGGGCACCTGGTATGACCCGGAGCCGGGCCGCGAGCCGGGATTCCTGTACCAGCAAAATACGATTCGCGACGCCGTGGTCGCGGGCGTCAACCTCAACATCTTCCACAAGCATGCGCGCCGCGTGCACATGACCAACATCGCGCAGATGGTGAACGTGCTGCAGGCGATGATCCTGACCGACGGGCCGAAGATGGCGCTCACGCCTACCTACCACGTGTTCCAGATGTACATCCCGTTCCAGGGAGCGACGTCGCTTCCCACCGAGATCACGACGCCTGACTACAAGCTGGGCGACTACTCGGTGCCGGTGGTCAGCGCCTCGGCGGCGCGCGACACGGCTGGCAACCTGCAGCTCGCGCTCACGAATCTCGATCCGAAGCGCGAAGCGGTGGTGAAGGTCAATCTGCAGGGTGCGACTGTCGCGACGGCCCAGGGCCGCATGATCACGGCGAAGACCATGGACGCGCACAACACGCCCGCGGCGCCCGAGGTCGTGACCCCCGTGAAGATCAGCGGCAAGAAGGAGTCCGGCGTGCTGACCGTGCGCCTGCCCGCCAAGTCCGTCAGCGTGCTGCGCCTGCAGTAGGTAGGTGCCGGGTGAGAAATCGCGGAGTTAGCTTCGCGTTTCCACCGCCGGCCACCATGCCCGGGTAAGGGCGGGGGGGGGGGGGGGGGGGGGGGAGGGGGGGG
>JAEWLQ010000030.1 GCA_023457495.1 Pseudomonadota bacterium
CGGTCGCGAAATGCTCATAGTCGACGCCGTTGCCAATCACGTGCACCGGCCGGCCGCTGAGCGCGCGCAGGTGCGCCGCGACGCCCTCGGAAGTTCCGATCAGCACGTCGGCGCGGCGGCACAGCTCCTGCTCGAGGTCGAGGATCCGCGGATCGCCGCGCATCTGCGCATACAAGTCCGTGGCGCGATACACCAGCGCCTTCGGCGCGCGCTCGAGGAGCCGGCCGAGCCGCGGCTCGTCGACCATCACGGCATCGGCATCCTGCAAGCGCAGCGCGGAGATCGGGGACGCTGGCGCCGCAAGCAACGTGGCGACATGCATCGTCATGAGCGACTGGCCGCGGCGCGCGAGAGCCCAAGGCAGCAGCGACAAGGGCACGATGTCGCGCACGCCATCGAGGTCGCTGCCGCCGCGCCACCAGCGCGCGAACCGGCGCCGCACGAACGCGTCGCCCAGCTGCAGCAGATGCGCCGGCGAGATTGGCGCGCTCACGTGCAGCACTTCGTGGCCGCGCGCCGCGAACGCCTTCGCCAGGTGATGCGAACCCACGACGAAATCGCCGCCCATCGCCGTGTGGCTCAGGAACGCGGCCCTCATGTCGCCCCGCCACCGATCAGCAGGTGCCGTGCGTGCGCGGGCATCGCGAGCACGAGATCACCGAGGAATTTCTCCTGCACTTCGTAGCGCGCGGCGTCCGCCGCGTGCGCATCGGGCACGATCTGCGAAACGCGCACCAGCATCCCGTCGACCACCCTGCCCTGCAGTCCTTCGGTGAAGATGTGCGCACGGGTCCTCCACGCGTTGGTGCTGTACAGGCCGCCGATGCGGATCCAGTAGCTCACCGCCTCGCTGCGCCCCGGCGCGCTCACGAACATGCGTGCGCCCCGCACCGCCGACGCCGCAAGCGTGGCGTCGGATTTGCGCAGCACCGAAAAACCCTGCGACGTGTAGCAGAGCTCCGGGCGATGAATCTTGATTTCCTGCCGCTGGTGACGGCCATAGGCCAGCGCCAGCATCACGATGTCGCCGTTCGCGTTGACGTAGCTGCGCATGAGCACGTCGTCGTACGGCGCTTCGGGATCGGTTTCTCCCGGCCGCTGGCCGCGCGGATCAACCGCCGTGAGCGGCGCATCGAGCTCGCGCCATCCGGCGAATTGCCGCGGCACCACCTGCGCGAGTGATACGGCGCCTTCCGTCGCCGTCATGCGCGGCGTGAGATACCAGGCGGCCGCCGCGGCCAAGAGCATCGCGAGCGACAGCAGCACCGAACGCGCGGCGCTCATGGCGTGTGCCTCGCCGCAACCAGCCGTGGCGATGGCCGCAGTGCGCGCGACATCAGCATCAACAGGTGATCGAACGCGAAGAAGCCGCCGAACGCCATCGCCACTTCCAGAAGGCCCGCGTGATCGTGGAACGCCTTGCCGCTGCTCTCGCCGCGGTAGTAAGTGATAAGCACCAGCAACACCACGCGGATGATGTTGGCGAGGAACGCGATCGGCAGGATGCTGAGCAGCAGCGCGACGTTGTGCGCCCGGCTCGCATGCCCGGCGAGGTACACGTACAGCAGTCCGATGCCCGAGAGCGCGACCATGGAGTTGAGGCCCGAGCAGGCATCGGCGATCAACAGGCTGTACGCGCCGATGGTGAGCACGACGCCATCGCGCGCGATCGGATAACCAAACAGGTGCAGCGTGTTGTCGACCACCGCCGAGACCCAGCCCTTGAGCGGCAGCAGCACCTGGTCCAGCACTGATCCGGGGATGGGCGCGAGGAACACGATGAGCGCAATCGGAAACCACAGGCGGCGCAGTCCCTCGCGACCCATCGTGAGCCACACGGCGCCGAACAGGATCGGGATCTGCGCGATCACCTCGAACAGGTAGATGGACTGCGAGCGCGCCGGAACGTAGAGCAGCAGGCCGGCGACGACGAGCGCGCCGCCGGGCGCCGCCGGCGCATCCGTACGTTCGCGCAAGACCGCGCGCTCCCGCCACACCAGCCACACGATGATGGCGAGGATGATGGGACCCTGCGCGTTCTGCTCGAGCCGCCAGAAGACGCGATACAGATCGACATACGTCGGCACGAACAGCAGCGCGAGCCCCGCGAGCAGCGGAACCCAGCGCCAACGCATCGCCGAGGTTAGTGCCGCCTCCATGCCCGTTCAGGCCTCCAGCATGACGGCGCCGACCAGCTTCGCGCCGGTGGGCGCGAGGCGAGCCTTGGTCGCCTCGATGTCCGCGACGCGCGTGGCATCGCGCTCCGTGACCAGCAGACAGCCGCCGCAACGCGCGGCGATCAATTGCGCATCGGCGTATTCGAGCAACGGCGGCGCGGTGGCGATCACCACGTCGAAGCTCACCGGCAGCACTTCCATCAAGTCGGCGAAGTTGGCGCGCGCCAGCAGCTCCTGCGGATTCGGCACCGCGGCGCCCGCGCAGAGCACCGACAGGTGCGGGAATCCCTGCACGCTGGCGAGTCCCACCGCCAGCGGCAGGCGCCCCGCGAGTATCTGGGTGAGGCCCTCGTCGTCCTCCAGCCCGAAGAGCTCGCGCTGCCGTGGCGTACGCAGGTTCGTGTCGATGAGCAACGTCCGCTCGCCGGTTTGCGAGAACGCGATCGCGAGGTTCGCGGCGAGCTGCGCGGAGGCCTTGCCACCGCGCGCTTCGAGGACCGTGAGCAGGCGCCGCTGCTCCGAAAACCAGCGCAACTTGAGCTCGCTGCGCAGCTGCCTGAGCGCTTCCGCGGATGCGCCCAGCGGTTCGTAGGCGGCAAACAAGGCCGTGTCGAGACTGGAAGAACCGTACTCCGCGACCGAGTAGTCGAACTGCTGCGCGAGCGCGTGGCGCAGCTCCGCTTCCTGGACCAGGCCGAGCTCGACCGCCGCCTCGCCGAAACGGATGCCGCGTTCACGCTGCCGCGCCAGCACCATTTCGACCTGTTCCTCGTTGAGCCGCCCGGCGCGCCGCAACAGCTCGCCGATCAGACCGGCGCGCGCCGGCGCCCAGTCGAGGTTCTTCTCCTTGCGAATGACGGTGGCCATGCGGTGTCGGTGCCTCGTGTGGACGGTCAGGCGGATGCGCCGCGCGGCGCGAGCGCGAACAGGCCGCGCCGCTTGCGGGCAATCCGCGGTGGACGCCGCGGCCGCGGCACCTCGGCGAGCAGCACGACGCCGGTGGCGAGCGTGATGTCCTCGCCATCGCGAATGCGCCGGTCACGCCACTCGAGCATCACGGCCATCGCCATGCCGAACAGCGTGCCGAAGAACAGCGCCGCGATCGCGTTCAACATGACGCGCGGCCGGGCGGGCGCCAGTGGACGCGTCGCGGGCACCAGCACGGCCACCGTGCTCTGATCGAGCTGGCTCTCGAGCCGCACGGCGCTCGCGCGCTGCGTGGCGGCCTCGTAGGCGCGCTGCGCGCTCTCGACTTCGCGGGTCAGCACGTCGCGCTCGTCGTTGACGCGCTTGAGCTCGAGGATGCGTTGCTTCTGCTCCTCGAGCGAGGCTTCCATCTCCTTGGCACGCTGCGTGGCGATCTGCGCGGTCTGCTCGATCGAGCCGCGCGCGGTTGCGAGCTCCGCCGCCAGGCGCTGGCGCAGCGAGTTGACCTCGGCGGCGGCGCTCACGTAGTTGGGGTGGTTCGAGCCGTAGCGCTCCGAGACCTCGGCGAGGTTGCTCTCCGCGCGGGTCAGGTCCGCCTTCATGCTCTGCAGCAGGTTGTTGCCGAGGATGTCGGGCAGCTCGGCCGTACGCCCCTTCTCGAGCGCGAACTTCATCTGCTGTCGGCGAGTCTCGGCATCGGTCGCGGCCGTCTGCGCGGCCAGCGACTCGCTGGCGATGCCGGCGAGCCGCGCGGTTTCCACGTCGAGACGGCCGTCCGTGGTCACCAGCTCGTTCTTGCGCTGGAAATCCGCGAGCCGCGACTGCGCCTCCTCGAACTTGGCGCGCAGGTCCACCAGTTGCTCGTCGAACCAGTGCGACTGTCGCTTGGCCGGGTCGAGCTTGAGCTCGATTGTCGTCTGGATGTACGCCTCGGCCAGCGCATTGGCCACCAGCGCCGCATCGCCCGGTTCAGGCGCCGCGTAGGCGATGTGGAACACATTGCTGTTGCGCGACAGCTCCACCTCGAGATTGGCGAGCAGCCGGTCCGCCAGCCACTCGCGCAGCTCGCTGCCGCCCTGCGCACGCGAGTGGAATTCCTCCTGCAGCGCGCGACTGTCGGCCAGGCGGTAACGATCGACCACCTTGAGCGCGACGCTGCGGCTGGAGACGATGTCGGCCTGGGTGTTGAGGTAACTCGTGAGCTGCTGCGACCGCACCGCGTTGCCCGTGACCGGGTCGGTGTCCTTGATCTCCGCCACCATCGTCACGCGCGCGACGTAGGTTTCCGGCAGGAACAGGCTCACGCCCGTGACGAGCACGACGCACAGCACCAGCACCGCGAGCACGAGACCGCGCCGCGCATTCAGGATCCGCAGCAGTTGGCCGAACGTCAAAACAGACTCTCCTTGACGTACACCACGTCGTCTTCCTTGATCAGTTCCGCGCTGTTGATGGAGGCGCTGTGTTCGCGTCCCTGGGTGTCGCGGCGCTTGACGACCGCGCGGCGCTCCGAGCCGCGCGCGGTCAAACCACCGCCCGCGGTAATGGCGCGCGACAAGGTCATGTTGCGCTCCAGTCGATAGGCGCCGGGTTTCTGCACTTCGCCGTAGATGTAGAAGCGCGGCGCGCGCAGCACATTGACCGTGTCGCCGTGGGCCACCACGGGGTTTTGCGAGGCGTCACCGCGGAACAGAGCATCGAGGTCGAGCGCCTGGCTCGATCCATTGCGCCGGAGCAGGACGGCCTGGTCACCGCCCGAGTCCTCCGCGACGCCACCCGCCTTCGCGAGCAGGTCGAGAACTCGCGTGGTGCCGTCGAGGAAATACTGCCCGGGCTTACCCACCTGCCCCAGCACCGAGACCTTCTGGCTCAGGTATTCGACGATGAGCACCGAGACCTGCGCGCCGCGGATGAAATTGCCGTCCTTGAGGCGCTCCGCGATCACGGTCTCGAGCTCGCGGGTGGATAGCCCCTCGGCGGCGATCTGCCCGATGAGCGGGAACGTGATGTTGCCCGATTCGCTGATGCGCACGTCGGCGGCGAGATCGGCGTAGCCGAAGGTGGAGATCTTGAGCAGGTCTCCCGCGCCCAGCCGATAGTCTTCGCCGCCGCGCGCTGGCGTCGCGGTCACGGGCGCGGTTGTCGGCGCGGTCACGGGCGCGGGCGCGGGCGCCGGCGCCGGGACTGGCGCGGCGGCATTCACGCACGCGGCCGACGCGAGCGTCAGCAGAACGAGATATCTCTGCCATCGACTCATTCAGCGCTCCTCGAGGTGTCGGCGCTCAGTGTCGGTTTGGCCGGCGCATCGGCCGCGGAGGCGTAAACGATCTCCGCGCTGGCGCGCACGCGCTCGAGGTATGCCTCGGTGGCCTCGCGATTGCGCGAGTTGCGCAGGAATTCCTCGATCATCGGCCGGGCACGTTCGAGCGTGAGCGGCACGTCATCGTCGATGCCCGTGACCGACATGAGCAACACGCTGCCGCCTTCCTCCGGGTTGATGAAGAGATCGCCGACGCTCGCCTTGGCAAAGGCCGGCAACTCAATCACCGGCAACTGCTCGGGCGAGATGCTCGCGAGCTGCGTTTCGTACTTGATGCCGCGCGCATCGAGCACGCCGCGCACCTCGTCCACCGACTTGACCTCCTTCAACGCCGCCGACACCTGGGGCGTGAGATCCGCGCCCGCCGCGCGGAAGGTCGTGAGGCGGAACTTGCGGCGATTGGCGAACAGCAGCGGCTCGCGGTTGTAATAGTCGGCGATCTCGGCCGCGGTGACCACGGTCTTCGGGTACACCACGCGTTCGGCGAAGATCTGCGCGAGCAGCTGCCGGCGCGCGTTCTCGAGCGACTGCACAAAGGCAGTATCGCGATCGATCTTGGCCGCGAGCGCCGCCTGCACCATGAGCTCCTCGGAGGTCAGCGAGTCGATCGCGCGTCTGCGCACCTCGGGCGTCACCTCGCGCACGCCGCCGCGCTCGAGCACACGGTTGAGCTGCAGCACGGTGATCTCTTCGCCGTTGACGGTGGCGATGACCTGCGATCCCTTGCCGCCGCCGCCCGACGAGCCACAGGCGGCGAGCAGCTGGACGACCGCGAGGCCGCAAGCCAGGCGCAGCGTCGAATTTCTTGTGTACATCGTCGTTCCCCTCAGTAGGCGCGTTTGTCGGTGAGCACCATGATGGCGGTGCGAAACAGGATCATGATGTCGAGCCACAGCGACCAATGACGCAGGTACTCGAGATCGAACTCGATGCGCTTGGTCATCGAGCCCAGGTCGTCGCCGCCGCGATATCCGTTGACCTGCGCCCAGCCGGTGATGCCCGGCTTCACCTTGTGGCGGACCATGTAGCCGGGAATGAGTCGGCGGTATTGCTCGTTGACCGCCACCGCGTGCGGCCGCGGACCGACGATGCTCATGCTGCCTTCCAGCACGTTGAACAGCTGCGGTAGTTCGTCGAGCGACGTCCGGCGGATGAAGGCGCCGAACTGCGTGACCCGCGCGTCGCCGCGGCTGACCTGCGTGTAGCTGCGGTCGCCGTCCTCGGTGACGGTCATCGAGCGGAACTTGTAGACGGTGATGGCCTTGCCATCGAGGCCGTAGCGCTTCTGCCGGAAGATCACGGGCCCGGGTGACGTGACACGCACCCCGATCGCGACGAATGCGAGGACCGGCGCGAGCATCAACGTCGCCGCGCCGGCCACCGCGATGTCGGTGAGACGCTTGGCGAGCGCGCGCACGCCGTAGAACGGCGATTCGCGCACGGCCACCAGCGGAATGCCGTTGATCAGGTCGAAGCGCGCCTGGATGAGATTGAACGAGAACAGGTCGGGCACGAAGTAGATGGACACCGTCGAGTCCCGCAGGCCTTCGAGCAGCGCCAGGACGCGCGGGTCATGGTTCATCGGCAACGTGAGGTAGACCACGTTGATGTCGTTGCGCAGCACGTAGTCGACCACTTCCGAGCACTGGCCGAGCAGCTGCCCCCGCTCGAGCGGCGGAACGCGGCAGGCGGCGCGGTCTTCGAAGAATCCGACCACCTCGATACGCAGCAGCCGGTCGTTGCTGAGAGAGTTCTTAAGCCGCACGCCGAGTGGCGTGACCCCGACGATCACCGCCCGGCGCAGCGGCTGCGCCGGGCGCAGCAACACGTGATGCGCGGCCCACTGCGCCGCCCAAGCCGCCACCGGCGTGAGCAGGCCCCAGCTCAGCAGCACGCGGTCGTCGAAGTGATCGCCGAGCGCCGAGAGGTTCATGAGCATCCACACGCAGGTGGTGAACAGCACCCAGCGCAGCGTGAGATCAGCGAGTTGCTGCAGCGCCTCGCGCCATCCGCCACGGCCGCCCACCTGCGCGACCCCGAGCAGCTCCGCGGCGCCCGCAAAGCCCAGGACGGCGATGAGGAAATACGGCCCACGGAGCGGCTCGTCACGCCATGCGAGGCACGCTGCCAGCGCCAGGACCGCCACCACCGGGTTCAGCAACGACTTGATGACGAACACCGAGGAGGGGTCGGCGGCACTTACGCCCGCCGACCGCTGACTTTTCTTTCGGACAACCATACCCCTTCCCTGTCGGAAACAGTCGCTAACTACCCCCTGTTTTATGGAGCCGGAGAACGGCTCCGCGCGTTTATGCGGCCGTCATCGGAGCATCAGGCACGGTCTGCCCGAGCGACTTCTGCTTGCGATGGAGCTGGAAAGCGACCAGGCCCGCGCCGATCAGCAGCATCAGCCACGTCTCGAGCTCAGGCACCGCGGCAACCGCGACACGGTACGACGCCGAATAGAACCCGAAAGGCTTGCTGTCGCCAAAGATCGACAGCGAGTAGCTGCCCGGCGCCAGGTCCGCGAACGAGTACTGACCGAGCGAGAGCGCGCCACTGCCGAGCACACCGCTCGACGAGGACAGGCTCCAGTTGGCCGACTGCAGACGGAATGGCGTGAAGAAACCGGAGATGGTCGAAGTGTTGGTGAGCGTGAAATTGACGATGTTTTCGAAACTCTCATGCCTCGTGAACAGGCCGGCGACCAGCCCGAAATCATTGTTCGAGAGCGATCCGAGGTTGGTGTAGTGAGTGGATGCATTCGCCGACACCGAGCCGGTGATGAGCATCGCGCAGACCAGCAGTTTTTTGAGAATCATTTTCGCCTCCATGCAGCGAGTATTCGACAAGCGAAGCAATGCAAGTTCCGTTCCCCATGATCACGCACCAAGCACGTGCGCTGACCATGATGAAACTTAAGTAGTTTGACCACCTGATTGCAACTGATAATTTTTCTTTGTCGCCGCATGAATACACTTCAATTCGCGAGCAAATCTTCGAAAGAAGTTTTTTGTTGCGCTCGCGAATGTCTTGACAGTTACGCATCGCCGAGAAATTCCCGCACGCGCGTGGTGCGGTCTAACTGCTTTGATACGCACCGATAACATGCAGAGCATGTCCATCGGCGTGCACGAATCGCGCGACTGCAGATGACGGCGATTGGCGACGTCGCGTGTTGCGCCGCCTGCATGTAGGAATCGGATGACGCACGTGAAATTTTCTCAGCGCGGGTGAGGTTCGCGCCCTTCGGCGCCGAATCCGGCTGGAGTGCTACTTGCTAACTAGACCGTGAACGACCGGCACGCGCGGAGGAATCACGCAGCAAACGCCCTAGTCGGCACGCAGATCCTGGACGAACCGGGCTTCCGGAACGACGAGCTCCGCCTTCACCCCGAACTGCGTGCATATGATTTCGCGCAGGCGATCGAGGACGACACGCTCGTCGATGTCCGCCTGTCCGCGGCGCCTGAGTTCAGAAACCAGGAACGAGTGCATGTCACCCACGGTGATCATTTTTTCGGCGGCCGCGTCCGGGATCTCGAGATCGAAATCTTCCTCGACGGCCATGATCAGCTCAACGGTATCGAGACCCACGGCCGTCCTTCTGAGGCTGGCGCCGGGCGCCCGGGTGCCACCGCGAGTGCTGACGCATTACGCTCTGGTCGAGCATGACTACGCTTCGTTGTAGGCCTTCTCGAGCGCGGCCACGTCGAGCTTCACCATCGTCATCATGGCGTCCATCACGGCCTTCACTTTTTGGGTGTCCTTGTCACGGATCAACTCGGTGAATCGCCTCGGGACGATCTGCCACGTCAGACCGAAGGGGTCCTTGATCCAGCCGCATTGCATCGGCTTGGCGCCCGCCTTCAAGAGCTTGTCCCAGTATTCATCGACTTCACGCTGGTCCGCGCAGTCCACGTAGAGCGAGACTCCCTCCGAGAAGCTGAAGTAAGAACCTCCGTTGTAGCCCATGAAGAATTGCCCGCCGACGACGAACTCGGCGGAGCTGATGGGGCCGTCCTTGCCCGTGCGGGCGACATTGCGCACTTCGGAGTTGGGAAACGTCGCGGTGTAGAACTCGATGGCCGCTTCGAGCTGATCGTTGAACATGAGGAAAGGCGTCACTTTGTTCATGGGAGTGGTTCCTGTGGCTGGGGCGCAGCGCGCAAGCCTGGATCTTAGCGTGACGCCCGGTCTCTCATGCGACCGATTCAGCGAGAAGTTAGGTAGTGCCTGGATAGGGACATCATCACCGCCTTACCATCAATCGCGGGCAGGAACGTTCAACTGCCGCGAAAGACCGAACCTGTCGCACAACCAGCCGAAGCGAACGAGAATGGCTTCAGCGCCGACAGAGAAAAATCCCCACCCGATCAATCCCTGGCGCATCCAGCTTGCTGCGCCGCGGAGTACTGGTTGGACGCACGATTTCGTCTGCGGCTAACGTCCGGCCCATGACAACCAAACGCAGCAAATATGATCCGCTCGCGACCTCGACCCAGACCCGCTGGCTCGTGCTCCGCGACATGTTCCACAATGTGCTCGACTCCACCGAGCTCACGCCTGGCACCGATCTGCGCAGGTCCTTCGCGGATGGCCTCGCCACCCTCGAGCGCGACGGCTGGCAGAGCGAAGGCGCCTCGGGCGGGATGGTGTTCATCCGGCGCAATGGAGAACGGCGCCTGCTGGCCATCCACGAAGCCGACCCGCACGAGCCGGTACCACTGGGGCACGGCGCGCATTTCGGGCGCTGCGCTACCTGCGAGTAGCGTCTGGAAGGCGATGCGTCAGACGGCGTCGTGCGCGCGTTCGAGAAAGAACCAGCGGTGTCCCTCGGGATCTTCCGCCCGGTATCGCCGCCCGGGCGGCCCGCCTTCGATCTCAGTAAGGATCGAGGCGCCCGCGCCCCTGGCGCGCTCGAAGTGCGCGACGATGTCGTCCACTTTTACGAGCACGCCGTCGATGATCCAGGGGACGGATGACCATTTTCGTGCCGGTTCGCAACCTTCGCGATGCCGCTTCGGACCTTCATAGTCCGGTGTCGGCGAGGCGATCATGATCCGCCCGTCGCTGATCGCGAGCTCGCCATGGGTGAGCCGGCCGTTCTCGTCGCAGATGCGGGCCACTTCCCGGAAACCGAACGCCTTGACGAGCCATTCGAGCGCGGCGACGCCGTCTTCATAGGCGATCATCGGGATCACGGTCTGGTCTGTCGTCGACATCGGGTTCCTCCGGGCTCAATTGTGATCGGAGCCGCAAATCGCGGCTACAACTGGCGCTCGGCGGCGCGCTACACTCGGGACGTGCAATTCCCGTTGACGGCGCTCCTGGGGCTCGCGTTCGCGCTTTCCGAAGCGGCGCTCGGCTATTTCAAGCGCTCGCGCGACGACAGCGTGGACGCGGACCGCCGCTCGCTGCGCCTGTTGTGGATCACGAATGTCCTGTTCGTGTGCGCGGGCATCGTTGCCTCATACCGCGTGCCCGAAGCCGCCATCGGCGCCGCCCGCCCGCTCTTCTGGATCGGCACGACGCTGTTCGGGCTGGGTCTCGCGCTGCGCTGGTATTCGATCTGGCACCTCGGCCGCTTCTTCACGGTGAACGTCGCGATCCACTCGCGGCACGAAATCATCGACACGGGTCCCTACCGGCTCATTCGTCATCCGTCGTACACGGGGGCGTTGCTCGCGTTCCTGGGACTCGCGTTGTGCCTCGACAACTGGCTGTCGCTGGCGCTGATCGTCATCCCGACGCTGCTCGCCTTCGGCCGCCGCATGAATGTCGAGGAGCATGCGCTGTCCAGCGCGCTCGGCACGCCCTACACCAGCTACATGCGGCGCACGAAGCGCCTGGTGCCGCACGTTTACTGATCAGGCGATCCTGCGGCGCGCTTGGGACGCGCCCGCCGACTCGCCCAACCCCGACTTCGCCGGTCCATTGAGCACCGCGCCATCGACGCTGAACCGCGATCCGTGGCACGGACAGTCCCAGCTCTTCTCCCCGGAATTCCACTGCACGACGCAGCCGAGATGCGTGCAGACGGCGGACCGCTCGTGCAACGCGCCGTCCTGGTCGCGATACGCGGCCACGAGCGAGGCGCCGTCGCGCACGATCGCGCCCTCACCGCTCGGGATGTCGCGGCGGTCGCGCACCTCGGCGCCGCGCGTCCAGTCGCGGATCATGTGGCCGACGAAGTTCGCGTTCTCACCCAGATAGGCGCCGGCGGCGCGGACGTTCTTGCGCGCGGGGTCGTAGAGCTTCTCGTACGGATTCAGTCGTCCGACGATGAGATCGGACAGCAGCATGCCGGCGAGCGTGCCGTGCGTCATGCCGTTACCGGAATCTCCCGTGGCGATGTACACGTTCTCCTCGTCGAGCGGATTGCGGCCGATGAACGCGAGCCCGTCGACGGGCTCCATCACCTGGCCCGACCAGCGGTGCGTCACTTCGCCGAGTAGTTTGAAGTGCGTTCGGGCCCACTCCTCGAGGCGCTGGAAGCGCAGCGGCGCATCGTTCGCCTGGCCGGTCTTGTGGTCCTCGCCGCCGACGATGAGTGTGTCGCGCGTGTCGCCGCGCACGCGGCGGGCGTAGTGATACGGGTCCTCGAGATCCCAGAACAGATGCGGCGGCACGGAATCCTTCGGGATGTCGAAACCGAGCACATACGTGCGGTAGGCCGCCTGCTTCGTGTGCATCCGCACGCGGTCGTTGAACGGCGTGTTCGTCGCGACGACCACGTGCATCGCGCGCACCGTCGCGCCGGACTCGAGCGTGACGATGGCGTTTTCGCCGCCGGTCACCTTCACGGCGCGCGCGCCGGTGGCGATGCGGCCGCCGCGGCGCGCGAAGGCTCGCGCCAGGCCGCGCAGGTAGCGGCCGGCGTGGAGGGTCGCCTGGTTCTCGAAGCGCAGCGCGGGACATTCGAACGAGACGCTGGTGAGGTGCAGCGCGTCGACCGGTTCGGGATCGAGGCCGAGCCGCGCGGCGGAGATTTCCTCGTCGCGCAGCAATCGGTCCTGCGCAGGACTGGTGCTGATCAGGTAGCCGTTGACGCGCTCGAAATCGCAGGCGATGCCTTCCTGCTGCGTGATGAACTCGATCTGGTCGATGGCGGCGCGGTGACTGTCCACCGCGAGCCGCGTGTCGTCGGTGCCGAACAGCCGCTCGAGATGCGACAACCCGTCGTCGAGCACCGCCGTGAGATGGGCGGTGGTCCGGCCGGTTTCACCGGCGCCGGGCGCGTAGGCGTCGAGCACCTGCACGTCGTAGCCGTCGCGCTGCAGTAGATAGGCAGTGGTGAGGCCGGCGATGCCGGCGCCGATCACGCAGACGGCCGCGTCGTCGGGCGGCCGGGAGACCGCATCGCTGGGCACGGCCTCGTGCCAGATGGGCATCGTCTCGTCGGGGGTTCGCAACATGGCAGACTCCGCGCGGTCGTGACTTCGTCGAGCCAACGATGGGCGTTTCGGAAGCCCGGCGAAATCGGCGGGCGCTGACGGCACGCCCCTGACGAGGCTGACGACGATGCGCCAGCTCCGGCACCATTTGCTAGGAAATGGGGTCTGACCCCATTTTCCACTCGGCGCGGGTCTGGCCCCAGGCGTCGATGGGTGCGTCCTGGTAGGGAAAAGGCATGGCCACTCGCCGGAGCAGGCGTGAGCCGAGTTTTTTCGCAACGGCCTGCGAGGCCTTGTTGTCTTCGTGGATCGCGTGGATGGTCTCGGTCCAGCCGAGCACGTCGAAGGCGTAGTCCATCGCCGCCGCCGCGCCCTCAGTGGCATAACCCTTGCCCCAATGCGGCCGGGCGATGCCCCAGCCGATTTCGGCCGCGGGCCAGCCTTCGGGATACCACGGACCGAGCCGCCCCACCCATTGGCCGGAGGACTTCTCGATCACTGAGAACATCGCGATGCCGGTCATGTGCCAGCAGCCGCACATGCCCATGAAGGTGCGCCAGGCCATGGTGCGCACCTGCGGACCACCGATGAAACGCGTCGCCTCCTCGTCCGCCTGAAATTCCGCCCACGCATCGAAATCCTCCATGCGCGGCGGACGCAGGATGAGTCGCGGGGTTTCGAGCTGGAGGGTTTCGAGTGGCCGGGACACATCGCGGAGCATACTCGCCCACGAAGTCCCGCGGACCGGGCGGGCTACGCCCTGAGACTGCGGCGGCTCTGCTTCAATGCGATGCGCTTCATGCGCTGCATGACGACTTCGAACTGTTCGTCGACCTGCTCTTCGAGCGACGCGAGGCGCTCGTTGTAGGCGTCGAGCTTCATGCGCCGGCTCGATTTGTGAAGCACCGAATAGGTCGTCTCGGTGTAATAGATGTCCACTTCGAACGAACGTCGTCGTTGGGTATAACGCGCAATGATGTGGCCCGGCGCGACGGCTTCGGCGTCGAACTTGTGCTTGAGCAGCGCCTGGATCAGCGCCCGCTGGACCTCGCCGATCGGAATCCGGGTGCCATCCTTGAGCGTCGGCACCTCGCGCTCGACGATGTCCTCGAACCGCGGCGGCTCGGCGCGCGCGGCCGGAGCCGTCGCGAGCAGGCCCGCGAGCATCAGGGAAAGGAGGATTCCGCTGCGGAAAATCATGAGATTTCACGCTAAAGGCGCGCTCGGGCACGGGCAATCACGCGCATCGAAAACTGTGCGCTGTTTCGTATGTTCCCGGACGGCGACATCCGGAACTCCCCCAATCGGAACTCGGCAATAGCTGCTACTGTCCCTGTTGCATGCCCGCAAAGAAGAAGCGTCGATTAACACTCGCGGTGATCCTCGGTTACATCCCGGTGGCGGTCCTCTACCTGACCTTCAGCGGCGAGCTCGGCGCGGCCGACTGGCGCAGCGCCTCGCGGGAGCCGGTCGGTCTCGCGCCCGACCCGGCGACCACACCCGAGGCCGTCGTGCAGGTGTATTCCGCGCGCGCCGTGAGCTGGCGCGGCTGGTTCGGCGTGCACACCTGGATCGCGGTGAAGCCGGCCAATGCCAGTGAGTTCACGGTGCACGAGGTCATGGGCTGGCGGCTCAAGCGCACGGGCACCGCGTTGGTCGCGCGCAACCGTCCGGCCGATGGCCGCTGGTACGGCGCCAAGCCCGAGTTGTTAGGCGACATCCGCGGACCAGGTGTGGAGGAGATCATCCAGCGCATCGAGACCGCCGTGCAGGAGTATCCGTATCCGGATCGTTATCACGTGTGGCCGGGCCCGAACTCGAATACGTTCACCGCGTTCGTACTGCGCAAGGTTCCGGAACTGCGCGTCGACCTGCCGCCGACGGCCATCGGCAAGGACTATCTCGGCTGGCGCTCGGTGAACAAGACGCCGAGCGGCACGGGTGGACAGGCGAGCTTGTTCGGCCTGGTGGGGGTTGCGGCCGGCGTCGAGGAAGGGCTCGAGGTCAACGTGCTCGGGCTCACGTTCGGCGTCGATCCGAAGAGTGTGTCGCTCAAACTACCGATCGTCGGCCGCATCGGCCCGCGCAATCCGCCGGCGCCGAAGATCTTGCCGGCGCCGCCCGAGGTGGCTGCCTCGGCGCTTTGAGGCCGCGGCACGGATCAGGATCCGCCTCCACATCCACCGCCGCATCCACCGCCCGAGCAACCGCCGCCACCATCACCACCGGCGCCGTCACCGAATCCGGCCAACGAGCCATCGATGGTGGAGTCGCTGAAGCTGTCGGCACAGGCTGCACCGGCGGCAGCGCCGGCTTCCGCCCCGGCCGCTTTCGAAAGGTCGCGCCGGCATTGCAGGTCGTACACGAATCCATCCGTGATGCCGAGCTTGCGGTCGAGCGCGAACAGCAATGGCAGGCGCGTTGCCTTGCGCGGGTTGATGTTTTCCTCGATGCAGCAGTGCCACCACACGCGGCGCAGTCCCTCGTTGTCGCTCACGACCGGACCCATCTTCACGGCCGGGGTGTGATGCAGGAAGCGGCCGAAGGCGTGGTCGCAGAACGCAGCGTATCCGCGGGTGAACAGGATGAATTCGTGCCACAAGTCGTCGACCACGCGTGAAGGCATCGCCACGCGCCGGAAGCCGCTCCTGAGATAGGCGAGGAAGAACTGCCGCAAGGCGCGCGCGACGAGTTGCTGTTCTTTCGGCCCGAGACCCGGCCGCGCCTGTGCGAATTTCTCGAGTACGCCGTCGGGGAAGAGGTACGCGCGGATGTATCGCTCGCGATTCGCCTTGAGCCGAAAGCCGCGGGCCGTCAGTGCACCGATGCCGATCGCCGCGGCGCAGATCGCGAGCGAAGCCAACAGCGTCATGTCCCCTCCTCCATGGAACGAGGGCGCGCCGCTTGCGCGACACGCCCCCGGTTCTCCCTGCTATCGCACACGCCAGGCCAGCACCGGGCGCGCGCCCCTCAACCGTGACCCTTCTCGCCCCGGCTGGTCGCGAACTCTTCCTCGGGCGACAGGATGAGATGGTTCCGTCCGTAGAATGCGAAGTACAGGATGCCGAGCACGTAGAACGCCAGCACCGCGAGCACCGCCTTCTGGTAGACAGGATCCTGGAGCTGGTAGTACAGCGTCAGCACTGCCACGACGATCGTGACGACGGCGCCCGGTACGCCGACCGGGCTGCGGTACGGCCGCGTGATGTTCGGCATGTTCTTGCGCAGCAGGATGAACGACAGGCCCTGCAGCGCGTACGAGATCATCGCGCCGAACACCGCCATGTTGAGCAGCGTGGAGCCGATGATGGCGCCGCCCTTCTCGTGGCCGAGCACGTACCAGAGGATCATCATCGTGCCGAAGCCGAGCAGCGAGCCGGCGAACAGCGCCATGTGCGGCACCTTCCTCGAGTTGGTGAGCGACATGAACGGTAGATAGTACCCGGCGCGCGCCAGCGAATAGATCTGCCGGCCGAAGGCGTAGATGATGGTGTGGAAGCTCGCGATGAGGCCGATCACCGCGAGGAACGCCAGCGTGTTGGCCGCCGCGTTGCCGTAGAGGACGCGGAAGCCATCGAGCAGCGGCTCGCCCGACGTCGACAGTGAGAACGCGCCGTGCATGCCGCCTTCCTTGCCGATGCTCGAGTTGAGCCAGGTGATCAGCAGCGCCGACACCATCAGCGTCAACATGCCGGCGATGAGGCCCTTCGGCATGTCCTTCTTCGGATCCGCGGATTCCTCGGCCGCGAGCGGCAGCTGTTCGATGGCCAGGAACAGCCATACCGCAAATGGCAGCGTAGCGAGCACACCCTTCCAGCCGAAGGGGAACCACTCACCACCACCTTCCGGTAGTTCGATGGCCTTGCCATCCGGCCCGACGCCGATGTTGAGCGCCCAGCGGTCGAAGTCGGCGAACGGCAGCGCGCTCACCCAGAACACGGCGAGGATCGCGAGCGCCGCGACGGTGACCAGCACCGAGACGCGGAACGACAGCTCGACGCCCAGGAGGTTCAGCGTGAGGAACACGACGTACGCGCCCGCCCACCACACGGGCTGGAATTCGGGTCCTGTCTGGAAAATCGCACCTAGATAGGAGCCTATGAAGAAGACGATGACCGCTGGAGTGAGGATGTACTCGATGCTCTCCGCGAGTCCCGTAACCATGCCGCCCCACGGACCCATCGCGCTGCGTGCGAAGGAGTATGCGGCGCCGGTGTGCGGCAGCGCCGGGGACATCTCCGCGAGGCTGAGGATCAAGCCCCAGTACATCGCCGCGATGATGAGAGCCGCGACGAGCATCGAGCCCCAGCCGTTCGTGAGACCGAGATTCCAGCCCGAATAATGACCCGAGATCACCGCGCCGACGCCGAGTGCCCACAGTGACCAGACCTTCGCGTAACGCCTGAGACCGCGATTGTGAAAATAGTCCGCCGCGACTTGTTTGTAGCTGACGCCGCCGGACGATACTTGATCGTTCATGCAAGACTCCCCTGGGCAATTCTTCTGTATTTTTTCGCCGGGGACCTTGGGTGCATCCCCTTGATCAGCCGCGATCAGTATAGGCCGAGCTCTCGACGGGGCGGCAAGAGTTAGGAGTCGTCGGGGAGCGCGATGAATTCCGACGGCACGTGCGGTTGCGGCACAACAATGGGGCGGCTAACGCAACCCGCTGTTTAAGCGAGAGAATTGGACGGTGCCTGGCGCGGCGCATCCGGGACAAAGCCAGCCCGTCGCAGGCTGATTCCCGGGTTCTCTGCTGGCGGCGGATCATCGCAGACCAATGAAAGGCAAGACTCTGAAGCAGCTGGGGAGGCGTCAGAAACCTGCGATTGGTCCGGGGTCGCTCAAGTTGGAATCGTGGAGAAGTCCTGCGCCCTATTCAGCTCGCGATCCCAAGATGCGCGGCTAGCTGTAAAAATGTTGCCGTCCGGCACCAAGGTGATGTCCGTGTCCAGACTGCCGGCAGGGACGACAATCATGTCGGAACTCGAAACCGGTAACGCCGAGCCGCAGGTCTTGCAGAAGCTCCTGGTGTGGCGAGTTCCGGGAAGGCTATAGGTTGCCACCGAAGCCAACCCAGAAAGCCAGGTGAGTTTGGCGCTGGATGAGAACAGGTTGGCGGCGTGAGCCGAGCCCGTATCTTTGCGGCAGTGCGCGCAATGGCAGAGATAGAAGCGCTCGAATGAGCCTTGCACTTCGTAGCGCACCTCTCCGCACAAGCATGATCCAGCGTGGTTTGAACTCATGGTTCTCTCGGCTAAGAAACTGGGCGCTGACATTGAGGATCGCCGTCTACTCGCAGGCAATCCCGTCACCGTCTCTATCCAGGTGCGGCGCATATCCAGGCTCCCCTCTCCGGAGTGGAGCTTTGCTGGCGGCCCGTACTTCGGAGCAATTGCGATAGTACGTTCCACCCGTGGGCTTCGAGCGATCAGGAACCGTGGTTGATCGATTGCCCGATGCGCGATGGCAATGATAGTCGCCCGTCTTGCGGTTGGTGTGGCAACCCTGCGCGTCGAGCCCGCCAGAGTGGGCATTCGCGACCGACGAATATGGACACCCGGCGAGCGAGAGACAGGCGACCACCAACGCTCGAAAGCAGGCGCGAACCGTGGCGTACGCGTCACTCATCGGGTGGTCACTCCGCAGACCTGCGGCGACCGAAAATCAGTGGAAAAAACATCCCGGTATTCCTTTTGTACCGAAGATACTCAGGCGCGAGAGCACTAGTTAACAGACTGCGTTCATCGCTGAGCGCCGCATGCGTGAAGAGCAAAACATTGAACGTGAACGCCACGAGCGTTGTGACCGAGGGCAGCGCCACGAGGGCGGCCAAGAATGCAAGGATATAGCTCACGTAGATAGGGTGACGGATATAGGCATACGGCCCTTTGTCGCACAGAGCCTCCGGTACGATTCCACTCCATGCAAGATAGAACCGGCGTCCTCTTATGACATGGCGGGCCCATTCGTAGAGGCAAAGCGAGCAAAGCAGCAGGATCGCGGACGGTATGCCGTTGTAGAGTCGAATCGGAACACTCAATCCCACAAACCAAGTCGCGACAGTCCCAGTCGCCAGAAATGAAAACTGACCCCAACCTGCTCCGAGATCATCGTCTGCGCTGGGCGCGAAAGTACGTCCACCTGCCAGGAGAAAGTGAAGGAACGCACCTCCCAATACAAACAAGAAGATTATGTGCGGGACAGTGGGAATCATGGCTTGATGCACGAACGATGCAGCGGGATGTTAGACCTTATGGCCTATCCGGCCGCTTGCGCCCCAGCATAGGCTGGTTTCTCACGAGCCACTTCGAGGCCGACTTGTTCCAGGGCCACACACCCTTGGTAGATGGCCAGACGAGTTGGAGGATCGAGTATTCCCGGCCATCGTAATACCTCGCGCATCCATAGGCATAGCGGCTGTATCTCTCTCGTCGCGCGGGCTCGAAGTACACGGGAAAGCCGCGCAGGAAGCCGGAGTACCTGGTGCCTCGCTTGAACCGCTTTCCTTTCTTTACACGCCGGTTGTATTCATTCACCAAGTACCCGGCCAGCTCGGGACGAAGCCCGATGACGATCAAATCAGGTGCGCCGCTGGAATCCTGGATGCCTATTGAATAGGAGAAGAATGGCAACCGACCCTTCGGATCAAAGACGCTGACGATGTGGCAGCCATGGCGCTTGATGTTTCGGGCGACCCGCTTGTCATTTTCCGTGAGCTGACGCTTGGTGACGTTCGACACGAGGCCTAACCATTGATCTCAGCGGCGCACGCGCCGCAGTTTGAGCTTGCCACTTTCTTTCCTAAACGTCCGCTCCGGCGAAGTGCTAGGTAGGCACCCGCGGATTGTCCGCGATGTGCCAGAGTACGCCACTAGGATCTGTGAGATAGAGAACTCGAAGGCCCCACGGCTGGAGGGCCGGTGGTTTCGCCGTACCGAGTCCGTATTTCCCCTTCAGATCAGCATCAGAAATACGCTTCCACCACGCGTCGCCATCTTGCACCTGAAGTTGCATCATGAAGTTCTCCGCGAGACCTTCCGCGTGGAAGTTCTGAAGCAGGAAGCGGAAGCCATCTGCCTCGAATTCCGCGACCTGATCGTTGTGCCACTTCTCCGTGAAGCCCAGGTCGGAATAGAAGCGACGCGAGAGCGCAAAATTCTTTGCGGGTACGAATGCCTTCAGATCCAGCACTTTGTATCTTTCCATTACCACTCCGACCGGCGCACGCCGACTTTCGAGCTTGACACTTTATCTTCCACGCTCCGCTCCAGTTAGACGGCGCCCGCACCAGGCCTCTCCCAGATTGTGAAGCTGTTGTTATCCGTGCAACCCATGGCCTCTATGACCTTGTCATCACGGACCCCTTGGAGTCGAGACTGCAGCTCCTCAAGCAACCTCGTGCGAACCGCGGCCTCGTGCGGCACAGCACAACGATGTCCGTCCCGAGCTTCTAAAAGAAAGTAAACGTCTTCGATCCATGGCCCTTCGTTGGTCGTAAGGATGCGCACTTTGCTCAGGTCAGCCCAGGTCACGCGCTCAACACCGGCCTTTGTCTCTACAGCAACGCCGACTTCATCGATTTGGACGAACTCGCGCTGCCGAGGCCCTACGTTTGGCAGCAGGAGCAATCCAACAGCGAATCCGCCTACCGCAAGTGGAATTCCCCAGCCGTGGACTCCGCGCCAAGCCGTGAAAGCACTGACCACTGCGAATCCAGCGACCGCATAAAAGTACACCGATAGGACAAACTTGCGAGGAAGCGCATCGCCGATTCGTGAACCCATGTCGCAGTCTAACGGTTGTATCAAATGAGCGGCGCGGGCGCTGTCGCAGGGCCTTGGCACACGCGTCCGCACCCGTGAATGTTAGGACACTCGCAGCGAAGGCTGCTTGTCGAATCGGTTCGCCAGTGGTGACCAAAGACTTACGGTCGTGAGCCAGAGCGTAATCGTGCCCGCAAGTGTCCCAAGCGCGTCATACGGGGTGTACACCCCAACTCCAAAGAAGGGTTGAGTCGCCAGACTCAGCAGAATGGTAGCTACCAGAATCCAGCGTGCTGGACCCCAAAAGAATGCCAATCCAGCAAGGCCGATGGAGGTCGAGATACCCCATAAAACAAACCATACTTGCAGAGCGTTGTACGGAATGGCTGATCCAAAATAGCTCCATGACAGGGCATCCTGGAACTCTGGGTCAACAGAAACCATACCGAGCACAGGGGCGAGGTAGCTGAGAGCGTATGCCACCACTGCGACGACGACCGCCGAACGAAACGCGGTGGGTGAGAGTGAAAGTGGCATGAACTTTCTCCGTAACGCCTGAGACCTAACGATTGCGCTGGGCGGTGCGCGGGAGCGCCTTGTCAACCGCCCGCGTCATCCTTGCGGCTCCGCCTCTCTGCCTCTGCTTCAAGGGATGACTGGATCCACTTGAGTTGCAACTCGCTCTTCCCTTTCAGTTGTTGAGTCTTGATGCGATCCAGCAGCGTCTGGTGAAGCGCGGACCCGTTGACCGTACCCTTGTCGCGCATCATGCGCTTCACCTGTTGAAATTCCGTGCCAGTCAGCGCGATGTTGTCGCTGCATTTCTCGCATACGAAATGATGTATCGACCGAAATGGAATCGCCCTGATTCCATACAACGACACCCATTCCGTCTCCTTGCCGATGATCCAGGCGAGAGTCTTACGACAATGGAAACAGAATCCGTTTCCTATCTCTCCCAGTGACTCCAGAGTTTTCTCCCAGCCGAAGATGATGAACATTTCTCAGGATCCTCGTGAGTGTCGATAGGACTGAGCGGTGCGCACGCCGGCGTTTGAGCTGGGCACTTTACCTTTCACGCGTCCGCTACAGCGAGGTGTCAGGCCTCCGCCACTGCCGCAATGGATACCTTCAACCCAGGAACGCGCACCGGCAGTTTGGCGCCCTGACGAGCTGGTGGATTTGAAGGGAACCATTTGAGCCACTCCTCGTTCATGCCGGCGAAGTCGTCTTCGTCGGCTAGCACAACTGTGACGCTAACGACTTTATCCAGTGAGCTGCCGGCTGCCTCGAGAATGGCCTGGATGTTGACCAGGCACTGCCTGGTCTGCTCTTGAATGGTAGTGCCAAGGATTGCGTTCGTCGCCGGATCCGTCGGCGATGTTCCTGACACGAAGACGAGTCCTGCAGCCTTCACCGCTTGGCTGTACGTGGGTGGTGGCTTCGCAGCTCTTGGTGTGAATACGATTTGGCGAGTCACTGTAGCTCCTTTGCATCGATAGCGACGGAAGCTCGCTGAGGCCTAACGGTTGAGCAACCGCCGGCAGTAGCGAGGGGCACTTTATCCCTCTCGCGTCCCCTCGGACGAGGTGTTAGAACGCACGCGTCTGAGCTCTCCGAAGCTGATTCAACCCCTTGGCACAAGCTCTCTGGCGCTTCGCGCCCATCCGTGACACCAAAATGCAGGGCCCTCGCCGAAGTCGATGCGCAGGATGCCGCCGAGGCGCTAGCGGCGCAACACGGCTTACCTTAACGGACCGGATCCGCCAAGTGGCCGGAGAACCGCGGCCGGAAAGGATTGTGCGTTCTAACGGCTGGGTTGAGCGGCGCGGCCGCTGTCGACTGCGCTTGGAGCCTTATCTCTCATGCGTCAGCTCGAACGAAGTATTAGAGCGCAACATCGACGACGCCAATTGGCACGGCGCCGTCACGTTTCGAGCCATACAGAACGCTGTATCGACCAGCGGGCAACATGCCGAGCCTAGCGGGAGGGCAAGCAGAGCTACCGCCGTCCCGCAGTAACGACGTTGAGATGGTAAGCAGAATATTCTGGCCTTCCACCCGAGCCCGCGAAGCCGAACACGAAATGACTGAGTTCATGGTCGTCGGTTCGTTTGAGATTTTCTGCAATCCGGATACGTCAGCTCTGACCGGTAGGATTAACCCCATCACCGTGGCCTGAGGTTGCTCAACGGCGATGCCGCCAACTGACGTTACGAACGCCCAAGGTCGCTGCTTCGGCACTTGCGCGCACGCCGGCAGAAGAGCGGCGATGACTAGGAAGCGTTTCATTGTGTTTCTAACGGTTGAGCCGAGCGACCCTGCCTAACGATCTGGCTGAGCGGCGCGCTCGACGGGAGGCGCGTGTTCAAAGTACTCCAACAGCTCTCTTGCAATCCGATCTGCGCACTCGACAATCTCGTCCTCGAGGCATGTCGGGTTGGACACTTCTAAGAAACGCGGCGAAGCGCCGGTCGCGACCACAATGGGATAGATGTACTTACCTTCCTCAGTCACTTCCCATCGCAAGTTTCCCGCTACATAGACACCGAATTCCTCGGAGCCGGCAGAAGTATCGATACCAACCTGCGTTAGAGCATCTCTCAGTGCTTCGACAAATCTAAGGGTCAACCCATCATCACCTCTCCACGTAAAGTGAACCGCACGATCATTGGCTTTCGCATTGGCGACGCCAAAAGAGAAGAAGACCGCGGCGAAAGCCGCGATCGCAAAGTTCGGTGCACGATGGGTCACCACGAAGCGCCTAACGGTTGAGTTGAGCGGCGCGCGCGCCGATGCATGAGCTTGGCACTTTATCCCTCACGCGTCCGCTCGAACGAGGTGTTAGGCGTCTCTGCGCAAAGGCCATCTCTTATGAGCGTCGCAGCAATTTGTTCGCCCGACCAATGCTGCGTAACCCAAATCGTCAGCGACGCCCCCGAAAGGTGCCACCACGTCATTCCGCCGGGGAGGTGCGTTGAGTTGTAATTTCGAACGATGTGCCAGGCGGAAAGCTGACCACTTCCCTCGAAGTGCGGCGACCCCCACATGAACTTAGCGGTGTAGCCCCACGGATTAAGCGGAACAACTGAAACAGGAGGCTGATCGCGACAGCGCTGCCACGCAGCCTCGAGTTCCACCGCAGAGTATTTCGTCGGATCGGCCGGCACTGGCCTACCTTCGACTTTCATGAGGCCGACACCATACGCAATCGCGGGGATCGACAACGCAACCGCCGACACTACGGCCAAGGCGATGAGAGCTTTGCGTCCCGCTGACATCTAGTGACGCCTAACTATAAGTAGACCGCAAAAGTGCGGCATTTATTTGCGTCAAAAATGACGAATAACATCGCCCACCCCACCGCAAGCCTTTGATCTGACTACACCACGCGACGTCTAACCCGGTCAATCATCAAGAATCGATCCCATGAACCACCCCAACACCTTATGCCCTACCGCCGCACCTGCCTCTCGAGCCAATTACGGATTTCCGCCAGCCGCACACCCCCATCCGTAACCGACGGCCCTACCCCGAATCGCCAGGCAAGCCGCGCATCGTCGGGATTCTGATCAAACGCCACCAGGTCCTCGGCGAGTCCATCGACTTCACCCTCATCCTTCACGAGCCGATCGCGAATCAACACTTCCCGATACCGCCGCGCCATCGCGGCGATCTCAGCGATGGAATACTCGGGGTGATACTGCACGCCCCAGAAGGTCGATTTCGCCAGCCGGATCTCCGCGGCCTGCAGTCCCATGTCGTTGTGTGCCAGCGCCGTCGAATTCGGCGGCAGGCTTTCGACGGTATCCACGTGTACGGTGCATGCCTCGAACACCTCCGGCTTGCCCTGGAACATCGGGTGATCGCGCCCGAGCGCGCTCAGCATGATGCGCCGCGCAAATCCGAATTCCCGCCCGCGTGGATTGCGGATCACGGTGCCGCCGGCCGCGGTCACGCCCACCTGCAACCCCCAGCAACTGCCGAAACAGGGGACGCCGGCGTCGAACACCGCCTTCGCGAGCTCGATCTGCCGCCGCACGGCGGCTTCGCGCGAATAGACGTTCAACGCGGAACCCGTGATCACCGCGCCGTCGTAATCCGCGATCGCCACTCCTGAAGGTAGTTGGGGCTCCTCGTCGGCAGGCCGGACGATGTCGCACCGGATGCCAGGAGCCAGCCGGGCCAGCGTCGCCGCGTACCCGTCGCCCGAATCCGTGCCGCCCAGCGCCACGTGCTTCGCACGCGTCGCGGCCTCGTTCCCGTCGATGACGAGAATCCGGGTCACGCGCCGGCTAACTCTTCAGCGACAGGTCGCCCTTCACGGCGGACCGGAAAATCCGCTCCAGCGTGAACGCATCGACCGGGATCGGGTTGCCGCCCGCAGACGGATCGATGGCCGCCTCGCGGCCGATCTCCTCCGGATTGCGCAGCGTCACGCCGATCTCGCCGAGCGAATGCGGAATCCCGAGCTCCTTGCGGAACGCGAGCACCCAGTCGAGTACGCCGTCGAAGCCGGGTTTCGGCAGATCGAGCACACGCGCGACCACCCTCATGCGGTCGGCGATCGCCTCGCGGTTGTGCACGATGACATAGGGAATGATGACCGCATTGGTCAGACCGTGGTGTGTATCGAAGAACGACCCGACGGGATGCGCGATGGCATGCACGGCGCCGAGGCCCTTCTGGAACGCCGTGGCGCCCATGCTCGCGGCCGCGAGCATGCGCGAGCGCGCCTCCAGGTCCACACCCAGTCGCACCGCCCGCGGTAGATAGGTCTTGATCAGCCGCATCCCCTCGAGCGCGACGCCATCGGCGAGCGGATGGAAGCCCGGCGCGCAGAACGCCTCGAAACAATGCACGAACGCATCGAAGCCGGTCGCGGCGGTCACCTTGGGCGGCAGCCCCACGGTGAGCTCGGGATCGGCGATCACGATGCCGGGCATCATCTTCGGATGGAAGATGATCTTCTTCTGGTGCGTCGCCTCGTTGAGGATGACGCCCGCCCTGCCCACCTCGCTACCCGTGCCGGCGGTGGTGGGTACGGCGACGACGGGCGCGATGCCCTTCGGATCCGCGCGCGTCCACCAGTCGCCGATGTCTTCGAAATCCCACAGCGGCCGTGTCTGGCCGGACATGAATGCGATGACTTTGCCGGCATCGAGCGCCGAGCCGCCACCGAACGCAACGACGCCATCGTGCGCGCCCGCGTGGTAGGCCGCGAGGCCCGCCTCGACATTCGCGGCGACGGGGTTGCCGCGCACGTCCGCGAATAGTTTGGCGTTGCGCAGCAGTCCGAGCGCATTGCGGATCATCGGCGAGTCCTTGAGACCCGAATCAGTCACGATCAGCGGCCGGACGATGCCGAGCTCCTCGCAGGCCTTGGGCAGCTCCGAGATGCGACCGGGGCCCGCCCAGACGCGCGTCGGGTAGTTCCAGTTACCCTTCATCGGAATGGTCATTTCGTGCGAGTCCTCAGGTGAAACGACTTGGGCCGCGTCAGGTGCTCGTAGCCCACGACGGACAGCGTACAACCGCGGCCCGAATCCTTCACGCCCACCCAGGCGAGCGCCGGATCGAGGTAATCGCAGCGGTTCATGAACCAGGTGCCGGCATTGACGCGTTGTCCGAGCGCGAGCGCCGCCTGCTCGTCCTCGGTCCACACGGCCGCGGTGAGGCCGTATTCGCTGTCGTTCATGAGGGCGACGGCCTCGTCATCCGAGCCCACCTTCATGACGCCCGCGACGGGCCCGAAGATTTCCTCGCGCATCACCGGCATGCGGTGATTCACGTCGAGCAGAACCTGCGGCGCGAGATACGGCGTGCCGGGCGCACTCCTCCCGAACTCGCTCTCTGGAATCGCCGCACGTGCGCCGGCGGTCACGGAGGCATCGATCTGCACGCGCACGCCGTCCGCCGCGGCGGTACGCACCAGCGGTCCGAGCGTGGTCGCCGCCTGCGTCGGATCATCCAGCAGGTACTTGCGGGTGAGGTCGACGAAGCCGTCGACGAAACGCTGATACACGGCATGATGCACGTACACGCGCTGCAGGCCGCAACACGATTGCCCGGAATTGAAATACGCGCCGTCGACGATGTTCTCGATCGCATGATCGAGGTTCGCATCGTGGCGCACGTACACCGGATCGCAGCCGCCGAGTTCGAGTCCCACGCCGATGAACCGTGTCGAGGCGGCGCGTTGCACGGCGCGGCCGCCGGCGACCGAGCCCGTGAACGCGACGAAATCCACGCGCGGATCGCGAATGATGCGGTCCGTGTCCTGGTGCGAAGCATGCACGACCTGGAACACGCCCTCGGGCAGGCCCGCGGCCGCGAAACATTCGGCGAAGCGCTCGGCGCACAGCGGCGTCTGCGCCGAGTGCTTCAGGATCACCACGTTGCCCGCCATGATCGCGGGCACGATGCTGTTTACGGCGATGAGATACGGGTAGTTCCACGCGGCGATGGTGAACACGACGCCGAGCGGCTCGCGGCGCACGAAGCGCGTGAAGCCCTCCTTCGGTCCGGCATCGAGATCTTCGAGCGCGGCCGGGGCAATCGCGATCATGTGGCGGGCGCGCTCGAGCGTACCGCGCACCTCGCTCGGTGCGAAACGGGCCGGCCGTCCCATCTGCCAGGTGAGCTCCTCCGCGATCCCGGCGCCGCGCTTCTCGAACTCCTCGCAGAAACGCGTGAGGATCGCGGCGCGCTCGGCCACTGCCGACCCACGCCAGCCCAGGAACGCCTTACGCGCCCGGGTCAGCGCGGAATCTATTTCACCGAGCGTCGCCAGCGGCCGCTCGACGTACACGCGCCCATCTACCGGGCTGATGGTTTTCTGGATGGCCGTCATCAGATGATCTCGAAGTAGCGCGCCAGCTCCCAGTCGGTGATGGCGCGGCGGAATTCACGGTCTTCCCACTCGCGGCTCGCCGCGTAGTGCTCTACGAATTCGTCGCCGAACAGTCCGCGCGCCGCCTTGGACTTGAGCAGCCACTCGGATGCCTCGGTCAGCGTGCGCGGTAGTTTGCGCGACGCGGGGAATTTCTTCTCGTACGCATTGCCCTCGACGGCCGGATCGGGCTCGATCCGATTCTCGATGCCGTACAGCCCTGACCCAAGGGCCACCGCGATGCCGAGGTATGGGTTGATGTCCGCCGCCGCGATGCGGTACTCCACGCGCTGGCTGTGCGGCCCGCCCGGAATCACGCGCAGCGCCGTCGTGCGATTTTCGACGCCCCAGGTCGCCGACGTCGGCGCCCAGAACCCCGGAATCAACCGCGAATAACTATTTACCGTGGACGCCACCATGCACAGCAGCTCGGGCATGAGCTTCTGCTGGCCGCCGACGAACCAGCGCATTTCGTCCGACATGTTGTGCGGTTTGCCCTCGGCGTGAAAAACCGGCTTGCCGTCCGCCTTGTTCTTCAACGAGGTGTGGATATGACCGCTCTGCCCCGGCCAGTCCTTCGACCACTTCGCCATGAACGTCGCCATCATGCCGTTGCGCTGCGCCAGGACCTTGGTGAACGTCTTGAACAACGCGCCGCGATCGGCCGCTTCCAGCGCCTCGCAATATTGGATCGCCGCCTCGAGCACACCCGGTCCGGTCTCGGTGTGCAGACCCTCGATCGGGATGCGCATGTCGGCGCACATCTTGAGCAACTGGTGATAGAACTCGGAATGCACCGAGCTGCGCAGCACCGAGTAGCCGAAGAATCCCGGCGTCATGGTAGTGAGGTTGCGAAAGCCCTTCTCGCGCACCGACTCCGGGCTCTCCTTGAACATGAAGAACTCGAACTCGGTGGCCGCGATGGCCTGGTATCCCATGGCGTCGGCCCTGGCGAGCACGCGGCGCAGCGTCGCGCGTGGACAAACCGCCTCCGCCTTCTCGGAGAACTCCCCCAGGAACATGACCATGTCGCCTTCGAACGGCACCGCGCGGCAGGTGTCCGGCAACACGCGCACCGGCGCATCTGGATAGGCCGTATGCCAGCCGGTGTACCGCACGTTGTCGTAGAGCTGGTCGTTGGAATCCCAGCCGAGCACGACGTCGCAGAAGCCGAATCCCTTGTCGAGCGCGGAAAAGAACTTGTCGCGGCCCATGTATTTGCCGCGCAGGATCCCATCGTTGTCGAAGACGCCGACCTTCACGTGATCGAGCTTGCGCTCCTCGACTATCCGGCGTGCGTCGGCAGCGGATCGGACGTTTTCGGGCTGCATGAGGCGACTCTTGTTATATGTCTTGTCGCAAATATCCGGCTTTCCGGCCCCGAATGCAAAAACGCCGCGCCCCCCGGCCCCGGGGGCGGGGGGGGGCCGCGTCGGGGAGTCTCGCCTAACCCTTCGCCTTGAAGGCGCGAACCTCGGCGTTGAAACGATTGGCTACCTTCTCCAGCTCTTCATGAGCGGCATTCTGTTTGCTCGCATTCTTCTCGCACGTGAGGTAGTCCTCGATGCTCTTCTTGAATGCGTCGACGGCCTTCTTGGCCGCCATCATCTCTTCCATCGAGGACGTCTTGCCGTCGGGGATCGATGCCGGGGCGGAGGGTCTTTCGCATGCAAACGCCGGCAGTGCGCAAACTGCCCAGACTGCTGCAATCGAAAGGGTCTTCTTCATTTCCGTCTCCAATTAAGTAAATCGCGGTACAGGTGCCCTGCTCCCTGTATCGGCACGATCCATCCCCGATTTAGTGCAACTGCGTCACGCCATGCGCGTTACTTGATCGCCATGCGCAGGTCTTCGATCTCTTCCTTAGCGGTTTCCAGGGCTTCTTCGATCGCCCTTATGTCGAGGCGCAACCGCGAGAAAGACGCGATGCGTTCCACGGTCATCGAGAGGTCATGCATGCGACCCGTGTGACCGACGACGAGGTAGCTCGCCGCGAGGATGTCCGTGAGATCGGGCTCCTCGCCCACCACCTCGCGATTCAGATCCTCGTAGCGCATCACCGCCTGGATCACCGGATCGTGGATCCGCCAGCCGGAAAGAATGGTTTTCGCGAACTTCGAATGCCACTTGCGCTGGATCGCCGTGTACTTGGCGCGGTCGCGCAGCACGAACGGATAATGCGCGGCGCGCATGAGGATGAATAGTTTGCCGACGCCATGCATGAGGCCGCCGAGAAAGGCGACGTCGCGGTTGAGGTTCGTGAACTTGCGCGCGATCACGAACGACACGGCCGCCGTCCACGCACTGCGTTCCCACAACGCCTCGAGGTGCGGGCGGATGTCCTTGACCGAATGCGCCTGCGAGACCTGGCGCAACGCGTACGCGAGTGCCGCCGAACGCAGCAGGTCGAACCCCACGCGTGTCACACCGGTGCGCAGATCGGTGATGGGTTTGCGCGTGGGATTCAGCACGGCGGAGTTCGCCATCTGCAACACACGCCCCACGAGAATGGGTTCGTAGTTGATGACCGGCACGAGCTGTGGAATCCCCACTTCGGGATCCGACAACATCTGCTGCAGTCGCGTGACGATCTGCGGCACGCCGGGCAGCGTCAGCTGTCCGTCGGGGCGGATCGAAGCCAGGTCCTTCTCGAGTGCCGCCGCGTCGTGCGCGACGATGTCCTCGATGGTGGTCGTCCCTAACGCCATCGGTGCCATCCTCATTCTCCCAATGCGCCCTTGAGCGCGGCAATTTCTTCAGCGGATTCGTCCAGTACCGCATAACAATCGCGCACCTGCAGCTGCATGCGCTTGAGCGCGGCCAGCAGCCCTGCCGAGGGCGCCGCCATGTCGTCGCCCGCGCGATTGCTGTCGACGATGCGGGCGAGCGCCAGCACGTCCGTGAGCGTCACCGGTCCGCGCGCCTCGCGGTTGAAGTCCTCGTGCCCGGCCACCGCGTCGACGATCTCGTCGGCGACCTTCCAGTTCTCGAGCAACGCCTTGGCGACGTTCGTGTGCCAATCGCGCACGATCGACTTGTACGTGAGTGGATCGGCGGTCAGCGCGGGGAACTTGCTGGCGCGCGTCAGGATGTAGATGTGCCCGACGTTGTGCATGAGGCCGGCCAGCAGCGCCGTGTCGGCATTGAGCGATGAGAAGCGGCGCGCGATCACGTGGCACAACGCCGCGGTCTGCACGCCATCCTTCCACAGCGCATCGAGATGCCCTTCCAGGTGACGATAGTCCCCCGACTTGCGCAATTGCTCGACGGCGAAGCTCAGCGCCACCGAGCGCACGATGTTGAACCCGACGCGCGCGACCGCGGTGCGCAGGTCGGCGATCTTGCGCGACGAGGCGCTCAGCGCCGCGGAATTGGCCATGGTCATGAGACGCGCGGCGAGCGTCGGCTCGGAGCCGAGCACGCGCACCACCGTATCGTTGTTCACGCCGTCGTCGGACAGCGCGCGCTGCAACCGGGTCACCACATCGGGAACGGATGGCAACGCCACCTGGCCTTCCGAAAGGTCGGCGGCCAGCGACTTGACGAACGCGAACACCACCGTGTTGGGCAGTGCGCGCGAAGTGACTGAAGATTCCGTCGCGCTCATGCGCCCAACGCCTGTCGCAGGGATGCGATCGAATCCTGTGATTCGGCCAGCGCCGCGACGCACGCATCGGCATCGAGCTTCATGCGGCGCGCGGCCGCGCTGTCGAGAAACAGCATCTCGTGCGCTCGCGGGTCCGGCCCGAGCTGCGCCAGGATTCCGCCGATCGCGAGCACGTCGCCGAGATCGGTGACCCCGGAGTGCTCGCGCCACGCGCTCTCGCCCGCCGCCACCGCCGTCAGGATCTCGTCGGAGAGTTCCCAGCTGCTCAGGATCGCCTGCGCCAGGCGCACGTGCCATTCGCCGACCACGCGCTGGTAGGCGCCCGGGTCGGCATGCACCGCCGGAAAACGCACGACGCGCGTCAGTAGATAGAGTTTGCCGACGCTCTGCAGCAGGCCCGCGAGCAGCGCGATGTCGGGATTGATCCGCGTGAAGCGCCGCGCCACCACGTGGCAGACCGCGGCGGTGTGGGTCGACTGGCGCCACAGCTCGGACAGTTCCTCGCCCACGTCCTTGTAGGCCTCGGCGCGGCGCAACTGCGACATCGCGAACGCGATGGTCGCGCTGCGCGCCATGTTGAAACCGATGCGGGATACCGCGTTGCGCAGGTCGGTGATCCGTTTACGGCCCGGATTCAGCGCCGCGGAGTTCGCGAGCTGCAGCAGCCGCGCGGCGAGCGCCGGCTCCGCGCTGATGATGCGCACCACCTGCTCGACGTCCACCTGCTCGTTCGTCAGCGCGCGCCGCACGCGCGCGGCGACCTCGGGAAAGCTCGGCAAGTCGATACGCTCGCTCGTGACTTCCACGTTCAGCGTTTCGACCAGGCGCGCCAGTTCGACCTGGCGCGCGTTCGCGCCACTTGGCGGGGGCGCCAATCCGACCACATTGAAGCTCATGAATCTCGTATCCGTCCTCGTTTAGTTATCGGACACGGAGCCGGACTATTTAATGACAAAGCGGCGAATGGGCCGACATATGTAAAACTAGAACAGCTCGATGTCGCCTTCGATGGGCGCCGTGTCCAGATGCCGCAGGTAAGCCCGCTCCTGCACGGCGAAATTCTCGTCGCGGCCCGGGACCAGCTTGCGTACCCGGATCCGGCCGGTCTGCGGGAAATACACCACGCGGCGCGCATAGCGGTCGCCGAGGTCCTCGCCCAGCACCTGGTACCCCTCACGCTCGATGAAGGCCCGGACGAAGGCGATGTTGCGCTCGCCGATGTCGGTGGACATGTCCGGCAATACGCGTCCGCCCCCGACCAGCTTGATTTGCAGGTCCTGGCGCCGTCCTCCGAGCTTGAGGATCTCGTTGATCAACCGCTCCATCGCCACGTTGCCGTAGCGCGTGGCCGAGCTCACCGCATCGCCCCACGCGCTCGTGCCCTGCGAGCCGTCGAGCGGCAGCATGAAGTGATTCATGCCCCCGACCTTGATGCGCGGATCGCGGATGCAGGCGGAAACACAGGAGCCGAGCACGGTGGACACCGCTTCTTCGTGGCGGGTCACGTAGTACTCGCCCGGCAGGACCCGCGCGGCGAAACACTCGTGCACCTGGTCCCAGTAACGCGCGACGTGCGAGAACTGTGGGAGCGCCGGCTTCAGCTGCGCATCGGGCGGCGGAGTGCCGCGGAGCAGCCGGGAAGTGCGGGTCGTGCTGTTGTTGTCGGTCATGTCCCTATGCCCAGTCGATTCTCAGAACAGTTCGATGCTGCCGCGCGGCGAGTCGTGCGAGGTGTCGCCGATGCCGCTCGGCGCGTCCGGCAGGCGCGCGAGCATCATGTCGAACAGGCGACGCTCGTCTTCCATCGTGTAGCGCGCGCGGATGACCGCGAGCAGCAGGTCCATCGGCGGCGCGCTCGGGGACGCGAGCGCCGCGCGCAGGTCGCCGAGCGCATCGCTCACATGGCGCAGGCGCTGCACCAGCGGGTCGTGGAACTGCATCGCGAACAGCGCCCGTTCGGCCTCGGCCGCGACCCGCGCACCGTGCGCGGCGATGGCCGGATCCGCGTGTGCGCTCATCTCGGCGCCGAGCCGCACGAACGCCGCGACCGAGCCCGCGAGCCGCTCGAGCTCCTCGCTCGCGTTCTGCACCGCCGCCTCGAGCTGATTCGACGTCAACTCCAGCAGCGGCGGCAACGGGATGACGTTCGCTCCGGTCATGCGGCGCTGAGCAAGCGATCGAGCGTCGCCAGTAGTTGGGTGGGATTGAACGGTTTGACGATCCAGCCGGTGGCCCCGGCGCGTTTGCCCTCGTGCTTCTTGTCCTGGCTGGACTCGGTCGTCAGCAGCAGCAGCGGCGTGAGCCGATAGCCCCGGAGCGTGCGCAACTCGCGCACCAGCGTGATGCCGTCCATGCGCGGCATGTTCACGTCGCAGATCACGAGGTCGACGTTCTCCTTGCGCGCGAATTCGAGCGCCTCCTGGCCGTCCGTCGCCTCGACCACCCCGTATCCGGCCGACTCGAGCGTCGCGCGCACCATCTGGCGCATCGAGGGAGAGTCGTCAACCGTCAGTATCGTTCTCATGATTGTCGTTCCAATGTTGCCTATCCACGTGCGGCGAGCGCCTGCGCGCCCGCCGTCTGCACCATTCGCATGATGGTTTCAGCCACCCTGGGCAGCGGTACCACCTCATCCGCCGCTCCGAGCCTGACCGCGGCGCCGGGCATTCCCCAGACCACGCTCGTCATTTCGTCCTGCACGACCGTCGGCGCGCCGGCGTCCTGCATTTCCTTGAGTCCGCGCGCGCCGTCATCGCCCATGCCGGTGAGGATGACGCCCACGGAATTCGGCCCCACCTGCTGCGCGACCGAGCGGAACAACACGTCGACGCTCGGGATGTGCCGGTTGACCGGCGGACCATCCTTGAGCCGGCAGCGATATCGGGCGCCGTCGCGTTCGACCAGCAGGTGGCGTCCGCCCGGCGCGATATAGACGTGGCCGGGCATGATGAGCTGCCCGTCCGTCGGCTCGCAGACGTTGAGCTGACTCGCCGCGTCCATGCGGCGCGCGAACGGACCGCTGAACGCCGCGGGAATGTGCTGCGCAATCAGCACCGCGGGACTGTCCGGCGGCAGCGCGACCAGTACTTCACGGATGGCCTCCGTGCCGCCGGTCGAAGCGCCGACCGCGATGATCCTGTCCGTGGTCCGCAGCACCCGCGCCCTGCCGGCGGCCAGCGGAAGGATGGCGTCGGCCGAATGCCGCGGCGCGGCCGTCACGGGCGTCGCCGATACGTTGCGCGCGACCACGCGCGCGTTCGCGGCGACGCGGATCTTCGCGAGGATCTCCTCGCTGAAATCCTCGAGCGTGCCGGCGATGTCGGTCTTGGGCTTCGACACGTAGTCGACCGCGCCGAGCTCGAGCGCCTTGAGCGTGACCTCCGCGCCCTTGTCCGTCAGCGACGAGACCATGATCGTGGGGATCGGCCGCAGGCGCATGAGATTCGCGAGGAACGTGAGACCGTCCATGCGCGGCATCTCGACGTCGAGCGTGAGCACGTCCGGGTTGGTCTCCTTGATGCGCTCGCGCGCGACGAAAGGATCCGATGCGGTGCCCACCAGCTCCATGTCGCCGGCGGATCCGAGGATCCGCGCGAGGATCTGCCGCACCAGCGCCGAATCATCGATGACGAGTACCTTGATCTTCTTCCGTGACATGACCGGTCCCTCAGTCTTCCAGCCGGCGGTAGATAGTCCGCCCGACCAGCTCGTAACGCGAGCTGACGCGGTACAGGGTCTCCGAATGCCCGAGGAACAGCAGGTCGCCGGGACGCTGCAGTTTCGCCATGCGCTCGAACAGCGCGCGTTGCGTGGGCTTGTCGAAATAGATGATGACGTTGCGGCAGAAGATCGCATCGAACGGGCCGCGCATCGGCCAGGGGCTCATGAGATTGAGCTGCTTGAAGGTGATGAGGTTGCGCAGCTCCTCGCGCGCGCGGAAGTGGCCCGCCTGCGCGCCCGCCCCCTTCTCGAAGAAGCGGCTGATCCGCCGGGAGTCCATGTTGTCGAAGCGCGCGGCGGCGTAGATTCCCGCGGCGCCGGCGGCCAGCACCGCGGAATCGAGATCCGTGGCGAGGATCTTCGCGTCCCAGCCGGCGAGCTCGCGCTCCGCTTCGCGCAGCACCATCGCAATGGAATACGGCTCCTCGCCGGTCGAGGCCGCGCAGCACCAGATGCGCAGGCGGCGATGCGCCGATGAGTTCGCGACGAGCGCCGGGAGCATCTCCCGGGCCATGTGTTCGAAGTGATGCGGCTCGCGGAAGAACGAGGTGAGGTTGGTCGTCACCGCGTTGGTGAATTCTTCGATCTCCGGCCCCACCCC
This sequence comes from Pseudomonadota bacterium, assembly GCA_023457495.1. Classification (GTDB taxonomy): domain Bacteria; phylum Pseudomonadota; class Gammaproteobacteria; order Steroidobacterales; family Steroidobacteraceae; genus CADEED01. The sequence continues at coordinate 35,408 of JAEWLQ010000030.1, forward strand.
GCTTTCGAGCAGCTTGATGTAGTCGCCGAAGTTGTCGAGCTTGAGCGCCCGCAGCCGCCGGGCGAGCCGCCCATGCACGAGCTGGAACTTGTGGTCCGACAACGCGATCCCGGTGTGGGTGCGCACGAGCTCGCGGATCCGCTGGAACTGCGACTGCGTGAGCTCGAACTCGATGCGCGTCAGGCGCACCGTGGTCTGCGAAGTCGGCACCTGGCTCATCGGAATTCGCGCGTCAGCGCGTGGCGTCCTGCACGGCCGGGGTCGAGATGCACGAGGACACCAGCTGATCGATGTCGAGCAACATGACCATTTTTCCGTCGACGCTGGTGAGCCCGCGCACGCAGGCGCCTTCGGTGGACGCACCGAGATCCGGCGTCGGCTTGATGTTCTCCTGAACGATGCTGTAGACCTCGGACACCGCGTCCACGACGATGCCCGCGGTTTTCTCGCCATGATCGGTCCGCACCCGGACCACGATGACGACGGTGGAGCTGTCCGGCGCGCGTTGCTCGACCCCGAAGCGCGTGCGCAGGTCGATGACCGGCACGATGACGCCGCGCAGGTTCATGACGCCGAGTAGATAGGGCGGCGTGTACGGCACGCGCGTGACCCCGTCCCAGCCCTTGATCTCCTGGACGCAGAGGATGTCGACGCCGTACTCCTCACCCGCGCAGACGAAGGTGAGGAACTGCGACGTGCCGGCCGGTTCGCCGGAGGTTTGAATGACTGCTGCTTGCATGTTCGATCCTTCGGCTCAGAACTCGGTCCACTCCGCGTCGTCGCCCACGGCGGCCCTGCGGACCGGCGGCGGCTCGGCGGCGGGTCGCGCCTGCGGCGCGCGCGGCCCATGGG
>JAEWLQ010000031.1 GCA_023457495.1 Pseudomonadota bacterium
GCAAGGACGGTGCACACGCGATGGGGCTTCGCGTACGCGGCGCATCCGGCGTTCGCGCAAGGCACGGAGCCGGCAAACGACACCCTCAGCCCGCGCTAGGCGCCCCTCCAGAATGGCAGAGACAGATTACCCGCCCGCACGGCCGGCGGACTAAAAATCTGGCGCACACAACAACTGGAGTGCGCCGCGGGAGCGACACCCCATCGCGTGGGCGCCGGCCTTGCCACGCGCAGCCCAGCATAGTCGTCTTCAGGGACTCATCGAAGCTCTTACCGATACGACCCACGCCCCCCAGGTCTGTCCCCGTTTGCTAGAAAACGAGGAATGTCCCCATTTAGCCGATCTGGAAGGACTCGGCGGCGTAGGCGCTGTGGAAGTTGGCGATGGTGTGCCCGACGCATCTCATGACTTCGCGTTCCAGGTGGTGGAACTCCTTGGAGCCGCGCTTGAACGCGTAGAACCCGCCGATCGAGGCCACCGGCGTGCCGGTCGCGCCGCTCACGCGCGAATCACCGCTGCCCGCGAGCAGCACCGCACGCAGCTCGACGCCGGACGCGAGTGTGATCTGCCAGTGCACGGCCTGGTTCGACGACAACACGAGTACCAGCGGTGCGGACTTCGCTCGCACGTCGACCCGCACGGTATCCGGAATGGCGTGCGCGGGCAGGACGCTCATCGCAACCGCCTCGTAGACATTCACCGCGTCGACCCGCGGGGCGAACACCGCGCTCGACAAAGTCCGCGGTCCGCTGATGATGGTCAGGTGATTGTCGGCCGGTCGATTCACCGGCGCCGCGGCGCGCGCGGCCCGCACGGCGTCGGACTCCTGCCCCTCCGGACGCATGCGCTGCAGATAGGCGGCGAATTCCAGCGGGCCGTAATTCATGTCTTCATCCACGCGTGGCGGACCGGAATTCTACCTCGACGTCCCGGCTCACTAACTACCCTTAAGGGACGCGGTACGACCATGGTCTTACTACCCGCGACCTAACAATCCGATCAGCACCTCGGGCTCGACCGGTTTCGTCAGGTGATGATCGAACCCGGCCGCGCGCGACTGCGCGCGATCGGAGTCCTGCGCCCACCCGGTGATCGCGATGAGCAGCACCGCGCCACCCTCCGGTACGGCGCGGATGCGCCGCGCGACTTCGTAACCGCTCGCGCCCGGCATGCCGATGTCGAGCAACGCCACGTCGTGCCGGCACTGCTCGAACGAACGCAGCGCGGACGCGCCGTCGTGCGCCAGGTCCACCTCGTGTCCTTCGAGCCTGAGGATGATCGCAAGACTCTCGGCGGCATCGCGGTTGTCGTCCGCGAGCAGGATCCGCTTGATTGCGGTCGCAGCGCCGCTTCGGGCCGAACTGGTCATTGCGGCCGCCGTCACGGCCGTGACGACCCCGGGCAGGCTGACGGTGAAGCGGCTGCCCTTCCCGCTGCCCGCGCTCGTCACTTCGATGCGTCCGCCATGCAGTTCGACGACGCCCTTCGCGAGCGCGAGCCCGATTCCAAGCCCGCCCGCCGCGTGCTCCTGCGCCGACCGCACCTGCGCGAACATGCCGAACACCTTCGGCAGGTCTTCCGCGGAGATGCCGATGCCGGAGTCCTCGACCGACAGGATGAGGTCATGCTCGGCCACCGAGCAGCCGACGCGAATGGCGCCATTCGGGTTCGTGTACTTCGCGGCGTTGGTCAGCAGGTTGGACAACACCTGCGCGAGGCGCAGCGGATCGGCATGCACCCGCAGCTCGGCTGGAACCTCGATCGTCAGTCGATGATGGCGTTCGTCGATGAGCGGACGCGCGGTTTCGACGGCGGCGCTCACGATGGATTGCAGGTCGGTGTCCTGCTTGCGCAGCTGCAAAGTCCCGTGCGTGATGCGCGAGACGTCCAGCAAATCGTCCAGCAGCAACGACATGTGCTGCACCTGCCGCTCGATCACGTTGTTGGACCAGCGTTTCTGCGCGTCGGTCGCCTGTTCGTTGCGCGCGATGGCCGCCGCCTGGCGGATAGGCGCGAGCGGATTGCGCAGCTCGTGCGCGAGCGTCGCGAGGAATTCGTCCTTGCGCCTATCAGCTTCGAGCAACTCGCGCTCCTGCTGCTTGCGCCGCGTGATGTCGGCGAACCACACCGCGAGATCCCCGTCCACGGGCGACGCGACGATGTGGTACCAGTTGTTGTTGCCATCCGCCTCGCTCTGCCGTTCGGCCTCGCGCGTCTGGTTCTTCTCGAGCGCGTCCACGTAGAGCTCGAATCGCCCCGCTTCATCCCAGGCGCGTGGCAACGTGTCCGTGACCTTGCGGCCGAGGGTCTCCGCTGGATTGCACCTCATGATCCGCGCCGCGGAGGTGTTGAGGTAGGCCCAGGTGAACTCCACCACCTTGCCCGACCCATCGCGCACCGGCGACAACATCACGAAGGGAACACCCGACGTCTCGAGCACCAATTGCAGACGCCGATCGCGTCGGCTCGCGAGATCTTCGGCCCGCGCGCGCTCGATGAACACCGCGGCCTTGCGCGCGCAGATATCGGAGAGGCGCATCTCGCGCTCGGAGGGTCGATGCGGATCCGAGAAGTACACGGTCAGCGCGCCCAGCACCTCGCCTTCGCGGCTGATCAGCGGCGTCGAATGCAGCGCGCGTATCCCCAGCCTGAGAGCGGAGTTGCGCCAGTGCGCGGTCGCATTGTCCTGATCGACGTCCGCCACGATCAGACGCTCCTTGCCGGCGACCGGCAGCTCGCGTTCGAGGGTCGCGAGCGTCGCCGCGTCGAATTCCGTGCTCGCCATGATGCTCGGCACGCGTTTCGCGTCGAATGTCGTGATGATCCCGCGGTCCGCGCCGTGCATGCGCACGAGCGTGGCGAGGATCAGCCTGAGCTGCTCCGGGATGCCGGGAATGCTCGCGAGCGCGGCGGAAAGTTCGTGCAGCTCGTGCAGGTCGGACAACTCGCGCCGAGATATCGAGCGGTAGTAGTCGCCCACCATGATGAGCAGGAACGACACCACGGCCGAGGCGATGATCGCGACCTGCTCGGGGGAATTCGCCGTGAAGAGCGCGCCCGTGTCCTTCTGCAGCGCCGAATTGAAGATGCCGATGAGCGCGACCAGCGCACCCGGCCATCGCCCCGCGATCGTCGTAACGAGGATGATCGCCGGCGGGAAGAAGATGAACGAAGCCCGACCCTCGGTGATCGGATAGACCACCCAGTGCAACGCCGCGGCCGCGATGGACACGACCAGCGCGAACGCGTAACGCCGCGCAGCGGACTTCTCGATCCACGGCCACAGCCGTGCGAAGCGCGACTCCCTGGAAATGCGCGAGATCAGATCCCTCTCCGAGCCTGCATCTTGTTGGCCCGAAGATTACCCCGCGGTGGCCCGATCAGGCCACCGGCGGCGGCTGGCCGGCGTGCCGCGGCAAGGTCTCGTCGATCCACGCCCACTCCGGCGCCTCGGCCGTCCAGATCGTGGCGCCCGGCGTGAGCAGTTCGGTGTCGTCGAGCGCGCCATTGCGCACGATCACCAGGTGCGGCCGCGATTCCGCGGCGCTGAACAGGTGTGTGCCGCATTTCGGACAGAAGCGCCGATGCATGACGTTGCCGCTCTCGGCGACACTCCGATAGTCGCGCACCTCACCTTCGATGCTGAGCGCGTTACTCGGGAACACCACGTTGACCGTGGCATTGCCTGACGCCAGGTACTGGCACAGCCTGCACCAGCACAGGCGCATCGCGATGGGTTCCGCCGTGATGCGAAACCGCACCGCCTTGCACAAACAACCGCCGGTAGTCTCCATGCCTCCCATTGTGCATGCTTATACTGCGCGCATGAAATTCTATTCGTGGAACGTCAACGGCATTCGCGCCGTGGTCAGGAAAGGCACCTTCCAGCAGTTCGTGAAGGATCACAAACCCGACATCCTCTGCCTGCAGGAAACGAAGGCCGAAAAAGGCCAGGCAGAGATCGACCTGCCCGACTACTGCGAATACTGGAACTCGGCGGAGAAAAAAGGCTATTCGGGCACGGCCATCTTCTCGCGCACCGAACCACTCAAGGTCATCAACGGGTTTCCGGACGCCTTCGCGAAGAAGTTCACGTTCGCCGACGAGCTCAAGCGCGACTCGTGGAATGAAGGGCGCGTGATCACCGCGGAGTTCGAGAAGTTCTACGCGGTCACCGTCTACACGCCCAACGCGAAAGACGACCTCTCGCGCCTGGGCCTGCGCCACAAGCATTGGGACCCCGCGTTCCTCGCCTACTGCCAGCAGCTCGACAAGAAGAAGCCCGTGATCTTCTGCGGCGATCTCAACGTCGCGCACACCGAAGACGACCTCGCGAACCCGAAGCCCAATCGCGGCAAGAAAGGCTTCACGGACGAGGAACGTGAGGGTTTCCAGAATTTCATCGACGCCGGTTTCGTCGACACGTTCCGCCTCTTCACGCAGGGCAATGGCCATTATTCGTGGTGGAGCCACTTCGCGAACGCGCGCGCGCGCAACGTGGGATGGAGAATCGACTACATCCTCGTCTCCGGGGTGCTCAAGAAAAAAGTGAAGAGCGCGAAGATCCACGCCGACGTCCTCGGCTCCGATCACTGCCCCGTCAGCATCGAAATCCAGCTGTAATGGGGACATTCCTCGTTTCCTAGCAAACGGGGACAGACCTCAGGGGGCTCGATGAGTCCCGGCGATGTTGTGTCAGCGTAGACGGCATGGCCGGCGCCCATGCGATGGGGTGTCGCTCCCGCGGC
>JAEWLQ010000032.1 GCA_023457495.1 Pseudomonadota bacterium
TGGTCATGACAGTCTCCTCATCTTTCATCTTTCGGGGGGGGGAACGGGTTGGGCGCCGGCGGTCGTGTCCATGTCGCGTTGCGCCATGGCCTGTTCTGCGACTCCGACGCTGAAGTCGAAGATCACGCACGGCGAAAAAATTGCTTTGCTCATGAGACGCACCGGTTTTCCGGGAATGTGTGGAGGCGTCGCCCAACGTGCATGAAGCTTTGGTGAAGATTCCGGTAAAGCGTGGAATGGGTTCGCGGGCTGGCTAAAGAACCGCTGCGTCAAGTCGCGAGATCGCGGGTGAAACCGCCGCGGTTGTCCTGACTACCGCGAAGGAGTGCCATGTGCCCACGGGCGTCGACGTGGCCACGGTCGGCGGCGCTCAGGCACGCGGTGTAGGCGTCGGGTCCGGTGGTGCGCGGAAAGAGGCGAAGGGCATCGTGTCGGCCCGTCCCGAAGGCAGCGCGTTCCGCGCCGAAGTCCGCGCGTACCAATGCCGTGTAGAAGCCCCCTCGAAAAAGTGGCGCGTTGAAGCGCAGCTCATCGGACTCGAGGCACCCGGGCTTCACGAGTTTGAACATAGCGTTGTTCTGCTCGATCGATCCGGAGGGCAGCGCCAGCACGCGGAGCGCCCGCTTGCGTCCGAGATTGAGAACGCATGCCGCGAACTTGTCGGTGATCTTGCGGGCGGCGGCGCCGCCGGGCTGCACGTGCAGTCGCGACGCATCGATTTCGATGTGCCTTCCGGACTGATGAAACTCGATGATTCGAGCGTGCTGCAGATCCAGATGAGTTATGCGCTGGAGCGCGGCGCGGCTGTCTGGGACACCACGGCTATCTACGTGAGCACGGAGATGGACTCCAACACATACGTTGGCCTGATCCGTCAGCCGAAGCCGGACGAAGCCGCGGGCAAGGAACTGAACGATCGCTGGCTGGAAATGCTCGGCAGCAAGGGAGCCTTCGCTCCCGAGCGCGGCTACGATTCGGACTTCAAGAAGTTGTGGCGCCGCGCGGCGGTCGGCGCGGACTATCAGCCCGGCGCCAGCGTCGATCCGGGGGCCACCTTACTCTACGAGGTGCTGTCGGCGGTCCAGGAGCCGAAGCTCCCGAGACGCATCGACGACATGCACGATCTGCTGCTCGAGAACATCCGCGTGAAGGAGCGGTGAGCGGCGCCGCTCCCGCACGCGGATCACGCCATATCAGGCCTTGGCCAGCGCCTGCTCCACGTCGGCGATGATGTCATCGATGTGTTCGATGCCCACCGAGATGCGCACCATGTCTTCGCTGACGCCAGCGGCCTTCAGCTCCTGCGGCGAGAGCTGGCGGTGCGTCGTCGAGGCGGGATGACAGGCCAGCGACTTGGCATCGCCGATGTTCACCAGCCGGAAGATCATCTTCAGCGCATCGATGAAGCGCGCACCGGCCTCGGCGCCGCCCTTGATGCCGAAGCTGATGATGCCCGATGCCTTGCCCTTGCAGATCTTGTCCGCGGTTGCCTTGTACGGGCTGTCGGCAAGCGTCGCGTAGTTCACCCAGGTGATCTTCGACTGTTTCTGCAGCCACGCCGCGAGCGCCTCGGCATTCGCGCAGTGCCGCTCCATGCGCAGGCCCAGTGTTTCCAGGCCCATGAGGAACAGGAACGCGTTGTGCGGCGAGAGCGCCGCGCCGGTGTTGCGCAGCGGAACGACGCGCGCGCGTCCGATGAACGCCGCCGGCCCGAGCGCCTGGGTGTAGACCACGCCGTGATACGACGGATCGGGTTCATTCAGCAGCGGGAAGCGCTCCTTGTTGGCGACCCAGTCGAACTTGCCCGAGTCGATGATCATGCCGCCGATCGAATTGCCATGGCCGCCGATGTACTTGGTGAGCGCGTGCACGACGATGTCCGCCCCGAAGTCGATCGGGCGGCATAGATAAGGAGTCGCCACGGTGTTGTCGACGATGAGCGGCACGCCGTGTTTGTGCGCGATCTGCGCCAGGCGCTGGATGTCGACCACGTTGCCCGCCGGGTTGCCGATCGACTCGCAGAATACCGCCTTCGTCTTCTTGTCGATGAGCTTCTCGAGGCCGGCGAAGTCCGCCTGGTCGGCGAGCCGCACCTCGATGCCCTGGCGCGGGAAGGTGTGAACGAAGAGGTTGTACGTGCCGCCATAGAGCTGGCTGACCGAGACGATGTTGTCGCCCGCGCTGGCGAGCGTCTGGATCGCATACGTGATGGCGGCCATGCCGGACGCGAGCGCGAGGCCGGCGATGCCGCCTTCCATCTCCGCGACGCGCGCCTCGAGCACCGCGTTCGTCGGGTTCATGATGCGGGAATAGATGTTGCCCGGCACGACCAGGTTGAACAGGTCCGCGCCATGCTGCGTGTCGTCGAACGTGTACGAAGTGGTCTGATAGATAGGCACGGCGGCGGCCTTGGTGGTGGCCTCGGGCTGGTAGCCGTGATGCAGGGCGATGGATTCCAGTTTCATGTATTTCCTCTCGGTCTTCGAATCAGTCCAAGGTCCGAAGGGTACACGGTCCCGGCCACGATTCCTGGCCTCGCCGGTGTCACACATCGTTCCCGCGCAGCAGAAATGGGGCGTCGATAAAAAACAAAGGGAGAGAACCATGTCCAATCCGTACACGCCGCCCCAAGCGGTCGTCAGCGACATCGACGGGACGCAGGAATACCAGGAAATCCGCATGTGGTCGGCGAGCGGCCGGATCGGAAGGCTGCGTTATCTCGCGTACACCATGACCGCCTATGTTCTGGCGGGAATGATCGTGGGCGTCATCGGCGTAATCGCGAGGCAGTCGCCGGTGGTGGACCTGGCGTTACTGATTTATGTCCCCGCGCTCGTGTTCTGCATACTGGCCGCGATACAGCGCAGCCATGACATGGACTGGAGCGGCTGGACAGTGCTGCTCGCGATCATCCCGTTCGTCGGCCTGATCTGGATATTCAAGCGAGGATCCGAGGATGAAAATCGCTTTGGCGCTCCGCCGCCGCCCAACACCGTGGGCGTGAAAATCCTGGGGACGGTGCTGCCGATCCTATTTGTCATCGGCGTCGTGGCTGCGATCGCGATACCTGCGTATGCGGAGTACACCAGGCGGGCAGCGGGCGGGTAGGTGCCGGGTGAGAAATCGCTGAGTTAGCCGCGGCCGGCCAAGAAGTCCGCTCTTACGGCCGATCGCTCGCAGCGCGTTCCCGCACCACTTTCAGCAGCGGTTCGCCATACCGCTCGAGCTTGGTCGCGCCGATTCCCGAGATCCCGCGCAATCCGTCCAGTGAAGCGGGAAGCAGCCGCGCGATCTCCTGCAACGTGGCATCGTGAAACACGGTGTACGCCGGAACGCCGTGCTCTTTTGCCACGCTTTTCCGCCACTCGCGCAATGCCTGGAAGACATCGCCCGATTCTCCCGCAAGCGCATCGAGCGGCGCGCGGCTCGTTGTCAGGTCCCTCCTGGACTTGCGTTGCCGCGGCAGTGTCTCCGACGGCTTGCGCAACTTGAGAGTCCTGCGCCCACTCAACACCTCGCGCGCATCCGGCGTGAGTTGCAGGATATTGAACCGGTCGTAGTCCACGCGCAGCAGCCGCAACGCGACGAGCTGACGAATGACCGCGCGCCATTGCAACGCGGACAACTCCTTGCCGATGCCGAACGTGCTCACGCGATCGTGGCCGAACTGCTCCACCTTCGGCGTGCGTTGGCCGGTCAGCACATCGATGATCTGCACCGCGCCGAATCCGAACCCGCTCGCCTTCTCGCATCGATAGATGCATGACATGAGCTTGCGCGCGGCCTCGGTCGCGTCCCACTCGTCGGGCGGCGTCAGGCAGTTGTCGCAGTTGCCGCAGGGCTCGCTCTTCTCTCCGAAGTAGTCGAGCAGCCGGACGCGCCGGCAATCCACGGTTTCGCACAGGCCCAGCAACGCATCGAGCTTCGCGCCGGCCACGCGCTTGTGTTCCTCGCCCGACGGTGACTGATCGATGAGGCGGCGCTGCTGCACCACGTCGGCGAGTCCGTAGATCATCCAGGCATTCGCGGGCAGGCCATCGCGCCCGGCGCGGCCCGTCTCCTGGTAGTACGCCTCGATGCTCTTCGGCAGGTCGAGGTGCGCGACGAAACGCACGTCGGGCTTGTCGATGCCCATGCCGAAGGCGATCGTGGCCACGATCACCACACCATCCTCGCGAATGAACCGGCTGAGATGCTCGTCGCGCGTCTCGTGTTCCTTGTCCGCGTGATAGGGCAGTGCGTTGATGCCGGAGCTCTGCAGGAAAACGGCGGTCTCATCCACGGACTTGCGCGTGAAGCAGTAGACGATGCCGGAATGGCCCGCGTGTTCCTCGCGAATGAACTGCAGCAACTGCTTGCGTGCGTTGTCGCGCTCGGCGATCCGGTAGCGGATGTTCGGGCGATCGAAGCTCGAGATGAACACGCGCGCCGCGTCCAGCTTCAGGCGCGTGAGGATCTCCTTGCGCGTGGCGGCGTCGGCGGTCGCGGTGAGCGCGACGCGTGGGATCTGCGGATAGCGCTCGCCCAGCACCGACAGCCGCATGTACTCCGGGCGGAAATCGTGGCCCCACTGCGAGACGCAGTGCGCCTCGTCGATGGCGAAGAGCGCGATGGTGCTCGCATCCAGCAGATCGAGGCAGCGGTCCGTCACCAGTCGCTCGGGGGCTATATAAAGAATGTCGACGTTGCCGGCGCGGACCGACTTCTCCACGCGCTGCTGCTCGGGCCACGACAGCGATGAATTGAGGAATTCCGCGCGCACCCCGGCCTCTCGCAGCGCGGCGACCTGGTCCTGCATCAACGCGATGAGCGGCGACACGACGACTCCCATGCCGTCGCGCACCAGCGCGGGAACCTGGAAACACAGCGATTTGCCGGCGCCGGTGGGCAGCAGCACCAGCCCGTCACCGCCGTTCGCCACGTGCTCGATGATCTCCGCCTGCGGCCCGCGAAACGCGGAGTAACCCCAGACCTCGTGCAGCACCCGGGTGGCGCGGCTCATGATTTCGTTCATTGGCGCGATTGTTGGCAGATTCGGCGGGGAAGCAAGACCTTGTTCAGCCGGATCGCGCTCGAAATGCGGACGCCGGCCAAATCGACAGGCCCGATGGCAGCTGCCAGTATCGGGTCTGCGGCGACGGCCGCGATCACAGGAAACCTCGCATGCGACTGATTGCCGCGCTGCTGTTGACGGGCTGCGCTTTGCTGAGCCTCGGCTGCTCCCGGAAAGATGAGACCCAGGAGAAATTCCAGCAATCGATGGATGAAGTGAAAACCAGCCTGGCCGAAGGCGCGGCCGAAGCCCGGAAGGCACTGGCGATTGCGAAGGAACGCTGGAACGAGTTGCGGCCCGAGGTCGAGCATGCCGTCGCGTCGTTCGAGCAGCGCATCGAAAAACTCGCCACGGACGAGGAGGTCCGGAAGCGGCTTTCTCCGGAGGCGCTCGAGCGAGTGCGCGCGCGCATCGGGGAGATGCGCCACATGCTCGCGGAGGCCAAGGCCGCGGACGAACGCGGCGATACCGATCTGGCCGTCAAGATGGCCGATGAGGTCGAGCAGGAATGCGCGGCGCTCGAGGCGCAGCTCGTCGAGAGACCGGACCCACCCGCGCGGTGACGCGTCCTCAGTAATACGCGAACAGATCCCCGGTCCAGGGCTTGCCGGCCTGGTACGCGGCAAGTCGCTCCTTCTGCGGCGCCGTGTTCCAGTCGAGATTGCCCGCCATTTTCACCGCCTTCGCCTGCATCTTCTCCGCTTCGACGAAGTTGCCGAGATGCGCCTGCGCCGCCGCCCAGATTTCGTATGCGATCGGATTGTTCTCGAAAGGAGCCAGCCACTGCTTCGCCTTGTCGAGCACACGCTCGGGATTGCGGAGCGCGGTATCCGGATGGCTGGCCAGGAGCGCCGCGAGATAGAAGCGGCCTTCCGGACTTTCCGCCGACGCACGATCCAGCAAGGCCGCGGCCCTGGTGTGCGCGGCATCGCCCTTCGCGTCGCGCAGCAGGTAGTTAGCAAGGACGACCTGCGCATCCGCGTTCCCGGCGTCGGCCGACTTGTTGAGCCAGATCAGCCCCTTGGCCTCATCTTTCTGGACGGCGTACCCTCCCCGCAGGGCTTGCGCGACCTTGAACTGCGCGCCGGGAACCCCTGCCTGGGCGGCCTTCAGGAACCAGCGGATGCTCTTGTCGGAGCCTGCGCCATGCGGGAGGACCTCCAGCGTGCGCGCATACAGCAGCTGGGCGCGAGGGTCACCCGTTTCGGCGTGCTTGCGGATGGCATCGACATTGTCTTTCAGCGCACCCAGCGCATCCGACCCTTGAATGCCGAACTTCACCCTGAAGCGAATGGTGCAGGGTGTGGCAACGCCGTTGTCCTTGTGCGGGAAATAGGCGGAATCGAGTCCCACGGCGCGGCCCGCCGATTCGAACACCTGCGCCGGCAACGAGTACTCCACGCGCGGATCGTGGGCGCGACCATCGCTCCAGATCATCGTGCTGACCAACACGTGTCCGGAGATTTCTTTTCGGATGGTGTCGCGCGGATAGTAGTCATTCGGATTCACCGGCGTTTTCATTCTGCATTTCGGCGTGGGTAACACGTCCGTCGGCGTGGATTCGACCGGGAGCAGCGACTCTTGCAACGCGTCTTTTCCAAACTGCGCTTGCAGGGCCGCGGCTCTTGCGCGTGCCTTGTCGGTTACATGGGTTTCGAGCTGATCGACGATGCCTTGCGCGGCGGCGCGCGGGCCCTGCTCGAGGGCGATCTTCGCCCAGGCGTAACCGAGGATGTTGTCGCGCGGGACGCCTTCGCCGCTCACATACATGACGGCCAGATGTTCCTGCGCTTCGGGCTGACCGAGTTCGGCCAACTCGCGGTAGAGCTCGAAGGCGTGCGCGAAGTCTTTGTCTTCGAAGGCCTTGGCGGCGACGTAAAGGTCGGCCCGGGCCGTCACGCTGGCCAGCAGGAATCCGACGGCCAGGACAAGGCGTGGGCAATACCGAAGTTCGCGCATGAGTCCTCCCTCAGGCCCGTGATAGTACCGAATGCGCTGTGAGAACGGATTGGACGAGCGATCCTCGAGCTAACTCAGCGTTTTCTCACCCGGCACCAATGGCGTTCGGCCCGCGGGGGATGGCGTTCGTCACATTTTTCTTGGCCGGGCGCGTTGAGGCGACTAAGAACGGGTTCATGCCAATCCGATTCCGCGTGAATGGGAACCCGCAGTCGGTCGACGTCGATCCGGCGACGCCATTGCTGTGGGTGTTGCGTGACCATCTTGGAATGACGGGAACGAAGTTCGGCTGTGGCATCGCGATGTGCGGCGCCTGCACCGTCCACCTCAACGGGGCGGCGACGCGTTCCTGCCGCGTTCCCATCGAAGCGGTCGCGGATGCGGATGTGCGCACCATCGAGGGTCTGTCGCCGGATGGCAGTCACCCGCTGCAACGCGCCTGGCTGGCGCTCAACGTGGCGCAATGCGGCTACTGCCAGGCCGGCATGCTGATGGCGGCCGCGGCGCTGCTCGAGCAGAAACCTCAACCGACGGACGCGGATATCGACGCCTTCGTCACGAACCTGTGCCGCTGCGGTACGTACGCGCGCGTGCGCGCCGCGATCCACGAGGCGGCCAAAGCGGAGACGGCGACATGAGCGCGACTCCCGAACCGGTGAGCTCCGAATCGCCAGCGCGACGGCTGGTGAACCGCCGCACCTTCCTGATCACCGCCGCGGCCGTCGGCGGTGGATTGTCGCTGACGTTGTTGTTGCCGCGGTCCGGCCGCCAATCGAATCCCGCCGGCGCCGCGGATCCTGTCGAAGTGAATCCGTGGCTGCTCATCGACGCCGACGACAACGTCCTGCTGCGCGTCCCCATGCATGAAAGCGGAAATGGCGCGATGACGATGGCGGCCTTGCTGATGTCCGAGGAGCTGCGCGCCGACTGGAGCAAGGTCCGCGCGGAGCCCATCGAGCTCAATCGCGACGCGCGCGAGAAGGTCTACGGCGCGCTCGAGGGATTCACCACGTTCTCCGGGCGGTCCACCCAGGCGGACCTGGTCCGCAAGATGCGCCAGCTCGGCGCGAGCGCGCGCGAACGCCTGAGAATGGCGGCGGCGCAGCGATGGAACGTGCCGCTCGACCAGGTCACCGCTCGTGCCGGCATGCTCGAACACGCCGACGGCCGCCAGCTGCGCTACGGCGAGGTGGCCGCCGCGGCCGCGACCGTCAAACTACCCGCCGAGCCGGAGGTGGACGCGAAACGCGAGTTGACGCTGCCGGCCGGAAAGCCGCCGTCGAAGCTCGTCGACGCGTCCATCGTCAGCGGCGCGTCGACCTATGGCATCGACGTCAAGGTGCCCGGCATGTTGTACGCCGCGCTGATGCAGTCGCCGGTGCACGGCGGGCGCCTGAAGTCCTACGACTTCGAGAAGATTCGCGCGATGGCGGGCGTGATCGGCGTCGCGGTGGTCGATCCCGACGAGCCGCGCAAACGCATCAAGGCGCCCGTCAACGATGGCGAGAACCGCGAGCAGGCCACGGTCGCCGTGGTCGCCACGCACTACTGGCAGGCCCGCCAGGCGCTCGACGCGCTGCCCATCGAATGGAACGACGGTGACGGCGCACGCTGGAAGGACACCGCGCAGATGAACGCCGCCGTGCTCGCGCGGCTCGACAGCGCCGGCGACAAGGTCGAGAAGGAAGCCGGCGATGCGCTCGGGGTGCTCGAAGGAAGCCGGCGCGTGGTCGAGGCTACCTACCTCACGCCCTTCGCCGATCAGGCGCCGCTCGAGCCGTTGAACGCCACCGCGCGTGTCGGCTCCGACGGGAAGATAGAGGTGTGGCACGGCGGCTCCATCCAGGCGCAGTCGTTCCTCGTCGCGGCCGAGGAATCCGCCCAGCCGTTCGAGAACATCCATCACCACCAGCACATGCTGGGCGGCAACTTCGGTCGGCGCAATTTCGGCGATGACCTGCGGCTCGCCGTCGCCGTCGCGAAGAAATTCCCGGATCGCACGATCAAGATGATCTGGTCGCGCGAGGAGATGTTCCGGCAGGGCCGTTACCGCTGGCTGACCGCCGGGCGGCTGCGCGCGGCGCTCGGCGCGGACGGGTTGCCTCACGCGTTCCACTCCCGGCTCTGTCAGACCGGTTATGGCACGGCGGGCATCGGCAACGTCGCCTACACTAACGGCGGCATCCCGAATGTGCGCCTGGAAGAAAGCAACATTCCGCTGCACGTGATGTGGGGCTCGTACCGCGCGCCGGGCTACAACTCGTACGCGTTCATGGTCGAGAGTTTCATCGACGAATGCGCCGTCGCCGCGCGCATCGATCCCTTCGAATACCGGCGCCGGCTGCTCGCCAACCACTTCGATCCGGGCTGGCGCAAATGCCTCGAGGAAGTCGCGGCGCGTGCGGGCTGGGGTCAGCCGCTGCCGAAGGGGCAGGGACGCGGGATCGCCATCAGCAACTGGGGCAACTGGGTCGACGGCGCGCTCGGAAAACGCGAGCCGGGCGGCACGACCGCCGCGGTGGTCGCGCACGTCGACGTCTCGCGCGAGGGTGAGCTGCGCGTGCTGCAGCTCGACATCGCGTTCGACTGCGGCCGAGTGATGAACCGCGACGGGGTCGAGGCGCAGCTTCAGGGTGGGTTGTTATTCGGGCTGAACATGTCGCTCAACGAGGAGCTCAACATCGCGAACGGGCGCATCGTCGAAGGCAATTTCGACACGTACCCGATGCTGCGGCTCGCCGACACACCCCGCCTCAATGTGCACTTCGGCGCGCTGACGGGCCATGCGCGTTTCGCCGAGATCGGCGAGCCTCCCGTAGGACCGGTCGGCCCGGCTGTGGCGAACGCGATCTACGCCGCCACCGGCAAGCGCCTGCGCACCATGCCGTTCCGCAAGCACGATTTGCGCTGGAGCTGATCGGGCGATCAGGCTACCTTGCCCCGCATGGAATACCTGTGGCGCACGCGCTGGAGCCGGTGGGCGCTGTTCCTCCTCGGATGGACGGCGTTGTCGCTGCTGTTCGCGCCCGAGGTGTTCCTCAGCTTCTACCTGCGCAACAACCCGATCTCGTGGCGGGAGACGATCCAGCTCACGGTGGTCAATTCCGCGATCGCGTTGCTGTTCGTCCCGGGCATCGTCTATCTCGCGCGCCGTTTTCCGTTCGAGCGCGGCCGCTGGCAACGCGCGCTCGCGGTGCACGTCCCGGCCTGCCTGGCGTTCTCCGGATTGCATTCGGTGCTGTACGCGATCGCCTGTCATGCCTGGTACGACATCGGCGGCACGTTGTACTACCGCTTCCACCCGAACCTGCTGACCTACTGGGCGTTCGTCGGCTTCACGCAGGCGTTCGACTGGTTCCGCAAGTACCAGCAGCGTGAACGCGAGATCACCCGCCTGCAGCTCAAGGCGCTCGAGGCGCAGCTCCAGCCGCATTTCCTCTTCAATGCGTTGAACACCGTCGCCGCGATGATGCACGTCGACGTGAAACGCGCGGACCGCATGCTCGGCAGGTTGAGCGAGCTGCTGCGCATGACGCTGTCGCGCATCGAGCAGCCGGAGGTGCGGCTCGCGGAGGAGCTCGCGTTCGTCGAAGCCTACCTCGACATCGAGCGCGAGCGCTTCGGTGGTAGTTTGGCGATGCGCACCGTCGCGTCCCCCGAAACGCTCGATGCCTGCGTGCCGTCGCTGCTGCTGCAGCCACTGGTCGAGAATTGCGTGCGCCATGGCTTCGCGACGCCCGCGGCGGACAGCGTCATCGAAATCGGCGCCACGCGGGTCGGCGACCGCCTGTCGCTCAGCGTGACGGACAATGGACGCGGCTTCAGCGAGACGCCGCGCGACGGCGTCGGCATCGCCAATACCCGGCAGCGACTGCAGACGCTGTACGGCGCCCAACAGAAGTTCGAGATCGAATCCCGTGAACGCGGTGTCGTGGTGACGATCGAACTGCCGTTCCACACCGACGCCCGGACTGCCTCAGCCCCGGAGATCCCGCCAGATGAGCGTTCGAACACTGATCGTGGACGACGAGCCGTGGGCGCGCGCGCGCCTGGCTTCACTGCTCGCGGCTGAAGGCGACTTCGAGCTGCTCGGGGAGTGCGCAGGCGGCGCGGAAGCCGTGCGCGCGATCGGCGGGCTCGCGCCGCAGGTCGTGTTCCTCGACGTGCAGATGCCCGACGTCGACGGCTTCGACGTCGTCGAGGCGGTGGGGCCGGCCGCCATGCCACTCGTGGTGTTCGCGACGGCGCACGAGGAGTATGCGGTGCGCGCGTTCGATGCCGGGGCCTCCGACTATCTACTGAAGCCGGTGACCGAGGAACGTTTCCGGCTCGCCATCGAGCGCCTGCGCCGGAACCTGCGCGCACCCGCGCCCGGCGCGGCGGCCGCGCTCGAGAAGACAATGGCGCTGGTGCGTGGCCCGCATGCCCAGCGGCTGGTCGTGAATGACGCGGGCCGCGTGTTGTTCGTGAAGGTCGCCGACATCGACTGGCTCGAGGCGTCCGGCAACTACGTCACGCTGCACGTCGGCCGCGAGAAACACATGATGCGCGAGACCCTGCGCAATCTCGCCGAGCGGCTGGATCCGCGGAAGTTCGTGCGGCTGCATCGTTCGTCGATCGTGAACATCGACCGGCTGCGCGAGCTGCTCCCCTGGTCGCGCGGCGAGCAGGTCGCGGTGCTCGAGGACGGCACGCAGCTCGCGATCGGGCGGGCGTTCCGCGACCGGCTCCTGTCGGTGATGGCAGGCGATCGCTGATGATCATCCGGCCGCGTTCAAGACGCTGAAGCGCGGCGTCAGTTGACGGGCGGAGAGTCCTCGAGGGCCAGCGACGCGCGGACGGATGTGGCTTCGGCGCTCGGAAAATCCTCCGGCACCGGCCAGGTGACCGGCCTTTTGGCCAGCCACTGCAGCGCCCGCACCAGCAGCGTCTGCACGCCGGCATCGCGCACGGTCACGGGCTCGACATCGCCCTTCCACACGTGCCCGAGCGTCGAGGTGTACACGCGGCCCCGGCCATAGCGCACGGTCCACTCGATGGGCCAGTTGAGGTTGGTGTGCGGCTCGCGCGCGTAGGAGATCACGTCGACGTTCTTCGCCGGGCCGCGCACGTGGTAGTACACCTCGATGTCCGCGGCGCGCCACGCGCGCGGCAACCCGCGGTGAATGGGATGTTCGCCACGCCGAACGACGAGGGCGTCGAATCGCGGGCCATGGCCGGTGTCCTGCCCTTCGCCGGGCGGAAATTTCAGCAGGCTGCCGTCGTCCGATACCGCGAGCGCCGTCCCGAAATCCTTCTTGCGCCAGCCGATGCCGATGATGTCGTTGTAGGCGGGCCAGTCCGCGAACGCGTTGTTGCCGGAGTGCCAGACGTACAGGCCGCCGCCGCCGCGCACGAACTTCGCGAAGGCATCGCGCACGGGCGCAGGCCACGCAGGGCCGCCGTTGATGTCGTTGCTGTTCTGGATGACGACGTCGTACGCGGCGAAATCCGGCCGCCATTCATCCCAGCCGGGAGAATCCACGGCGGGCGGCGAAGTGGACACGTCCACCGAGAAGAGGCCGGTGGGTTCGACGATCGCGCGAATCGATCGGGTCGTGAGGCGCCAGTCGTGATTGCTGAAGCCGTCGACGATGAGCACGCGGATGGGGCGCTCCGCGTCCGCGGCCAGGGCAGGCCCGAACACCAATGCGATGAGGAAGATGAGTGTCGCCGGAAACTTGAATCGCATGGCAGGCCTGACCCTCCGGGCGCTTACGACACCGACGCTTCGCCGCTCAAGTCCCCTTGCCGAGCAGTTCATCGCGATGCGCTTCGAACAGCGCCCGCACACTCGTCGCGGGCCGGCCGGTGAGTTTGGCCACATCTTCGCTGACTACTGCGTACGACGGCCCGCCGAACCCGCGCCGCGTGTCAGTCGCACTGGCGGCAACTAGTTCGATGGGTTTGCCGGCGACCGCGCTCGCGGCGGCCGCGATTTCGCGCGGACCGACGAGTTCCGGGCCGGTGATGTCGTACGTCTTGTTCGCATGGCCCGTGCCCGACAACACCACCGCGGCGGCCGCGGCGCAGTCCTCGCGCGTGACATAGCCGACTTGCGCGTCGCTGTCGGAGACCGTGGCCTTGCCGTCGGCCAGCATCTTCGCCGCCTGTTGAACCAGGCCGTTCGAGTAGATCGAATTGCGCAGCATCGTCCAGGCGACGCCGCTCTTGCGGATGATCTCCTCGGTCTGGAAATGATCGCTGGCGAGCCCGCTTTGATCGCCCTTGCTGATGGCGACGAACGAGGTGTAGACGATCCGGTCGACACCCGCGGCCACCGCTGCATCGACGGCGTGTTTGTGCGCGGCGGGTCGCGGCCCCGCGCCGAACCCGATGCTGATCAGCAGCAGCCGTGAGCCACCCGCGAAGGCAGCCGGCAGCGACTCGGGTTTGGCGAAATCCCCGAAACGGGTCGCCGCGCCCATCTTCTGGAACTCCGCGAGCTTGTCGGGCGTGCGGCTGACCAGGATCAGCTGGCTCGCGGGTACGCCGCGGGCCAGCAGGTCCCGCACCACCAGTCCGCCGAGCTGGCCGGAGGCGCCGGAGATGATGATCTTGCCGCCTGACGCATCGTTCGCGCGGGCGGACAAGGTCGTGGCGCAAACCGCACCCGCGCCGAGATATTTCAAGGCATCGCGACGCGAGTGCGTGGCCATGTCAGACCGCCAGCTGGATGACGGAGTACGAACGCGGCGGCAGTTTGATGGTCATCTTGCCGCCCGCGGTCACGCCATCGAGCTTGGTCGCCACCACGTTGTTGGGCGCCTCGAAGGTGTTGAAGGCCTTGAGGTCGCTGCCGGTGAGCGTCTCCGCGGCCACCACGCCGGTCGGCGTGACGTCGTCGAAGTTCAGCGCCAGCTCGCGCTCGTTGCTCAAGTCGCGGTTGAGCGCGAACACCGCCACGCGGCGGTTCTGCGCGTCGTACGTGGCGACCACGTCCACGAACGGCACCTGGCCATCGCGCGCGTAGCTGCCACGGATGCCGGCGGCGCTGATCGGATAGGTCTCGCTCTCGATCTGCAGATCGAGCGTGCGGCCATGGCCGTACTTGAGCGCCATCGCGTAGGGGAAATACGTGGACTGCCGCAGCACGCCCTTGTCGCTGGTCATCAGCGGCGCGATCACGTTGACGATCTGCGCCAGGCAGCCGACGCGCACGCGGTCCGAATTGCGCATCAGCGTGTTCAGCAGGCCGCCGACCAGCAGCGCGTCCTCGAGGTTGTAGATCTCCTCGAGTAGTTTGGGCGCGTACTTGCCGTGACCGTTGGTGTGATCGCCGCTATTGGCGCGGTACCACACGTTCCACTCGTCGAAGGACAGCCACAGCTTCTTGGGCGAGCGCTTGATGCCCTGCACGTAATCGCACACGGCGGAGATCTCCTTGATCTGCCGCTCCATGTCGAGATTCATGGCGAGGTAGCGCTCGGTCTTGCCGGCGGTGGTTTCGGCATTGCCGTAGTAGCAGTGCAGGGAGATGCCGTCGACCATGTCGTAACATTCCTCGAGCACCTCGCGATCCCACTGCAGGTAGGTGGCCATGCCCGGGGCGCTCGAGCCGCAGGCGATGAGCTGCACGTCCGGGTCGATGATGCGGGCCTGCTGGGCGATGTCGCGCGCCTTGCGGCCGTATTCGCGCGCGGTGAGCGTGCCGATCTGCCAGGGGCCGTCCATCTCGTTCCCCAGGCACCAGTACTTCACCTTGTGCGGCTGCTCGTAGCCGTGCGAGCGGCGCAGGTCGCTCCACTTGGTGCCGCGCGGGAAGTTGCAGTACTCGATGTACGCCACGGCCATTTCCGCCGTGCCCGTTCCCATGTTGAAGCCGAGCAGCGGCTCGGTGCCGACTTCCTTGGCCCAGTCCATGAAATCGTTGGTGCCGAACTGGTTGGTCTCGATGGAATTCCAGGCGCGTTCGAGCACGGTCGGGCGGTTCTTGCGCGGACCGACGCCGTCGAGCCAGTTGTAGCCCGACACGAAGTTGCCGCCGGGGTAACGCATGATCGGGACCTGCATGTCCCGCACCTCGCGCAGCGTGTCCGTGCGGAAGCCGCGCTTGTCGGAGAGCTTCGAGCCGGGCTCGTACACGCCGGTGTAGACCGCGCGGCCCAGGTGCTCGAGGAAGGCGCCGAACAGCCGGCGATCGAAATCGTCGCGCGGCGTCACCAGGCCGAGCCGGACTTTCGCGGTGCGGCTGGCCGCCTGCGAGTAGCTAGGCAACGTGAACGCGGAGGATGCTGCGATGCCTGCGCCGGCTAGCGTGGCTTGTTTGAGGAAGCGGCGTCGGCTGGTGCGATTCATCGGCAATCTCCGGAGTTTGCGAAAAGGCCGAGTATAGGCAGGCATGTCCTGATGTGCCCATATGCGCGCGGATATCGATCGAGGCGTTTATTGGTATTCGCTGAAGGCCGTTCGCCTCCTACCACCCTTGTAGCTGGTGCTACTACAAAAGTCGTTGTATAACGCGATCATGGAAAGTAGCAGCATTCTGGTGGCGCCGAGATGAACCTGGTCGGGCAGGTGGCCGAGGGCGGTGTCGCCGTGCTGGTCACGCTGGGCCTTTCGATCCTGTTCCTGGCCGTGACCATCGAGCGCTTCAGGAACCTGCGCATCCGCGCCGTATTGCCGCCCGATCTGCTCGAGCGCGTTCAACCGCTGTGGAGCGCGCGGCGCTTCGAGGAGCTCGAAAAGCTGCTGGCCGCGGAGCACAGCACGCTGGCGCGCGTGATCGGCTGCCTGGTCGAACATCGTCATCAACCGTACACGGTGATCACGCAACTCGCCGGCGACCTCGCGTCGATGGAGCTGCGTCAGCATCAGCAACGGGCCTACGCGTTGGCGATCGTGGCGACGGTCGCGCCGCTCGTCGGTCTGCTCGGCACGGTACTGGGGATGGTCGAGGCCTTTCACGTGATCGCCTACGCCGATGGGATGGGCAATCCGGCGCTGCTCGCGGGCGGCATCTCGAAGGCGCTGGTCAACACCGCCGCGGGCCTGGCGGTGGCGCTGCCGGCGCTCGGCATGCACCACTACTTCAAGCACCGGCTTGCGATGCTGGGCCTCGAGCTGGAAAGACACGTCAACGCGCTGATCAAGTCGCAGTTCCTGTCCCCACCGGACGCGCCGGCGTTGCGCGCGGTTCAGCATGCGCATTGAGCTCAGCGTGGACGAGCAACCGGAGATCGGGCTGATCGCGCTGATCGATTGCATCCTGTTCCTGCTGATCTTTTTCATGGTCGCGACGTCGTTCAAGCAGCCGGTGGGCGAAAAGCCGCTGAAGGAATTGCCCATCACGTTGCCGGACGCGCAGGTGAGCCTGGAGCGCGCCGGCGCGAGCCCCACGCCGCTCGCGATCGGGGTCGACAAGCAAGGCGTGCTGTATCTCGAGGGGAGCAGGGTGTCGGTGCAGGGGCTGCACGAACGGCTCGCGCAGGAAGCGGCTCTCGATCCATCCCGGCCGATCCGTATCGAAGGCGACGAAATGGCGCGCTACCAGGACATCGTGCACGTGCTCGATCTGTGCCAGTTCGAAGGCTTCACGAAAATCTCCCTGCGGACCCGCCAGTGAAGAGGTCGTGGCCCCGGCCACGTAGTTAGTGTATCGCTCCTGCCTCGCGCTCTCCGTGAGCGCGCACGCCGTCCTCCTGACGCTGCTCTACTATTTCGGCAGCCTCCAGCCGGAGCGGCGCGCGCAGGCGGCCGAAGTGGCCGAGAG
>JAEWLQ010000033.1 GCA_023457495.1 Pseudomonadota bacterium
CAGGCCTCGAGCCTGGAAGAGACGGCTTCGTCGATGGAGCAGATGACCTCGACCGTCAAGCAGACCGCCGACAACGCGGGCCAGGCCAATCAGCTGGCCCTGGCGGCGCGCCAGCAGGCGGAGAAGGGCGGCGCGGTGGTGAACACTGCCGTCGCGGCGATGGGCGGCATCAACGCGGCCAGCAAGAAGATCGCCGACATCATCGGCGTGATCGACGAGATCGCGTTCCAGACCAATCTACTTGCGCTGAACGCGGCCGTGGAAGCGGCGCGGGCGGGCGAGCAGGGCCGCGGCTTCGCGGTGGTGGCGACCGAGGTGCGAAACCTCGCGGGTCGCTCGGCGACGGCCGCCAAGGAGATCAAGGCGCTGATCCAGGACTCGGTCGCGAAGGTGGAAGAAGGCAGCCGCCTGGTGGACGAGTCGGGCAAGACGCTCGAGGAGATCGTCAACGCGGTGAAGAAGGTGACCGATATCGTCGCCGAGATCGCCGCGGCGTCGCGCGAACAGTCGAGCGGCATCGAGCAAGTGAACAAGGCGGTGATGCAGATGGACGAGGGCACGCAGCAGAACGCCGCGCTCGTCGAACAGGCCGCCGCCGCGAGCCAGGCGATCTTCGAGCAGTCGCAGGCCTTGAACGCGCTCGTCTCCGCCTACCGCGTAGATCGCAAGCCACCCATTG
Organism: Pseudomonadota bacterium; assembly: GCA_023457495.1. GTDB lineage: Bacteria > Pseudomonadota > Gammaproteobacteria > Steroidobacterales > Steroidobacteraceae > CADEED01. The sequence continues at coordinate 680 of JAEWLQ010000033.1, forward strand.
CGGCGACGGTCGAAGCCCCGGTCGAACGCCGCTCGAAGAACCGACCCTGGGCGAATTCCCCGCTCGCGAACCCGAGCCGCGCCGCCACGAGCATGGCGGCGGGCGGCAACTCGGAATGGACCGAGTTCTGATGCCGATGCACAACCGAAACACAGATTCCCAATCGAGTCAGCCATGAACAAGTACATCTCCAAACTACCCCTGCGCGGCAAGTTCCTGCTGATCGCGATCGCCATGCTGGTCCCGATCGGTGGTCTGTCCTTCCTCGCCATGCGCGCCGAAGTCAAGGCGATGAACTTCGCGATCGCGGAGGACGAAGGTCTCGACTGGGCCTCCGAACTCGTCGCCATCGCAGCGAACCTGTCCGAGTACCGCGAGCACACGATGGCCGTGGCGTTCGGCGCGGAGGAGGAACGCCAGGAGATGAACGAGCACGAGGCCGCCATCAAACTGGCCGCTGCGCGGCTCGATGCGCTCGTGAGAGACGGCAATCGCAAGCTGGCCGCCGCTTCGGGCTGGTCGGAGTTGCGGGGCCGCGTCGCGGCGGTTACCGCCGCCGATGTCGACGAGGTCACGCGCATCAAGGCGATTCCGGAGCTGATCGTGGACGCGCACGATCACGTGCGGGCCGTCTCCGAACACGCCGGGCTGAACGTCGATCCCGAGCCGGACAGCTTCGCGCTGGTACAGACCGGCCTGTTCGAGATTCCGAAGGGTGTCGAAGCGCTCGCGAGCTCGCGCCGCGCGATGGACCTCATCGTCGAAGGCGACACCGACGTCGGCACGTTCATGCAGCTTTCGAAGCAGGCCGCCGTCGCGCGCCAGCGGCTGGATGTCGCGGGCCACAACCTGATCAACCTCTACAGCGCGCACGACCACGCGGACTCGCCGATCGTCGCGAAGGCCCGCACGCTCAAGCAGCGCCTCGATCTCGCGCTGACCTCCATGGATGCGCAGAACGTCGGATCGCTTTCCCCGTCGACCGCCAAGCAGGTTTCGGCCGAGGTCGAGCTGCTCACCAAGGAATTCTCGACGCTGCGCGTCGAGGTGCTCGCGGAGCTGTCCGGGCGGCTGGCCCAACGCGCCACGCGCAGCCAGATCATGCTCACCGTGCAGGTCGTGGTGGTGCTGCTGTTCGTGATCCTGGCGTTCTACATCCAGAACCTCGTGACCCGCTACATCTCGCAGAAGCTCTCCGCGGCGAACGACGTGTTCGCGAAGCTCGCCGAAGGCCGGTTCGACAATCACATCGGCGAGGAATCGCCGGACGAGCTCGGTCAGCTCATGCAGGCGCTCGGCAAAATGCAGAGCGGCTTGTCGGCGCGAGTCGAGAGCGACCGCCGCGCCGCCGAGGCCGAACGCGCCCGCGCGACCGCGAGCGAGCGGATCAAGCAGGCGCTGGACGCGTCCTCCGTCAACGTCGTCGTGGCCGACGACCAACACAACGTGATCTATCTCAATCCCGCGGCGCAGAAACTCATGGCGTCGGCGCAGGCGGATTTCCGCACGGTGTCACCGCGCTTCGACGCGACGCGGTTGGTCGGTGAAAATCTGGACGTCTTTTTCATCGATGGCGCGCGCCAGCGCGAGCAGATCGCCGGACTGCGACAGACCTCGAGCTCGCAGTTCGTGGTCGGGTCACGCACGATGCAGATCATCGTCAACCCGATCGTCGACGGCGACGGCAAACGCATCGGCACCGTGGTCGAATGGCAGGACCGCTCGCAGGAGGTCGCGGCGGAGAAGGAGATCGGCAACCTCGTGCACGCGGTGGCCGACGGCAAGCTCGACCAGCGTATCTCCCTCGAAGGGAAGAACGGTTTCTTCGAAATCCTCGCGACCGGTCTCAATGGCCTCGTCACCAGCGTCAGCGACGTGGTGAGCGAGCTGAACCGCCTGGTGCGGGGCGCGAACGACGGCGACCTGACGCGTTCGATGGACCTCGAGGGCAAGCCCGGCCTGTACGTCTCGATCGGCACGGGCGTGAACTCGCTGGTCGGCAACATGGCGCGCGTGGTGTCCGAAGTGAAGGGCATGGCAGCGCAGGTGCAGATGGGCGCCGAGGAGATCTCGCGCGGCAATACGAACCTCTCGCAGCGTACGGAAGAGCAGGCCTCGAGCCTGGAAGAGACGGCTTCGTCGATGGAGCAGATGACCTCGACCGTCAAGCAGACCGCCGACAACGCGGGCCAGGCCAATCAGCTGGCCCTGGCGGCGCGCCAGCAGGCGGAGAAGG
>JAEWLQ010000034.1 GCA_023457495.1 Pseudomonadota bacterium
CACGCGGGTCGGCACGTTGCCGCGCAGCGGCACCGCCGTGGCCTGCGGCGCGAAACGCGCGATCAGCGCGCCGCGGCGCAGCGACGAGGCGCCCACGCGGGTGCCGCGCACGAGCGGCAGGACGCCATCGGTGCGCGGCTCATGAAATTCGCGGCGGATGAGCAGCCAGTCGGCCGGGTTCGCGCGCGGGAGAACGGTGAGGTTGGTGAGCCCTGCCGGCGGAGCAGTCGGCAGATCCTTGAGCGAATGCACGACGAGATCGATGCGCTTGTCGAGCAAGGCGTACTCGAGCTCCTTGGTGAAAAAGCCCTTCTCCACGCCGCCCGCAAGGTATGGCGACGTGTCGACATCGCCGCGCGTGGTCACGACCGTGATGTCGGACTGCCACGTGGCCGCGGGCGCCGCCGCGCGCAGGGCGGTGAGCACCGTGCGCGATTGCCAGAGCGCGAGGTCGCTGCCGCGACTGCCGATGATCCGCGCGCTCATTGCGTTTCCTTCGCGGCGCGGATGAACTCGTGCAGCATCGCATTGACCTCCGACGTGAGCTTGCGCGCACGTTGCGGCGGCAGCCCTTCGAGCAATCCAGGTAGTTTGTTCTGCATGAACTCCGTGCGCATCGCGGTCATGGCGGCGAGCGTATCGCGCGGCGGCGGCGCCAGCAGCGCCTGGCAGACGCGCTCCGCGCTGGCCGCGCATTCGGCGTCGAGCGCGGCATATTGTTCTTCCGGCAGCACGGCCCCGTGTGCATCGAGCAGTTCATCGAGCGCGGTCAAATGCCAGCCCGGGGCGGCGACGACCTGCAGCGGGCTGCCGAGGTCGAAGACCTGCCGGTCATTTCCGGGCGGCAGCGTGAGCCACGCCTGCGGCGCGCCCGAACAGACGATCACCGTGTGCGCGCGCTGCACGGCGCCTTCGAAGGCCCGCATGCTCGCGCGGTTGAAACTCTCGACCGCCGTGAAACCCGCGTCCGCCAGCGCACGCAGCATCGCGCGGCCGATTTCGCCGAGCCCGAATACCGCGATCGGCGCGCCGCGCGGCACGGCGTCGAGCCGCTGCACGACCAGGGCCTGCACGCCGCCCGTGCGCCCCTGCGGCAGGATGCGCCGCGCGCGATTGAGCATCTCGCCGACGCCACGCCACACCACGTGAAGATTGCGGCACACCGTGCCCGCCTCGTGCGCTCGCTCGAACGAACGTAGCACCTGGTTACCGATGGCGTGTTCACCCTGCGCGACGGAGTCGAGACCCGCGGCGACACGCAGCAGCCCACCGACCGCGGCGGCGCCATGACGCGCGCGCGGACGCAAATGGTCGGGGTTCACTTCCGCGCCGATGAGCGCCGCGCTGAACAGTTCCGCCGCCCACGAGGGCCGCGCCGAAGCGAGCATCCATTCGACACGCGCGCAGCTTTCGATCCGCACGACGCCGGTGATTTCGCCGGCATCGAGCAACTGCTGCGAGGGTCCGTCCTTGCCGAGATCGAATGCAGCGAGCGCCGCCCGCACCGCGGACGGCGCTTCGCGGTAACTCATGCCGACCAGGGCCAGGGGAATCATGCTCGATTCTTAGGCGAATTCCGCCGCGGTATCGACCAGCGCCGCCACCGTTTCCGGCGGCGTGCCCGGCAGGATGCCGTGGCCGAGATTGAGGATGCAGTGACGCCCGCCGGTCGTGCGCTTCATCGTCTCGAGCAGCGCGCGCGTCCTGGCGCGGATCACGTCCGCGCTGCCTAACAACAACACGGGGTCGATGTTTCCCTGCAGCAGGTGATCCGGATACATCTCGCGCGCGACGTCCCATTCGGTGCGCCAATCGAGCGAGAACCCCGTGACGCCACTCTCGCCGAGCAGCGGCAGCAGATGGTGTCCGCCGCGCACGAACAGCAACGTCGGCACCTTGCGCGCATTGAGCTTCGCGGTGATGCGTTGCAGGGCCGGCAGCGCGAAGTCGCGGTATTCATCGGGTGCGAGCAGACCGCCCCAGGAATCGAACAGCTGCACGGCATCAGCGCCCGCATCGACCTGCGCGAGCAGCAGGTCCGCGACGACGTCGGCGATGGTGGATAGCGCGCGCTTCGCAAGCGCGGGATCGCGATGCATCAGCGTGCGTGCCTCGCGGAAATCGTCGCTACCGCCACCTTCCACGCAATACGCGAACAACGTGAAGGGCGCGCCGGCGAAGCCGAGAATCCCGTAGCGGTCGTTCAGCGTCTGCTTGAGGTGCGCGACCGCGCGCGGCAGATAGGCGATGCGGTCGAGCACGCCGTCCACCTGCCAGGCATCGAAGTCCGCGCCGCTGCGCAGCGGCCGCGCGATGCGCGGGCCCTCGCCGGGGCCGAAGCTCACCCCTAATCCCATTGCGAGCGGGATCACGAGGATGTCGGAGAAGACGATCGCCGCGTCGAGCTTGTAGCGATCGAGCGGCTCCAGGGCCGCGCGTGTCGAGAGCTCGGGGTTCTGGCACACGTCCCAGAAGCTGTGTTCGGCGCGCAGGGCGCGGTAACCCGGCAAATAACGCCCGGCCTGACGCATGAGCCACACGGGGGGACGGTCGAGCGCGTCACCGCGCAGCGCCGCCAGGAATCGCTGACGCGACTGCATGGGAAAGCAAACTCCAATGGAATCAGTGGATAGCGTACGCCGCGAAGCCGCGCTGTCTGTCACAGCTGTGTCACGGCAGGCCCTCGCGACGCGCCCGGCGGATAACATCGGCGATGGAGCCCGCCTTGCCGTACACCTGGATCATCACGAAGTCCCAGCCGCATGCCGACAGCGTGGCGATCCAGCTGCGACGACAGGGATTCGCCGCGCTCGCGATTCCCTGCATCGAGCACCAGTGGCACGACTGGCCGGAGCTACGGCAGATCGGCGCTTCCGGCGCCGCGCTGTTGTTCGTCACCAGCCGCGCCGCCGCCGCGCGCGTCGAAGTACCCCAGGGGACCTTCGTCGCCGCGATCGCGCCGACGACCTCGGCGACGCTCGAGGCACGCGGCATCCGCGTCGCGCTGACCGCGCACGGCGGCGTCCGGGATCTCGCGCGCGCGGTGGTCGATTCGAATGCCGTGCCATCGGACAGTGAATTGTTCTACCCGACCAGCGACGCGGCATTGCGTCAGCCGGAACACCTCGCCGCGGTCGCGATCCTCGGCACGCGATTCCGCGTGCACACGCGCGCCGTCTACTCGACGTCGGCGCCCCCGACGCTCGCGCAGGAGCTCGCCGCGCTGCGCGAGGGCGAGCGTCCACCGCCGGGATACGCCTTCTGGAGTCCCTCGGCGATCGAGAATTTCGCCGCCGCGCGCGGCTTCGAACTACCGCCCGGCCCCGTGGTGCTTATCGGCGGCTCGACGCTGCGCGCCTGGCAGGAAACCGCGCCGCCCGCGTGGCGGCGCGCTTACCGCCACGACGCGGAGACGCCACTCGAATGGTCGCTGCGCTTTCTCGAGCGCGACGACGGATCGGCCCAGAATAATTAGGGCTATTTGATCGAGCCCGGCTTGCGCATCATCTTGCGGATGTCGGCAAGATGGACTTCCTCGGAGGCGATCTGGTCGCGCGCGTATTCCTCGAGCAGCACGCTCTTGCCTTCGACGAGCTTCAGCAACGCGTAATACGCGTCCAGGCCTTCCTTCTCGTGATCGTGCGCTTCCTTGAGGATTTCATTGACGTCGTGCTGATGCGTTTCCAGCAGCGGGCCGATCTTGAGCGACGGATGACCGCCGAACGAGGTGATGTGCTCGCCCGCGAGTATGGCGTGCGCGTTCGATTCGTTGCCCTGCTCGCGCAGCCACGCGACGATCGGGATGCGGTTGTGCCCGAAGATCATGAAGCTGTAGTGCATGTAGCGCACCACGCCCGCGAGCTCGAGCTCGAGGATGCGGTTCAGGCTGTCGATCACCTTCTGGGTGAGTTCGGCGTCCAGGGATGAATCGTTCATGGCTTTGCTCCTCACGTTCGTCTGCGGGGTCATCTGCGGGTCGGCGGCATGGTAGTCGAGCGCCGTGCGGATTTCAGACATGCGAATGCCAATGCGAATCCGTCGCAACGGGGTCAGCGAGTGAGGACCCAACGCCACACTCGCCCCACTTCCGCGTTCGCGAGCTCCGCGGCCCGCTGGAAGCCGACCCGCGCCAGCACCGAGTTCGACGCGTTCTTTTCCGCGAGCGTATGCGCCACGACGGTCCGCACGCCGGCATCCGAGAATGCGAACTGCACGAAGCCGCGCACCGCCTCCGTGGCGTAACCGCGATTGCGGAATTCATCCGCGATCTCGTAGCCGATCTCGACTTCGCCGAAATCGTTCGGCGGCCCGTGAAAGCCGCCGTTGCCGATGAGCGTGGCCGCAGCGGGATCGATGAACAGATAGCCATTCCATCGGGTCGGATTCGGTATCACGCCTTCCGGCGCGGGCGCGAACGCCTCGGGAAACTCCGGCCATCCTTCCGGCACGGCCACACCGAGCAGGCGCGCGAGTTCGGGCTTGCCCGCGACGAGCGCGCGGCGGTGATGCTCCTCGAGTGACACGAAACGCAGCCTTTCCGTTGGCGCGATCAAGGACTCTCCTCGAGGCGATGCCGCCAGTTCGACTGGTAGTCGAGCAAACCGGCGAGGCGCAGCGGCACCACCGACTGCAGCGCGCCGCTCACCGCGGAAGGCACGCCCGCGAGATGCGCGGCGACGCGGTTGCCGCCGCCTTCGGGATACGTGCGCACCGTGCCCACGGGCAGGCACGCCGCCAACAACCTCGAGAACAACGGATTTCGCGCCATGGGGCCGTCCACGAATATCTCGCCCGCCGTGCCGAGCGATTCGATGAGCTGCGTGGTCATGAGCGCCGAATAAAGCGTCGCGAGCGCGGCGCGGTGCACCCCATCCAGCGAGTCGACTCCGTCGAGCCGGCCGGGCCGACCGGAATACGGACCCGCGGAGGCGAAGGATGGCAGCGCCATGGCGCCGGAGCCGATCACGTCGATCAGCGCTTCGACCGTCGGGGTGTCGTCGCCCTGCGCGATCGCCTCGTATTCGCGACCGCCCATGTAGCGCGCCGTCGCGACCGGCGCGCCGAAGGCGTTCACGTTCGCGAGCATGTCGCGCTCTTCGCGCAACCTGCGCAGGTCGCCGCGGTTCGCCATCACGATGGTCCAGGTGCCGCTCGAAACCACGGTGAAAACCTCGCGCTCCCGATCCATGAGGAAACGAAGGTACGACGCGTTCGAATCGTGGATGCCGCAGGAAACGCCGCAGCTCGGCAGCAGCCCGGCGGCCGCCGCGAAGTCCGCGCGCACCGTGCCGAGCCGGTCGCTGGCGGTGCGCATTCCCGGCATGAGCCGCGCCCAGCCCTGCTTGCGCGCGAGCCCTGAATAACTGCGGTCATAGGGGCGCCACAGATCGGTATGTGTGCCGAGCGACGTCACTTCGCTCGCGAAGATGCCGGAAAAGCGCCACGCCCAGTACTGCGGATACATGAGCAGGTGACGCGCGCGCCGGAACATTGTGGGCACGCGCTGCTGTAGATAGAAGAGCTGCCGGCCGAGATTGAGCCCCTGCGGCAGGAACGGCGAATACGTCATCGAAAACGCGTCGCGCAGTGGCCGGTAATCCTCGCCGACTTCGTCGAAGCGCGGGTCTTCGTAATCCGGCGCGGCGAGGACTTCGCCGTCGTGATCGACCAGCACCGCCGCGGCCCCGTGCGCGATGGGCACGATGGCGGTCACGCGTTCGCGGCCCGGCGCGGCGCGCAGCGTGGCCATGAGCCACTGCTCGATGCCGGCGATGTCCAGCTCCCGCACGATGGGGCCTTCCACGATCTCGTTAGCGCGGCGCGCGCTCCAGACCTCGTGACCGAGCCGCGGGTCCACGAACGTCACTTTGGCGTTGGTCTTCCCGACGTCGACGACCGCGATCAGTGGAGAGTTCTCGTTCATCGTTGCCTCAGGAATGCGGGCACGGCAACCACGAGGATGAGCAGCGCGCCGGTGAAGATGGACATGACGATGCCGGGAATGTTCATGAGTCCGAGACCGAAAGTCACGAGGCCGAATACCAGGGCGGCGAGCACGACGCCCACGATGCTGCCCTTGCCACCCCAAACCGACACGCCGCCGAGGATAACGAGGCTGATGATCTCGAGCTCCCAGCCCTGCGCGATCGAAGGCCGCGTCGAACCGAGTCGCGACGTCAGCAGCACCGAGGCGAGCCCCGCGAACAGGCCCGTGAGTGCGAACAACGCGAACCGATAGCGGTTCACCGGTATGCCCGCGAAGCGGCTCGCGACGGGGTTCGCGCCCACCGCGTAGATGGCGCGTCCCCAGCGCGTGAGATGCAGGAAGATCCCGAAGAGCACCGCGAACAGCACGAACAGCGCGAGCTCGTTCGACAGCGGGCCCACGAGATAACCCTGCCCGAAGGCGGCAAACGATTCCGGATAGTCCTTCAACACCCGGTCGCCGAGCACTGCGTATGCGGCGCCGCGAAACAGCGTCATCGTGCCGATCGTCGCGACGATCGACGGAACACGGCCGAGGGTCACCAGCGCGCCGTTGATCGCGCCGGCCGCAATTCCGGTGCCGAGGCCGATGCACACCAGGCCCGGCGTCTCCACCCCATGCGCGGCGCCCAATCCCATCGCGACCGAAGACAACGCGATGATGGCGGCGATGGAAATATCGATCTCGCCCGCGATGATCAGCAGCGCGAGCGGCAGCGCCACGAGCGCACGCTCGGTGAAATTGAAGGTCGCGTCGGACAGCGTATCGACGCTCAGGAAATACGGCGACAGCGACGAGAACACCACGAACTCGAGCACCAGCACGACTCCGAGCATCGACTCCCAGCGCCAGGTGTGGAAGAACTTCATGTGGCCTTCGACCCGGCCCGCGCTTCGAGAACGGAGCGTCTCTGGTCCCGGCCGCGCATGCCGAGCAGCACCGCGGCGAGTATCACCACGCCATTGATGAACATCTGCCAGAAGGCGGAGACGCCGACCAGCGGCAAACTACTGCGGATGATGCCGATGAACAGGCAGCCGAGCAGCACGCCGAGCGCGGTGCCGACGCCGCCCGTGATCGCCACGCCGCCGATCAGGCAGGCCGCGATGACCTGCAGCTCGAAGCCGAGCGCGATGTCCGTGTACGCCACCGCGAAGCGCGCCACCCACAGGTAGCCGCACATCCCGGCGATGGCGCCGCAGATCGTGAAGGCGATGAACTGCATGCGGCCGGCATCGATGCCCGAATAAACCGCCGCGTCGGGATTGCCGCCCGCCGCGTACAAGTCGCGCGCCGTGCGCGTGTGACGCAATGCGAACGCGAAGGCCGCGACCAGCAGCAGCGCCAGCCACGAAACGCTGGTGAGTCCGAGGAACCGGACCCGCGTGAACGCGACGAAATCCGCCGACATCTCGTTCTCGTTGACCCAGGCGCCCTGCGACAGCAGGTAGATGGCGCCACGGTAGATGGACATCGTGCCGAGCGTCACCACGATGGGCGGCAGCCGCAACTTCCACACCAGCACACCGTTGAAGGCCCCGAGCAAGGCGCCGCTCGCGAGCGCGATGAGCAGCGCCGGCAGCGCGCCGGCATCTGGAAACGTGCGATTGAACAACGCCGCGAGCATGCCGCACAGCGCGAGATTCGCCGCCACCGAAAGATCGATGCCGCGCACCAGGATCACCAGCATCTGGCCGAGCGCCAGCAGGATCAGGATCGCGGTGTCGTCGAGTAGTTGGGCGAAATTCGCGGGCGCGGCGAATCCCGGGGACGCCAGGGTGACCGCCGCCGCGAGCGCCAGGGTAAAAGTCGCGAGCCCGAAGTCCCGCCGCGCGGAGTCGGACCATCCACTCCATGGCAACATGTCCGCCTTCATGCGTCGCTCGCCGCGCGCAGCAGCTTTTCGCTGGTCGCCTCGGCGCGGTTGAATTCACCGCGCAGCCGGCCGCGACGCAGCACCAGCACGCGATCCGACATGCCGAGCACCTCGGGAAGATCCGAGGAGATCATGATCACCGCGTTGCCGGCGCGCGCGAACTCGCTCATGACGGCGTGCACCGCGACCTTGGCGCCGACGTCGATGCCCTTGGTCGGCTCATCGAGGATCAGCACCGCCGGCTTGCGCGCCAGCCATTTCGCGATGACGACCTTCTGCTGGTTGCCGCCCGACAAGGATTGAACCGGCTGCGCCGGCCCACGCGCCTTGATGTCGAGCGCGCCTATCCAGTGGGCCGCGAGCTCCGCTTCATCGCGCGAATTCGCGAGGCCCCGCGGCGCGAGCGCGCGCAGGTTCGGCAGCGCGAGGTTCGCCGCGATGGAAAACGGCTGGATGCTGCCCTGCGTCTGCCGGTCTTCGGGCACCAGCGCGATGCCGGCCGCGCGCGCTTCCGGCGCAAGCCAGACCGACCCGGCATCCGCGCGCTCGACGCCGAACAACACCTGCGCAAGTTCACTGCGGCCGGCGCCCACGAGCCCGTAGATCCCGAGGATCTCGCCGCGCCGCAAAGCGAAGGAAATGTCCGCGAACTCCCCGGCGCGCGACAGGTTTTCGACGCGCAGCAGCTCGGCGCCGATGTCGGCCGCTACCTTGGGAAATAGCTGCTCGACCGGGCGGCCGACCATGAGCCGGACGAGTTCGTCGTGTGTCGTATCCGCGAGGTTTCCCTGCGCCACCGACACCCCATCCCGAAACACCGCGTACCGGTCCGCGAGATCGAAGACTTCATCGAACTTGTGGCTGATGAACAGCAGCGCGCAGCCCGCCGCGCGCAGATGCCGCACGATGCGGAACAGCTCCGCGCATTCGCGCTGGGACAGCGACGCGGTCGGCTCGTCCAGGATCAGCACGCGCGATTCGTGCGCCAGCGCGCGCGCGATCTGCACGACGTGTTTCTGCGCGATGCTGAGCGAGCTCGCCGGCGTCGTGGCATCGAAGTCCACATCGAGGTCGCGCAGCACCTGCGTCGCGCGTGCGCGCAGCGCGCGCCAATCGACCCGGCCGCCGCGCGTCGGCTGCGTGCCGATGAAAAGATTCTCGGCCACCGACAGGTTGTCGAACACCATGCATTCCTGGTGGACCACCCCGATGCCGAGCTGGCGCGCAGCCTGCGGGTCGGTGATTTCGACGACCTTGCCGTCGAGCCGGACTTCGCCCCCATCGGGCTGGTGAACGCCGGTGAGGATCTTCACGAGCGTGGACTTGCCGGCGCCGTTTTCGCCGAGCAACGCCGTCACGCTGCCGGCATGGATCTCGAGACTGACGCACTCGAGCGCGCGCGCGCCGCCGAAGGACTTGCGTACGTCGGTGAGCTTCAGCAAGGGCGACGCGGGCTCGGCGGCACTCAAGTGGGTTGTTCGCTGGGTTGCTTCGGGCCGAGCCTTCAGAAGACCTTCTCGAATTCGCCCACGTTGCTGGCGTCGTAGATGAACGGTTTGCTCATGGCGCCGACACCGTCCGCGCCGAAGGCCACCTCTCCCATGCGACCCGTCGGCACCGGCTCCGTCACGTTCGCGCCGCGCGCCAGCCGGGCCGCGACCTGCGTGGTCGCGTAACCGAGATCGATGGGATTCCAGATCGCGAACTTCGGCACCACCCCACTGCGCACATAGCCCGCGAGCTCCGACGGCAGACCGAGGCCCGTGACTTTCACCTTGCCGGCCAGGCCCAGGTCCTGCACCGCGCGCGCCGCGGCGACGATGCCCACCGAGCTGATGCTGACCACCACCGACAGATCCGGGTATTGCCTCAGCAGCGCGACCGTCTCGCGATACGACTTGTCGGAAACGTCGTCGCCGTAAACGATGCTCACCATCTCCAGTCCCGGCTGCCGCGGCAGCGCCTTGCGCATCTCCTTGAGCCAGGAATTCTGGTTCGTCGAGGTCGGCGTCGCGGACACCACCGCGAACTTTCCTTTTCCTTCAGGCGACAATTCGCCCGTCATGGCGATGACTGTTTCACCAATGAGCTGATCCGACGAGGGAGCCAGGTGCGCGACCCGGCCGGTGGGCGCGACGGCGGAGTCGAAACTGATCACCTGGATGCCCCGGTCGCGGGCGCGTTTGAGCGTCGGCACGAGCGCATCCGGGTCGTTAGCGGACACCGCGATGGCGTCGACGCGCTGCGCGATGAGCGCGTTCAACACCTCGATCTGACCCTCCGCGGTCGGCGTCGTCGGGCCGGTGAAGATGAGCTCTACGTCGAGCTCCCGGGCCGCCTCCTGCCCGCCCTTGTGGACGGCATCGAAGAACCCGTTGCCCAGCGACTTCGCGACCAGTCCCACGCGAGTGCGTTGCGACGTCTCCGGACTGCTGCTCTGGCCGCAGCCGGCATTGATCATCAACGCGGCCGCGCACAACGCCGCGGCGAACACTCTGCTTCTGATCAAGACCCCCCCCCCTCGTTGCGCTCAGGCGCTCTTTTCGACTTCATCCTCGGGCGTGACTTTCGCGACGATCACCTTGATGCCCGCGTTCTCGAACACCTCGAGTTCGTCCGGCTTCGCGCCGTCGTCCGTGACGATGGTGCTGATGCGGTCGAGTCCCGCCACGATCATGGCCGACTTGCGCCGCAGCTTGGAGCTATCGGCCATCACGATGACGTGCTCCGAGCGCTTCAGTAGTTTGGTCTGTGCCTGCACGATGAGCGGGTCGGCTTCCATCATGCCGAAGCGGTTCAGGCCATAACAGCTGATGAACAGCTTGTTGCCCCAGAAGCTTTCGATCGTGTCGTTCTCGAAAGGCGAGAGCACGATGTTCTGCTCGCGGAAGATCGTGCCGCCCGGCAGCGTGATGCGGTTGCGGCTGGTGGAAAACAGCTTCGCCGCGATCGGAAACGAGTTGGTCAGGATGTCGAGATCCGAATCCTGCAGGAATTCGACCAGCGCGTAGGTCGTCGTGCCGCCGTTGATGATGATGCTCTCGCCGGGCGTAATGAGCGCCGCCGCCGCGCGCGCGATCGCGCGCTTCTGCGGCACGCTGATGTCCTGGCTCATCGCGAAAGGCATGCCGACCAGGTGCGGCTGATGACGCGGCCGGACCGCCTCCGCGCCGCCGCGGATGCGCTTCACTTCGCCGCGCTCGGCGAGCGCGTTGATGTCCCGGCGGATGGTGGCTTCCGAGGCGCCGAGCAGGTCGAGCAGGTCTCCCACGCTCACGATCGAGCGCTCATCCACGAGCTTCAAAATCAGGTTGTGGCGTTCTTTTTCGAGCATGGGGTCACCCATTCGCGTAATCGTGATCGATTATGCACGTGATTGATTGTATATGACGCTTTCGTGTGTTAAACAGCCTCTCCGCGATGAGTGCGGAGCTGCGCGCCTACTTTAGCGCCTGCTGACCGGAGAGATCGGATGAGTGTGGTTCAACTCGCGCCCCAGGCTTCGCTCGAAATCGAAAATCGCTGGGATGACGCGCACGCCGCGCGCCTTTCGCAGCCGGAGCTGCTGCTGTACCGCTCGAACCTGCTGGGCGCGGACAAACGCATCACGAATTTCGGCGGCGGCAACACCTCGGCCAAGCTCGCGGAGAAGGATCCGCTGACCGGTCAGCAAGTCGACGTCCTGTGGGTGAAAGGCTCCGGCGGCGACCTCGGCACGATGAAGCTCGATGGCTTCTCCACGCTTTATATGGAGAAGTTTCTCGCGCTCGAGAAGTTCTACCAACCCGGCGCGGACAACGACGCCGTGATGGTGCCGCTATACGCCCACAGCGCGTTCAACCTGAACCCGCGCGCCGCCAGCATCGACACGCCGCTGCACGGACTCATCGAGCGGGCGCACGTCGATCACATGCATCCGGACGCGCTGATCGCGATCGCCGCTTCCGCCGATTCGAAAAAGCTGACCGAGGAAATCTTCGGCGGCGAGATCGGCTGGCTGCCGTGGATCCGCCCCGGATACGAGCTCGGCCTGAAGTTGCGCGAGCTCACCCAGAAGAACCCGAAGCTCAAGGGCGCCGTGCTCGAAGCTCATGGCCTGTTCACCTGGGCGGACACCTCCAAGGCCTGTTACGAAAACACGCTGGCCATCATCAATCGCGCGACGGCCTGGCTCGCGAACCAGAGCCGCGGCAAGCGTCCGTTCGGCGCCGTTGCGGCGCAGCCGCTCGCCGCCGAGCGCCGCCGCGAAATCGCCGCGGGCGTGATGCCGGTGATTCGGGGTGAGATTTCCAAGGCCTTCGCCGATCGCCCGCCGACACTGAAGGTCGGCCACTTCGATGACGGCGAAGCGGTGCTCGACTTCGTGGGCGGTGAAAAGCTCGCGGCGCTCGCCGCGCTCGGCACCTCCTGTCCCGATCATTTCCTGCGCACCAAGATCTGGCCGCTCGTGTTGCCATTCGATCCGGCGCGTGACGGCATCGACGCGCTGATCGCGCGCATCAAGCCCGCCATCGAGAATTACCGAGAGCGTTACGCCGCGTATTACGAGCGCTGCAAACGCGCCGATTCTCCGAAGATGCGCGACGCGAACCCGGTGGTGTACCTGGTGCCGGGCGTGGGCATGATCACCTTCGCCGCCGACAAGGCCACCGCGCGGATCGCGGGCGAGTTCTACGTCAACGCCATCAACGTGATGCGCGGCGCCGCGAGCGTGTCGACTTACCGCGGCCTGCCCGAGCAGGAAGCCTTCGACATCGAATACTGGCTGCTCGAAGAAGCCAAGCTGCAGCGCATGCCCAAGCCGAAGGCTCTCGCCGGCCGCGTCGCCCTGATCACCGGCGGCGCCGGCGGCATCGGCCTCGCGACCGCGCGCCGGCTCATGGACGATGGCGCCTGTGTCCTGCTCTGCGACATCGATCGCGACGCGCTCGGCGCGGCCGAGGCGGAGTTGCGCAAGAAATACGGCAACGACGTCATTTCGAGCTCGTGGGTCGACGTGACGCGCGAGGACGCGGTCACCGCGGGCTTTCGCGACAGCGCCTGGAAGTTCGGCGGTGTCGACATCTGTATCTCCAACGCCGGCATCGCGTCGGCCTCGCCGGTCGAAGACACCACGCTCGCGCTCTGGCAGAAGAACATGGACATCCTGTCGACCGGCTACTTCCTGGTCGCGCGGCAGGCCTTCCAGCTGTTCAAGTCGCAGGGCATCGGCGGCTCGATCGTGTTCATCGGCTCGAAGAACGCGCTTGCGGCCTCGCCGGGCGCCGCCGCCTACTGCACGGCGAAAGCCGCCGAACTGCATCTCGCCCGCTGCCTCGCGCTCGAAGGCGCGGCGCACGGCATCCGCGTCAACGTGGTGAACCCGGACGCGGTGCTGCGCGGCTCGCGCATCTGGCAGGGCGAATGGGCGCAACAACGCGCCGCGCAGAACAAGACCAGTGTCGACAATCTCGAGACGGTGTACCGGGAACGCAGCCTGCTCAAGCGCAGCGTGTATCCGGAAGACGTGGCCGAGGCCGTGGCATTCTTCGCGTCCGAGCGTTCCGCCAAATCCACTGGCAATATCGTCAACGTCGACGCCGGAAACGCCCAGGCCTTCACGCGTTAACGAGAGGAATCATGTCCACGTCGTTCGCCGATCCGCGCGATGCGAATTTCATCGCGTCGGCCAACCAGCCGTTGGCCGCGAATCTCGCGACGGACTACGCGCAACTCGGCGCGCAGCTCGCGCGTCGCGGCGTCGACATCGACGCCGTCACGAAGGCGGTGGCGAACTTCAAGGTGGCGATTCCGTCCTGGGGTGTCGGCACCGGCGGTACGCGCTTCGGCCGCTTTCCGGGACCCGGCGAACCTCGCAACGTGTTCGAGAAGCTCGAGGACTGCGGCGTCATCCACAAGCTGACGCGCGCGACACCCACCGTCTCGCTGCACATTCCCTGGGACCGCACCGACGATTACCGCGGGCTGCGCGAACACGGGGCCGCGCTGGGACTCGGGTTCGATGCGATGAACTCCAACACCTTCCAGGACCAGGCCGGCCAACCGCTCTCGTACAAGTTCGGCAGCCTCACGCACACCGACGCGGCCGTGCGCGCGCAGGCCGTGGCGCACAACATCGACTGCATCGACGCCGGCAAGGCGCTGGGCTCGAAAGCGCTCACCGTATGGATCGGCGACGGCGCCAACTTTCCGGGTCAGTCCCACCTCGGCCGCGCGTTCGAGCGGTATCTCGAATCGACCGCATCCATCTACCGCGCACTGCCCGATGACTGGCGCATGTTCATCGAGCACAAGATGTACGAGCCGGCGTTCTACGCCACCGTCATCCAGGATTGGGGCTCCTCGCTCATGGCCGCGCAGGCGCTCGGACCGAAGGCCTTCTGCCTCGTCGATCTTGGCCACCATGCGCCGAACGTGAACATCGAGATGATCGTCGCGCGGCTCGTTCACGCGCGGCGCCTCGGCGGTTTTCACTTCAACGATTCGAAGTACGGCGACGACGATCTCGACGCGGGCTCGATCGAGCCGTTCCGGCTGTTCCTGGTGTTCAACGAGCTGGTCGAGGCCGAGCTCGCGAAAGCACCCGACTTCCGCCCCGCGCACATGCTCGACCAGTCGCACAACGTCACGGATCCCATCGAGAGCCTGATGACCAGCGCGATCGAGCTGCAACGCGCCTATGCGCAGGCCCTGATCGTGGATCGCAAGGCGCTGCACGAACACCGCCAGGTCAACGACGTGCTGATGGCCGCGCAGACTTTGAAGCGCGGCTTCACGACGGACGTGTCGCCGATCCTCGCGCAGGCTCGCGCCGCGAGCGGCGGCGCCATCGATCCGGTGGGCGCTTACCGCACGAGCGGTTACCGTGCCCGCTGCGCGCAGGCGCGGCCCGGCAAACAAAGCCTGGGCGGCGGAATAGTTTGAGAATGGGGTCAGCCCCCGTTTCGAGGACTGACCCCTTTTGCTAGGAAACGGGGACTGCCCCCATACTTCTTCATGGTCATCAACAGCATTGCCGATCTGCGTGAGCTCGCCCGCAAGCGCGTCCCGCGCGCCATCTTCGACTACGCGGACCGCGGTTCGTACGACGAGGTGACGTTCGATCGCAATCTCGACGATCTGCGCGCCATCCAGCTGCGGCAGCGCGTGATGGTCGACGTCTCCAAGCAGCAACTCGCCACGAACATCCTGGGCGAGGACTGGTCGATTCCCCTCGGCATCGGTCCCACCGGCCTGACGGGTCTCTTTCACGCGAACGGCGAGATGCTGGGCGCGCGCGCCGCGCAGGCATTCGGCGTGCCTTTCTGCCTGAGCACGCTGTCCATCTGCTCGATCGAGGACGTGCGGGGCGTCTCTCAAAAGCCGTTCTGGTTCCAGATCTATCTGATGCGCGATCGCGGCTTCAACGTCGAACTCCTCGACCGCGCCCGCGCCGCGAACTGCTCCGCCATCATGCTGACGGTCGACATGCCGGTGCAGGGAGTCCGGCGCCGCGACGCGAAGAACGGGCTGTCCATTCCGCCGAAGCTGACACCGCGCAACGCGCTGGATATCGCGACCAAGCCGGCCTGGGCGCTCAAGGTGCTCATGGGCAGGCGCCGCACCTTCGGCA
Source organism: Pseudomonadota bacterium (assembly GCA_023457495.1). Lineage (GTDB taxonomy): Bacteria > Pseudomonadota > Gammaproteobacteria > Steroidobacterales > Steroidobacteraceae > CADEED01. The sequence goes on from JAEWLQ010000034.1 coordinate 15,475, forward strand.
ATCTCGAAGGCCGCATGACCGAAGGCGCCGGCCTCAAGACGCTGGCGGAGCGCATTGCGCAGCAGTTCGACCCGACGGTGACCTGGAAGGATCTCGCCTGGCTGCGTCAGCAGTGGCCGCGCAAGATCATCATCAAGGGCATCCTCGATCCCGAGGATGCGCGCCTGGCCTGCGAACACGGCGCGGACGCGATCGTGGTGTCCAACCACGGCGGGCGCCAGCTCGACGGCGCCCGCTCGACGATCTCGGCGCTGCCCGGCGTCGTCGAGGCGGTGGCGGATCGCTGCGAGGTCCTGTTCGACGGCGGCGTGCGCAGTGGCCAGGACGTGCTGAAGGCGCTCGCGCTGGGAGCGAAGGGCTGCCTGATCGGCAAGGCGTTCCTGTATGCGCTCGCGGCGAAAGGCGAAGCGGGTGTTGCGCTGGCGCTCGACATCATCCGCCGGGAGCTCGCCGTGAGCCTCGCGCTCACCGGCGCGAACGACGTGCGCAAGGTGACGCGCGACATCCTCGTGAGAAGTTAGGGCCGTTCAGACCCTCGGTGCGGAAGGTGAAGCGG
>JAEWLQ010000035.1 GCA_023457495.1 Pseudomonadota bacterium
AGCTAACTCCGCGTTTTCTCACCCGGCACCGACCGCGCATGGTATCGCTAACTTCCGGGTGAAAGGGGTTACATAACAATAGACCTGCGTGATTGCCGTCGCGATTCGGAAACACCTTAGTTTCAAGTGTCCCGCGATTGCTCCAATCTCTCTTCCAACAGGTTTCCGGACATCTGCCGGTCCGGAGAAGAGAGGAACCATGCAAGAAATTGTCGTACAGAGCACGAAGTACCCGGAGATCATCGTCCAGGGCTCGCGTCACGACTACACGTCGGACATCGTTCTGGTCGTCGTGGGTATCCTGGCCGCCGCCGCGCTGATCTGGCGCTACACGGCGTCGCGCCGGGGCCGGGAATAATCAACAGGGATGAAGTCTTGGAACGCTGCGCGCGGCCTGGCCTTCGTCAGTCCGTGCGCAGCGAACCGACCAGCTCCCCGACGCTCCGCAGGTTGTTAGCCCGCAGATAGTCCGCCACGCCCGCATTGATCTTGCGGCATAGAAGCGGATCGTAGAAAAGCCCCGTCCCCAGGCCCACGGTCGTGGCGCCCGCGATCAGGAACTCGAGCGCATCGTCCACGGTGGTGATACCACCCTGACCGATGATCGGCACACCATGTTTCCTCGCGACGTCGTAAACCTGGTGCACCTTGAGCAGCGCGATCGGCTTGATCGCGGGTCCCGACAAGCCACCCTGCACGTTGCCGATGACCGGCCGCCGCGACTTCACGTCAATGGCCATGCCCATCACGGTGTTGATGACCGCAAGCCCGTTCGTTCCCGCCTCGATGCAGCGGCGCGCGTTCTCGCGGATGTCCGTCTGGTTAGGTGACAGCTTCGTGATGATGGGCTTCGAGGTCGCCTTGCGGCAGGCCTCGACCACCTTCGCGGACATGTCCGGGTAGTTGCCGAACGCGACGCCGCCTTCCTTCACGTTCGGGCAGGAGATGTTGATCTCGATCGCGTCGATCGGCGAATCGTCGAAGCGGCGCGTGACCTCGGCGTATTCCTCGATGGTGGAACCGGAGACGTTCGCGAAGAAACGCGTCTCGCGAAAATCCAGCGTCGGCAGGATCTTCTTCACCACGTATTCGGCGCCCGGGTTCTGCAGGCCGATCGCGTTGAGCATGCCGGACGGCGTCTCGTACACCCGATGCGGCTTGTTGCCGAGCCGCGGCTGGCCCGTGGTTCCCTTTAATACGATCGCTCCCACGTCGCGATTCGAGAATCCTTCAACCCGCGTGTACTCCTCGCCGAAGCCCACGCATCCGGACAACAACACGATGGGAGAACTCAGCTCCATCCCGCAAAACGAGGTGAGCAGTGGGTTATCGACGTTCTCTGGAGCGGCAGCCATGGCGCGCATTGTACGATGCGCGCCCCATGCAAACCCTTCGCTATCTCGCCCTCGTCCTGGCCGCCGGCGTTGCCAACGCCCAGGCTCCCGCAACTCCAGCCGACGCGCCGACTCCCCAGTTTTCCGCCTCCGATCTCGTCCCGGAGACTCCCGGATACGAAGATGCCTTCTCGCTGATCGAGGTGAAACTCGGCGGCAAGCCCATCACGGCGGAAGAGCAGCTGACCCGCTGGCTCGATGAGCTCGAGGCGGGCCGCGCACGCGCCGGCGCGTTGGCGGGCAGCCAGATCGCGTACGTGGCCGTCACCCGGTCCGACTGCGTGGACGCCCGCAACGCCCTGCTGAAAGCCGACGAGCTCGGCCACGAGCGCGCCGCGCGGGGCCTTGCCGACCTGGCGACGAACATAACCTGCGGCGACGTGGATTACGCCGAAGTGGAGCGCTGGCTCAAGAAGGCCGTGACCCTCGACTACCTGCCCGCCGCACAGCGGCTCATCATCCTGTACGCGCCGGACGGGCGCCGCCCCGATGCGTTCCAGCGATACGTCTACGCACGCGCGGCGGCCGGATACTGGGACGCCGTTTCACCCTCGGAACCGAAACCCACCGGAGAAGCGGGCTTCGATGCCGAAGCGATGCAGGCCATCGAAAAGGACGTGCCCGCGGCCGACCGCGCGCGCGCCGAGGCCGAAGCGGCGAAGGTTGTCGCCGCCATGCTGAAGCGGCGCGAGCGATTCAAGCCGGTGCAATCGCAGGAATTCAGTCGCGGCGGGCGCGATGCCAAGGCCTCGAAGGGTTACGGCTTCGTGGCTTACACCAACGACTATCGCCACGAATGCGCCTGGAACCTCGCCGGCAATTGCCGCGGCGCGCAGCGCCTCGCATTCGTCGACGTTTCCAACAACGAACAGGAATTCATGTCCTGCAAGGCCGAATTGCGCTCGAAGGATTTCGTCACGGGTGAGCCTGCGGTCCTCTCGCGTGAATTCCTGATCGGTCCGAAGGTGACGCGCCGGATGGTGCTCGGCGACGTCTACGTGCAGCCCGAGAAGTCCGCGATGGCGGTCGATTGCAAGATCGTTCCGAAGCTCGCGGAAAACGCGGCCGCGGGCAAATGCCGCGCGCGTCTGAAAAGCCAGATCGACGCGCAGCGGTTCTATCCGCCGGCCGCGCGGCAACGCGGCATCGAAGGCTCGGCGGTCGTGCGTTACTGGGTGCCGCCCGGTAAAGAGGACGTGATGGACGCCGAGATCGTGCAGTCGAGCGGCCACCCGTCGCTGGATTCGGCCGCGCTCGACACCATCAGCAGCGGCAAGTTCACCAACGAATGCGACTACGGCCTGTCCAGCATCCGCATCTCGTTCAAACTACAGGAGTGACGTCGCGCGTCGATGTTCCACGTCGTCATATTCGAGCCGGAGATTCCGCCCAACACCGGCAACCTGATCCGCCTCGCGGCCAACACCGGCTGTGAGCTGCACCTGATCGAGCCGCTGGGCTTCCGGCTCGATCGCAAATCGGTGCGCCGCGCGGGACTGGATTACGACGAACTGGCGACGGTTCATGTCCACAAGAACTATGCCGCGGCGCGCGCCACGCTGATGGGACGCTGGTTCGCGATCGAGACGGGCGGCGCGCGGCGCCACGTGGATGCGCGCTTCGAGCGTGGCGACGTGCTGCTGTTCGGTTCGGAGCGCCGCGGCCTGCCGCCGCAGATCATCGCGGACATCGCGCCGGAAAATGTGTTGTCGCTGCCGATGCTCGCGGGCAATCGAAGCCTGAACCTCGCCAATGCCGCCGCGATCGCGGTGTACGAGGCCTGGCGCCAGCTCGACTTCGCCGGCGCCGCGCGCTAACTAACTACTCGACCTCGGCGCGGATCGGGCGCGTCATCAGGTCCTTCACCACGTCCTTCGCCGGCTGGTTCTCGTAGAGGATGCGGTAGATCCCGCTGGCGATGGGCATGTCCACCTTCTCGCGCAGCGCGACCTCGTGAACGGCGCGCGCCGCGCTGTATCCCTCGACGACCTGGCCGATCTCCTGCAGCGCCTGCTGCGGCGTCTTGCCGGCCGCGAGCGCGAGGCCGAAACGCCGGTTGCGCGACTGGTTGTCCGTGCACGTCAGCACGAGATCGCCGAGCCCCGCGAGTCCCATGAAGGTCTCGACGCGCGCCCCGAGCGCGACGCCGAGTCGCGTGACTTCGCTGAGACCGCGCGTGATGAGCGCGATGCGCGTGTTCGCCCCGAAGCCGAGGCCGTCGCATAGTCCCGCGCCCACCGCGAGCACGTTCTTGACCGCGCCGCCGACTTCCACGCCGACGATGTCGGTCGAGGTGTAGGCCCGGAAGTTGGAGGCGTGCAGCGCGCGCGCCAGGTACGCGGCGTAATCGTGATCCGTGGAGGCGATGGTCATCGCCGTCGGCAGGCCGAGGCCGACCTCGCGCGCGAACGTGGGCCCCGACAGCACCGCCACCGGGTGTTCGTCGCCGAGCACTTCGCGGGCGACCTGGTGCGGTAGTTTGCCGGTGGTGAGCTCGAATCCCTTCGTCGCCCAGGCGACGCGCGCGTCGCGCGCGAGCAGCGGCGCGAGCCGCGTGAGCAGCTCGCGCAAGGCGTGGCTCGGAACGGAGATGATGATCGCGGCCGCGCCCGAGACGGCGCCGGCGAGATCGCCATGCACGGCGATCTCGTCGGGGAAACGCGCGTCGGGCAGGTAGCGCTGGTTGACGCGGCCGGCGTGCATCGCGGCCGCGTCGTCCGCATTGCGGCTCCAGAGCCGCGTCGGGTGGCCGGCGCGCGCGAACTGGATCGCGAGCGCCGTTCCCCAGGAACCCGCGCCCAGCACGGCGACCGGCGCGTGCGCCAGGCCGTTGGCAGTTTCGCTGGGTTTGTGGCTCACGTGTCGCGCCGCGCGATCCGGCGCGGGATCAGTTCGGCGTGCCCTGGCCGGCCTGCTGCGCGGCCGCGCGCGCCATGCCCTGCGCGAACAGCTGGTCGAAGTCGACCGGCGGCAGCACGAAGTTCGGGAAGCCACCCTGCGTCACGAGCTGCGAGACCGCGACGCGCGCGTACGGGAAGAGGAAGTTCGGGCAGAAGGTGCCGACGACGCGGCGCTGGTCTTCCTGGCTCAAGCCGCGCATCACGAAGAGGCCGGCCTGCTTCACCTCGACCAGGAACGCGGTCGCTTCACCCTGCTTGGCGCCCACCGTCACGGTCAGCACGACCTCGTTGAGCTCGGGCGCGACGGCGGTCGTCGTCGTGTTGATGTCGAGCGAAATCTGCGGGCTCCAGTTGCCTTCGATTCGCGGACCCTTCGGCGCTTCGTACGAGCAATCCTTGAGGTACACCGACTGCACCGAGAGGATGGGGCCGTTGGGGTTCTGGTTCGCCGCTGGCGCGGTCTCGTTTTCCATGATGATTTCCTGTGTTGAAAAGATTCGGCCGCCGGCTCACCTGCCCAGCAGGGCATCGAGCTTGCCGGCACTCTCGAGGGCATGCAGATCGTCGGATCCGCCCACGTGGGTATCGCCGATGAAGATCTGCGGCACGGTTCTGCGGCCGCTGCGTTTCTGCATCTCCGCGCGCTTCTCGGGCGCCGCTTCGACGTCGATTTCCTCGAACGCGACCTGCTTGGAGCCGAGCAGCCGGCGCGCACGATCGCAGTAGGGACACCAGCCCGTGGTGTAGAGGATGACGGTAGGCTGAGTCACGGGCGGGCTGTCACGCCGACTTGGCGATCGGCAGGTTTTCCGCGCGCCAGGCAGCGAAGCCGCCGCGCAGCGAGAACGCCTTGGTGAACCCCTGCTCGGTGAGCTGGCGCACGGCCGCGGAGGCGAGCGAGCCGGACTCGCAATAGACGATGACCGGCTTTTCCTTGAAGCGCTTGAAGGTGTCGCCCGCGGTGAGGATCTTGTCGGACGCGAGCTGCTTCGCCCCGCCCACGTGGCCGGCCGCGAATTCCTCGGGCTTGCGGATATCGAGCACCAGGGCCCCCTGGTTCATCAACCGGATCAGGTCCTGCGAAGACACCGCCGCGAAGGACGTGGCGCGCAGGCGCGACTCGAAGGTGACCACGACCACGAGGGCGAGCACGGTGGCGCCCACGAGGTACGGGTGGTTGGTCACGTACTGGATCAGGTTTTCCATCTGCTCGAGACGCCGGCCGGTCAAAAAAGGGAGCGCATTATAGCGGCAGCTCATCCTGCCGCCTGATTTCCGGGAGGAAGTGGCCGCATCCTGGCGGGACGCGGCAATAATATGCCCATGCTCAAACCCTTCCGGGCCAACCGGCTGATCGCCGCATTGCTCGCCTGCGCTCTTGCCGGGTCGCTCGCGGCCGCCAATCCAGACCCCGCCAAGGCCGAAGCCGAACTGAAGGCGGTCCGGGCGCAGATGGAGAAGGTGCGGGCCGAGATGGCGCGCGACGCGGGCCGGCGCGACAAGCTTACCCGCGAGCTCGAGGAATCCGAGAAGACCGTGGGCAACGCGCGGGGCGAGCTCGACAAGTTGCGGCGTGAACGCGCGCAGCACACCGCGCGGCGCGCGGAGCTCGCGGCGCAACGCCGCGCGGAAGACCAGGCGCTGGCGCGTGATCGCGAGACCCTTGCCGGGCAGATCCGCGCCGCGCACATGATCGGCGCGCAGGAGCCCATCAAACTACTTCTGAACCAGCGCGATCCTGCCGAGGCGGGGCGCGTGCTCGCCTATTACCGCTACTTCGGCCGGGCCCGCGCGGAACAGATCGCGGCGATCAACGCCCACATCGAGGAGCTGAATTCGCTCGACGCCCAACTCGCCGAGGAGGAACAACGCCTGGCCGCCCTCGAGCAACGCCAGACGGCCGAGGTGTCGCGGCTGCAGACCGCGCGCGAGCGGCGCGGAAAAGCGCTCGTGTCGCTCGAGGCCGAATCGAAGAACCGTGCGAAGGAGCTCGAACGCCTCAAGGATCAGCAGGGCGGTCTCGAGAAGCTGGTGCGCGAGCTGCGCCGCGCGCTCGAGCGGATCGACCGGTTCCCGACCGACAGCAAGGACGCGTTCGCGAAGCTGCGCGGCAAACTCGCCTGGCCGGTCTCGGGCAAGCTGGTCGCCTCGTTCGGACAGATTCGCGCGGGCGGCATGAAATGGGACGGCATGCTGGTGACCGGCTCGCAGGGCGCGCCGGTGCGCGCGGTCTATCACGGGCGGGTGGTGTACGCGGACTGGCTGTCGGGGCTCGGGCTCCTGACCATCATCGATCACGGCGATGGGTATCTCAGCCTGTACGGTCACAACGACCGGCTATACAAGGAAGTGGGCGAGAGGGTGACCGCGGGCGACACCATCGCCACCATGGGCGACTCGGGCGGCCGGCCCCGGCCGGAGTTGTATTTCGAGATCCGCAAGGGCGGCCGCCCCATCGATCCGCGGCCCTGGTTCAACAACGCGGCGCCGTGACTCCAGCCTCCTAGGGTTTCACCTAGAAAACGCCAACTCCATCAACGCCATTCGCCCCTGCATGGGCGATGTTCCGCGGTTGATGACCTTCGAAGCCTCCATGGAGCCCTACGCGCAGCTGGTGCGCTCGCTGCTGCCGCGCGCCGCTTCGGTGTGCCTGTTCGACAACACGGGCAAGCTCCTCTGGGCGAGCGCCGCCGAAACCAACCCGGATCTGTTCGGGCTGGTGCTGCAGGCGATCACGCAGCTCGATGCCGAGCGAGATGGCATCGGCCAGCTCTGCGCGCTGCCCGACGATGCCCCCGCCTATCTATTCTGGTTGCGCGACACACACGGCAACATGGCCGCGGCGGTGGCGATCGCCTGCAACCGTCTCAACAGCGGTGAAGTGTTGCCGTTCTCCTACGTGCACGACCATCTCCGGCCGGCGCTCGAGCTGCTGCGCCGCGACCTGCTCGCGCGCGCCGACATCGAACAACTGAACGAATCGCTGAGCGCGCGTGACAAGGATCTCGAACTACTGCTGTCGGTGACCGGCACGCATCCGCAGGCCGGCGGCTCGGACGACCTGCAGGGCCTGCTCGCCAACGCGGCCGGGCATCTCAAGTGCGTGCTCGCCGGCATCGTCGTGCCGGACAAGGGACTCGTGCTCACGCATCCGGACTCGGGCGACAGCAGCATCCTCACGCGCACGCAGAAGCAGTTGCTCGCGATCACGCAGACGCGCCTCGATCCGCTGGTGATCAACCGGATCGCGACACAGGCCGGGCAGGTGGCGATTCCCTATCGAATTCTCGCCTGCCCGCTGCGGCAGGGATCCGGCCGCACGTCGGGCGTGCTCGCGTTGTTTCGCCGTCTCGAGGCGCCGGAGTTCGTCGGCCGCGACGTGCACCTCGCCGACCTGCTCGCGCGCAAGGTCGCGGCCAGCATCGAGACCAGCTACGACACGCTTTCGGGATTGCTGACGCGCGCCGCGCTCGAGCAGCGCGTGAAGCTCACGTTCCAGGACGTGCAGGCGCGCGCGCAGCGCTGGAGCCTGTTGTACGTGGACATCGACGAGCTGCACGTCATCAACGAGAACTTCGGCATGCACGTCGGCGACCAGGCGATCGCGCAGATCGGCGACCTGCTGCGCAAACACCTGCCGCCGAACTCCGTCGCGGCGCGAATTTCCGGCGACCGCTTCGCGGTCGTCATGCCCTCGGAGATGGACGAGGCCGCGATGTTCGGCGAGGGCTTTCGCGAAGGGGTGAGCCGCCTGTCCACCGCGCATGTCGACGCGCGCTTCCGGCTGTCCATCAGCCTGGGCGTGACGCCGTTCAACGGCCACGACGGCGACATCGGCCGCTCGCTCGCCGAGGCGGAATCGGCGTGCAAGGCCGCCAAGGACCGCGGCCGCAATCGCCTGGAGACCTTCCAGGAAAACGACGTCAGCATCATTCGCCGCTTCACCGACATCAACGTCGCGACGGACGTGCGCGCCGCGCTCGCCGAAAACCGCCTCAGGCTCGAGGCGCAGATGATCCTGCCGTTCAACGACGACGGCCAGTCGAAGCCGCACTACGAGCTGCTGCTGCGCATGCTCGACCCCGAAGGCAACAGCATCGGGCCGGACCGATTCCTGTCCGCGGCGCTGCGTTACCAGATGATGCCGACCATCGACCGCTGGGTGATCTCGAGCGTCATCGAACTACTGCGTCCGCGCCGCGACCTGCTGGCGAAGGCGCCGGTCAGCTTCACGATCAACTTCTCCGGGCAATCGCTCACCGACGAGGAGTTCCCCGACTACGTGATCCGCAGCATCGAGAACAGCCGCATCAATCCGGCCGTGTTCTGCTTCGAGCTCACCGAGAGCGCGGCGGTGGCGAGCATGAAGGACGCCGAGGCGCTCATGTCCCGCTTGCGGAAACTCGGCTGCGGCGTGGCGCTCGACGACTTCGGCACGGGACTGTCGTCGCTGTCCTACCTGCGCGCCATGCCCGTTTCGATGCTCAAGATCGACGGCAGCTTCGTGCGCGACATCCTGCGTGACGAGCGCGCCGAATCGATGGTGCGGGCCATCGCGCAGCTGGCGCGCGCGATGAACATCACGACCGTGGCCGAATACGTCGAGACCGAGGAGATCCGCACCCGCGTGCGTGCGCTCGGGGTCGACTACGGGCAGGGGTTCGCGATCGCCCGGCCGGTGCCGATCGGCGAGGTGCTCGACGTGCTGCCGGTGCTGGCGGCCGCGACGCCGGGCGCGTTCCTCCTCGACGAATCCGCGCGGGACACGGGCTGACATCAGCCCGCGCGCCGCCGCAGCGTCCGCTTCCCGATCTGGGTTAGGATTTGTCCCATGAAGCTGCTGCTCATCGGGATCGTGATCGGCATCGTGATCGCCGCGGGCGGTGCGGTGTTCGCGCACCGTGAGCCTGCTGCCTCGCCCGGCACCCAGGTGGCCGCGGTCGCGCCGTCACCGTCCGTGCCGCTCGTTCCCGACGAGACGGCGCACCTCAATGAGGTCATCGAGCGGGTGCAGCGCGAATACGTCGAGGACGTGAAGCGTCCGCTGCTGATCGACGACGCCCTGCGCGGACTCGTCGGCGGACTCGACCCGTATTCTTCCTATCTCGACGCCGAGGAATACGCCGACCTGCGGGTGAGCACGGCGGGCACGTACGCCGGCATCGGCATCGAAGTGTCGACCGCGGACCGCGCGCTGCGCGTGGTGCGGCCATTCCGCGACTCGCCCGCCGCGGCAGCCGGCATCCGCAGCGGCGACATGATCTCCGCGATCGACGGCCAGCCCGTCGGCGCCGACCTCGATGCGGCGATGACGCGCATGCGTGGCCCGCGCGGGACTTCCGTGAAACTCGCGGTGACGCGCCAGGGCTACGCGCTGCCGCTCGAGTTCACCGTCGAGCGCGCGCAAGTCGACGTGCACAGCGTGGCCGTCGTGCCGCTGGATGGCGGCTATCTATATGCCCGCATCACGAACTTCAGCGACGCCACCGGCGAGGATTTCGCCGCGAACGTCGCGCGCGCGCGCCGCGAGCTCGCCGCCAAGCCGCGGGGCGTCGTGCTCGACCTGCGCAACAATCCCGGCGGCGTGCTCGAGTCGGCGGTGGAAGTCGCGGACCAGTTTCTGGAGGAAGGCGTGATCGTGAGCGCCGAGGGACGCACACCGGCCTCGCGCTTCAGCATGTCGGCGACGCCGGGCGACGTGTTCCCGGGCGTGCCCGTGGTCGTGCTCGTCAATGGCGGCACCGCGTCGGCCGCGGAAATCCTCGCCGGCGCGCTGCAGGATCACGATCGCGCAACCTTGTTGGGCCGGCGCACCTTCGGCAAGGGCTCGGTGCAGACCGTGATCCCGCTCACCCAGGGGCGCGCCGTCAAGCTCACGACTTCGCGTTACCACACGCCATCGGGCCGCTCGATCCAGGGCAGCGGAATCCAGCCCGAGCACGTCTTCGACGATGGCAACACGCTGCCGGCCGACCTCGACGACGCGCGCACGCGCCGGACGCTGGTGGCGCGCGATCCCGCTGTGCACGCGGCGCTCGAAATCCTCGCGGGCCGCAAGCCGCGGTCCGCCCCGCCCGGGCTCACCGCGAGCGTCGATACCGCCCACTCGCACCCGTCTTCAACGAGAAAATGACCCCCGCATGGAGTTGATCACCTGGTTCGTCGATTTCATCCTGCATCTCGATACACACCTCGTCGAGCTGTTGCGCAACTACGGTTTCTGGATCTACCTGATCCTGTTCCTCATCGTGTTCGCGGAGACCGGGCTCGTGGTCACGCCATTCCTGCCGGGCGACTCGCTGCTGTTCGCGGCCGGCGCGCTCGCGGCCGTGGACACCAGCGGCACGCTCACCGCGCCGTTGCTCTCCGCGGTGCTCATCGTCGCCGCGATCACGGGCAACACGACTAACTACCATATCGGGCGGTGGATAGGACCACCGGCCTTCAGCGGGCGCATCCGCTTCCTCAAGGTGGAATACCTGCAGCGCACCGAGGCGTTCTTCCTGAAATACGGGCCGATGACCATCGTGTTGTCGCGCTTCCTGCCGATCCTGCGCACCTGCGCGCCGTTCGTCGCGGGGGTCGCGCGCATGCCCTACGCGCGGTTCCAGGGCTACAACTTCACCGGCGGCATCGTCTGGGTGCTGTCGTTCGTCTGGTTGGGGTACTTCTTCGGCAATCTCCCGTTCATCAAGGAGAACTTCGGTCTCGTGACCATCGGCATCATCGTCGTGTCGCTGATCCCGGTGGCCGTCATGGCGTTGCGCAAGCCGGCGTAGGAGAGAACACCCATGAGCGGGGCCGCCTTTCGCAGTTTCGCCCACCGTGTCGAGATCTCCGCGCCGGTACAGCGCGTGTGGCGCGCGTTCACCGACAGCCGGTTGCTGACCCAATGGTGCGCCGAGGGCGCATCGATAACGCCGCGCGAAAAGGGCTGGCTGCGGGCGACCTTCAGCGGCGGTATCGAGCTCGACGCGAGCATCGACGTCCTCACGACCGCGCAGCGCATGCGCCTGATCCTGCTGCCGACGCGGGGCATGCCCACGAACGACGCGGTCATAGTCGAGGATTTCCTGTTCGAGCGGGTCGCGGCGACGAGCACGGCGGTCAGGCTCCTGAGCAGTGGAGTACCTGCCGCCCAGGCGTGGGTGACGTACTATCTGCAGAAGCGCCGCCACTGGGAGCTGGCGCTGACCCGCCTCAAGGTCTTCCTCGAGAAGGGTCTCGACGACGAACGACCGGCAACGAGGTATTGAGCCATGGCGGGATTCATTCTGCGCGGACTGATCGCCGCGATCGGACTATGGGCGGCGACCGAGCTGTTCGATGGCTTCCACATCGACTCACCCCTCACCCTGGTGATCGCCGGACTGTTGTTAGGCGTGGTCAACGCCATCGTCCGGCCGTTCGCATTGCTGTTGTCGTTGCCGGCCCTGCTGCTCACGCTGGGACTGTTCCTGCTGGTCGTGAATGCCGCGATGCTCGGCCTCGTCGCGCTCATGTTGCCCGGCTTCCGGATCGACGGCTTCTGGACCGCCGTCGGCGGCGCGCTCGTGGTGAGCATCGTGAGCTGGATCGGCTCCTGGATGATCGGTTCGCGCGGCCGCGTCGAGGTGATTCACCCGCGGCGCCGGGACTGATCGCGCCTCGCGCCGGACGAATAGATGGAATCCATTGACGGGATCTTCGATCCGGTCGTGACCTCGATCGCGGTCGCGCTCGGCGTGGGACTGCTGGTCGGCGTCGAGCGCGAGCGGCGCAAGGGCGAGGGGCCCGGGCGCGGCGCCGCGGGCGTCCGTACCTTCGCGATCACCGCGCTGCTCGCCGTCCTGTGCGCGCTGAACGGCAATGCGCTGCTGCTGGGCGTCGCGGCGCTCGGCGTGATCGCGCTCAACGTCGCGGCGTACCTGCGTTCGCATCCCGACGATCCGGGCCTGACGACCGAGGTCGCGCTCATCGCGACCTTCGTGATCGGTGTGCTCGCGGCCTCGCGGCCGATGCTGGCGGCGGCCGCGGGCGTGCTGCTCGCGCTGCTGCTGCACCTGCGCGAGCAGCTGGGACGATTCGCGCGCGACAAGTTGACCGAGCAGGAGCTGTTCGACGCGCTGCTGCTCGCCGCGGCGGCGCTGGTGGTGTTGCCGATCCTGCCGGACGAACCGATCGATCCTTGGGACGCGATCAACCCGCAGCTCGTCGGACGTGTGACGGTGCTGATCATGGTGGTCAACGCGGCGGGCTACGTGGCGCAGCGTCTGATCGGCGCGCGCTTCGGATTGCCGATCGCGGGACTGGTCGGCGGCTTCGTGTCGAGTTCCGTCGTGATCGCGGCGATGGGGGATCGGGCGCGTCAGCAGCCCGAGGCGCTGCGCGCGGCGGTCGCGGCGGCGGCGTTGTCATCCGTGGCGACGGTCGTGCAGCTGGTGCTGGTATTGAGTGTCGCCGATGCGTCGCTGCTGACATCGATGTGGCTGCCGCTCGCCGCGATGGCGGCCGCGAGCGTCGCCGCCGGCTTGTGGTTCACGTGGCATTCGGCGACGGAGCCGATGGAAGTCGGCGCGCTGCCCGGGCGGGCCTTCAGCCTGCGCGTGGCGCTGATATTCGCCGCCGTGTTCTGCGCGCTCGGCATTCTCGTGGTCGCGTTGCAGAAGGCGTTCGGTTCGAGCGGCGCGCTCGCGGCGTCCGTCGTCGGCGGCTTCCTCGATGCGCACTCGACCTCCGCCTCCCTCGCCGGCCTGTCCGCCCGCGGCATCGTCACCCCCGACCTGGCGGTGCAGGGCATCGGTCTCATCATCACCACCAACATCGTGACCAAGCTGGTCCTCGCCCGCGTCGGCGGCGGCCAGTACTTCCGCCGCCTCGCCCCCAGCCTCCTCCTGATCGCCGCCGCCTTCTGGCTGGGGTGGTGGGTCGGTGCCGGGTGAGAAAAGACTGAGTTAGCTCGAGGCGGTCGCTTTCCGGTGCGCCGGCGCGGCTAACTCAGTCTTTTCTCACCCGGCACCAACGGCCAGCTGACGAGCGCGACGCCGGCGAACATGATCGCCATGCCGATGAGCTGGTTCGCGCCGAGGTGCTCGCCGAGGAACCACCAGCCGAGCACCGCGGCGATGGCGGGGTTCACGTAGCTGTACGTGCCGACCAGCGCGGGCGTGGTGTTCTTCGCGAGCCAGGCGAATGCGGTGTACGCGATGCATGAACTCGCGATGGTGAGGTATCCCATCGCCGCGAGCCCGGGCTTCGACCACTCCCAGCGCGCGCCTTCACCGATCGCGAATCCCACCAGCGTCAGCATGGCGCCGCCGAGAAACATCTGGATCGCCGTGAATGACAACACGTCGAGTTTCGAGTGCGCGTTGCGGATGTAGACGGTCGACGCCGACCAGCTGAACACCGCGAGCAGGATCAGCAGCTGCATGCCGAAGTGATTGCTGTCGAACGATCCGCGCGGCCAGATGATGAGCGTGGCGCCCGCGAAGCCGATGACGAGCCCGATCAGCGTGCGCCGGTCGAGCGCGTGCGCCCGCCGTCCGCGCGTCGCGAGCAGCGCGATCCACAACGCCGCCGACGCGTTGAGGATGGCGGTCTGGTTGGACGCGACGTGCTGCATTGCCCAGGTGGTGCAACCGTTCGCGATGAATACGTTGCCGACCGCGACGATGAACATGTGCTTCCACTCGGTGGCGTCGAGCTCGAAGCGGCGTCCGAGCGCGAGCGCTGCCAGGCCGAGGATGACGCCGGCCATCAGGAAGCGGAAGCCCCCGAACAACAGCGGCGGCAACGCATGTACGCCGATGCTCGCGACCATGTAGGTGGATCCCCAGACCAGGTAGACGATCGCGAAGCAGACGATGAGCTTCGCGCGACGCGAAGATTCCGTGGACATCGAAGAGGTGGTACCGGGAGGGAGAGTCGGGACAAGGAAGGGGATGCGCCTCGCGGCACATCCCCTCATCTATGCAATTCTACCGCAGCGCTCGCGGGCGAAGGCACGCGGGTCCCGGCAATCCCGGTGCGGCCGGGTTGCCGGAGTCGCTAACTCAGTCTTTTCTCACCCGGCACCAACCTCGGTCAGGCCTTTGCGCCCTTGCGGGCGGTGCTGTACATCCACCAGGCGACGGCGCCGAGCAGCGCGAGACCCACCCACTCGCCGAGCGAGCCGCCGATCTGCAGGCCGGACGGCAGTGCGAACACTTCGCGGTCGCTGGTGCCGTAGATCGCGAAGCCGATCAGGATGCCCATGAGCGCCTCGCCGGTGATGAGGCCTGCCGCGAACAGCATGCCCTTGCGGTTGCGCTTCTCCGCTTCCTCTTCCGACAGCCCACGGCCGAACGAGCGCGTGACGAGGTAGTTCAACAGACCGCCGATGAAGATGGGCACCATCGTCTCGAGCGGCAGATAGATGCCGATCGCGGCCGCGAGCACCGGCACGCGGAACGGCGCATTCGTCCTCTTCAGGTACAGGTCGAACAGGATGACGATGACGCCGATCACCGCACCGATCGCGATCATGGTCCACGGCAGCTCGCCGCCGAAGATGCCCTTGGCGATCGAGGCCATGAGGTTGGCCTGCGCCGCCTCGAGCGACTGAGGATTCTCCGGCGTGCGCGGTCCGATGCCGTAGCTGTTGGCCAGCACATTGAGCGTCGGCGCCATCACCAGCGCGCACGACACCGAGCCGATCGCGAGCATCACCTGCTGACGCCATGGCGTCGCGCCGACGATGTAGCCGGCCTTGAGGTCCTGCAGGTTGTCGCCCGCGACGCAGGCCGCGCAGCAAACTACCGCGCCGATCATCACCGCCGCGATCGGGCCGATGGTCGAGTCCTTGCCGAGGAACGCCGCCAGCACCAGCGCCGCGAACAGGATGGTCGCGATCGTGATGCCGGACACCGGGTTGTTCGACGAGCCGACGAGGCCCGCCATGTACGCCGACACCGAGCAGAACAGGAACCCGGCGACGATCATGATCACCGACATGGTCAGCGCGATGCCGACGCTGCCGGCCGTCGACAGGCCGCCGGTCTTCAGGATCCACCAGTAGAGGATCGACAGCGGCACCGTGAACAGCACCGTGCCGAGCATCACCCACTTCATCGGCAGGTCGCGCTCGGTGTGCGCGATCAGCGCGTTCGAGCCCGCGCGCGCCGCGGCGAGGCCGCTCTTCACGCCCGAGACGATCGAGCTGCGCAACGTGATCAACGCCCACAGGCCGCCGACCAGCATCGCGCCGACGCCGAGGAAGCGGATCTGCGCGCCGCGCAGGATCTGCGCGGACACCTCCGCGCAATCGGAGCCGGACAATCCCGTGCACGCCTGCGCGATCGTCGCGGCGAGCTCCGGATTCTGCGGCAGGAAATACGCGTGGTAGAGCGGGATCGCGATGTTGAACGAGAGCAAACTACCCGACACGACCACCGCGCCGATGTTGAGCCCGACGATGTAACCGACGCCGAGCAGCGCGGGCGACAGGTTCGTGCCCATGTAGCCGAGATACTTGCCGATGAAGCCGCTCGCCAGCGAGCTGTCCGGGATCAGCTTCAATCCACTCGCCGTGGTCAGCTTGCCGATCGCGCCGCCGAGCGAGGCGATGCCCAGCACCTTGAGGCCTTCGGCGGGATTCTCGCCGGCCTTGAGCACCTCGGCCGCGGCCTTGCCTTCCGGGAAGGTCATCTTTTGATCGACGATCAATGAACGCCGCAGAGGCACCGAGAACAACACACCTAACAAGCCGCCGAGGCCGGCGATGGCCAGCACCCAGGAGTACTTGAAGTCCGTCCAGTACCCCATGATCACCAGCGCCGGGACGGTGAAGATCACACCCGAGGCGATGGACGTGCCGGCCGAGGCGCCGGTCTGCACGATGTTGTTCTCGAGGATGCCGCCGCCGCCGAGCGCGCGCAGTACGGCCATCGAGACCACCGCCGCGGGGATCGCCGAGGCGATGGTCATGCCGGCGAACAGGCCGAGATACGTGTTCGCGGCGGCGAGGACCACGGCGAGCACGATGGCCAGGATGATGGCGCGCGCGGTGAGCTGCGGCGCGGTTGCGTCGTTCATGTTCATCTAACCACCCTTTCTTGTTGTTCTGAGCAGCGGCCTACCAGCCGCACTTCTGACCCTTGTTCTGCTCTTCGAGCCAGGCTTCGAGCGGCTTGAAGTAGTCGATGATCGCCGAGGCGTCCATCTCGCGCGTGCCGGTCAGCTTTTCGAGCGTGTCGGGCCACGGCTGGCTCGAACCGAGCGCCAGCATCTCGCCGTAGCGTCGACCCGCCTCGGTGCTGCCGAAGATCGAGCATTCGTTGAGCGGACCCTTGTAACCCGCCGCATCGCACAGCGCTTTGTGGAACTGGAACTGCAGGATGAACGACAGGAAGTAGCGCGTGTACGGCGTGTTGCCGGGGATGTGGTATTTCGCGCCCGGATCGAAATCCTCTTCCGAGCGTGCGACCGGCGGCGCCATGCCCTGGTACTTCTCGCGCAGCTCCCACCAGGCCTTGTTGTAGTCGGCGGGTTTGATCTTCCCGTTGAAGACGCCCCAGCGCCATTCGTCGATCAGCTTGCCGAACGGCAGGAACGCGATCTTCTCGACCGCCATCTTCATCTGCTGGTTGATGACGGCTTCCTTCGACGGGATCACGTCGCCGACCAGGCCGATCTTGCGTAGATAGGCGGGCGTGACCGAAAGGTTGACCGCGTCGCCAATGGCTTCGTGGAAGCCGTCGTGCGCGCCGTCCTGGAAGAGCTGCGGCTGGTCCTTGTACCAGATGTAGTAATAGACGTGGCCGAGCTCGTGGTAGACGGTGAACAGGTCTTCCTCGAGCGGACGGATGCACATCTTGATGCGCACGTCGTCCTTGTCGTCCATGTCCCAGGCGCTCGCGTGGCAAACCACCTCGCGGTCGCGCGGGCGCGTGAACATCGAGCGTTCCCAGAACGTCTGCGGCAGCGCCGGGAAACCGATCGACGTGTAGAAGTTCTCGGCCGACTTCGTGATCCGGTGCGCATCCCACTTCTGCGCCTGGAGCTGGCGATCCGCCGACTCGATGCTCGCGGCCGGGTAGGGCTTGAGCAGGTCGTCGTAGATGCGATTCCACTGCTGGGCCCACATGTTGCCGAACAGTTGCGCGGGCACGGGCTTGCCGTCGGGAACCTTGTCCTTGCCGTAGCGCTGCGCGAGGCGCTGGCGCGCGTAGCAATGCAGGCCTTCGTAGAGCGGCTTCACCTGGTCGTAGAGGCGCGAAGCTTCCTTCTCGAACGCCGCCGCATCCATGTCGTAGCGCGACTTCCACAAAACGCCAACGTCATCGAAGCCGAGCTCGCGCGCGCCTTCGTTCGCGAGTTCGACGAAGCGCTGGTACTTCGGTCGCATCGGCCGCGAGATGGTGTGCCATCCGGCCCACGCTTCGGTCAGTGCGTCGTAGTTGCGGCTGGTCGCGAGGATCTCGCTGAGCTCATCGAGGTTCTTGCAACCTTCCTTGCCGCCCGAAGGACAGTATTTGCCTTCGCCGTACATCGCCTCGAGGTTCGCCGAAATATCCGCGAGCTCCGCGCGTTTGGCCGGATCGCTGGGCGCCGGCGCGCTCACGGCGAACTTGATGAGATTCAGCGAGCGCGACACCTTCGGATCGAGATTCCCGCCTTCGAAGTTCTTCGCCTCCGCCGCCTTGCGGCTGAAGAACTCCATGGTGCGCTCGGTGGCGCGCGCATTCAGGAATTGCGTGTCGGTGGTGATGTAGGTCGCCTGGGTGAATCCCGCGGCGCTCGACTCGCGGTTGATCGCGATCAGCTCCTTGTTCACGTCGTCGATGAACTGGGCCCCATTGCCCTGGGGCTGCTGACGGGAGGTTTCTTTCACCGGGCAGCCCGCGAGCAGGCAGGCGCTGGCCACGGCGGCGACAGCCGCCGTACCGCGCAGGTAGTTTGATGCGTTCATTTGTGTGCTCCAATCCAGCCGCGCAGTCCGCGCGAGATGAGCAGGATCAATACGCCGGCACCGACGCCGATCAACGCCATGGTCAGGAACTGGCCGGGCAGGTCCGCGGCCTGCGAGCCGCCGATGTGGCCACCGGCGAGTCCGGCGATCAGGTTGCCGATCGCGGAACCCAGGAACCAGATGCCCATCATCTGGCCGACGAATTTCGGCGGCGAGAGTTTGGTGACGTTGGACAGTCCCACGGGCGAGAGGCACAGCTCGCCGAACGTGTGGATGAGATAGGCGAGCAGCAGCCAGGTCGGCCCGACCTGGCCGTTGGTCGACACGACGAGCTCGGCCGCCCACATCATCACCAGGAAGCCGATGCCCAGGAATACGAGGCCGAGGCCCATCTTCGCCGGCGCGGAAGGATCGAGATTGCGCGCGCCGAGCGCGACCCACATCCACGCGAAGAACGGCGCGAAGATGATGATGCACAGCGGATTCACCGACTGGTACCAAGCCGCCGGATGCACCGCGTCCGGGAACCAGGAGCCCAGCAACGAGCGGTCGGTGTAGTCCTGCGCGAACAGGTTGAACGTCGTCGCCTGCTGTTCGAAGCCGCCCCAGAAGATCACCGCGCACAGGAAGAACACCGCGATGACGCCGACGCGCTTGCGTTCCGCGGTAGTGAGGCCGGCGAACAGCAGCACGTATCCGAAGAAGAACACCGCCAGCGCCAGCATCGCCGCGCCGAAGTACTGCGCGAGCTCGGTGATCGGCACCGGGCTGCCCTTGAAGTACATCCAGGCGATGATCGCGACGAGCACCGCGAAACCACCCCACACGATCTGCCAGCGGCGGCGTTGTGTCGCCGGATCCGCGGCCTGCGGCGGCGCGCCCGCGCCTTCGAGCCAGCGGCCGGTGAAGCGGAACAACACCACGCCCAGCAACATGAACAGGCCGCAGCAGAAGAAGCCGCCGCGCCAGTTCCACGCTTCACCGATCGTGCCGGCGACCAGCGGCGAGACGAACGCGCCGAGGTTGATGCCCATGTAGAAGATCGAGAAACCCGCGTCGCGACGCGCGCCCGGCTGACCTTCGTACAATGAACCGACCATCGCGGAGACGTTCGGCTTCAGCAATCCGACGCCGATGACGATGACGGCGAGGCCCAGGTAGAACACCGGCGCGGACGCCGGCAATGCAAGGATGAAATTGCCGGCGGCGATGATGAGGCCGCCCCAGAACACCGCGTTGCGCTGACCGATCAGTCGATCCGCGATCCAGCCTCCCGGCACGCAGCCGAGATACACCGAACCTGCGTACAAGCCGTACACGGCGCCCGCGGTTTCCTTGTCGAGTCCGAACCCCGGGTTCGCCGAGCTGGTGGCCGCCACGAGAAACAGCACCAGCAGCGCGCGCATTCCGTAGTAAGTGAAGCGCTCGAAGAACTCCGTCCCGAAGAGCGTCACCAGTCCGAACGGGTGTCCCAGAAAAGTCTGCTTCGGCTGCGCCGGCGGAGCGCCAGCGGCCGTCATCGGATCACTCATTTTTTTGCCTTGATTCTTGTGGGCGCTGTTGCGCCGCGATGGGCCGAGTCTGAACCAACGGCAAGGGCGCCAGCAAGGCGGCGGGCGGGGCAGGAATACGACAGCGGGAAACCCTTATTCCACAGGGTTTTCGCCGCCCGGCGCGTCAGGCCTGGGCTTCCTCTTTCTCTTCGGCTTCCTGGGCTTCGCGCCGCATCTTCTGCATCAGGCGCGCCATCACCAGGCCGCCCTCGTAGAGCAGGTACATCGGCACCGCCATGATGATCTGCGAGATGGCATCCGGCGGCGTGAGGAAGGCGGCGACGATGAAGATGCCGATCAGGACGTAGCCGCGGTTCTGGCCGAGCTTTTCGACGTTCACCAGGCCCGTGAGCACCAGCAGCACCACGGCCACCGGCACCTCGAATGCGATGCCGAACGCGAAGAACATCGCGAGCACGAAATCGAGATAACTCGTGATGTCCGGTGCGTAGGTGACGCCGCCCGGGGTCGTGCCGATCAGGAACGGGAACATCACGGGGAACACGACGAAGTACGCGAACAGCACTCCGCTGTAGAACAGGAAGACCGACGAAACCAGCAGCGGTACGGCGAAGCGTTTCTCGCGCCGATAGAGGCCGGGCGCGACGAATGCCCAGATCTGGTAGAGCACCACGGGCATCGAGATGCCCAGCGCCACGTAGAACGACACCTTGAACGGCGTCATGAACGTGGAAACGATGCCGGTCGCGAGCAACGTGCTGCCCTCGGGCAGCTTGTCGATCAGCGGCTGCGCAACGATCGAAAAGAGCTCGTTGGCGAAGATGGCGCAGGGAATGAACGCGACGAGCAGCGTGGCCATCGCCTTCAAGAGGCGATTGCGCAGCTCGAGCAGGTGCGACATCAACGTGCCTTCGGCCAGCTGCTCCTCGTTCTTGTCCTCGCTCACGGCTTCTGCTCCGGCGCGGCCGGCGGCGAACTAGTTAGATCGAGCTGCTGCTGCCCGCCGGGCGCGTCCGACGCGCCGGGCGCATCGGCTTCCTGCGCGGCCTTGCGGTGCGAGGAATGCATGTGGTGATCGGGTGGATAGAACTCTTCCTCGACTTCAGCAGGCGCTTCGGCGGGCCTATCCGCGGACGAATCCGCGGGCGCGGAAGAATGGTGCGCGGGCACATGGTGCGGGGGCACAGGCTGCGAGGGCGAGGGCGCGGGCGGTGGAGTCGTCGGACCGGCGCGAGGATCGAGTGAGGTGTCGATGCCCGGATCGATCTTCATCTTGGTTTCGAGGTTGTGAGCCTCTTCCTCGAGCTGCTCGCGGAACTGGCGCGCCATCGCGCGCGCGCGACCGACCCAGCGCCCGATCTGCTGCGCCAGCTTCGGCAGTTTCTCCGGGCCGAGCACGACGAGCGCGAGCGCGAAGATCAGCAGGAGTTCTGTAAATCCAACCTCGAACATGGATTGTTCCGCCGCGCGGGCGGCATCAGTCGAAAGCGGCGGAAAAGATCAGGACGCGAAAGAGCGCGTCACGCCTTGTGCTCGCTCTTCTCCGCGTTCGGAGATTTCGCGGCGTCGAATTCGGCATCCGCCTTGAGCTGCTTGACCGACTCCTCGGCATCGCCCTCGCTCATCGACTTCTTGAATCCGCGCACGGCGGAACCGAGATCGCTGCCGATCGTCTTGAGCTTCTTGGCCCCGAAGACGAGGAGCACGACGACCAGAATGATGACCAGTTCTTTGAAACCAATTGGGCCCATGACCCGCTCCTGTGGGGGCTCGTGAAGACCCCGGATGATAAGTCAACAGAGGCTGCAAACCTACGAAAGTTCGCCCCGGCGAGACCCGCATCACGCGCGGGCCGCGCGCGTTAAGTCCTTGTCTGCAGCCAGAATGTAACCGGGCCGTCGTTCACGAGTTCGACCTGCATATGTGCACCGAATTCGCCGGTGGCGACGTCGTTGTGGCGCGCACGCGCCAGGTCGACGAGCTGCGTGAACAGGCCGCGGGCCCGCTGCGGATCCTCCGCCTTGCTGAATCCCGGGCGCGTGCCCTTGTGCGTCTCGGCGGCGAGCGTGAACTGCGGCACCAGCAGCAATCCCGCGCCGATGTCGCGCAATGAAAGATTCATGCGGCCGGCGTCGTCCTCGAAAATCCGGTACGTGAGGACGCGCTCCATCAGGCGTTCCCCGTGCGCGAGATCGTCACCCCGTTCGATCCCGACCAGGGCGAGGATGCCGCGGCCGATCGCACCGACCTCGCGCGTTTCGACCGTTACGGCAGCCCTGCTCACCCGCTGAATCAATGCGATCACGTTTCCGATTGTGCACGGTGGCAATTGCGCGCCCAAGTCCTTAATATCGCGGCCTGTTTTTGCCAGCCTCGGGGCGTTTTCAAGTCATGGCATCTCGCGTCCGGTCGATCGTTTCCCTGTCCGTCCTCGTTGCAGCACTCGCGCCGTTCGCGACCCAGGCCCAGACCCCGGAGGCATCCGCCGACGCCAAGCGCGGCCAGGCCCTGGCCTACACCTGCAACGGCTGCCACGCGATTCCTAACTACAAGAACGTCTACCCGACCTACTCGGTGCCCAAGCTGCGTGGCCAGCGCCCGGAATACCTGGTCGCGGCGCTCAAGGCGTACAAGAGCGGCGAGCGTTCGCACGGCACGATGCACGCGCAGGCCGCGTCCATGAACGAGCAGGACATGGCCGACATCGCCGCCTATCTCGCGGGCCCGAACGTGCTGACCGAATCGAAGAGCGACACGCCCGCGGCGAATCGTCCGAAGTCGAGCGAGACCTGCCTGCCGTGCCATGGCTCCAATGGCGTAGGCATCGACCCGACGTTCCCGACCATCGCCGGCCAGCATCGCGACTACATCGCGCGCGCGCTGGTCGACTACAAGAAAGGCGGACGCAAGAACGCCATCATGGCCGCGCCGAGCGCGACCCTCACGGCGGCGGATGTCCAGGAGCTCGCGGCTTACTTCTCGTCGCTGCCCGGCGTCGAGACCGTGCAGAAGAATCAGCTCGCCGCGAAGTAATCACTTCGCCGCGAGCTGCTTTTCCAGGAAGGCGACGATCGTCTTCTGGTAAAAGTCGCGGTTCGCCTTCTTCTTGAACCCGTGGCCCTCGTCCTTCGCGGCGAGATACCAGACCTCGCCGCCGCGCGCGCGGATCTTCTCCACCATCTGTTTTGATTCCGACGCGGGCACGCGCGGGTCGTTGAGTCCCTGCACCACCAGCAGCGGCTTGTTGATGCGCGACGCATTGTTGAGCGGCGAGATGCGCTGCAGGTACTTGCGCATCGCGGGCAGGCGCTCGTCGCCGTACTCGGGTCGCCGCAGGTCGCGCCGGTAGGCGGACGTGCTCTCGAGGAAGGTCACGAAGTTCGAGATGCCGACCACATCGATGCCGCCGCGCAGACGGTCGCCGAAGTGCACCATCGACGCGAGCGACATGTAGCCGCCGTAAGAGCCGCCCGAGACGAAGACGCGTTTCGCGTCGAGATCACGCTGCGCACCGATCCACACCAGCAGCGCGCCGATGTCCTTCACCGCGTCCTCGCGCTTGTCGCCATTGTCGAGATTCAGGAAGGTCTTGCCGTACCCCGACGAGCCGCGCACGTTGGGCGTGATCACGACGAAACCCATCTCGTTCACGAGGAATTGCGTGAACGGATTGAAACCGGGAATCGCCTGCGACTCCGGGCCGCCGTGGATGTCGATCAGCACCGGGTGCGGCCCGGGACCGCGGCCCGGCTTCGGTCGATAGACGAAGGCGGGGATGCGCCGCTGCCCGCCGTTGGCGCGGTCGAACGTCGGAAATCGTATGAGCTCGGCGGCGGCGAACTGCAGTGGATCGACCGGGCCCGCCTCACTTCTCGTGTGGCGCACCACCGTGTTCGTCGCGAGCTCGATCGCGTACACGTCGCGCGGCGACTGCGGGCTCTCGAGCGACAGCGCCAGCCGGCTGCCGGTCCGGTCGAACGCGATGCGGCCGATGCGGCCATCCGGCAGCGCCGGCAGGCTCTCCGCGCGCCGCGCGAGATTCATCACCGTGAGCTTGCTCACGCCATCGACGTTCGCCACCCATGCGAGGTACCGGCCATCTTCGGTCACCGCGAAGGACTCGATGTCCCACGGAATGTGGCCGGTCAGGGTCTCGACCGCGCCGGTCGCGAGGTCCACGCGCTTCAACTGCTCGAACTCGCTGCCGCGGTTCGTGATCAGGTACACGCCGCGGCCGTCGGCCGCGAACCGCGCCTGCGACACGCTCGCAACGTCGGGCCCTTCGGACACCGGCGTGAGCGACGCCGTCGCGATGTCCATCACGAAGAGGTGCGACTCGTTGGCCGAGACGAAGTTGCTGATGAGTAGTTTGGTGTCGTCGGGCGACCAGTCCTGCACCGACCAGTTCTTCTGGAAGCCGTTGTACACGAGCCGCGGCGGCGAGACGCCCGCGGGCTCGGCGATGAAAAGGTCGTAGCTCACGCCATCACGACCCGTGCTGTGGAAGGCGACGCGCCGTCCGTCGCGGCTCCAGGCCAGGCCACCGGCGAGACCCTTGCCATCGGTGATCATGCGCACCGCACGCGTGTTCAGGTCGTAGTAGTGGATCTGCGCGGCCTCGTTGCCACCGGCGTCCTTGAGGAACGCGAACCCGGTCGCGCCCTGCGTCCGCGGCGCGCGCGCCACGGTGATCGGCTCGCGGTAGAACGTGATCTGCTCGCGCGCGCCCAGCGGCGCCGCGACCCGGTGCAACTGATCGACGTCGCTGAAGCGCGTCGCGATCAGCAGCCCGCCGTCGGGTAGCCAGTCGACGAACGACGCGCCGCGGGAGTTCATGTAGTCCTCGAGCCGGGCCGTGAGCGCCGAATCGACCGGCGGGATGTTGTCGAGCACGAGGTTGCCGCGCTCTTCGACGGCGGCGAGCGCCGGGGCGCATGCGGCGAGGATGACGAGTGCCTGGAGTATTCTCTTGATCATGCTGCTATGTTGCCGCAAGCCATGAATGCCGTCATGCCGCGCCTGACGCGATTCGCCGATGGCATCACCGCCATCGACACCGAATACCTGCGTCCACAGATGGACGCGTCGCACGTCGTGGTGGCCGGGGCGCGCGCGGCCATCGTCGATTCCGGACCTAACTCCGCGGTGCCATTGATCCTCGCGGGACTGGAGCGGCTCGGACTGTCGCCGGATGGCGTCGAGTTCCTGTTCCTCACGCACGCGCACTTGGATCACGCCGGCGGCGCCGGAGAGCTCATGCGAGCGCTGCCGAAGGCCACCGCGGTGGTGCATCCGCGCGCCGCGCCGCACCTCATCGATCCCGCGAAACTCGTCGCCGCCACGCGCGCCGTGTATGGAGCCGAGTTGTACGACCAGCTCTACGGCGAGCTCGTGCCCATTGCGCGCGAGCGGCTGGTGATCGCGCAGGACGGCCAGCGTTTCGATGTGGGCGGGCGCACCTTCGAGTGCGTGCATACGCCCGGGCATGCGCTGCACCACCAGGCCATCGTCGATTTCGGGGTCGACCACCGCGCGACCAGCATCTTCACCGGCGACACCTTCGGCATTTCCTACCGCGAGTTCGATACCGCGCGCGGCGCCTGGATCATGCCGACCACCACGCCGACACAGTTCGATCCGCAACAGCTCAAGGCCTCGATCGGCCGTCTCATGCAATTCCGTCCGCGCCGGCTGTACCTCACTCACTACAGCGAAGTGAGCGATTGCCCGCGGCTCGCCAATGACATGATCGACGCGATCGACGCCTTCGTGCGCATCGCGCGCGCCGCGGGCCGCGATGCCGTGCCGCGCATCCGTGCAGGCCTGCGCGACCTCGCGTACGAATCCCTGCGCGCGCATGGTTGCACGATGGCCGAGGAGGCCATCGACGCGATCCTCGGAAAAGACTTTGAGCTCAACGCGGCGGGACTCGACGCGTGGCTCAAACGGGAGGCCGGCTGAATGGACTATCTATTCCTCAAGGCGACGCACATCACGGGCGTCGTCCTGTTCCTCGGCAACATCATCACCGGCGTCTTCTGGAAATTGCATGCCGACCGCACGCGGGAGCTGCGCGCGCGTGCGCAGGCGCTCGACGGCATCATCCGCGCTGATCGTCTGTTCACGATGCCGGGCGTGCTCCTGATCATCGGCACGGGCGTCTGGCTCGCGCAGCTCGGCAATCTACCGCTGCTGCGGACATTCTGGATCGGCTGGTCGCTGGTCCTGTTTGGAATCTCCGGCGCCGTGTTCATGGTGGCATTGGCGCCGCTGCAGAAGAAGATGTTGGCGAATGTCAGCGCGGGCCTCGCCGGTGGCTGGGACGAATCCGCCTACGAACGGATGTCGCGCTCCTGGGCGATCTGGGGCGCCATCGCGACGTTGACGCCACTGGCCGCTCTCTACCTCATGGTGATCAAGCCCACCTAAGAACGTATGATCGCGCCCCATGCCAAGACTTCACGTTCCCCAACCACCTAGCCGTCCGGGCGACAAACCCGATTTCAGCTACGTGGATCTGTCGCCCGCCGGCGCGATCCACAAGCCGGACGTCAACGCGCGCGCGCGCGACATGGAAGACGTTTCCGTCGGCCTGGTGCGCGTGCTCGACGACAAGCACGAGCCGGTCGGTCAATGGAATCCGCGCCTCGAGGCCGAGGATCTGCAGGTCGGCCTGCGCCACATGATGCTGACGCGCATCTTCGACGACCGCATGCAACGCACGCAGCGCCAGGGAAAGATCTCCTTCTATATGCGCTCGTTCGGCGAAGAGGCCATCGCGGTCGCGCAGGCGATGGCGCTGCAACCCGGCGACATGCTGTTCCCGTCGTACCGGCAGCAGGGCATCTACATGGTGCGCGGCAAGCCGCTGGTCGATCTCATGTGCCAGCTGCTCTCGAACACGCGCGACATGTGCAAGGGACGCCAGCTCCCGGTGATGTATCACTGGAACGCCGGCCGCATCTTCTCGATCTCCGGCAACCTGACTACCCAGTTTCCGCAGGCGGTGGGTTGGGCGATGGCCGCGGCGATCCGCAACGAAGACCACATCGCGTGCACGTGGATAGGCGAAGGCTCGAGCGCCGAGGCGGATTTCCACCACGGCCTGCTGTTCGCGGCCGTGTACCAGGCCCCGGTCATCATGAACATCGTCAACAACCAGTGGGCGATCTCGACATTCCAGGGCACCGCGGGCGGCGAGCAGCGCTCGTTCGCGGCGCGTGGTCCGGGTTACGGCGTCGCCGGCATCCGCGTCGACGGCAACGATTTCCTCGCGGTGTACGCGGTCACGCAGTGGGCCGCGCAACGCGCGCGCACCGGCGGCGGACCGACGCTCATCGAGCTCGTGACCTACCGCGCGGCCGCGCATTCCACCAGCGACGACCCGTCGCGTTATCGCCCGAAAGACGACTACGCGCACTGGCCGCTCGGCGATCCCGTCGAGCGCCTGAAGAACCACCTGATCGCGCGCGGCGAGTGGAGCGAGAAGCAGCACAAGGACCTCACCGCCGAGCTCGACTCGCAGGTGCAGGCGGCATGGAAGGAGGCGGTCTCCTTCGGCGCGCTCAACGAAGGTCCGCGACTCAACCGTCATCTCATGTTCGAGGACGTATACAAGGAGTTCCCGGAGAACCTGCGCCGGCAGAGCGAACAGCTCGCCGAGGAGATCAAGCTGAACGCCGAGCTCGGGCTCGCGGCGAAGGCTGAATAACCATGGCCCAGATGAACATGATCCAGGCCCTGAACTCCGCCATGGACGTCATGATGGCGCGCGATCCTTCCGTCGTCGTGATGGGCGAGGACGTCGGCTACTTCGGCGGCGTGTTCCGCGTCACCGACGGACTGCAGCGAAAATACGGCGAGCACCGCGTGCTCGATTCGCCGATCAGCGAGGGCGGCATCGTCGCCACTGCGATCGGCATGGCGCTCAACGGCATCAAGCCCGTGGCCGAGATCCAGTTCGCCGATTACATCTATCCCGCGGTGGACCAGATCGCGAGCGAGCTCGCGCGCATCCGCTACCGCAGCGCCGGTGATTTCACGTCGCCCGTCGTGATCCGCGCGCCCTGCGGCGGCGGCATCCGCGGTGGACAGACGCACTCGCAGAGTCCCGAGGCGATCTTCACGCACATCTGCGGCGTGAAGACCGTGATGCCGAGCAATCCCTACGATGCGAAGGGCCTCCTGATCGCGGCGATCGAGGACGATGACCCGATCATCTTTTTCGAGCCGAAGCGCATCTACAACGGCCCGTTCGACGGCGACCCGAACAAGCCCGCGGTGCCGTGGAGCACGCACGCGAAGGGCGACGTGCCTGAGGGTTATTACAAGGTGCCCATCGGCAAGTGCGACATCGTGCGGCCCGGCGAGCAGGTGACCATCGTCACCTACGGCACCATGGTGTACGTATGCGAGGCTGCCGCGAAGAAGCTCAACGTCGACGCGGAGATCATCGACGTGCGCACGATGTCGCCGCTCGATCTCGATCCCATCTGTTCGTCGGTCAAGAAGACCGGTCGTTGCGTGGTGGCGCACGAGGCCACGCGTTTCTGCGGCTTCGGCGCGGAGCTCACGGCCAGCATCCAGGAAGAATGCTTCTGGTATCTCGAAGCGCCTATCCAGCGCGTCGCCGGCTGGGATACGCCGTACCCGCACGCCTTCGAATGGGAGTATTTTCCCGGACAGGCCCGGGTCGCGCTCGCATTGCGCGAAGTCCTCGGAGAAGGATGAGGTTTCAGCCATGAGCCGCTACGTATTCAAGATGCCGGATCTCGGCGAAGGCACGGTCTCCGCCGAAGTCGTCGCCTGGCACGTGAAGCCCGGCGATCTCGTGCAGGAAGACCAGGTCATGTGCGAAGTGATGACCGAGAAGGCCGCGGTCGAGATGCCCGCGCCGGTCACCGGCCGGATCGTTTCCATCAGCGGTGAGCCGGGCGACATGATCGCCGTGGGCGCCGAGCTGGTCGTGTTCGATACCGACGGCACGTCGGCCGCAGCAGGCGATGCGCCCGCGGTGAAGACGGCGGAGCGTCCGCCGGAGCCGGTCAACTACGGCCGCCGCGCTTCCGACAAGCCGGACGGCGAGAAACCGGCGGCCGAGCCGGATGCCGGCGCGCGGGCCGCCGCGGCATCGGGCGGATCCGCCGCCCATGTTCCCCCCGCCGCGAACAAGCACGGCGGCCGCATCATGGCCTCCCCCGCCAGCCGCCGCCGCGCGGCCGAGGCCGGCCTCGATCTATCTACCGTCGCCGGCACCGGTCCCGCGGGCCGCATCGAGCCGGGCGACATCGACTCCGCGCTCGCGGCGGGCGGCGCCCGCGGCGCGCCGCCGTCGATGAACGCGCGCGCCAATGCCACGCGCGAAGCGCGCAACGGCACGGAAGAGGTGAAGATCATCGGATTGCGGCGCGTCATCGCCGAGCGCCTCACCGAATCCGCGCGCAGCATTCCGCAGTACTCCTACGTCGAGGAATGCGACATCACGCGCCTCGAGGCATTGCGCAAGCACCTGAACGACCGCAGGCCCGCCGGCGCTCCGCCGCTCACGTTCCTGCCGTTCATCGTCGCCGGTCTCGCGCGTGTGCTCGAGAAATTCCCACAGTGCAATGCGCTATACGACAGTGCGCGCGGCGTGCTCGTGAAACACAAGGCCGTGCACGTCGGCATCGCGACGCAGACGTCGCAGGGTCTCAAGGTCCCGGTGGTGCGCAACGTCGAGTCGCGCGCGCTGCACGACTTGGCCGCGGAGATCCGGCGGGTGTCCGAGGCCGCGCGTTCCAACAAGTCGCCGCGCGAGGAGCTCACGGGCTCGACCATCACGGTGACGAGCCTCGGAAAACTCGGCGGCGTCGCATCGACGCCCATGGTCAACATGCCCGAGGTCGCCATCATCGGCATCAACAAGGCGATCGAGCGGCCGATCGCGGTCGATGGCCAGATCGCGATCCGGCTCATGATGAATCTCTCCTCGTCGTTCGATCATCGCTTCGTCGACGGCTTCGACGCGGCGTCGATGATCCAGGCGCTGAAGGATCTGCTCGAGCAGCC
The DNA here is from genome assembly GCA_023457495.1 of Pseudomonadota bacterium. GTDB lineage: Bacteria > Pseudomonadota > Gammaproteobacteria > Steroidobacterales > Steroidobacteraceae > CADEED01. The sequence goes on from JAEWLQ010000035.1 coordinate 29,786, forward strand.
GGCGACGATCTTCATCGACTGAAGGCCATGCGCCGTTCGCTGGTGGTTTTCGCGCTCGCGTGCTGCGCGCACGCATTCGCCGCGGAAGAAGCGGATTTCCTCGAGCCGCATCACGTCGAGATCGACGTCTCGCGCGGCGGCAATTCGTGGATTGCCGAGTACACCTTCGGACGGCCCGTCGACGCGTGGTTCTTTCCGCGCACCTCGGTGACGCGGACCGGCGGGAAGGCGTGGCGCCCGGATAGCTGGGTCGTCGAAACCCCCGGTGTGCGGCTGATGCAGCGCGGCCACTACGATGTGCTCGCGCCGGCGCGCGGCCGAGTGCTGCCGCCAAAGGTACGACTGCGTTTCCAGCCGTTCACCGGCGATCTCGCCGATGACTATGCCCCCGCGCTCGCATTCACCGACGGCGGGTTCGCGCTGTTCAGCGCGCAGTTCGATGTGTTGCCGCTGCGTACGCTGCGCGAGGCGGCCGACCTGCCCAGCGACCTCAACAATTCGTACTTCGCCGAAACGCATCTAAAGATGCGCTTTCACGACGTCGCCGGCGTGACCGAGCACGACGGCGAGTACGCGACCTACGTGCTCTTCGGACCCACGAAGCGCGTGGAAACCCGCGACGTGATCACCGCATTCGATCCGCAGTTGCCGAAGTGGATCCACGATTCGCTCGCACCGTCGGTCACCGGTCTGCTCGCGCGTTACGCTGCGCAGCTCGGCCCGCTGCCGGAGGGCAAGCCGACCGTGATGGTTGCGTGGGCGGGCCCCACCCCCGGCATCGTCGGGCGGTCGGGCGGAACGCTGCGCGGCCAGATCGTCATGAAGTACGAAGGCGCCGGGCTCCTCGAGGAGACGCCGCAGCAGCGCGCCGAGGGCCTGTGGTTCATCGCGCACGAAGCCGCGCATTTCTGGATGGGGCAGACAATCGGTTACGAGTACGCGCGGGAGGCCTGGATCACCGAGGGCGGTGCGGACCTGCTCGCGGTGCGCGCGATCGCGGCACTCGATCCGGCTTATGCATGGCGCGCGGAGCTCGATCGCGCGATCACGGATTGCGTCGAACTGTCCCGGCGGCGCGGGATCGAGTCCGCGCGCGATCGCAACGAGCATCGCGCGTACTACGCCTGCGGCGCGGTATTCGGGCTGGTGGCCGAGGCCGCGGGAAAGCAGCCTTTCCATGTTTTCGCGCGGCGGCTCGTCGATGAAAACCGCGTCGACAAGATCGTCTCGCGCGAGGACTGGTTCGTGGCCCTCGACGCCGTATCCCGCGACCCGACTCTCGCCCGGGATATCTCTCACCTGCTGGATCGGGGAAGCCCCGATCCGGCAGCGGCCATCGCGTCGCTGTTCGATCGCGCGGGCGTTTCCTATTACCTCGACGGGCAGAAGATTCCGCGAATGAAGTAAGGGACCCCTGTCGTCGCGCCGCGACGCAGCGACCTACACGCAAATGTGCGCGATTGCGCGGTACCGCTACCGGCGCGCTGGCAGAGTCTCGCCCCAAACCTGGGGTCAGAGTCCATGCACCAGCACAAAACCGCCGCCGATTGCCTTTACTGCAAGCCCGTTCAGTTCGTGAGCCTCGGCGAAGCGCCGCCCGTGAAAGGCTGGCAACGACCCGTGTTGCTCGTCGCGGCCATGCTGCTCACCGCCTGCACGGTGATGGCGCTGCAGTTCGCGTGGGAACGCACGGGCGCGGTCTTCTTCGCCACCGTTTCGGTCCTGCTGCTGCTCATCGCGTTGTTCGGCGTCGCGATCTCCTTCCGCGGCTGCGACAACTGCGTCGCGCGTTTCCTGGGCAAGTCACTGTGACACCGCGTCCGACCCGAGCACGCCGGCATTCGCTGTGCGGTACGGCGCGTCGATTCGCGAACGAAGAAACCGTCGCGCGCGAGGGTCATCGACAGCCGTGTCGCCAGGCCGGCGTCTGGGCCTGCAAGAAGACGCTCGATTGCTCGCGCAGGATGTCCGACCAGCGCAGGGTCGCCGAGCACGCGTGACCTTCCCGATCACGGGCGCCAAAAGTGCATCCCGTCATGGAATTGGGGCCCCTGAAAGAGGATAGTTAGCGACGCTGGCGATTCACCGGTACTCCGGGAGTCCTCGACCTTGTCGCACACGTTCGACGTTCGGTTCGCGCCATCGGCCGGTCTCGCCGCGGTTCTCGCGCTGCCGGGCAACACACTGCGCTGGAAAGGCGCGGGTCGCATCAGCATCCAGCCCGGTACCGTCACGCTCGCCGTGAAACGTGGCTTGTTCTCCTCAGGCCAAAGCCGCCAGATCGCCGCCGACCAATTGCGCGAGGTCTATCGCGAAGGCAACGTCGTACGCCTCGAATTTTCGGGCGCGGGCAACACGCGCGAAGTCGTGCCCCTGTGGACCGACGACCGCGAATCGGCCGCCGAAATCGTCCGGCTGCTGCCCACCCAGCGCACCGTCGAAGTCGAATCTCCGTCGCGAACGCCGAAATTCCGCCCGGACCCGCGTGCCTTCGGCGGGTTGCTCGCGTTCGCGGTGATGATCGCGGCGGCCGTCATCGGCCTGCGCAGATCGGAGGTCGTGCCGCCACCGCCGACCCCCGCGGCCACTCAGGTCGAAGCGGCGCCCGACAAGGCCACGTCCGCGCGAACCGAGCCGGAACTCGCGACGGTGGAAATCCCCGAGGCCGAACTGCCCATCCGCCTCGATGAGCCAGTGATTCCGATTCAGCCCGGCACGCCGGCGTACAAATATGCGCAGGCGCAGATCGCGTTGTTCGAGAAGCAATCCGCGGCGTTGCTCGAGGAGTACCGCGTGTATCGCTCGATGCGAGAAGACGACGCGCTGACCGTCGATGGCTACATCGCCAAGCTCGAGGGACCTCTCGAAGGCGGCTGGTGGCTCGTCACGTTCCGCATTCTCGAAGACCCACGATACGACGCGCCCGAAATGGTCGGACTGCGCGCGACGCATCTCGCCGCGGCGCGCTCGTGGCGCGCCTTCATCGCGCTGTACGTCGAAGGCCTGCGCACCAACAACGCGGCGCTCATCTCGCAGTCGTTCAATGCCCTGGGACGCGCCGAGTGGATGCAGTGGCGCGCGACGCAGTACGTCCGCGCGCCTAGCCCGCGATAGACCCCGGCGCCGCGATCTTCTCGCGCATCAGCACCAGCTCTTCCGCGGCCGTCGGGTGCAACGCCACGGTGCTGTCCCACTGCGTCTTGGTGAGCCCGGCTTTCACCCCCACGGCCGCGAGCTGGATCATTTCCGGCGCATCCTCGCCCGCGACGTGCACGCCCAGCAGCTGATCGCTCGCCGCGTCGACCACGAGTTTCATGAGCGTGCGCTCGTGGTTGGAAGTGACCATGTTGCGCATCGGGCGGAAATTGGTTCGATACACGTCGACCTTGCCGTGACTGCGGCGGGCGTCGTCTTCCGTGAGCCCGACGGAGCCGATCGGCGGACGGCTGAACACGGCGCTCGGCACGAAGCGGTGATCCACCGGCGTCGGCCGGTTGTTGTAGACCGTGTCCGCGAAGGCGTGGCCATCGCGGATCGCGACCGGTGTGAGATTCATGCGGTTGGTCACGTCGCCGACCGCGTAGATGGACTCCACGCAGCTCTGCGAATACTCGTTCACGATCACCGCGCCCGCGGCGTCGAGCTTGACGCCGGCGCGTTCGAGGCCGAGACCGACGGTATGCGGCAGGCGGCCGGTCGCGTGCATCACGACATCGGCGTCCACGATTTCGCCGCTCGACAACGTCGCGCGCACTCCGCCGTTAGATTTCTCCAACCGCGCGAGCGTGTTCTTCATCATGAGCTTGATGCCGCGCCGCTCGGATTCGATGTGCATGTGCGCGCGCAGGTCGGTATCGAAGCCGCGCAACATCTGGTCGCCGCGATGCAGGATCGTCACCTCGGCGCCGAGTCCGTGAAAGATGTTGGCGAACTCGAGCGCGATGTAGCCGCCGCCGACCATGAGCACGCGCTGCGGAAACTTCTCGAGCAGGAAGGCTTCGTTCGAGGTGATGCCGAGCTCCGCGCCCGGCAGATTCTCCGGCAGGCGGGGCGTGCCGCCGGTCGCGATGAGGATGCGATCCGCGCTGATGCGGCTGTTGGATTTCACCAGGCGCACGGTGTGCGCATCGACGACCTCGGCGCGCTCCTCGAACGTGGTGACGCCCGCCCGGGCGAGGTTGGTGGTGTAGAGACCCGAGAGCCGGGCGACTTCGCGCTGCACGTTGTCGCGCAGGGTGGGCCAGTCGAAACGCGCGTTTTCGATCGTCCAGCCGTAGCCGGGCGCGTCGGCGATGAATTGCGAGAATTCCGCGCCGTAGACCAGGAATTTCTTGGGCACGCAGCCACGGATCACGCAGGTGCCGCCGATGCGGTATTCCTCGGCGACGGCCACTTTTGCGCCCGTAAGCGCCGCGATGCGGGCCGCGCGCACGCCGCCCGAGCCCGCCCCGATCACGAAAAGGTCGTAGTCGTGTTTCATGGCAGGATACTAGCGTGAGTATCGCGAGGGACTCGACTGTGAGTACTTTCAAGGCATTCCGCATTCACGAGGCGGCCGGAAAAATCGCCGCGCGGTTCGAGGACCTCGACCTCGATGCCCTCACGTCGGGCGAGGTCGTGATCGACGTCCAGTACTCCACGGTCAACTACAAAGATGCGCTCGCCGCGACGGGCGCGGGCCGGATACTGCGCCGCTACCCGCTGGTCGGCGGCATCGACCTCGCCGGGGTAGTGAGGAGCTCGGACGTTTCCGACTTCCGGCCGGGCGATGCGGTGCTCGTCACGGGCAGCGGGCTTTCGGAAACCTTCGATGGCGGCTATTCCGAGGTGGCCCGGGTCAAGGCCGACAGCGTCATTCCCATGCCGCAAGGACTCGACGCATTTCACGCCATGGCGCTGGGCACCGCGGGCTTCACCGCAGCGCTGGCGATCCATCGCATGGAACGCAATGGTCAGTCGCCCGACCGCGGTTCCATTGTCGTGACCGGCGCGACCGGCGGCGTCGGCAGCCTCGCGATCGACATGCTCGCGGGCCGGGGATACGAGGTGATCGCGGTCACGGGCAAGGCGGAATCCTCCGACTACCTGATCGCGCTCGGCGCGAGCCACGTCTGCCTGCGCAGCGAATTCGCGCTCGGCAGCCGGCCGCTCGAGCCCGCGCGATTCGCGGGCGCCATCGACAGCGTCGGCGGCGACATGCTCGCCGGACTCACGCGGCAGATGGATTTCTGGGGGAACATCGCAAGCGTGGGCCTCGCGGGCGGTGCGCAGCTCGAAACCACGGTGATGCCCTTCATCCTGCGCGGCGTGAACCTGCTCGGGATCAACTCTTCGGCGACCCGCCGCGAGGAGCGCCTCGAGGTGTGGCGCAGGATCGCGACCGACTGCGCGGCGCGGCACCTGTCGCGCATCGTGACCCGCACGATCGCATTCGAGCAGCTGCCCGGCGTCTTTCAGTCTTACATCGACGGCACGAACACTGGCCGTACAGTCGTCAAGATCGGCGCGCGGTCGTAAACTCCCCACATGACGCAGCCTTCCCCTGACTCCGCGGGTGCGAAATTCCGCGCGGCGCTCGCCGCGGAGAAACCGCTGCAGGTCGTCGGCGCCATCAACGCGTACGCGGCCCGGATGGCCGAGGCCACCGGATTCCGCGCGCTCTATCTATCCGGTGGCGGCGTCGCGGCGAACTCGCTGGGGCTGCCGGACCTCGGCATCAGCACGATGGACGACGTGCTCATCGACATCCGGCGCATCACCGAGGCGAGCGGCCTGCCGCTGCTGGTCGATGCGGACACGGGCTGGGGCGGCGCGTTCAACATCGCGCGCACCGTGCGTTCGTTCATCAAGGCCGGCGCGGCCGGCCTGCACATCGAAGACCAGGTGCAGGCGAAGCGCTGCGGCCATCGCCCCGGCAAGGAAGTCGTGCCGCTCGAGGAGATGGTGGACCGCGTGAAGGCGGCGGTCGATGCACGCACCGACGGCAGCTTCGTCATCATGGCGCGCAGCGACGCGCTCGCGAGCGAAGGCGTCGACCGCATGATCGAGCGGCTGAGCGCCTGCGTGCACGCGGGCGCCGACGCGGTGTTCCCCGAGGCCATCACGGATCTCGCGATGTATCGCAAGGTGCGTGACGCCGTGAAGGTGCCGGTGCTCGCCAACATCACCGAGTTCGGCAAAACGCCGCTGTACACGCGCGAGGAGCTCGGCGCCGCGGGCGTCGACATCGTGTTGCACTGCTGCTCGGCGTATCGCGCGATGAACCTCGCGGCGCTCAAGGTATACCAGGCGATCCGCCGCGACGGCACGCAAAAGAATGTGGTCGCGGACATGCAGACGCGCGACGACCTCTACAAATATCTCGACTATCACGCCTACGAGCGCAAGCTCGACGAATTGTTCGCCGCCGGGAAAAAGCCGCAGTAGCAAGGAGCTCATGCCATGAACGCCACGCCGAAGCCGAAGAAATCCGTCGCGCTGTCCGGCGTCGCGGCCGGCAACACGGCGCTGTGCAGCGTCGGCCGCAGCGGCAACGATCTGCACTACCGCGGCTACGACATCCTCGAGGTCGCCGAGAGCTGCGAGTTCGAGGAGATTGCCTATCTACTGATCCACGGCAAGCTACCCACCCAGGCCGAGCTCACGGCCTACAAGACGAAACTCAAGAACCTGCGCGGCATCCCGGCCCCGGTGCGCGCCATCCTCGAGCAGCTGCCCCCGGGTGCGCATCCGATGGACGTCCTGCGCACCGGCGCATCGGCGCTGGGTTGCGTGCTGCCCGAGCCGAACGATCACAACGAGGCCGGCGCACGCGAGATCGCGGACCACCTGCTCGCGAGTTTTCCTTCGATGCTCTGCTACTGGTATCACTACTCGCACAGCAGCCGCCGCATCCACGTCGAAACCGACGATGATTCGGTGGGCGGACATTTCCTGCACCTGCTGCACCGCCGGCCGCCGCCCGAGAACTGGGTGCGCGCGATGCACACCTCGCTGATCCTCTACGCGGAGCATGAATTCAACTCGTCTACCTTCACCGCGCGGGTGATCGCGGGCACGGGCTCGGACATCTACTCCTGCATCACCGGCGCCATCGGCGCGCTGCGCGGGCCGAAACACGGCGGCGCGAACGAGGTCGCGCTCGAGATCCAGGAGCGTTACTCGACGCCCGACGAAGCCGAGGCCGATATCCGCAAGCGCGTAGCGAACAAGGAAATCATCATCGGCTTCGGGCATCCGGTGTACACGGTGTCCGATCCGCGCAACGAGATCATCAAGCGCGTGGCCGGGCAGTTAGGTCGCGAAGCCGGTGATCTCAAGCTGTATTCGATCGCCGAACGCATCGAGACGCTGATGATGCAGCTCAAGCAGATGTTCCCGAACCTCGACTGGTTCAGCGCGGTGAGTTACCACCTGATGGGTGTGCCCACCGCGATGTTCACGCCGCTGTTCGTCATGTCGCGCGTGACCGGCTGGAGCGCGCACGTCATCGAGCAGCGCGCCGACGGCAAGATCATCCGCCCGGCCGCCAATTATGTCGGGCCGGACAATCGCCCGTTCGTACCCATCGGGCAGCGGACTGGGTAAGATGCGCGCCGTTCGCGGGGACGACCCCGCGAGCGTCACCAGCCCGGGGACGACCCCATTCCTCATTGGAGGTTGTCATGAACTGGTTGCTGTTGGTCATCGCCGGGTTGCTCGAAGTCGGTTGGGCGGTGGGTCTCAAGTACACCGTGGGTTTCACGCGTCCATGGCCGACCGTCGCAACGGTTGGCGCCATGATCGCGAGTCTCCTGCTGCTTGGCATTGCGATGAAGACGCTGCCGGTCGGCACGGCCTACGCCGTGTGGGTCGGAGTCGGCGCGGTGGGTACGGCACTGCTCGGCATGTACCTGTTCGGCGAGAGCGCGAACCCGGGAAAGCTGTTGAGCCTCGGGCTGATCGTGGCGGGCATCGTCGGGCTCGGACTGACGGGCGAACACTGAGCACGGAGTCGAGTCGGCATGGCATCACACGATTACAAGTCCGCGCAGCGCCCGCAGCCAGACGAGTTGCTGGTGGCCATCGCCGACTACACGAAGAACTTCAAGGTAGATAGTCCGCAGGCTTACGAGACCGCGCAGTACTGTCTCATGGACACGCTGGCCTGCGGTTTTCAGGCGCTGAAATATCCCGCCTGCACGAAGCTGCTGGGGCCGGTGGTGCCGGGCGCGACCATGCCGGGCGGCTCGCGCGTGCCGGGCACGAGCTACGAGCTGGATCCCGTGATGGGTGCGTTCAGCATCGGCGCGATGGTGCGCTGGCTCGATTTCAACGACACCTGGCTCGCGGCCGAGTGGGGCCACCCGTCCGACAATCTCGGCGCGATCCTCTCCGTCGCCGACTATCTATCGCGGCGCGCGATCCTGCTGGCCGAGAAACCGCTGACGATACGCGACGTGCTGACGGCGATGATCAAGGCGCACGAGATCCAGGGCGTGCTCGCGCTCGAGAACTCCTTCAACCGCGTCGGGCTCGACCACGTGCTGCTGGTGCGCGTCGCTTCGACGGCGGTGGCCACGCAGATGCTCGGCGGCTCGCTCGAGCAGATCGTGAACGCGTTGTCGAACGCATGGATCGACGGCGGCGCGCTGCGCACCTATCGCCACGCCCCGAACACGGGTTCGCGCAAGAGCTGGGCCGCCGGTGATGCGACCAGCCGCGCGGTTCGTCACGCGTTGTTCGCAATCAAGGATGAGATGGGATATCCCTCGGCGCTCAGCGCGAAGACCTGGGGCTTCCAGGACGTGTTGTTCAAGGGCAAGCCAGTGACGCTGGCGCAGCCCTTCGGCAGCTACGTGATGGAGAACGTGTTGTTCAAGATCAGCTACCCCGCAGAATTCCACGCGCAGACCGCCGTGGAGTGCGCGATGGCGCTGCATCCGCGCGTGAAAGACCGGCTCGCGTTCATCGAGAAGATCGTCATCGAGACGCAGGAACCGGGCGTGCGCATCATCGACAAGACCGGCCCGCTCGCGAACCCCGCGGACCGCGATCACTGCATCCAGTACATGGTCGCGGTGCCACTGATCTTCGGCCGCCTCACCGCCGCGGACTACGAGGATGCGGTCGCGAGTGATCCGCGCATCGACGTGTTGCGCGCGAAGATGACGGTGCGCGAGAACTCGACCTTCACGAAGGAATACTACGAGCGCGACAAGCGCCACATCGGCAACTCGATCACCATCCACTTCAGCGACGGCGCTCCCGCGCTCGAGATGCGCGTCGATTTCCCGGTGGGTCATCGCAAGCGGCGCGCCGAGGGCATGCCGCTGCTCGTCGAGAAGTTCAACGCCTCCGTCGCGGCTCACTACCCGGAGCGGCAGGCCGAGGCGATCAAGGCGATGTTCGCGCGCAAGGATTTCGCCGCCATGACCGTGAATGAATTCATGGCCCAGCTCGTCGCGAACTGATGAGCGCGACGACTCCCGTTTCCGGTTCGACGATGGACGCCGCCACCTGGAAGGCGCGTCTCGACGCGGGCGCGCACGAGATGGGCGTCGAGCTCGATGAATCGCAGGTCGAGATCCTGTGGCGTTACGCCGAGAAGCTGCGCGAGCGCAACGAACACGTGAATCTCACGTCGATCGTCGCGCCCGAGGGCGTTCTCACGCTGCACATGCTCGACAGCCTGAGCCTCGTGCCGCATCTCGGCGAGGCGCGTCGCATCATCGATGTCGGCACGGGCGGCGGATTTCCGGGCATTCCGCTCGCGGTTGCCTGCCCGGACCGGGATTTCACGCTGATCGACGGCACGCAGAAGAAGATCCGTTTCGTCGCCGAGAGCATCGAGTCGCTCGACATCCGCAATGCGCGCGCGATCGCGGCGCGCGCCGAGAACTTCAGCGGCGAGAAGAACTTCGATGCGGTGGTCGTCCGCGCGGTCGGGGCGCTGGCCGATGTTCTACATAACGCCGGGCAACTCGTCGGCGACGGCGGGCGTCTGCTCGCGATGAAGGGGAAACTGCCCGAGGACGAAATCCGCGCGCTGCCGCGCGGCTGGAGCGCCGAGGTCACGCCCCTGCGCGTGCCGGGACTCGATGCCGAACGACACCTTGTCGCACTTCAACGTCAGAAATCCGGCGGCAAAAACGCCCGCTAGCCCGGCGGCGCTGCGGGTTAAGATCGGCCCATGAAGCGCATCATCGCGGTCGCGAACCAGAAAGGCGGCGTCGGCAAGACCACGACGGCGGTCAATCTCGCCGCGTCGTTCGCCGCGACCCGCCGCCGCGTGCTGCTCATCGACATGGACCCGCAGGGCAACGCGACCATGGGCTGTGGCGTCGAGAAGTCGCAGATCGAGCGCGGCACCGGCGACGTGTTGCTGGGCGAGTGCGACGCGGCCGCGGCCATCATCCCGCTCGAGTCCATGCCGGGCATGTCGCTGATGCCGGCGAACCAGGACCTGGTCGCCGCCGAGGTGCAGCTGCTAACTACCCTGGCGGGACGCGAGCTGCGCCTGCGCAACGCGCTCAAGCCGGTGTACGACCAGTACGAAGTCATACTCATCGACTGCCCGCCGTCGCTCAACATGCTCACGCTGAACGCGCTGGTCGCGGCGCAGAGTGTGCTGATTCCGATGCAGTGCGAGTACTACGCGCTCGAGGGATTGTCCGCGCTGGTCGGCACCATCGAGCAGATCAAGGCGTCGGTGAGCCCGAACCTCGAGATCGAAGGCATCCTGCGGACGATGTTCGATCCGCGGAACAACCTCGCGAACGAGGTTTCCGGCCAGCTCATCTCGGTGTTCGGCGACAAGGTCTTCCGCACCATCGTGCCGCGCAACGTGCGCCTGGCCGAGGCGCCGTCTTTCGGCAAACCCGTGCTCCAGCACGACAAGGATTCGCGCGGAGCGCTGGCCTACCTTGCGCTCGCGGGAGAGATGCTGCGCAAGGACGACGAAGCGGGCGGAGAAACCGAAGCGGTTCCGCAGGCCGAAGTTGCCGCAGATGCGGAGCGCCCGGTCAACTAGATCGCGTCGGGTTATTCGTCGATAGCGCCCCGAGCGGTCGAAGAGAGCGACTTCGATCAGCCCGAGTTCGAAAGAGCGGCATCACCTTTGTGGGCGCAAGCGGCACGGTGGTCGATCACCGACGCTCACTACTCAAATAACCGCTGACTTCGAGAATCTCTCGGACAACACGTCCTCACAGGACGTGAGCTATATCAACTACCTGCGCGGGCTCACACTCTCTTAAAAGTTAGGCAGCGACGCAGGGCAGCGACCGAGGTGTCACGCGCATGCTGGTCGATGGCAATCGAGTGCTCGCGACAAAACCCGCATCTGCGCACTGCATCCGCATGCCGAGTCGATGCAAAAAAATCAATCGGAAGTGAGAGAAATCGCGCACTCGTGACGCCCATCTGGATGAAGACGGCGGAAAAGTACTGCATCAACAGCGCGCCGGCCGGAAATGGCTGTTCCGGTGGAGACGAAGTGGTAACGACGTATGAGTACAACCACGACAACCTGCTGATGACCGGCATGACGGTGACCGAGCCGCCGCCCCCCGCCGGAAACGGCATCACGCTTCGCACCTGCTTCGAGTACGACATCTACGGCAATCAGATCGGCAAGACTGACCCCAAGGCGGGGCTGAGCTCGTGCAGTTGAGTCCGCGGGATATCCAACCATGAACAAAAAAACGAACATTCGCGCGGTTGGCTGGTTAGGTGGGCTCCTTGCCAGCGCCATTGCCGTCACTGTTCATGCCCAGCAAGCCGAGGCCCCGTTCAAGACCGCAAATCGCTACAACGAAGGCGGACAGCTCACAGGAACAATCGCGCCGGATCCGGATGGCGCGGGCCCGCTCAGATTGACGGCGACACGATATACGTACGGAACAGTCGGAACGAACCGCGCTCTGCTGACGAAAGTGGAGAGCGGTGAGCTCAGCTCATGGGCCAACGAATACGTAAAGCCCGAAGACTGGGGCAACCACGGTTTCAGCGTTTTTGTCACCACCCAGTACACCTACGACGCGTATGGCCGTAAAACGACTGAGCAGGTAAACGGCACGGACCAGTCGGTCGAATCGTTGGTCCAGTACAACTACGACGATCGCAATCGAGTGCTTTGCAAAGCCGTGCGAATGAATCCGGCGACCTACGACTCACTTCCTCCTGCTTGCTCACCTGGAGATGGCCCATTCGGACCGGACCGGATTTATCGCTACACCTACGACATTCTCGATCAGGTGCTCACCGAAGAGCGCGCGGTCGGCACGCCCTTGCAACAAACCTATATTACCAATGGCTACTCGCATCGGCGATTGACTTCGCAGAAAGATGCCAACGGAAATCGCACTGAGTTGCGATACGACGTTCATTCGCGCCTCACCAAACGCGTATACCCATCGCCGACTGGGCAGGACGCGATAAATGAGAATGACTTCAATCAATATGAATACGACGCAAACAACAATGTCACCTACGAGCGCAAACGCGACGGAAGATCAGTCGCATACTCGTATGACAACAACAACCGGCTCATCTTCAAGGACCTTTCGGACAATACGTACTCGCACGATGTGAGCTACGACTACGACCTTCGAGGACTCACACTATCTTCGCTTTTCTATGACAACGGCCTCGGCCAAGGCGTCACGAACACGTTCGATGGTTTCGGCCGGCTGAGCTCCTCATCGACCAATGTCGGCGGCACGATCCGCCTGCTCAAATACCGCTACGATGCGAACGGTAACCGCACGCGCGTGACACATGACGACGGATGGTTCTTCGAGTACGGCTTCGATGGCCTGAACCGCCTGGACTACCTCGGCGAGTCGGTAGGCATTGCCGAGAACTCGAACAACTCGCCGCTGCTGACGGTCGACTACCACCCCGGCGGCGGCCGCTATCACCTCAGCCGTACCGGCGGTGCGGTGACCGAGTACCTGCAGGACAACGTCAAGCGACTGGACAGCTTCTCCCAGGACTTCTCGGGCAGTGCGCACGATCTGCTCGCCACGTTCGATTACAACCCGGCGAGCCAGGTCGTCTATCGATTCCGCAGCAACGACCTCTACGCCATCACCGGCCAGGTGAGCCGCGCCGGGGCGTATGTCCCGAATGGGCTCAACCAGTACAGCGGCATCGGTGGCAAGACCTTGAGCTATGACGCCAACGGCAACCTCACGAACTATCGTGAGGCGAACGATGAGCTCGTCACCTACGGCTACGACATGGAGAACCATCTCGTCAGCGCGAATGGGCTGGTCAACGGGCAGGCCGTCACGGCGAACCTGATCTGGGATCCACTAGGCAGACTTCACCAAGCCACGATCAATGGAGTTGCGCGGCAGTTCCTCTATGACGGCGACGCGCTCGTGGCGGAATACAACGGATCGAGCCTGGTCCGCCGCTACGTGCATGGGGATCAGGTCGACGAACCCCTCGTTCAGTACGACGGCGCCAATGTTGGCACTAGCTACCGACGGTTCCTGCATGCGGATCATCAGGGCAGTGTCATTGCGCAGAGTGGCAGCACGGGCGCGGTGCTGTCGACGAATGCTTACGATCCGTATGGAATTCCGGCTCCTACCAACTCGGGCAGGTTCGGCTACACGGGGCAGGCGTGGCTGCCGGAGCTGGGCCTGTATCACTACAAGGCGCGGATGTATCACGCGAGGGTCGGGAGGTTCTTGCAGACCGATCCGATCTTCTATGCCGATGACATGAATATGTATGCGTATGTTGGGTCGGATCCGGTAAATAGGTTTGATCCGCGTGGTAAGCAAGGAGAAGCAGCGCAATGCGTTGGCGAAACTGATCCACTCTGCCGCGAAATAGTGCAGGCACTTGAAGATCTAGCGAAGGAAGTGCAGGAGCTGGGCGACGCCGCGATAGAGCAACAGATGGATGACATGATGAAGGATCTTGATAAGCAATTTGGACTTCCTGTGATGGACGAAAAGGGCCAAGTGCACGAAGCGGGAGGAGAAGTTCCGCCGGACGACGATCCTCGTTACCAAGGTGTCGGCTCGGAGCCACTCAAGACAAAGCCCACGGAGCAAGAAAGACGAGATCGAGCAAATCATGCCGAGGAACAGCGAAAGCGGTTCGATAAAGCTACTGCCGACGCTGTGGGCCGTGGTGACGCGAAGCAGGTCGAAAAGAACAAGGCAACCGCTTGCGGCTGGTTGCATGTGTACTAAGAAGTGGTCCCGCTTTTCTAGACAGTTTTCGCGGCCGGGATAAGTGGATTCCGGTGATGGTTACGCTGCCGCCGCGAGGGGCAACATCGGGATCGATTTGAAGTAGACGTGATCGGGCGTTTGGCG
>JAEWLQ010000036.1 GCA_023457495.1 Pseudomonadota bacterium
GGTTCACCACGTTGAAGGGCTGGCCGAGGCTTTTTTCCAGTAGCGACGCGATGATGCACCATCAGGGGCTGACGCAGCTGAACTACGCCAGCTACACGCCGCTGGCGCTGATGAACGATGACCCGCCGGGCGTCCAGGTGAAGTCGGATTCGCCCTACAAGGACGTCAGGCAGCTGGCGGACGCGATCAAGGCGGCGCCTCCCGGCAAGCTCAAGGCCTCCGGCACTGGCCAGGGCGGCATCTGGCACCTTGCTCTGATAGGCTGGCTCGTCGCCATGGGGCTGAAGCCCGACCATGTCGCCTGGGTGCCGTCCAACGGCGCGGCGCCTGCGATGCAGGATCTCGCCGCTGGCGGCCTCGACATGGTGACCTGCTCGGTGCCCGAGGGCCGGGCGATGATCGATGCCGGCAAGGCCAAGTCGATCGCGATCATGGCCACCGCGCGCAACCCGCAGTTCAAGGACGTGCCGACGCTCAACGAGGCGCTGGGCCTGCATTACTCGGTCGGCGCCTGGCGCGGCATCGGCGCGCCCAAGGGGCTGCCGCCGGAGGTCGCGGCCAAGCTGACGGCCGCGCTGAAGGCGGTCTACGACTCCAAGGACTATCAGGATTTCATGAACTCCCGCGGCTTCGGCATGAAGTTAGCGGACGGGCCGGGCTTCGCCGCCTTCATGGCTGAAAGCGACAAGTCCATGGCCTCCGCCATGAAGGCCGCCGGCCTCGCCGAAGGCTGACGGGCATTGTCACCCGATGCCGGGAGCAGGGCGCCGCTCCCGGCATCGTCATTTCAGAACCACCGCTCTTCCGAGGAGCAGAGCTCTTGCTGTTATCTGATCGTATCACAGGCTCCGCAGTCGCCGTGTTGGGGGCCGCGTCATTCTTCTACGGCTCAAAGCTGCCGCCGGTCCCCGGCCAACAGGTCGGCCCTTCCGCCTTTCCCATGGTCGTCGGCGCAGGCCTCGTGCTCTGCGGCGGGCTGATCGTCTTCGGGATCGGCCGCCATTTCGAGGAGGTCGCGGAGGCCGATGTCGTCGCCCATGCGACGGCAGAGGAACTCGCGCCGCTGCCGGCCTGGCGCAACTGGCTGGCCCTGCTGCCGCCGGCGCTGCTCGCCTTCTATGCGCTCGCCTCCGAGGCGCTCGGCTTCCTGCCGACCGCGGCGATCATGGTGCTGATCGCGAGCCTCGCCTTCGGCGCGAAGCCGAAGCTTGCGGTGCCGCTCGCGATCATCGCGCCTTTCGTGATCAACCTGATCTTCCTCAAGCTGCTGCGCGTGCCCCTGCCCGGCGGCATCCTGCCGTTCCCGTGGTGAGAAGGGCCTGACGATGGACACCGTCATCAAGGCCTTCGGCCTCGTTTTCCAGTTCGATGTGATGATCGCCATTGTGGCGTCGGCCTTCTACGGGCTGACCGTCGGCGCGCTGCCCGGCCTCTCGGCCACCATGGCGACGGCGCTGCTCGTGCCGGTCACCTTCTATCTTTCGCCGATCGCGGCGGTTGCGACGATCATCACCGCCTCGGCGATGGCGATCTTCTCCGGCGACATTCCGGGTTGCCTGCTGCGCATTCCCGGCACGCCGGCCTCGGCGGCCTATACCGACGAGGCTTATGCGATGACGCGCAAGGGCCAGGCGGAGACCGCGCTCGGTATCTGCCTGTGGTTCTCGGCGCTCGGCGGCATCGCCGGCACGCTCTCGCTGATGCTGATCGCGCCGCTGCTCGCCGAGATGGCGCTCGCCTTCTCGACCTATGAGAACTTCTGGCTCGCCATGCTCGGCCTGATGTGCTCGACCCTGGTGGCGCGCTCCTCGCCGATCAAGGCGATCGCGGCGATGCTGCTCGGCCTGCTGATCACCTGCATCGGCATCGACAACCCCGGCGGCGTGGCACGCTTCACCTTCGGCTCCACCGACCTCCTGGGCGGCATCGAGCCGATCCCGGCCCTGGTCGGCGTCTTCGCTCTGGCGGAGGTGATGCGGGCGCTGACCGAGCGCGAGCCGCCGAAGATCGAGAACCGGCGCCTGGGGAGCATCCTCAAGGGCCAGTGGGAGCTGACCAAGCAATACCCCAAGCAGCAGACGCGCGGGAACATCGTCGGCATCATCATCGGCGTGCTGCCGCGTGCGGGCGCCCACATGGCCGCCTGGGTCAGCTATGCCATGTCCAAGCGTTTCTCGAAGACACCGGAGAAGTTCGGCACCGGCCATCCGGAAGGGTTGATCGAGGCCGGCGCCTCCAACAACGCCTCGCTCGCCTCGGGCTGGGTGCCGGCGCTGCTCTTCGGCATTCCCGGCGACACGATCACCGCCATCGCCATCGGCGTGCTCTACATGAAGGGGCTGAACCCCGGGCCGACGCTGTTCACGACCCAGGCCGAGAGCATGTATGCGCTCTACATCATCTTCATCCTGGGCAACATCATCATGATCCCCTTCGGCATCATCATGATCCGGCTGGCGAGCCGCGTCGTCGGGGCGCCGCGCTCGGCAGTGATGCCGGTGATCATGATCTTCTGCGCTGTCGGCGCCTTCGCGACGGCGGGCAACACCTCTTCGCCGTCTGGTGCGTCGCCTTCTTCGGCCTTTTCGGCTTCGTGATGGAGAAGAACGGCTATCCGGTCGCGGCGATGGTGCTCGGCATCGTCATGGGCACGATGGTGGAGCAAAGCTTCGTCACCTCGCTGATCAAGTCGGACGGCTCGGTGCTGCCCTTCTTCGACCGGC
>JAEWLQ010000037.1 GCA_023457495.1 Pseudomonadota bacterium
CCTCATTATCGGTCAACAGGGAGGGGAGGACCGATAACTACTTGACCAGATATCTTCAGGCCGCGAGCGAAGCGGCCGGTGCGGGCGCGCTTTGCTCGAACTCCAGTACGCCGGCCACCGCGTGGATGGTCGCCGCGATGCGCACCGCGCTCTGGATCGCCTCGCGCGACACCTCGTGCTGCCGCAGCTTCTTCTCGTGCGAGGTCACGCACAGGCCGCAGCCGTTCACCGCCGAAACCGCCAGCGAGATCAGCTCGAAGTCGAGCTTGTCGATGCCGTGGTTGGCGATCACGTTCATGCGCAGCCGCGCGGGCATGGTCTGGTACTCGCCGTCCTCCACCAGGTGCAGGAAGCGGTAATAGATGTTGTTCATGCCCATGATGGCCGCCGCGGCCTTGGAGCCTTCGACTTCCACCTCGGCGAGATGGGCGCGCGACTCCGCTTCCACGATGCGCGCGAACGTCGTGTTGCGCGCGGCAATCGCGGAGGCAAGCGCGATCGACCAGATCTGCTTCTCGTTCAATCCCGGCGCGCCATTCGGGGTGAGCACCGAGCCCAAGTTCAGCTTGAGATCGCGCGCGTAATCGGGCAGTGCGTCGCGAACGTTTTCAATCGTCATGTCGTGCTCCTCGAATGAAGGCGGCCTCGCGGCCGCCTCCGGGTTGATGCTGCTGACTTCAGGCCGCCTTCAGCGTGTCGTCGCCCTGCTTCCAGTTGCAGGGGCACAGCTCGTCGGTCTGCAGTGCGTCGAGCACGCGGAGGACTTCCTCCGGG
Organism: Pseudomonadota bacterium; assembly: GCA_023457495.1. Lineage (GTDB taxonomy): Bacteria > Pseudomonadota > Gammaproteobacteria > Steroidobacterales > Steroidobacteraceae > CADEED01. The sequence continues at coordinate 775 of JAEWLQ010000037.1, forward strand.
CTGCGGCCGACCGACAGATCGGTGACGTACACGAAGCGGATCACGCCTTCCGGATCCACGATGTAGGTGGCGCGCTGCGAAACGCCCGCCGCCTCGTCGAGGATCCCGAGCTCGGTCGACAGCTCGCGCTTGATGTCGGAGAGCATCGGGAACGGCAGGTTCTTGAGCTCATCCTTGGTGCTGCGCCACGCGTGGTGCACGTATTCGCTGTCGATCGACACGCCCAGGAGCTGGGCGTCGCGCGCCTTGAACTCCTTGTCGAGCTTGCCGAACGCGGCGATTTCCGTCGGGCACACGAAGGTGAAGTCCTTCGGCCAGAAGAAGACTACACGCCACTTGCCCTTGTTCGTGTCCTGGTCGAAGGGCTGGAACGCCTTGGCCTGGTCGTTCGAAACGACGCCCGTCAGCGAATAAGCCGGAAACTTCTTGCCGATACCTAACATGCTTGCTCCTTGTTGAAACAGTGGCCGGTTCCGGCCGTAATTCGATGTGGGGCATTCTCCGGGGCTACCCCCATTTCGGCCAATCGATTGATTGGATAAACTCGATAGAGAACATCTATGGCGGACCTCAAGCTCAAGGACCTGCGCTACCTCGTCGCCGTCGCGGATACGCGTCACTTCGGCCGCGCGGCCGAACGCAGCTTCGTCAGCCAGCCGACCTTGTCGGCGCAGCTCAAGAAGCTCGAGGACTACCTCGGCGTCCAGCTCATAGAACGTGCTCCCAAGCGCGTCTCCCTCACCGCCGCGGGCGAGGAGATCGTCGAGCGGGCGCGCCGCATCCTCGAGGCGAGCGAGGAGATCGTCGAGCTCGCCAAGGGACACAGCGATCCGCTCGCTGGACGGCTCAAACTCGCGCTGCTGCCGACCATCGGTCCCTATCTACTGCCGAGCGTCGCGGCGAAGCTGCGCAAGGCGCTGCCGCGCCTCGAGCTGATGCTCTATGAATACCAGACGGACCCGATGCTCGAGAAACTGCATTCGGGCGAGATCGACGTCGGCATCCTCGCGTTGCCAGTGCCGAGCGACGGACTCGACGTCCATAAGCTCTACGAGGAGCCGTTCACGGTCGCACTGCCTTCGGATCATCGCCTCGCGTCCCGCGCGCACATCAAGGTCGAGGATCTCGAGCGCGAGACGCTGCTGCTGCTCGAGGACGGCCACTGCCTGCGCGACCAGGCCCTCGACATCTGCTCCGGCACCGACGTGCACGAGAAGCAGGATTTCCGCGCCACGAGCCTCGAAACGTTGCGACAGATGGTGGCCGCGGGCGTCGGCATCACGCTGCTGCCCGAGCTCGCCGGACGCGGCGCCTACGGCAACGCGCGCGGCGTCACGATCCGTCCGTTCGCGAAGCCCGTGCCCAAGCGCACCATCGGCGCGGTGTGGCGCAAGTCGAGCGCGCGGCGCGCCGCGATTCTCGCCCTCGCGAAGCAGATAGAGGCGCACGCCTTGTGACTCGGCCGCAGGCACGCAGCATGGACGCGGCGGCGCCGGCGGATGCGAAAGCGGCGCCGCAACCTTTCCGGCTGCGCTGCGGCGACGGACGCGAGCTCGCCGCCCACTGGTTTGCCGCCCCGCAACGGCGCGCGGTCCTCATGATCAGCGGCGGCACCGGCTTTCCGCAGACTTTCTATTTCAGGATCGCGTCATACGCGGCGGAGCGCGGCTACGACGCGCTGGTGTACGACTATCGCGGCATGGGCGCCTCCGCGCCCGCGGACCTGGCCGCGGAAACGACCCGCATGAGCGACTGGGGCCGCCTCGACATGCGCGCGGCGCTCGATGCCGCGGCGGAACGCGCGCAGGGTCTTCCAGTCGCGACGCTTGGACACAGCATCGGTGGCCAGTTCCTGGGGCTGCTCGCGAATCACGCGCTGGCCCGCGCGCACGTGCAGGTCGCGACCTCGGTGGGTTACTGGCGCTGGGAGCTCGCGCCCTTCAAATACCTTGCGTGGTGGTTCTGGCGCGTGCACGGCCCCGTGATGCTCGCGCTCAAAGGTTACATACCCAGCGGCGGCGGCTGGTCGGGCCTGCCGCTGCCGCGCGGCGTCTACGAGGAATGGAAGCGCTGGTGCCTGCGTCCCGGCCACTTCGGACCTGACCTCGCCACCTATCTATCCGACAATGTCTTCGCGGATATCCGCGGGCCGCTGCTCAACGTCGCGTTCACCGACGATCCGATCGCGACACGGCGCACGGTCACGGAACTCCACCGGTTCTTTCCGAATGCCACACGGGAGCAGCGCTGGCACTCCCCCGCCGACGTCGGCGCGAAGCGCATCGGGCATGACGGCTTCTTCGCCTCGCGCCATCGCGACGCACTGTGGCGGCCCGTGTTCGACTGGCTGGATACCACGCTCGGGTTGTGCGCATGAGCAACCCCGCGGCCCCCACCGATCACATCACGCCATACGACCGCTTCGCGCTCGACGAGGCGACGCTGGTGCGCATGCTCGCCTCGCGCGAGCGGCATCCGGAGCTGGTCGATTACTTCGGACCCAGGCTGTACGCCGAACTGGCGAAGCTGGCGCGGGCCACGACGCGGGCGCGGCGCCGCGCGCCGGGCCGACGCGTATACGTGCTGCCGGGGATCATGGGCTCGCAGCTCGGATTCGTGCGCGGCGAGCGCCGGCCCAACGACGTCGTCTGGCTCGACCCCATCGACATCGCGTTCGGCCGCCTCACGGATCTGACGCTGACGGACGACTCGCGCGTCATCGCGCTGGGCGCGATGAGTTATTCGTATCTCAAGATCACGCTCGCGCTGCGCAAGGCCGGCTTCGACGCGGTTCTGCTCGACTACGACTGGCGCCGCGACATCGCCACGCTCGGCAAACGCCTCGCCGAGCGACTCGAGACCGATGGCGCGGACGAAGTCGCGATCGTCGGGCACAGCATGGGCGGGCTCGTCGCGCGCGCGGCGCTCACGCATCCGGCGGGAGCGCGCGTGTCGCAGCTCGTGATGCTCGGCACGCCGAACTCGGGATCGCTCGCGGCGGTGCAGGCCCTGCGCGGCACCTATTCGGTGGTGCGCAAGGTCGCGATGCTCGACCTGCGGCACGACGCGGAATTCCTCGCGCGCAGCGTTTTCTCGAGTTTTCCGGGGCTGCACGAACTCTTGCCGTCCAGTCCCACGGTGAGTGACCTGGATCTCTTCGATCGCACCTCTTGGCCGTCGCGCGGCCCGGGGCCGAACGACGAGCTGCTCGCCGCCTCGGCGGGACTCGCGCAGCGGCTCGCCACCGCGGATCCACGCTTTCACGCCGTGATCGGCTGCAACCGCACCACCGCGACCAGCGTCGCGCTGCGCGACGACGATTTCGAATATGAGTACAGCCTGCTCGGCGACGGCACGGTGCCCATCGAACTCGCCCGCCTGCCCGGCGCGCGCCACAGCTACGTCGAGTGTGGTCACAGCGATCTGCCACTCGACGACCGCGTGATCGCCGGCACGGTCGACCTGCTGAAGACCGGCGCATCGCAGCTGCTCGCGTCCTCTCCCCCGCTGCGGCGCGGTGCCCTCTCGCGCGTGCGCGACGCGGAGTTGCGCGAGCAATATCGGGAAAAGATCGACTGGCCGCGCATGACGCCGACGCAGCGCCGCGAATTCCTCGACGCGCTCAACGAGCCGCCACGCGGGCGGATGCACCGCCGCCCGCAGCGTCAGACGTCGGCGAGGCCGCTCACCGTGCG
>JAEWLQ010000038.1 GCA_023457495.1 Pseudomonadota bacterium
CCCCCCCCCCACCTACCCCCGGTACCAGCTTGTAGATCGTGGAGTCGCGAACATCGACGACGAAGAGTTCGCCGTCGATGTCTTCGGCGAACGAGGCGATGTGCACGCCCGAATCCCAGGCTTCCGCCTGCGTCATCGTCTTCGTCGGGGGTGTGTCGGTCGCGATGTGCCAGATGAAGCCGGAGCTGTAGTCCGCGAAGACGTATCGGCCGGTGAGCCCCGGGATCGCGGCGCCGCGGTAGACGAATCCGCCGGTCACGGCTTGGCCGAGCGTGTGATCGTATTCGGCGACCGGCGCGAGCAACGGCGTCGCGGGTGTGCCGCATATGAGCGATGTGTCGAGTGTGCCTTCCTTGCAGCGCCAGCCGAAATTGCCGCCGCGGGTCACGAGATTCACTTCCTCGCGGCTGTGGGAGCCGACATCGCCCAGCCACAACTCACCGCTCACGCGATCGAACGTCCAGCGCCAGGGATTGCGGAATCCCCACGCGAAGATCTCGGGGCAATCGTTCGCGCCAGTGCCGTCGACGTTGCACATCACGTTCGCCGCGAACGGGTTGTCGGCGGGAATGCGGTAGCGCCGCCCATTTGCCATGCCATCCACGTCGATGCGCAGGATTTTTCCCAGCAGGTTGTTGGTCAGCTGCCCGTTGCCAGCCTGCGCGGAATTGCTGTCGTCGTTGCCGCCGTCACCGATGCCGAGGTACAGCAGGTTGTCCGGCCCGAACAGCAGGTGCCCGCCGTTGTTGTGGCCGCCGGGCTGCGCCATCTGGAAGACGATCTGCTCGGACGCGGCATCGAGCGTGGCGCCGCCGTCGGCGGAAGTGAACTCCGAGATACGCAGGACGATCACGTCCGGGCTGCTCTCGTGTGTATACGCGACCCACGCCCGCGGGTCGGTGGGGTAGTTCGGGTGGAAGGCGAGCCCGAGCAGGCCGTGCACGTTGCGGAAGACGACGCGGTCGCGAAGATCGAGCACGGCGGTCATGGTCGAGACGTCCGGGGAATCGGCGAACGCCAGAATCCGCCCATCCTGCTGAACGACGACCCAGCGAGTCGTATCGTGCGGCACGCGCAGGAGCGAGTGCGCCGCGGTCAACGCGAGCGCGGGGAATACGCGTTGCACGCCGAGCCGGACGGCCTCCGGCGGCACCGCTGCCTGGGTCGTCGCCGTCGCCGGCGCCGAGGCGGCCGAAACGTTCGGTGTCGGCGCGGAATCCACCGCCACGACGGTGTACGAGTAGCTAGTCGACGCGCCGAGCCCCGTATCCGTATACGAGGTCGTGGTGGTGGTGCCGACGGCCGTCGTCCCGCCATCGCGGAACACGCGGTACTCGGCGATGCCGGTCGCGTCGGTGGATGGCTGCCAGCTCACGAGGATCGAGCTCGCCGACTGCGCGCTCGCCGTCACGTTTGCGGGCACGGTGGGCGGTGTGGTGTCGGGAGGCGGCGCTGGAGGCGGTGGAGCGGGCGGCGCGACGTTCGCGGGCGGAGGGGACGACGAACTACCGCCATCGCCGCCGCCACAGGCTGAAAAGACAATGGCGCACGCCGCGAAAGTCGCAAGAGCGAGGATGCGATTCATGCCGCGCGAATGTGCGCTCCCCCGCTCCGACGCGCCGTCGGACGGCGCCAACAGTCAGGGGTGTTCGCGGGTCATCGCAAGCGAAAAACCCGGAAGGGGACTGTAGGAAGAGCGCCCGCTGGGCGCTTACTAGCGCAGACTTATGAGGGCCTTCAATTCTTCCATGGACCGAATCACTTCAGCCCCCGACGCCTGCATCGCCCGAAGGGTTTCGGCCGGCGCGTAACCGATGCTGCGCATCCCGACCGACCTCGCCGCCGCCGCGCCCGCGGGCGAGTCCTCGATGACGATGCAGTCGACCGGCGCCGCGCCGAGTCGCGCGGCGGCGAACAGATAGATGTCCGGCGCGGGCTTCGGCCGCGCGACCATCGATGTCACGCAGATGTTGTCGCCGAAGAACTCGTCGAGCCCGGTCACCGCGAGCGACATGCGCACGCGCGCAAGCGGCGACTGGGATGCAACCGCCATGCGGTACCCGCGCCGCGCGAATTCTTCGAGCGCCGCGCGGATCCCCGCGACGGGCTTCAGCTCCCTCATGAAAGCGAAGGCGGTGGCGAATGCCCAGTTGTACGTGAATGCGGCGCCGGGCCGATTACCGACGCGCTCACCGATGAGATCCAGCACGCCATCGACGGTCTTGCCGAGGAACAGGTCGTGCACTTCGTCCAGGGTGAGTTCGAGGCCGAGATCCCGCAGGACCTCGGCCTCCACACGACTTGCGAGATACTCGCTGTCGACCAGCACACCATCGCAGTCGAAAATGATGGCCGGCTGGCGCGCGTCGCTCAAAGGAATCTCAATTCTTCGCGGGGTTCAGGTTGATGAAAGGCGTCGCGCCGCTGCCTAACATGTATTGCGGCAGCACGCCGTTCCACTTCTGAACGGCCTCCCACTCGACGAGCTTGGCATTGCGCTCGAGCGCCTGCGCGCGAATCTGGATCGACTTCGCCTCGGCCTCGGCGGACAGCACCTTCTGCCGCGCCTGCTCCTCGATCTGCTTCGTGCGGTTCTGCTCTTCGATCGCCTTCTGCTGCGCGATGACTTTCTGCTCGACGGAATTCTCGAACTCGCGCGTGAAGGCGATGTCGGTGATCTCGAAGCGCGAGATCTCGACGTTGCGTTCCGCGAGGTTGTCGCGGATCGCATCGAACGCCGTGGAGGCCGCCTTGTCACGGTTGGAGATCAAGTCCACCGCGTCCCATTTGCCGACGACTTCCTTGAGCGTGCCCAGCACCACCTGCGGGATCAGCTTCTGTTCCCAGTCCCGGCCGATGTCGCGGTACATGAAATGCGCGGCGTTCTGCTGCAGCCGGTAGTTGAGCGTGTACTTGATCGCCGCCTGCTGGACGTCGCGCGTGTAAGTGTCCGTCTCGCCGTCCTGGCGCTGCACGCGCGTGTCCATCTCGACGATGGTGTTCGTGATCGGATTGAAGAAGTAGATGCCCTCGGGGAGCGATTCGCCGACGACCTTGCCGAAGCGCGTCTCGATGCCGCGGTGGCCGGTGTCGACCACCTTGATGCCGAAGCCCGCGACGATGAGCGCGATGATCGCAGCGATGCCGATGCCGGCCCACATGACGGCGCGGCCCATCTGCAACGGCTCGCGAGTGCTGTTGCCCGAGGCGCCGCCGCGGAAAATCGGTGAATTGAAAGCCATGGTTCCTCCCTTGTCTAACCATTACGCAGGCGCGCGCGCCCGCTCGATGACATCAGCGCGATCGGCCAGATCAGCGACATCCGCAACCGCGAATGCCACCGTCCCGCGCGCGCCGGTTGTTCCTCGTTCGAAAACAGGTAGCTCGAGGTCGCGATCAGTGCGAGCGCGATGAAGCCCAGCAGCCAGATGACGCCGACCAATCGCAGCAGTCCGAAGACCATGAACCCTCCCCGCGTGCGGCGGTTACTTGTACTTCTCGTGCAGCTCGACCGGCGCGACGCTGGATTTCTTCTTGCGCATGCGGATGTTGAGCATCTCGACGGCCACCGAGAACGCCATCGCGAAGTAGATGTATCCCTTCGGCACCTTGTGCTCGAAACCTTCGGCGATGAGCATGACACCCACGACCAGCAGGAACGACAGCGCCAGCATCTTGATCGACGGATGGGCCGAGACGAAGTTACCGATGGCGCGCGCGAACAGCATCATGAGGCCGACCGAGGCGATGACCGCCGCGATCATGACCGCGACCTCGTCGACCATGCCGACGGCGGTGATGATCGAGTCCAGCGAGAACACCATGTCGATCACGATGATCTGCAGGATGATCGCGCCGAAGCTCGCCTTCACCGCGCTCGAGGCATGACCTTCCTCGCCCTCCGTGAGCTGGTGAATTTCCATGGTGGACTTCCACACGAGGAATACGCCGCCGGAGATCAGGATGAGATCGCGGCCGGAGATTTCCGCGCCGAGCACGCTGAACAGCGGCGCCGTGAGCCCGACTATCCACGCGAGGATCAGCAGCAGGCCCACGCGCATGAACATGGCGAGGAACAAACCGATGCGGCGCGCGGTCTCGCGTCTCTCCGGTGGAAGCTTGTCGACCAGGATCGAGATGAAGATGATGTTGTCGATGCCGAGCACGAGCTCGAGCGCCGTCAACGTCAGGAACGCGATCCACATTGCGGGATCGGTCACAATCGTCATGAGTGCTTCCATGGGTGGCCGCAATACTAGAGGAAATGGGCTCCAACATGCTTCAACGAATTGCGCGGACGGTTGTCCTTCTCACCTTCGCCACGGCCGGCATCGCCCACGCGCGCCTGCAGTCGGGCGAAGTGCGTGTCTGGGAAGTGCAGGAGATCACCTTCGAGGCGGCGCGCGACTACTCCAATCCATATGTCGACGTCACCAGCTGGATCGAACTAACGGGCCCGGATTTCGAGAAGCGTGTCTACGGCTTCTGGGACGGCGGCCGCACGTTCAAGGTGCGCTTCGTCGCGACTTCTCCTGGCGAATGGCGCTGGCGCGCGGCGGCCACGCCCGCCGATGACACGGGCCTGAACGGCGGCGCGGGATCTTTCCGCGCGGTCGCGTGGGAACCCGGACAGATCGCCGAGAACGCGAATCGTCGCGGCTTCGTGCGCGCGAGCGGCAATGGCCATGCCCTGCAATACGCGGATGGCACGCCGTTCTTCCTGCTCGGCGACACCTGGCTCGCGGCCTCCACGTGGCGACTGCCGTGGAAGAACGGTGCGCCGCCCGCGCCGGACTACGTGCCGGGTCCGGGCATCTCGTTCGAGGAAGCCGTCGCGTGGCGCAAGCGCCAGGGATTCAACTCGATTTCGTTCATCGCCGCATTCCCCAACTGGGCCGCCGATCAGCGCGGCGCGACCTACGCGAACAAGGACGGCGTGTTCCTGCGCAACGCGTGGGAGAAGTTCGGTCACTGGGCGCCGAACGCGAAGATCTCCACGCCCGATGGCGCGACGACCACCGGCAAGGACATGCACGACGAAGACGGCAACCGGCCGTTCGCCGTGCTCGCCGATCGCGAGGGCCTCGCCAATTTCGACGCGATCAACCCGAAGTACTTCGCGAATCTCGACCGCAAGATGCGTTACTTGTCGGACGAGGGTTTCGTGCCCTTCTTCGAGACCGTGCGCCGCGACAACGCGCCCTCGTGGAAGGCGTACTTCGACTTCAATCCTTCATATGCGCGTTTCGTGCAGTACCTCATCGCGCGGTATGGCGCGTTCAACATGATCTTCAGCGGCATCCATCTCGACTGGATCCCGAAGGATTTCAGCCTCACCGCGGATGAATTCAACGAGGCACTGACGTGGCATCACGAGAAGTACGGTCCGCTGCCCTTCGGCCAGCCGTACACGACGTTGATCGATCGCTCGACGTACAAGGCGTTCGGGCACGGCGCGAAGGCGCCGTGGCTCACGATGCACACGGTGGGCAACAACCCGCGGAATCACGCAATCTATGCGTCCATCGAGGAGCTGTTCCGGCTCACGCCGCCGATGCCGGCCGCGAACCTCGAGCCTTACTACACGGGCTGGAACCACAACATCAACCGGCCCGGCGGCGAGACGCCACCCGCGAACTCGCCGCGCGACAACTACTTCGCGCGCGCGATGATGTACGGATCGCTGCTCTCGGGCGCGCTCGCGGGCCACGTGCACGGCACCGCGGCCTACGACCTGACGACCACGGGCGAGCCCGAGGGCTGGCGGCCGCACATCTGGACCGCGCTCAAGTACGAATCCGGCGCGCAGATGCGGCACCTCGGTGCTTTCGCGCTCTCCGAGGGCGATCGCTACCAGCAGCTGCGTCTCGCCTCGAACGATCTCGAGCCGCGCAGCATCCCCGATGCGCTCGCGGACGGGCTCGACGGCTGGTCGTTCCTGATGCGCACCGAGGATCGCGGCTTCGCGCTCGCCTACTTCGAGAACAAGGCGCTGCGCGCGAGCCTGAAGGGGTTCGAGCCGGGCGCTAACTACCGGTGGACGTGGTTCGACCCCCGCACCGGAGCGTGGAGCAAGCCCACCGTCATCAAGGCCAGCGCGGCGGGAGTGCTGCGCGCGCCCGCGTTTCCGGAGGGTGGCGACCAGGCCGCGGGCGACATCGCCGCGAAGATCCTGAAATGATCTTCAGGGTAATTTGAGCCGGAAATCGCCGTCGCCGTAGTGCACGTAGTCGGCCCAGTCCGGCGAATGGCGCGCGTGCACGGCGCGCCGCGCCTTGACCAGCGCGCCGCCGATGGTCGACCTCAACAGCTCGCGATAGAACGCGGTCGCGAATGCGGTCGCGGCCTCGTCCTCGACCGGCCAGTGAGTGCCGATGTAATGCGCGAGGCCGGCACGCAGCAGGGACTCCGCGAGACTCAGGTTGGTGCGCACGCCGCGTTCGCGCCGGGCGCCGCGCGTGTCGCGCGCGCCGCGCCGCAGGCGCGCGGACTCGCAGGCATTGAATACCACCAGCGGTGGCAGACGGCCGAGCGCGGCGACGGCCGAACCGGTGAGATCGCCGTCCGCGAGCGCGAGACCACTTTCGCCCGGCCGGTGTGCATCGAAAAACGCGTGGCCCGCGTAATGGATGACATCGTGCCGGCCGGCCTCGAGCTCCGCGGTGACGCGCGCCAGCGTCGCGGCCTCGCCGGTGACTTCGGTGACGCGCACCTTGGGCACCCGCCCGAGAATGGCCGTAATGCGCTCGCGTTCGAGCTCCGCGCCCGGCAGATCGCGAGTCGGATTGGAGATGACCAGCACTCCGAGCTCACGTTGTGAGCGACGCTCCTGATCGAAGCGCGCCGGCACGAGATCGGCGGTGGCGTAGCGGCGCGACAGGCCGCTTTCGAGCGCAGGGATCCAGCCGCGCAGGTTGAGGGTTTCCCAGGGCACACGGCTGCCGGCCGCATCGTGCACCACCGACAAGGGTTGGCGCCGCGTCGCCACGAGCGCCTCGGCGAGCGCGGGATGCAGGACCAGCGAGCCCAGTCTGCGGCCCAGGGTCTTCACGCGCACGGGCGTGAGCGAAGGCTGCGCGAACTCACGATCCAGCGCGTCGAGCGCATCGGTGCGGAACCTGCGGGCCTGGGAGTAGATGGCAGCGGACGTACCGCCGGTCAGCAGCGAGGCGCGCCAGGTTTCCATGCCCTCGCGCCGCGCTTCGGCCGCGACGATCAGGTGCGCGGTGCCCGGCAGCTTGCGGACGCGCGTCGCCGCGCGCGTGGGCAGCGGGGCGAGCGGGGCCAAGCGC
>JAEWLQ010000039.1 GCA_023457495.1 Pseudomonadota bacterium
AGCAGGCGTCGCTCGACGGCAACTCGGTCGACCTGGATCGCGAGCGCGCGAGCTTCGCGGACAACTCGCTGCGCTACGAGGCCACGCTGCGCTTCATCAACGGCCGCGTGCGGACAATGGTCACCGCGATCCGCGGCGAATGACGGATAGCCACCGGAGGTACGCACCATGTCGCTCCTGAACATCTTCTCCGTCGCCGGCAGCGCCGTCTCCGCGCAAAGCCAGCGGCTCAACACCGTGGCCTCCAACCTCGCCAACGCCGACACGGTGGCCGGGCCGGACGGCTCGCCCTACAAGGCCCGGCAGGTGATCTTCCAGGCCACCGCGCCGGACGGGCGCAGCCGGGCAGTCGAGGCCGGCCGCCATCCGGCAGTGGCGGGCGTGACGGTCAGCAACGTGATCGAGGACCAGAGCCCCGGCAAGCGGGTGTACGACCCCGAGCATCCGTCCGCGGACGGCGAGGGCTACGTGACCCACAGCAACGTCAACGTGGTGGAGGAAATGGTGAACATGATCTCCGCCTCGCGCTCGTACCAGAACAACGTCGAGGTGATGAACACCTCGAAGGACCTGCTGCTCGCGACACTGCGGCTGGGCCAGGGTTAAAGGAGAACACTCATGTTCGACATGGACATCATCAACGCGGCCATGGTCCGTCGGCGCACCGGCGACGAGGCGGCGGCCGCCGCGGCTTCGAACGCGGCGCTCGCCAAGAAGACCGAGCTCAACCAGGAAGACTTCCTGACGCTGATGATCACGCAGCTCAAGAACCAGGATCCGTTCAAGCCGCTCGAGCCCGCGCAATACGTCGGTCAGCTCGCGCAGTTCAGCCAGGTTTCGGGCCTGTCGGACATGAACAAGCAGATCAGCTCGCTCACCGCGAGCCTGCGTGGCAACCAGGTGCTCGATGGCGCGGGACTCATTGGCCGCGCCGTCATCGCGGACGGCAACACGGTCTATCTGCCGGAAGCGGTGGAGGGCGAAGTGCGCGGGCCGCAGGGCCTGATCGACGTGCCCGCCGGCGCCAGCTCCGTGCAGCTCATCGTCAAGGACGCCAGCGGCGCGCTGGTCAAGACGCAGGCCCTCGACACCGCGCGCGGCACGCATGCGTTCTCGTGGGACGGCACCACCGACGGCGGCACGCCCGCGGAGGCGGGTGCCTATCGCATCGAGGTCGTCGCGCGCGTCGCCAACGAAAACGTCTCGCTGCGCACCCGCGTCGCGGCCAACGTGTCGAGCGTCGCGCTCGATCCGGTTACGGGCGGCCTCACGCTCGATACAGATTCACTCGGTGAGATCGCGATCGACGACGTCGAACGCGTGCTCTGACCGAACCCATTTAACAGGGAGATTTCTCCATGTCTTTCCGCATCGCACTCTCGGGACTCAATGCCGCGCAGGCCGATCTCAACGTGACGGCCAACAACATCGCCAACACGTCCACGACCGGCTTCAAGGGCTCGCGCACCGAATTCGCCGACCTGTTCGCCGTGTCGCTGCAGGGCACCTCCAACAATGCCAGCGGCAACGGCGTGCGCGTCGCGGCCGTTACGCAGCAGTTCGCACAGGGCAACGTCGAGTTCACGGACTCGAACCTGGACCTCGCGCTCAGCGGGCAGGGCATGTTCATCCTCTCGGACAACGGCGCACTGTCGTACACGCGCGCCGGCGCGTTCCAGATGAATCGCGAAGGCTACGTCGTGAACTCGATGGGCCAGCGCCTGCAGGTCTATCCGCCGCTCGCGGGTGGCGGATTCAACACCGGCGGTCTCGGTGACCTGCGCCTGCAGACCACCGATTCCGCGCCGTCCGCGACGTCCAACGTCGAATACACGCTCAACCTGCCGGCGAGCGCCACGCAACCGCCGACGGCGCCGTTCAACGCGAACGATCCGAATACCTTCAACCAGGCGACCTCGCTCACACTGTTCGACTCGCTGGGCGCGACGCATACGGGCACGGTGTATTTCTCGCGTACGGCGACGGCCAACCAGTGGGAGGCGCGTCTGTTCATCGACGGTCAGCCGGTCGGAACGGATGGCACACCGCAGACGCTGCAGTACTCCAACACCGGCCTGCTGACCGCCCCGGTCGGCGGCCAGCTTTCGTTCCCGGCGTTCACGCCGACCACGGGCGCCGCGGACATGAACGTGACGGTCGATCTGTCGCGCTCCACGCAGTTCGGTTCGAACTTCGCCGTGAACTCGGTGACCCAGGACGGTTACACGACCGGCCGGCTGATCGGTATCGACATCAGCGATACCGGCATCGTGCAGGCGCGTTTCACGAACGGCAATTCGCAGCCGCTCGGCCAGGTGGCGGTCGCGAACTTCGCGAACCCGCAGGGCCTGCAGCAGCTCGGCAACACGCAGTGGGCCGAAACCTACGCGTCCGGCCAGGCATTGCGCGGCCAGGCGGGTAACTCCGGCTTCGGCCTCGTGCAGTCGGGTGCGCTCGAAGGCGCCAACGTCGACGTGACCGAGCAGCTCGTGCAGATGATCACCGCGCAGCGCAACTTCCAGGCGAACGCGCAGATGATCAGCACGGCCGACCAGATCCAGCAAACCATCATGAACATCCGGTAAGGACCGGGAGAGGTAGCTAGTCATGGACCGGATGCTCTACGTGGCGATGACGGGCGCGAAGGAAACCCTGCGCGCGCAAGGCGTCAACAACCACAATCTCGCCAACGTCAGCACGAACGGCTTTCGGGCCGACCTGGCGGCGTTCCAGAGCCGCGCGGTCGATGGCACCGGCTACGCCTCGCGCGTCTACGCCACCAATGGCACCGTCGGTTGGGACGACACCAACGGCGCGTTGCTGACGACCGGCCGCGATCTCGACGTCGCGGTCAACGGCAAGGGCTTCATCGCCGTGCAGGGTCCGGACGGGCGCGAGGCCTACACGCGCGCGGGCAATCTGCAGGTGGATCCTACCGGGCAGCTCATGACGGCCACGGGCCGGCCGGTGCTCGGCGACGGCGGTCCGATCAACGTTCCGCCGTATTCGTCCATTTTCTTCGCGCGTGATGGATCGATCTCGATCGTCGCGCAGGGCCAGACGCCGGATACGACGGCGACCGTGGGCCGCATCAAGCTCGTCAACCCCGCGACCGAGTCGGTCGAGCGCGGCGAAGACGGGCTGTTCCGCATGAAGGACGGCAACGACGCGCCGCCGGACGCCGCGGTCCAGATGAGCTCCGGCGTACTCGAGTCGAGCAACGTCAACGCCGCCGCCGCGATGGTCAACATGATCGAGCTCGCGCGGCAGTTCGAGATGCAGGTCAAGGCGATCCGCACCGCCGAAGAGAACGGCGCCGCCGCCGCGCAGTTGTTGCGCATGGGCTGATGCCCGCGCCGCACTCAATAGATAGACAGATTTCAGGAGAACGCACATGAATCCAGCATTGTGGGCCGCCAAGACCGGACTCGACGCGCAGCAGACGCGCCTCGCGGTCACGTCCAACAACCTCGCCAACGTGAGCACCAGCGGCTTCAAGAAGGGCCGCGCCGTGTTCGAAGACCTGCTGTACCAGAACGTGCGGCAGGCGGGCGGCTCGACCTCGCAGGACACGCAGGCCCCCTCGGGTGTGCACCTCGGCACGGGTGTGCGCGTGGTGGCCACCGAGAAGCTTTATACGCAGGGTGGTTTGACGCAGACCAACAACGCGCTCGACGTGGCCATCGAAGGCCGCGGCTTCTTCCAGATCCAGCTACCGGACGGCAACACCGCGTACACACGCGACGGCAGCTTCCAGTTGTCCTCGCAAGGCCAGATGGTTACCTCCAGTGGCTACATCCTGCAGCCCGGCATCAGCATTCCCGAAGGCGCGCAGAGCATCACCATCGGCCGCGACGGCACGGTGGGCGTGCGCGTGGCCGGGCAGGCCGCGCCGGTGACGGTGGGCCAGTTGCAACTCACGGATTTCGTGAACCCGGCGGGTCTGCAGCCGCTCGGCGAAAACCTGCTGGTCGAAACGGCCGCGAGCGGTCCGGCGCAGACCGGTACGCCCGGCCAGAATGGCCTGGGCGCAACGACACAGGGTTCGGTCGAATCCTCGAACGTCAACGTGGTCGAGGAACTCGTCAACATGATCGAGACGCAGCGCGCGTACGAGATGAACTCCAAGGCCATCTCGACCGCCGACCAGATGCTCGAATACGTGAACAACCAGTTATGAGCTTCGCGGAACGTAACCTGATGCTGGCCTTCGCCGTCGCACTCGGCCTGCTGATGTCCGGCTGCGCCGCGATGCAGGAGGATGGCGGCCGCGAGTTCGAGCCGACCTGGCCGGCCGACGCGGACATGCCGAAGGCCACGAACGGTTCCATCTACGCGCAGGGCGCCGAGGTGTCGCTGTGGGAGAACGTCACAGCGCGCAACGTGGGCGACACGCTCACGATCCGCCTCGAAGAGAGCACCAGCGCGCAGAAGTCCGCAAGCACCACGACCAGCAAGTCGAGTGAAGCGGCGCTCGCGGGTCCGACCGTGTTCGGCCGGCCCGTGACCATCAACGGCACGCCGATCCTCGAAGGTTCGATGAGCAACGACTCGAGCTTCGCCGGCAACGGCGCGAGCAAGCAGAGCAACGCGCTCGACGGCCAGATCAGCGTGACCGTCGCCAAGCGCTTCCCGAACGGCAATTTGCTGGTGCGCGGGCAGAAGCTCGTGGCCATCAACTCCGGCAAGGAGTACGTGCGCGTGCAGGGCATCGTGCGTCCCTCGGACATCGCGCCGGACAACTCCGTGGTCTCGTGGAAGGTCGCGGACGCCTACATCTCGTACGGCGGGCAGGGCACGGTGGCCAACGCCAGCAAGCCCGGCTGGCTATTTCGCTTCTTCAATTCACCGCTGACGCCATTCTGATGAGGACCTCGAACATGCGCCGCCGTTTGCGTCATTCAGTCATCTGCGCGTTGTTGCCGCTGCTCGCGGCCACCGCGAACGCCGAGCGCGTCAAGGATCTCGCCTCCGTGCAGGGCGTGCGCAACAACCAGCTCATCGGCTACGGCCTCGTCGTCGGTCTCGACGGCACCGGCGACCAGACGAGCCAGGCGCCGTTCACGATCCAGAGCATCAAGAACATGCTGGTGCGCTTCGGCGTCACCATTCCGCCGAACGCCAATCCGCAGTTGAAGAACGTCGCGGCCGTCACGGTGCACGCCGACCTGCCGCCGTTCGCGAAGCCGGGCCAGAACATCGACGTCACGGTGTCCTCGATCGGCAATGCCGGCAGCCTGCGCGGCGGTAGTTTGATCATGACGCCGCTGCGCGGCGCGGACGGACAGGTCTACGCGATGGCGCAGGGCAGCCTGGTCGTCGGCGGTTTCGGCATCTCGGGCAAGGACGGATCGCGCATCGCGGTCAACGTGCCTTCGGCCGGCCGCGTGCCGAATGGCGCGACGGTCGAACGCGCGGTTTCCACGGGATTCGAGCAGACGCCGTACGTCGTGCTCAACCTGCACACACCGGATTTCACCACGAGCGCGCGCCTGGTCGAGGGCATCAACAACCTGCTCGGCGATGCGACCGCGCAGGCGCTCGACGGCGTCTCGGTGCGGGTCGCCGCGCCGGCGGATCCCAACCAGCGCATCGCCTATCTATCGACGCTCGAGCAGATCGAGATCGAGCCGGGCGACGCGCCGGCCCGGGTCATCGTGAATTCGCGCACCGGCACCGTGGTCATCGGCTCGCGCGTGCGCGTGATGCCGGCGGCCGTGGCGCATGGCTCGCTGTCGGTGACCATCTCCGAGCGTGCCTCGGTGAGCCAGCCCAATGAATTCGCGCAGGGACAGACGGTGGTCGTGCCCGAGAGCTCGGTCAATGTGCACCAGCCGGACGCGCGCATGTACGTGTTCGACGCGGGCGTGGATCTCAACGACATCGTGCGCGCGGTGAACCAGGTGGGTGCCGCACCCGGCGACCTCGTCGCCATTCTCGAAGCTCTGAAAGAGTCGGGCGCGTTGCGCGCCGAGCTCATCGTCATCTGATCATGGTCTCGCGCGTCGATCCATCGCTCGTTCCGCTCGCGCCGCGCACGAACACCGCGCGCCCGGCGGACGCGACCGATTTCAAGCAGTTCGCCGAACTGCGCCGCGGCGCGGGCGCGAACGATCCGGCCACGCTGCGCGAGGTCGCGCGCCAGTTCGAAAGTCTCTTCACGAAGATGATGCTCGAGAGCATGCGCAGCGCGAGCTTCGGCGACCCGATGTTCGGCAGCGATCAGGTCGACATGTACCAGGACATGATGGACGACCAGCTCGCCGTGCAGCTGTCGCAAGGCAAGGGTCTGGGTCTCGCCGACATGTTGATCCGGCAACTCAGTCAGGGCCAGCCGAACGCCGGCGCCGCTGCTCCCGGATTGTCGGTGCCAGGCGGCGCCGCCGTGACACGAGAGCAGCGGGAGAAGTTTGTCGACGCGATCCGGCCGCATGCCGAGGCGGCGGCGCGCGAGCTCGGAGTGGATCCGCGGGGCATCATCGCGCAGGCGGCGCTTGAAACCGGGTGGGGCACTTCGCAGCCATCAGATGCATCCGGCGCGAGCCACAACCTCTTTGGCATCAAGGCGGGCGCCTCCTGGCGCGGCGCGAGTGTGTCGTCTGAAACGCAGGAATATGTCGCAGGCGTCGCCGGCCGCGAGAACGCGCGTTTCCGCGCCTACGGGTCCATGGCGGAAAGCGTCGGTGATTATGTCCGCTTGCTGCGCGACAACCCGCGCTACGCCGCGGCGCTCAACACGGGCGGAGACGTGCGCGCCTTCGCGACCGCACTGCAGAAGGGCGGATACGCCACCGATCCCGAATACGCGAACAAACTTGTCTCGGTGGCCGCGCAATTGCCGTCGGATGTGAATCAGTTCAAGTCGGCCGCCGCGGCGCCGATATCGACGCAGGAGCCTATGAGCAATGGCTGACATGTTAGGAACGGGCCTTTCGAGCCTGCGCGCACTGCAACGCGCGCTGGACACGACCGCCCACAACATCGCGAACGTTTCGACGCCGGGTTACACCCGCCAGCGCGTCGAATTCGCCACGCGCCAGCCGCAGGCCTTCGGCACGAACTGGATCGGCAGCGGCGTCAATGCGACGGCTGTGCGCCGCGTCTATGACCAGTTCGTTTCGCAGCAGGTGCGCACCTCGGGCAGCAACCTCGGGCGCCTGGAAGCGTTCGCCACGGAAGCGGGGCGGCTCGACAACCTGCTCGGCAGTACTACGAACGGCTTGTCGTCGGCGCTGCAGGGCTTCACCGACGCCATCAACGAAATTTCCAGCACGCCGAGCTCGATTTCCGCGCGGCAGGTCCTGCTCGCGCAGGGCAACGCACTCACCGAACGCCTGCGCAGTTACGATGCGCGCCTGCGCGAGATGTCCGCGAGCGTGGACACGCGCCTCGTCGGTGAAGCCAGCGAGATCAGCGGACTCGCGCGCGACATCGCGAAACTCAACGGCGACATCGCGGTCGCGGTCCAGCAGACGGGCCGGCCGCCCAACGACCTGCTCGATCAGCGCGATGCGATGATCGATCAGCTTTCGTCCAAGATCGGCGTGACCGTCGTCGCCGAGGGCGAATCGAGTCTCAACGTCTTCATCGGCACCGGCCAGCCGCTGGTGCTCGGCACCACCGCCTCGCAGATCACGACCTCGGCCGATCCGCTCGATCCCTCGCGGGTGAAGCTCGCACTGCAGACGCAGGGCGGTACGGTGGACATCTCGCGCAACATCTCGGGCGGCACGCTCGGCGGACTGCTCGACTGGCGCCGCGAGATGCTCGATCCGGCGCGCAACGAGCTCGGCCGCATCACGCTCGCGGTCGCGAACCAGGTCAACGCCCAGCATCGCATGGGCATGGACCTCACCGGCGCGGTGGGTGGCAACTTCTTCAACGTCGGTGGCGTCGAGGTGGTCGGCGCGACCTCGAACGGCAGCAATGCCACGGCGAGCGCGACGCGAGTGGATCTCGGCGCGGTCACGCCCTACGACTACGTGGTCACCAACACCGGCAGCGGCTACACGCTGCGCCGCCTCGATACGGGCGCCGCGGTGAGCTTCACCGGGGCGGGCACCGCGCTCGATCCGATCCGCGCGGATGGACTGGAGATCGTCGTGGGCGCCGGATCGGTGGCGGGCGATCAGTTCGTCATCCACCCGACGCGCAACGCGATGGCCGGATTCACGGTGGCCATAACGGACCCGGCGCGTATCGCGGCCGCGGCGCCGATCCGCGCCGCCGCCGCGGCTGGCAATTCCGGCAATGGCACGATCACCTCGGGTGAGGTGCTGAACGCCTCCAATCCCGCGACGCTCACGTCGCCGGTGGATATCGAGTTCACATCCGCGACCACGTACACGATCAACGGCGGCGCCGCGCAGACTTACACGCCGGGTGACGCCATCGAATTCAACGGCTGGCGCGTGCGGATCAGCGGCTCGCCCGCGGCCGGCGACACGTTCACCGTGCGCAACAACGCCGGCGCCGTCGGCGACAACCGCAACGCGTTCGCGATGGTGGATGCGATGAACGCAGGCGTGCTCGAAAGCGGCACCGTCTCGGTCACGCAGGCCGTCGAAAGACTCACGGGCAACCTCGGACTGCAGACGCGCTCGGCGCAGATGAGCCGCGACGCGGAAGCCCTGGTCAACGAAGGCGACCTCGCCGCGCGCGACGCGATTTCCGGCGTGAACCTGGACGAGGAGGCGGCCAACATGCTGCGCTTCCAGCAGGCCTACGGCGCCGCGGCGCAGATCATCGCGATCTCGGGCCAGATGTTCGACACGCTGCTCAACGCGGTGCGGAGGTAAGCCATGCGCCTGTCTACCGCCGGAATGCACCGCACGAGCATCAGCGCGATCCTCGAACACCAGGTGCGTCTCTCGAAGACGCAGCAGCAGATCACCACCGGCAAGAAATTCCAGACCGCGGCGGAAGATCCGATCGGCGCGACGCGCGTCGCCGCGCTCGACCGCACGCTCGCGGACAACGCGCAGTACGCGCGCAACTCGAGCATCATCGAGAGCCGCCTCAGCTACGAAGAGCAGACGCTCGCCGACATCACGGCGGTGTTGCAGAGCGTGCGCGACACGGCGCTGCAGGGCGCGAATTCCACGCTCGGCCTCGAAGAGCGCCGCATGCTCGCGAACGACGTGCGCCAGAACCTGGCCGCGCTGATGGAGATGGCGAACCGCGACGACGGCAACGGCGAGTTCCTGTTCGCCGGCACGTCGAGCGGCACGCGCCCGTTCGCGCAGGGCACGACCGGCGTGAACTACCTCGGCGACCAGACGACGCGCCAGATCCGCATCAGCAGCACCCAGTCGCTGTCCGACGTGCACACCGGCGCGGACGTGTTCATGGGCATCGCCGAGCGCAACGGCGTGTTCCGCACGACCGTCGGCGCCGCCAATACCGGCAACGCCACGGTCGACGTGGGCCGGGTGGTGACGCCGGGCGCATGGGTGCCGGGCAACTACACGCTGCAATTCACGACGGCCACGGATTGGGAGATCGTCGACGATGCGACGCCGACGCCCAATGTGATCACCAGCGGCGTCGGCTTCACGCCGGGGCAGAGCATCGATTTCCTCGGCATCAACGTGACGATCACGGGGACGCCGGCGGCCAATGATTCGTTCAGTATCCAGCCGGCGGGCAATACCGACATGTTCGCGATGCTCGACGAGCTCGCGCGCACGCTCGAAGGCGACGCGGGCATCGCGGGCAGCAGCGCCGCGTTCCAGGCACAGATCGGCGCGTCGATCGCCAACATCGACAAGGCCCTCGAGCGCTCGGTGTCCGTGCGCGCCGAAGTGGGCGCACGACTGCACGCGATCGACATCGCGGCGGAATTCCGCGAGTCGGAAGCCGTCGACCTCGAGTCACTGCTCTCCGATCTGCGCGACGTCGACTATGCGCAGGCCATCAGCCTGCTCAATCAACAATTCGCCGGGTTACAGGCCGCCCAGGCCGCCTACACCCGCGTCGCACAAATGTCCCTGTTCGACTACTTGTAAAAGGCTGCCGCCCACTTCTCACGCCACCGAAGCGGTGGCGTCCGTTATTTGTGATGAAGTTGGTGCCGGGTGAGAAATCGCTGAGTTAGCCCTGCTATTCGCGAACCAGGCATTTCCGCCCCCTAACTCAGCGATTTCTCACCCGGCACCTACCACCGCTGTGAGGCGCCTCACAAATTGCTGTAGGCCGAACCCTGAGCCTCAAGTTGGCGCCCTCCGATCCGATACAGGCCCTGAGCAAGAACCGCCGGCAAATAGTGGCCGGTACAACTTTCAGGAGTCGTTTCAATGCCTCAAGTCATCAACACAAACGTGGCGTCGCTGAATGCACAGCGCAACCTCACGACATCACAGGGCCAGTTGGCGACGGCCTTGCAGCGTCTCTCCTCCGGTCTGCGCATCAACAGCGCGAAGGACGACGCCGCGGGTCTCGCGATCTCGGAGCGTTTCACCACGCAGATTCGTGGTCTGAACCAGGCCGTCCGCAACGCCAACGACGGTATCTCGCTGTCGCAGACGGCGGAAGGCGCGCTTGCCGAAACCGGCAACGCCCTGCAGCGTATCCGCGAGCTGGCGATTCAGTCGGCCAACTCGACCAACTCCGCTTCTGACCGCCAGGCGCTCAACGCCGAAGCCCAGCAGCTGCTCGCCGAAGTGCAGCGCATCGCGCAGGCCACGCAGTTCAACGGCCAGAACATCCTCGACGGCACCTTCGCCTCGGCGCAGTTCCAGGTCGGCGCGAATGCCAACCAGACGATTTCGTTCGGCATCCAGGGCGCGACCACGAACCTGCTCGGCGCGTACCAGGCCTCCGGTTCGGCCGTTACGGACACCGCGTTCGACGGCGCGGGCTTCACGATCAACGGCGTGGAAGTCGGCGTGTCGGCCGGCACCAGCGCGGCTGGCGTGACGGCTGATTCCGCCACGGCGAAGGCCACTGCGATCAACTCGAAGTCGAACCTCACGGGTGTCACGGCCACGGCCACGACCTCGGTCAACGGTTCGGCCCCGATCGCGCGCGCTTCGCTCGCGAGCGGCACGCTGATGATCAACGGCATCGCGGTCGGCGCCATCGCCGGCGACGTGAGCGCCGTGACCCAGGGTCGCAACGCCGCCACGGCCATCAACGCCGTCTCCAACCAGACGGGCGTGATCGCGGTGGCCGATGCCTCCACGGGTCAGCTGAGCCTGACGGCAACCGACGGCCGCAACATCGCGCTGACCGCGAGCACGGCGAACGCCGCGAACGCGCAGGCGATCCAGAACGCCACGGGTCTCGACATCTCGGCCGGCTCGAATGCCAGCGGCAACGAAGCGTCCACGCTGACCTTCACGGTTGCCAACGCCAACGCGGCGAACGGCATCACCACGGCGAACGGCGGTGGTGACACCATCACGATCGGCGAGCGCACCTACCAGTTCACGAGCGACGGCGTCGTCGCTGCCGGCAACGTGGCCGTCACGCTGGCCGCGGGCAACGCGGAAACCGTCGCGATCGCGAACCTGGCCGCGGCGATCACCGCCGAGTGGACCGCGGGTCGCACCTCGGTGCAGGCCACGAGCACGACGGCCACGACGGTCGTCGTGACCTCGGACAAGCTCGGCACGGGCACGCTGGCCATCTCGGAGAGCGCGACCAACGCCGGCGCCATCGCTCCGGGAGCCGCCGCGGGCGGTACCGCTGCGGCCGACGGCAGCGGCAACACCAGCCGCGGCACGCTGACGCTGAGCTCGGCGGCGAGCTTCACGCTCGGCGGCGCTGACCTCGCACGCGGTGGTGTGGCCTCGGCCTCGCCCTCGCTGACGCGCCTCGAGACGGTCAACATCTCGACGGTGGCGGGTGCGAACTCCGCGCTTGCGGTGCTCGACGGCGCGCTGTCGCAGGTCACCAGCATCCGTGCCGACCTCGGTGCGGTGCAGAACCGCTTCAGCTCGACGGTCGCGAACCTGCAGGCGACTTCGGAGAACCTGAGCGCCGCGCGCAGCCGCATCCTGGATGCGGACTTCGCGGCGGAAACCGCCCTGTTGACCCGCGCGCAGATCCTGCAGCAGGCCGGCACGGCGATCCTCGCCCAGGCCAATGCGATCCCGCAGAACGTCCTCTCGTTGCTCCGGTAACGAGGTGACTTCTGAGCGGTCGTCTTAACCGCGCAAGACAGCCGGGCGTCGCGCGGGGCAAAACAAGCCGCGG
>JAEWLQ010000040.1 GCA_023457495.1 Pseudomonadota bacterium
GAGTTAGGTCGAGCTAACTCAGCGTTTTCTCACCCGGCACCTACCACCCTCAAGCTTCGAAGAACCCCATCTTCACGCCCGCAAGCTGGATCACATCGTTGTCGATGAGCTTGCGCGCCTGGCTGCCGATGGCGGTGCCGTTCACGAGCGGGGTGTTGTCGGGTTTGTCGGCGTCCACATGGACGATGAAGAAACCGTCCTGGCGGCGCGTGATGGCGGCGACCTGGATGCCGGGGCGGCCCAGGGTCGTGAGCGCCTTGTTCAGTTCGAGCTCGCGGCCCGCGAAGGAGCCCGAGAGTACCTGCAGCTTGGCCTTCTTGACCGGCGTCTTGCCGTCGAGGCCCTTGCGGGCGCCGCTGGCGGAAAGATCGGCGGACTTCTTTTCAGCCTCGCCAGCCGCGGCGCGCATCTTTTCGGCGGCGGGGCGCGACGACGGCTGGATGACCATCGTCTTTTCGAATTCGTCCTGGGCCTCGTCGTCCTCGACGAAGCGCAGCTGGTGATGTCCGACGGTCACGACGTCGCCGTGTTGCAGCGCATGCTTCTTGATGAGCTTGCCGTTCACGTACGTGCCGTTGGTGCTGTTCAGATCCTCGAGGAACGAGTCGTTGAGGATGTTGATGATCAGCGAGTGATGGCCCGACACCGCGGAGTTGTCGATGCGGATGTCGTTGTCGGGGAGGCGGCCAATCGTGTACCGCTCCTTGTTCATGTTGTATTCGGCGAGCACCTGGTTATCCAGGCTCAATACGAGACGTGCCATTCTTTTCGCCTTCCCTTAACTGAACCAGCCAAGAAGTTTGTCCATCACACCGCGACTTGCCGGGAACGCTTCATTCGCCTGCGCGAGCACCACCGAAACGTTGTCGCGACCGCCGTTCTCGTTGGCTAACTGAATCAACTGCTTAGCAACCGTATCTAGATTAGCACCAAAGGTACTTATAGTTAAACGGATGTCTTCATCTTCCACCATGTCGGAGAGACCGTCCGAACAGAGGATGAAAATGTCGCCCTTGTCGACCGGGTGCTCCTGCACCTCGACCTCGACCTGGGGCTCGACGCCCAAAGCGCGCGTCACGTAGTTCTTGTTTGCCGCCCGCTGGGCCTCTTCGGGCGAGTAGAAGCCGCGATCGACCAGTTCCTGCAGCAGCGAATGGTCCATCGTCACCTGCGAGATCTGGCCATTGCGCTGGCGATACAACCGCGAATCCCCGACGTGTGCGATCGAAATCCGGTTGTCGTAGAAGAGGGCCGCCACGACCGTGGTGCCCATGCCCTCGCACTCGGCCTGCGAGCGCGCGGTCTGATAAATGATCTTGTTGGCCCGGGTGATGGCGTCGCGCAACACGATGGAAGGCCGTGCCAACCCGGTTGAGCGGTCGATCGTTCCCAGGTCCTCGCGTGCGAGACCTTCGCGAACGAGGTTCGTGATGGTTTTGACGGCGATGCCGCTGGCGACTTCGCCCGCGTTGTATCCGCCCATGCCATCGGCCAGCACCAGCAGGCCGACGTCCACGTCGGAGGCAATGGTGTCTTCGTTGTGTTCGCGAACGCGACCGGTATCGGTCTGCCCGACGAACGTGAGCTTGCCCTTGAGGCTCATCGGCACTCCCCGCCGAGCCAGCTTTTATCCGCGACTGCTTCGATCACACCTTGCTCAATGCTCAAAAAGAGACCCTTACGGCCGCAATGCGCCCGCACGCTTCCCCGCGCAATGCCATAACCTACCAGCAGTGCAAACGCGGGCCGGAGCAATAAGTCACACTTCCCCGGGCGAGCCGCCAAAACGATGACCCAGAAACAACGACCTGGGCGGGGTAATGCTAATGGGATCGCCCGTTGGCCGCATCGCACTACAGCACACTAGGCGAACCGACGGCCGGGGAGGCCTGGGAACGACATGAACTTCGTCACGCTTTCAATACCTCTGGATGTCCACTGATGGCCAAGCCGGCCCTGATTTTCGTGTGCGCCGACTGCGGCGCCGAAACCCTCAAATGGCAGGGGCAATGCCCCCAGTGCTCGCAGTGGAACACCCTCGAGCAGCGCTCGGTGGCCCGGCGGCCGGGCGCGGCGCCGGCGGCGGCCACGGCGGCCGCCGCATCTCCCGTTGCGGAGCTCGTGGCCGATGAGGTGGGGCGCCAGCTGACCGGCATGACCGAGCTCGATCGCGTCCTCGGCGGCGGTCTGATTCCCGGTTCGGTGACCTTGCTGGGCGGGGAGCCCGGCATCGGCAAGTCGACGCTGCTCCTGCAGGTCGCGCACGAGGTAGCTGGCCAGGTGCCGGCGCTTTATCTGTCCGCCGAAGAATCCGCGGCGCAGATCGGCGTGCGCGCCCGGCGGCTCGGCGCGCAAGGCTCGAGCTTGCGCGTGGTCGCGGACACCGACCTCGAGACGATGCTCGCGCGTGCGCGCGACGAGAATGTCCGGCTGCTGGTGGTCGATTCGATCCAGACGGTTCAGCTGACTTCGGTCGGGACACCGGCGGGCGCCGTCACGCAGTTGCGGGAGTGCACCGCGCGTCTCGTGCGGTTCGCGAAGGAGTCGGGCACGAGTGTGATCATCGTGGGCCACGTGACCAAGGATGGTGCCATCGCGGGTCCGCGCGTGCTCGAGCATCTCGTCGACACGGTGCTGTACTTCGAGAGCGACGCGTCGAGCCGCTTCCGCAACGTGCGCGCGACCAAGAATCGCTTCGGCGCCGTGGGCGAGCTCGCCTTCTTCCACATGAGCGAGCAGGGGCTGCGCGAGGTGCGCAATCCGTCCGCGATTTTCCTGGCCCGCTCGCCGGAGCCCGCGCCGGGCAGCATCGTCACCGTGACGCGCGATGGACGACGGCCGTTGCTCGTGGAGCTGCAGGCGCTGGTTGATCGCATGCGCTTCGGCGCGCCACGTCGCGTGGCGCAGGGTCTCGACTCGCAGCGCGTCGCGATGTTGTTAGCCGTCATGAACCGGCATGCGGGCGTCAACCTGCAGGAGCACGACGTGTTCGTGAATCTCGTCGGAGGTCTCGAAGTCACTGAAACGGCCTGCGATCTGCCGATCGCCCTGACGCTGGCATCGAGCCTCGCGGACAAGCCAATCGCCCAGTCCATCGTCGCGTTCGGCGAGATTGGCCTCACGGGCGAGCTGCGTCCGGTCGCCTACGGCGAAGAACGGCTGCGCGAGGCGGCGAAGCAGGGATTCACGATCGCGGTGGTTCCGAAGGACAACGCACCGCGCGCACCCATCGAGGGGCTTCGCGTACTTGCCTGCACGCGCATCGACGAGGCTCTGAAGGCCGTGCTGGCCTGACTCAGCGCGGGTTGGTCGCCGCTTCCTGGCTCTGCATCATCTTGTCAGAGGACTCGCGTCGACTCGCGACCCAGGCTTCGTAGCGATCCAACTGGTTCGCGTCGAGTACTTCGCGCGCAACGCCCGCCATGCGCAGGTGGAACTGCTCGTATCGCGCCTGTTGCTCCTGCATCCGCGCGAGCTGCGATTCGGCGCCTGTGAATACCGTCGGCTCGACGGTCGCGCCTTGCTCGATGGCGCGCTGGATCAACTTCGTGCGCTGACGTTCGGTCATCGGCATCGACTCCGATCCGAGGACTCGCTGCAACTCCTGCACCTCGACCCGCGCGTGCAGGGAGCGTTCGTAATTGGCCAATAGGTCGGCGCGCGCGACGCCTATCTGTTCCTCGATTTCCCGCCGGAATTGGGCCTGCAGCGCGCGGCGCTCCGCGGCACCCGCCACCGTGTTTTCGAACCGGGAGTCCGCCATATGCATGCGTTGATCCGTCAGCAGCGAAATCAGCGCCAGGGTTTCGGTCGCCTGGAGCCGCACGTCACGGCCGATATCCTCGTAGAGGAGGCGGATCTCGGCCTCGATTTCTTCCCGCATGCGCAGGCGGTTTCGCGTCTCATCGGCGGATGACATTAGGACTGGAGCCGGCGCTGGAGTGGTGGATGCGATCTCGGCGCGAGGTGCGCCGGCATGCGGTTGGGGAATCTCAGGCTCCGCGTCGCGACTAGCAGTGTGCGTCGACCGTTGTGGTTCAGTGTCGATCGGCGGTGCCGACCGCAGGAGGTACCAGCCCGTGGTCACGAGAAGGACCGCGCCGATGAGAGCGGCGATGCCCTTGACGCTCACGCAGCCTGGCCGGTCGAAGGCGTGGCGCGCCGCGCGCGCACGGTGCGGATCGTGTTCTCACCGACCTGCAGCACCTCGAATGCATATTCGCCGACGTTCACCAGCGTGCCGGCTTCCGGCAGTGTCTCCAGCTGCTCGACCAGCAGGCCATTCAGCGTCTTCGGTCCGTCGGTAGGTAGTTGCCAGCCGAGCGAGCGGTTGATCGCGCGGACGGTCGCGCTCGCGTTGACGATGAATACGCCGGCCGCCTCGCGATGCACGTGTTTGTGCGTGATGGTGGCGGGGTCGGTGGTGAATTCGCCGACGATCTCCTCGAGGATGTCCTCGAGCGTGACGAAGCCCTGGATGTCGCCGTATTCGTCCACCACGAACGCGAGGCGTCGGCGATTGCGCTGGAACTGGTTGAGCTGCACGGTGAGCGACGTGCCTTCGGGCACGAAGTAGGGCTCGCGCGCTTTCGCCAGATCGACGAGCCGTTCGCGGGTCAACGTGCCGCGCGCAAGTTCCTGCGCGATGCGCTTCATGTGGATGATGCCGATGAGATTGTCGAGCTCGCCCTCGTGCAGCGGCAGGCGCGTGTGCGGCGTCTGGCGCAGCAGGTCGAGGATGTCTTCCCAGCTGTCCTCGACGTTGATGGAGGAGATCTCCTGGCGCGGGATCATGATGTCGTTCACGGTGACGTGTTCGAGGTCGAGGATGGACAGCAGCATCTGTCGATGCCGCGTCGGGATCATCGGTCCCGCTTCGGCCACGACCGACCGCAACTCGTCTGGAGACATCGTCTGCCCGCTCTCGCTCACCGGCTTCACGCCGAACAGCCGCAGGAATGCGTAGGCCGCCTTGTTGGTGAACCAGGTCACCGGCGTCGCGAGGAACACCAGCACCTTGTAGATGTAGGTAGACGACAACGCGACCGGATCGGGCTTGAGCGCGGCGTAGATCTTCGGCGCGAGCTCGCAGAAGATGATCATGAACACCGACAGCGCCGCCATCGTGATCGGGATGGCGTGTTCGTAGCCGGTGCGCTGCGCTAACAAGGTTGCGATCGAGGACGCCGCGACGCTCGCCAGCGCGAGCACGACGAGGTTCGCGCCCAGCCAGCTGTCGGGCTTGGCGAGCAGCTCATCGAGCACCTTCGCCGTGCGTTTGCCGCCCTTGGCCTGCGCGCGGATCTTGTAGCGGTTCGCCGAGAGCATGGCGACTTCGGTGCCCGAGGAAAACGCGATCAGTAGGAGGAGAACTACGAGCGCGATGCCGAGGATCAGCGAGGGTGCGTTTTGCATAGGGCCGATAGCATAGGGGCTATAATCGCGTCATGGCACTATTCGAGAACCTGACGACCCGTCTGTCGCGGACGGTCGATTCACTGCGCGGCCGCGGCCGCATCACCGAGGAAAACGTCGGCGAGTCCCTGCGCGAAGTGCGCATGGCGTTGCTCGAGGCCGATGTTGCACTGCCCGTCGTCAAGGCGTTCATCGAGCGGGTCAAACAAAAGGCGCTGGGCGCCGAGGTTACCTCCAGCCTGTCGCCCGGCCAGGCTTTCGTCGGGATCCTGCACAAGGAGCTCATCGCTCTCATGCAGGGCGGGCGGGGGCGCTTCGAATTGCGCGCCCAGCCGCCGGTCGTGGTGTTGTTAGCCGGCCTGCAGGGTGCGGGCAAGACGACCACCGCCGGCAAACTCGCGCGCTGGCTGATGGAAGATCAGAAGAAGCGCGTGTTGCTCGTTAGCACGGACATCCGCCGGCCCGCGGCCATCCTGCAGTTGCAGCGGCTCGCCGAGCAGGTGGGCGCGGGCATCTATCCGACCGACGACAACCTCTCGCCCGCGCGGATCGCGGCCGATGCGCTCGATGCGGCGCGCAAGGGTGTTTACGACGTGCTCATCGTCGACACCGCGGGCCGGTTGCACATCGATGCGGAGTTGATGGACGAAGTCCAGCAGATAGACCGCGCGGTGGAAACGCACGAACGACTGTTCGTCATCGACGCGATGGCCGGACAGGACGCGGTGAATGCCGCGCGCGCGTTCGGCTCGACGCTGGATCTCACCGGCGTGATCCTCACTAAGGCGGATGGCGATGCGCGCGGCGGCGCGGCGTTGTCGGTGCGCGAGGTCACGGGCAAGCCCATCGTGCTGGTGGGCATGGGCGAGAAGCTCGACGCCCTCGAGCCCTTCGATGCGGAGCGGATGGCGGGACGCATCCTCGGCATGGGCGACGTCGTCGCGCTGGTCGAGCAGGTGCAGAAGCAGGTCGACGTCGACGAGGCGCAGAAGCTCGCGAAGAAAGTCGCGAAGGGCAAGGGTTTCGACCTGGCCGACCTCAAGATGCAGCTCGAACAGGTGCAGAAGATGGGCGGTGTCGCCTCGCTCATGGACAAGCTCCCAGGCGCGGCGAAGGCCGGGGCCGCGCAGGCGGATCAGGGCGACAAGGACGTGCGCCGCCAGATCGCGATCATCAACTCGATGACCCGGAAGGAGCGGCGCAACCCGGGACTGCTGGACGGCTCGCGCCGCCGCCGCATCGCGGCAGGAGCGGGGGTGCAGGTCCAGGACGTGAACCGCCTCATGAAGCAATTCATGGACATGCAGAAGATGATGAAGAGCTTCTCGGGCGGGAAGCTCAAACGCATGATGTCGGCCTTCAAGGGCCAGATGCCGCCCGGGTTTCCGGGCATGAAGTGACCCCGGCTGCCGTTAAGCCCTGATTCGACGGGGTTTTCCCGTGCGGGTCGGCGGCCATCCCCGGGGGCCAAATGTTTCGCGCCCAGGGCTACCGATAACGTACTGATTTGCGTAGAATCCGCGCTCTTTTTTGGCCGGCCGGGTTGGGCGTTTCCGACCTGGGGCCGTGAACATCTGAAGGTTTAATGACATGGTGACAATCCGTCTGACCCGCCGCGGTGCCACGAACACGCCGTTCTATCACGTCGTCGTGACCGATAGCCGCAAGCGCCAGGGTGGCAAGAGCCTGGAGCAGGTCGGTTTCTTCAATCCGAAGCCGGTGAAGAACGAGGTCGGCCTCAAGCTCGACATCGCCCGCATCGACTACTGGGTGTCCAAGGGCGCGCAGCAGTCCGAGCGCGTGAAGCACCTGGTGAGCGCGTTCCGCAAGGCGAACGCCTGATCGACTAACCACTGGCGGAGGCAGGCCATGGGCGGGCCCCGCCGTGTCGAAGTAGGTAGATTGGGGGCGGCGCACGGAGTGCGCGGCTGGCTGCGGGTGCAATCGTTCACCGATCCTCCGCAGCGTCTGTTCGAGTGGAAGCGCTGGCTCCTGCAAACGGAAGCCGGCGCAACCAGCGAAGTGAAGTTGTCAGAGGCGCGCCAGCAGGGCAACGGCTGGATCGCGCGGATCGAGGGCATCGACGAACGCGATGCCGCGAGCCGGTTGACTGGACAGATGGTGCTGGTCGATCGGGAAGAGTTGCCACCGACCGAGGGGCGCGAGCATTACCGCGCGGACCTCGAAGGTTTCGCGGTGATGAATCTGGATGGCGCGTTGCTGGGAGTGGTCGATCATTTCATCGACACGCCTGCCAACGCGGTGATGGTGGTGAAGGGTGAGCGCGAGCACTTGATACCAGTGACGTCGCAGCACCTTCTCGTCATCAACGAAGGCGAGCGATTGTTGACGGTGGATTGGCCAGAAGACTTTTGACACGACTCATGCAGATCGAAGTCGTGACATTGTTCCCTGAGCTGATCCGCGCGGCCCTCGGAGTGGGGGTCGTCGGTCGCGCGGTGACGCGTGGCATCGTGAAGGTGGGTTGCGAAGATCCACGCGCTTTCACGAGTGACGTGCATCGCACCGTGGATGATCGGCCGTACGGCGGCGGGCCTGGAATGGTCCTGAAGCCCGAGCCGATGTCGAAGGCGATCGACGCGGCGGCGGCCAGGCTGCCGGCCGGTTCGCCGCGTATATATATGTCGGCGCAGGGCGTGCCCTTCACGCAGGTGCTGGCGAAGGAATTGGCGACGCTACCAGGCCTGGTGCTGGTGGCGGGGCGATACGAGGGACTCGACGAACGGGTCATCGAATCGCGGATAGATAGAGAGGTATCGATTGGCGACTACGTGCTGTCGGGCGGTGAACTGCCGGCGCTCGTGGTCATCGACGCGGTGGCGAGACTGCTGCCGGGAGTGCTCGGCGACGAGCGCTCGAACGTCGAGGAGTCATTCGATGCGGGTTTGCTCGACTGGCCGCATTACACGCGGCCGGTGGAGTTCGAAGGCCGGACGGTGCCCGAAGTCCTGCAAGGTGGGCACCACGCTGACATACAGCGCTGGCGATTGAAGCAGGCGGTTGCGCGCACGTGGGTGCGACGGCCGGATCTGGTTGCGAAGGGTGGCCTGCCGGCCGATGCGGCAAAGCTGCTCGATGAATTTCTCGCTGAACGCGAAGGTGACGAACATGGCTAACATCATTCAACAACTCGAATCCGCGCGCATGACGCGCAAAGTCCCTGATTTCAACCCCGGCGACACCGTGGTCGTGCAGGTCAAGGTGAAGGAAGGCGACCGCGAGCGCGCGCAGGCCTACGAAGGCGTGGTCATCGCCAAGAGCAACCGCGGCCTCAACTCCTCGTTCACGGTGCGCAAGATTTCGCACGGCGAGGGCGTGGAGCGCGTGTTCCAGACGTACAGCCCGGCGATCAGCGAGATCGAGATCAAGCGCCGCGGCAGCGTCCGTCGCGCCAAGCTCTACTACCTGCGTGATCTGTCCGGCAAGGCCGCGCGCATCGAAGAGAAGGTCTGATCGGCTCCGGACGGCTGACATAGATGTTCGGCCGGATCGCACTGGGAATCTGGCGCGGCCTCGACGGGCTGCGCAAGTTCCTGCACCTGCTGTTGTTGCTGGTGATCTTCGGCTTCATCGTCGGAGCGCTGCGGACGTCCATTCCGCACATCGCGGACAACTCCGCGCTCGTCATCGAGCCGCAGGGCGAGATCGTCGAGCAGCTCTCGGGCAGTCCCGTCGACCAGGCCATCGCGCGTGCGCAGGGCCAGGGCTCCGGTGAGACGCTGCTCTGGGATCTGATCGACGCGCTGCGCGCCGCGAAAAAGGATGCGCGCATCAAGGCGGTGGTCCTCAACCTGAATTCGTTGAGCGGCGGCGGACAGCCGACGCTCGCCGAGTTCGCGGCCGCCATCGATGACTTCCGCTCGAGCGGCAAGAAGGTCGTCGCGTACGCCGACGCGATGCTGCAAGACCAGTACTTCGTCGCGGCGCATGCGGACGAGGTCTACATCGATCCGCTCGGCATCGTCGGCATGGATGGCTACGATCGCTTCCGCACTTACTACAAGGATCTGTTCGAAAAGCTCGGCGTAACCGTCAACCTGTTCAAGGTGGGCGCGTACAAGAGCGCCGCCGAGGTCTACGTGCGCTCGGACATGTCGCCGGAAGACCGCGAGGCCAGCCTCGCTTATCTCAATGCCTTGTGGCTCAACTACCGCGCCGCGGTCGCCGCGGCGCGCGGCCTCAAGCCCGAGGACATCAGCGCGTACGTCGACAATGCCGTGCCCGCGATGCTGGCCGCGAAGGGTAACGCCGGGAAGATCGCGCTCGACGCGAAGCTGGTGACCGGCCTCAAGTCCTCGCTCGACGTGGACCGCCGCATGGTCGAACTCGTCGGCAGCGCGGATCCTGATCGCCACCGGGAAAAGGGCGCCATCGAGGCCGCCGGACCCGACGACAACTACAACGCCACCCGATTCGAGGATTACCTGCGCATCGTCGAGGCCGAGAAGGCGGCGCGTGTCGGCGGCAAGCAGAAGATCGCCGTCATCGTCGCCTCGGGCGAGATCCTCGACGGCTCGCAGCCGCCCGGCGCGATCGGCGGCGAGAGCACCGCGGCGCTGGTGCGCGAAGCGCGCCACGACGACGACGTGAAGGCCATCGTGCTGCGGGTAGATAGTCCGGGCGGCAGCGTGCTCGCCTCGGAGCAGATCTACCGCGAAGTGCGTGCCGCGCAGAGCTCCGGTCTGCCGGTGGTCGTCTCGATGGGTGATCTGGCCGCGTCGGGCGGCTACTACATCTCGACTTCAGCCGACGAGATCTGGGCGCACCCGGCCACCATCACGGGTTCGATCGGTATCTTCGGCGCGATCCCGACCTTCGACGGCACGCTTTCCAAGATCGGCGTCAACGTCGATGGCGTGGGGACGACCAAACTCTCCGGACAATTGCGCATCGATCGGCCGCTCGGCAACGAGGCGAAGATCCTGCTGCAATCCATGATCGAGCACGGCTACGAAGAATTCCTCGGTCACGTTGCCGAGGGCCGCAAGAAGACTCGCGACCAGGTCCACGAGATCGCCCAGGGACGCGTGTGGATCGGTACCGATGCCCTGGCCAATGGCCTGGTCGACAAGCTCGGGCTGTTCGACGAGGCCGTGAAGTCCGCGGCGGCGCGCGCCGGCATCGAGGACTATGACGTCGAACGCGTCGAGCCGCAGCTGACGCTGGCCGAGCGCCTCGCGATGCGTGTACGCGTGTGGTTCGCGGCGAACTTCCTCGGCGATGTCGCGCGCCAGAATCCGCTCGCCGGCTTCTCCCGGCAGCTCGAGCCGGTGCAGCGCGAGATCGAGCGCTGGTCACGCATGAGCTCGCGCGACAACCGGTACGCCTACTGCTTCTGCGACGTGCGCTAGGCGCCGCCTAGTCAGCCTAAAGGCGTATCCAACCCATCCACTGCCCTGCGGCAGTATCGGTCGCGTGTCGACCGTACTCACCGAAGAGCTGACACTGGGGCCGCGGCTCGCGGCCTACGTGGCGGGTGGTGTCGTGGGCGGAGTGGTCGGCGGCCTGATCGTCGTCGCCACGATCTCCGCGCTCAAGGCGATGCTGGACACCGTGTCCTCGCAGGACACGTGGGTGCTCATCGTCACTCCCGTGATCGGCCTCGCGCTCGCCGCGTTGCTGCTGAACGGCTTCGGCCGGCGCACGGCCGCGACTCCCGATGGCCGTCCGCGCGGGTCGTGGCGTTCGTGGCCACCGGGCGCCATCCCCGCGGACATCACGGGCGACGTGCAATCGTGCGCCGGGCAGGAAGAACGCATGCCATGGCGGCTCGCGCCGCGGCGGCGCGGCGCGATCTTCGCGACGGTGGGCTCCGGCGCCGCGATGGGCACCGAGGCGCCGGCCGCTTACCTGGCGGCGGCGGCCGGCGCGGGCATCTGC
>JAEWLQ010000041.1 GCA_023457495.1 Pseudomonadota bacterium
GGGGGGGGGGGGGGGGCCCCCCCGCCACAGAGGTGAAGGGCTCCATGAAGCCCATCGAGGCCTCCGACGTCGGCGTGATGATGGCCTTCGCGAGCAAGGTGATCGTGGTGCCCGGCTACGGCATGGCCGTCGCGCAGGCGCAGCACAAGGTCTGGGAGATGTGCCAGCTGCTGATCGATCGCGGCGTCAACGTGAAGTTCGCGATCCACCCGGTCGCCGGACGCATGCCCGGTCACATGAACGTGCTGCTGGCCGAGGCCGGCGTGCCCTACGACCTGATCGCCGATCTCGACGAGATCAACGCGGAGTTCGAGACGGCGGATGTCGCGCTCATCATCGGCGCGAACGACGTGGTGAACCCCGTCGCGCGCACCGACAAGTCCTCGCCCATCTACGGCATGCCGATCCTCAACGCCGACAAGGCTAAGAACGTGATCGTCATCAAGCGCGGCCAGGGCGCGGGTTTCTCGGGCATCGAGAACGCCCTCTTCTTCCTCGACAACACGCGCATGTTGTATGGCGACGGGCAGAAAGCCGCGGCCGAGCTCGTCAATGCCATCAAGGCGGCGGGATAAAAAACCGGCGGCGGTTCAACCGCCGCCCTCCTTCCTCTCGTGCAATCTCCCGACTCGCGTGACGCACGCGGCGCCCTCACGCGTGTGACTCAATGGCTGCGCACCTTTCAACCGCTGCCCATGAAGGTGGACTCGCGCGAGAAGCTGCGAATCCTTCTCGGCGCGCTGATCGGAATCGGCGTGACCGCGGTGCTGGGCCACCTGGTCGCCGGCGAGGCGTTGAATCCCTGGCTGATCGCGCCGATGGGCGCGAGCGCGGTGCTGGTGTTCGGAGTGCCTGCGAGCCCCATGGCGCAACCCTGGGCCGTGGTCGGTGGCAACACCGTGTCGGCGCTCGTCGGCGTCGCCTGCGTGCACTGGATTCCCGACATCCACGTAGCCGCGGCGGTCGCGGTATCGGTGGCCATCGGCGCCATGTTCCTGCTCGGCTGCCTGCATCCGCCGGGCGGCGCCAGCGCGCTGCTCGCGGTGCTGACGCAAACCGCTGATCCGCACTTCGTCCTGTTCCCCGTCTTGTCGAACGCGATCGCGCTGACGATGGCGGGCGTGCTCTACAACACCCTGACCGGTCGGCGCTATCCGCATGCGCTACCGCATCCGGCGGCGCCAGCGCCGACGATGCGATTCACCCAGGCGGACCTGGACTCCGCGCTCGCCCGATTCAACCAGGTGCTCAACGTCAGCCGTGATGACCTCGAGCAATTGCTGAATTACGCCGAGGACGCCGCCTATGACCGCAGTCTCGGCGAGCTGCACTGCGCAGACATCATGTCGCGCGATCCCATCGCGGTGGAGTACGGCACGCCGCTGGAAGAGGCGTGGATCCTGATGCGGCAGCGACGGTTCAAGGCCCTGCCCGTGATCGACCGGGCGCGTCGCGTGATCGGCATCATCACCATCGCGGATTTCATGCGGCTCGCGAACCTCGACGACCGCTCGGGGATCGGGCAGCGGCTCCGCAATCTGATCACGAGCACCGGTGCGACACATTCCGACAAGCCGGAAGCCGTGGGCCAGATCATGTCGAAGCAGGTGCGGGTGGCCAGCGCGACGCACCGGGTGACCGAGCTGATCACGCTGTTCTCAACCGAAGGACACCATCACATCCCTGTCATCGACTCGAACCAGAAGCTGGTGGGCATCATCACCCAGTCCGACCTGGTGCGCTCGTTGTACCGCGCGGTTAAAACGGTAGGTGCCGGGTGAGAAATCGCTGAGTTAGCGAGGCGCATTGGGACGCGCCGCTAACTCAGCGATTTCTCACCCGGCACCTACCTCCGCTCAATGATCCCGGTGCTTCGAGAAGGACATCTTGTCCAGCACGCCGAGCAGCACGGCCGAAAGCACGAAGGCCATGTGCATGATGATGTACCACATGATCTTGTCGTTATCGATCGTCTCGACCTGCATGAACTTGCGCAGCAGGTGAATCGAGGAGATCGCGACGATGCTCGCGGCCACCTTGAGCTTCAACGTGCCCGCGTCGAGTTTGCCCAGCCAGCTGAGCGAATCGGTGCCCTTCGCGTCGATCGTCGAGACGAAATTCTCGTAGCCCGAGAACATCACCATCACGATCAGACTGCCCACGAGCACGATGTCGATCATCGCGAGCACCGTGAGCACGAGGTTCGCCTCGTCCAGGATGTGCGCCTCGGTCACCACGTGCCACGCTTCCTGGAAGAACTTGATACCGAGCGCGACCAGCGCCAGCGACAGTCCGAGGAAAATCGGCGCCAGCAGCCAGCGCGAGGCGAACAGTGACTTCTCGATGAGGTATTCGGCTTTGGACGCCACAGGCGAGCTCCGGTTTTTTTTACGAGGCGCTCTTATTGTAGCCGCAGAAAGCGGCTTGGTAGGCTGCGGCAAACCTCAGGAGACTGCACATGATCACTCGCCGGGAACTCGCCGCCGCAGCCATCGCCGCAACCGTCACGCTCGCCTGTGTCTCGATGGCGGACGAGAAGCGACCGCTGCTCGACTCCACGGCCTGGAAGTGGGAGGACATGGCGGTCAAGAAAACCGACGTCGGCGAGCTGCGCTCGCTGGTGCGCGAGCCGACGCGCACGCTCGATGAGCTCGAGATGCACATCACGACGTTGAACCCGAACACGACTTCGCACCCGCCCCACACGCACCCGAACGAGGAGATCGTCATCGTGCGCGAGGGCACGCTGCAAGCGCACGTCAACGGCAAGGAAGTCGTGGTAGGGCCGGGCAGCATCCTGTTCTACGCGTCGATGCAACCGCATGGCGTGAAGAACATCGGCGACAAACCCGCCACCTACTTCGTGATCAACTGGAAGAGCCCGGGCTCCACGACGAAACAGATTCCGAAGCCGCCGACGGGGCCCTCGGCCCAATAGTTAGGGCTGCGGACGCTGCTGCTCGCGCCGCTCGCGCTTCTGCCGACGGCGCTCGAGCCACTTCTGGCGCTCTTCGGGAGTCGCGTTCTCCCAGCGCTCGCGCAGTTTCTGGCGCTGCTCCGGCGTGAGCTCCTTCACCCGGTGGTATCCCTCGCGCACGCGTTGCTGCTGCTCCGGCGTGAGGTCACGGTATTCGTGCCAGCGCCGGCGGGCCGCCTCGCGTTGCTCGGGCGTGAGCTCGCGCCAGCGTTTGAAGCGCGCCTGCGCCCGTTCGCGCTGCTCGGGCGTCATCGACAACCAGCGCCGGCTGCCGCGCAGCAGGTGCTGCTGCTGCTCGGGCGCCAGCGTGCTCCAGCGGTCGGCGTAGCGGCCCAGGACCTTCTGTTCCTCGGCACTGAGGCTCGACCAGGCGATCGCGGCGGGCGCATTCGCCGCGGCGGCACCCTCGTGCGCCTGCGCGCGTGCCCGGGGCGCGAGCGCCCCCTGCAATCCCACCGCGCAGAGCGCGACCAATACGGCGCGGCGCGTGAGCATGAGGTTGCGCGGCTTGCTCATTCGCCTTCCTTCGCGGGCGGCCGCGGTCTGCGGGAGGCATCGCGGAGCCGCTCGATATCCGACCTCGCGAGAAAGTCCGAGAAATCGTCGTCCTGCGATTCGTCGTTGACCTCGTCGATGCCGCCGAGGAACTCGAGCAGATCGTCCTCCGTGTCGGTCTTCTTCGGATCGCTCATGTTTCCATTTCGCCCGCGGCCCATTCGTAGAATTCCAGATCCGCGTTGTCCGCGGCGAAATCCGGCGCTTCGACGTCGGCCAGCAGTTCCACGTCATCGACCGCATTGGTGCTTTGCGCGACGGGCAGCGAATCGGCGCCCCTGGGCCCCGACCAGATCAGCACCGCCAGTACCGCGACCGCCGCGGCCGCACCGGTGGGAAGGTACGTGCGCCATCCGGCCCAACGCCGCGGCCGTTCGAGCTGGCCGAGGGCGGCGTGTCGGGCCTGCGTGAGGCGCGAGCGCGTGCGGCCGTCGAGGCGCGCGACGCTCTCCTCGAGGACTTCCTGCGTACGTTTTTCGAACGGTGTGCGGTCGCTCATGCCATTGCCTTCAGAATACGTCACCGAGCCGCGCGCGCAGCGTCGTCAGCGCGCGAAAATAGTGGGTCTTCACGCTGCCTTCGGAGCAGCCCATCGCGCTCGCGGTTTCGCTCACATCGAGTCCTTCGAAATTGCGCAGCAGGAAGGCCTCCTGCTGGCGCGGCGGCAACTCCGCCAGCGCCTGCTCGAGCACGCCGATCGCCTCGTCGAGCTCGAGACGTCGCGCCGGAGTCGCCTCGGGGCTGGGCGCGGCCGCGATCGGATCGAACTCTTCGTCGTCCTCCGCATCGCGCACCGGAAGCCACGCCATGATCCTTCCGCGCACCGTGCGGCGCCGCTGCATGTCGCGTATCCGGTTCGAAAGGATCCGGTAGAACAATGGCCGCCACTCCGCTTCGGGCCGCGACGAATAGGACTGCACGAGTTTCATCATGGCGTCCTGCACCGCGTCGAGCGCGTCGTCCTCGTTGCGCAATGCGAGCTGCGCGATCTTGAATCCGCGCTTCTCGACGCTGGTCAGAAACTGATCGAGAGCGCGACTCGTCATCAAGCCTCGGATGCTGCTCCGCCCGCCCGCAAAAACGGGCGTGTTATAAACGCCGGCGAGCGTAACAAAGGCGGTCATGCGCGGTGTAACGCGGCAACGAGCGGATGGTTGACCCGATCGCCTGACCGCGAATCAGGAACTTACGAACAATCCCGCAGATCGCGCGTCACGTTTCTTCAATCCCGCGAATATCCGATGCGTCGACTTCCGTATGTGCTTGTTTTCTTTGGATACGCGCGCATGTGCTCACGATTCGACCAGTCAAACGAGAAACTGCAGAAACACAGCGTTTTTGTAACTTTTATTACGCGCGATCCACAGACTTATCCACACGCATTGTGGACAACCTCGAACGTGACAACTTGACGACACCGGTCATTCTGCGCATCGCTCTGGATACTCCTCTGCGTCGCGTCTTCGATTACCTGCCGGCCGGCGCGGACGCTCCGCTTCCCTTGCCGGGAGCACGCGTGCGGGTGCCATTCGGCCGGCAATGGCTGGTCGGAGTGGTGGTCTCACATGCCCCGAGCTCGGAGCTGCCGAAAGAAAAGCTCAAGCCGATCCTCGAAGTCATCGACGCGGAGCCCGTACTCGATGCGCGCCTGCTCGAGCTCGCGGAGTGGGCCGCGACTTACTACCACCATCCGGTCGGCGAGGTGATCGCGGCCGCGATGCCCAAGCTCGCGCGCGAAGGAGCCTCGTCGCGCGTGCTCGCCGAAAAATGGTTCGCGAGCGAGGCCGGCATAGCCGCGCTCGATGGCAAGACACTGGCCCGCGCACCGCGCCAACGCGAGCTGCTCGAGATCCTGCGGGCCGAGCCCGGCGTCGCGAGCGAAAAACTCGCCGAAAGATTCGAGGACTGGCGCACTCCGATGCGGACGCTGGTGGCGCGGGGATTCGTGTCCTCGGCGGAAATCGCGGAGGAGCTCTCCGCCCCGGCGGATCTCGAACTCGTGCGCGCGACGGGGCCGGCGCTGGGCGCTGAACAGGCCACCGCGGTCGCGGCCATCGACGCGGCGGCGGGCCGTTTCGCGCCCTTCCTGCTCTACGGCATCACCGGCAGCGGCAAGACCGAGGTGTACCTGCACGCGGTGGAACACGCGCTCCGGCGCGCGCGGCGCGCCCTCGTGCTGGTGCCGGAAATCGGCCTCACGCCGCAGCTCGTGGCGCGTTTTCGCGAGCGCTTCGCGGTGCCCGTGGCGGTGCTGCACTCCGCGCTCACGGACTCGGAGCGACTGGCGGCCTGGCGGCAGTGCCTCTCCGGCGAGGCGCGCATCGTGCTCGGCACGCGCTCGGCGGTCTTCGCGCCGGTTCCCGAGCTCGGCATCGTGATCGTGGATGAAGAGCACGATGCGTCGTTCAAGCAGCACGAGAGCGGCTTTCGCTACTCGGCGCGGGACCTGGCGATACTGCGCGCGCAACGCGCCGGCGTGCCGATCGTGCTCGGTTCCGCGACGCCCGCGCTCGAAACGCTGCAGAACGTCGCCGCCGGGCGGTTCACGCGGCTGTCGCTGCCGCGGCGTGCCGGGCAGGCGCTGCCACCGCGCGCGGCGGTCATCGACCTGCGCGAGCACGCCGCCCGCCAGGGCATCTCGACGCCCGCGGTCGAAGCCATGCAGCGTCACCTCGCCGATGGCGGACAGGTGCTGGTGTACATCAACCGGCGCGGATATTCGCCGACGCTCGCCTGTACCGCCTGTGGCTGGATCGCGCCCTGCCGCGATTGCGACGCGCGGCTGACGGTGCACCTGACCGCGCGCCGGCTGCGCTGCCACCATTGCGGCGCGGACGCGAAGCTGCCCGAACATTGCCCGCAGTGCGGCTACACGGTGCGGCACGTCGGGCAGGGAACCGAACGCGTCGAGGAAACCCTCGCCGCATTGTTTCCAGGCGTCGCCATCGCGCGTCTCGACCGCGACGTCGTGCGCAAGCGCGGCGATCTCGAGGAAGTAGTTAGCCGGATCGCGAGCGGCGAGGCGCGCATTCTCGTTGGTACCCAGATGGTCACCAAGGGGCACGACTTTCCGAGCGTCACGCTCGTCATCGTGCTCAACGCGGACCAGGGATTGTTCAGCACGGATTTCCGCGCGCCGGAGCGCGTGGCCCAGACGATCATCCAGGTGGCCGGACGCGCCGGCCGCGGCAGCCGTCCCGGCGAGGTGTTGATCCAGACCGAGTATCCCGAGCATCCGCTGCTCAAGAGCCTGCTCAGCGAGGGCTACGACGGGTTCGCGCGGGCGGCGCTCGCCGAGCGCGAGGCAGCGGGCTGGCCGCCGTTCGCGCACGTCGCGGCGATCCGTGCCTCGGCCCCCGAGCTGCCGGCGGCCGTCGAATTCCTGCAAGCGGCGCGCAAACTCACGGGAAAACCACAGGGAATCAAGCTACTGGGTCCGGCCCCGGCGGCAATGCCCAAACGCGCCGCCCGATATCACGCACAGCTGCTGATCGAATCCCGCGAACGCGCCCCGCTGCACCGCGCCCTCGCGGCCTGGCTGCCGCGGATCGAAGAACTCAAGCCGCCACGCACCCTCCGCTGGTCACTCGACGTAGACCCACTCGAGCTGTTCTGAGCGGCCGGTGCCGGGCCCGCAAGATCCGGGATGAGGCGGCGAGTCCGCCCCATCCCGGGATTCACGTGCCAGGTGTCGACCTCGATCAGCCCTGGGGCTTGGCGCGATGGGCCCCGCGCCGCAGCTCATCCTTGCTGAGCTGGCCGTCCTTGTTCTTGTCGATGTCGTTGAAGCGCTCGGCCATGCGGGGCATCTTGGCCTGCACCTCGTCGAGCGAGAGCTGGCCATCCTTGTTGATGTCCGCCGCCTTGAAGTGTTCGTCCATCTTCGAGCGCATGCCGGCGCGGCGATCTTCGCGTGCCTTGGCCATCTCTTCCTTGGTCACGAAGCCGTCCTTGTCCGCGTCGATCTTGTCGAACCACTTGCCGGAGCGCTCGGCGCCCGCGGTGGTTGCCTCCTCGCGCGAGATACGGCCATCGCCGTCCTTGTCGGCGCGCATTTCGTGGCGCGGCGCGTCCCCGCGCGGCGCATCGGCCGCGACGGCGGCACCGGCCAGCAGGGCGGCAATGGCGGTCGCGGTGGCAATGATCGGGGTCTTCATTCGGGAATCTCCTTTGGAAAATGAGGCCTGTACCGGGATCAACGCGGCGGAGGGCATTCGGTTTACCGGGGCGGTCCGGTAGACTCGCGCCGTTTTCAGCGAGTTCCAGACAGGTTCCCCCCCGTGAAATCCGAGCTTGAGCGCCTGTTGCAAGAGGCGTTGCGATCACTTGTTCCCGCCGTTTTGTCCGAGCCGGTCGATCCGGCGCAGGTCGTGGTCGAACGCGCGCGCGACGAGAAGCACGGCGACTTCGCCAGCAACATCGCGATGCGGCTCGCCAAATCGGCGCGCAAGAATCCGCGCGAGCTCGCGCAGGCCATCATCGCGGCGCTGCCGAAGAGCGCGCTCGTGT
This sequence comes from Pseudomonadota bacterium, assembly GCA_023457495.1. GTDB lineage: Bacteria > Pseudomonadota > Gammaproteobacteria > Steroidobacterales > Steroidobacteraceae > CADEED01. Next base: position 8,042 of record JAEWLQ010000041.1, read on the forward strand.
CGAGCGCCGAGCTCGCCGGCGCGGGATTCATCAACTTCAGGCTCGCCAAGGATGCGTGGGTCGCGGAAGTGCGCAACGTCGTCGAGCAGCGCGACGCCTACGGCCGCGGCAACGTCGGCGCGGGCCGCAAGGTCATGGTGGAATTCGTCTCGGCGAACCCCACCGGGCCGATGCACGTCGGCCACGGTCGTCAGGCGGCAGTCGGCGCAACGCTGAGCAACCTGCTCGCGGCGGCCGGCTTCGACGTTTACCGCGAGTACTACATCAACGACGCGGGTCGGCAGATCGACATCCTCGCGGTCAGCGTCTACCTGCGTTACCTCGAGTTGTGCGGCGAGCCGGTGACCTTCCCGTCGAACGGATACAAGGCCGATTACATCCTGCCCGTGGCGCAGGCGTTGCGCGCAAAGCGCGGCGACGCGTTGCAGCGGCCCGGCGCCGATGTCATGCGCGACGTGCCACCCGACGCCCCGGCCGGCGACAAGGACAAACACATCGATGGACTCATCGGCAATTCGCGCCGCCTGCTGGGCGCCGCGGAGTTCGATTCCATCGTACTGTTCGGCCGCGACGCTATGCTGGCCGACATCCGCAATGATCTCGACGAATTCCGCGTGCACTTCGACCGCTGGTTCTCCGAGCGCGAGCTCAACCAGTCCGGCGCCGTGGATCGCGCCATCGAGGTGCTGCGCACATCCGGGCACATGTACATCAAGGATGGCGCGGAGTGGTTCAAGAGCACGGATTACGGCGACGACGAGGATCGCGTGGTCATCCGCGCCAACGGCGAGAAGACTTATTTCGCGAGCGACATCGCCTATCACTTCGACAAGCGCCAGCGCGGCCATGACCTGCTCATCGATGTCTGGGGCGCGGATCACCACGGCTACGTGACGCGCGTGCGCGGCGCGTTGCAGGCGCTGGGCGCGCCCGGCGATTGCTTCGAAGTCACGCTGTTGCAGCTCGTGAGCCTGTTCCGCGGCGGCGAGAAGCTCTCCATGGGCAAGCGCGAAGGCAACTTCGTCACGCTGCGCGACCTGCGCAACGAGGTGGGCAACGACGCGGCGCGCTTCTTCTATCTCATGCGCAGCCACGACCAGGCTCTGGATTTCGACCTGGAGCTGGCCAAGTCGCGCAGCAACGAGAACCCGGTGTACTACGTGCAATACGCGCACGCCCGCGTGGTCTCGGTGATGAAGGAGCTGGCCGCCCGGGGCTACGCCTACGACGAGGCCGCGGGCCTTGCCGCGCTGGCGCGCCTCGACAATACGCACGAGGCCGCGGTGATCACCGCGCTGTCGAAGTATCCCGAGACGATCGCCGCCGCGGCGGTCAACCGCGCGCCGCACGCGCTCGTGCACTACCTGCGCGAGCTTGCGAACACGCTGCACACCTATTACAACGCGGAGAAGTGGATTGTCGAGGAAGCGCCCTTGCGTAACGCTCGTCTGACCCTGGTGCTCGCGGTTCAACAGGTCATCCGCAACGGACTCGGAATCCTCGGCGTGTCCGCGCCCGAGTCGATGTAAGGACCGAGGACTCACCCTGGCCGCCAAGATCACCAGCCGGGATTTCAAGCGCGGACGCTCCGGCGGGATGCGTTTCGAATTCTCGCGCTTCCGTGAATTCGGGCTCGGCCTCGCACTCGGTTTGTCGCTGTCGCTGTGCGTGCTCGTCTGGGAGAACTACCGCGAGAAGCACGCGACGAACATCTCGGCCGATGCCCCGCGCCCGGAGCCGCGCGCCAATGCGGCGCCCAACGACGAGGAAGGCGCGAAGAACTACGACTTCTACGACATGCTGCCCAACTTCGAAGTCGTCGTGCCGGAGAAGGATCGCGAGGTCGCGCGCGAGCGCGACACCACCCCGGCGCACATCGTGCGGCCCGGCGTCTATGTATTGCAGGCCGGTTCGTACCGGGCTCAGGCGGAAGCCGACCGCATCCGGGCGCAGCTCAAGCTCCAGGGCATCGATGCCAACGTGCAGCGCGTGGCGGTCGACGACGATGTCTGGCATCGCGTGCGCATCGGGCCCATCACGGATCTCGCCGAGTTGAATCGCCTGCGCGCCCGGCTGCGCGCGGCGGATCTGGACGCGCTCGTGATCCGTGTCGGTGAGTAGTCAGACGCGGATGGCGTCTCTGCGGGGCGCGCTGGTCGCCGCCTCGCTGCTGGCAATGGCCGGCTGCGCGACCCAGCCGTCGGCGCCTGCGCCAGCGCCGCCTCCGGCCGAAGCCCCCGTTCCTCAGACCCCGCCGTTCCCCGCGCCGACACACCCCGGTCTCATAATCACCGCGGTCGGCGACATGATGCTGGGCACGGATTTTCCCGAGAACATCCTGCCCGACGACGACGGCCTGTCATTCCTCGATGCGGTGACACCGATCCTGGCGGACGCCGACGTCACCTTCGGCAATCTCGAAGGCGTGCTGATGGATGGCGGTCTGCCGGTCAAGCAATGCAAGAACCCGAAGATCTGTTTCCTGTTCCGCTCGCCCACGCGCTACGCAAACTACTTCAAGCTCGCGGGCTTCGACGCGCTGAGCCTCGCAAACAATCACGCCCGTGACTTCGGCGAGGAAGGCCGCAGCTCGAGCATGGCGGCGCTGGATGCGGTGGGCATTCATCATTCCGGACGGGAAGGCACGACAGCTAGCTGGATCGCCAACGGCCGGCGCGTGGCGCTCGCCGCGTTCGCGCCCAATGTCGGCGCGAACCAGCTCAACGAGCCCGAGGTCGCACGCGCCCTGGTCGCGGATCTGGCGGCGACGCATGACATCGTCATCGTCTCGTTTCACGGCGGGGCCGAGGGAAACGGCGCCGAGACGCTGCCCTTCGCGCGCGAGATCTTCGCGGGCGAAGACCGCGGCAATGTGGTCGAGTTCGCGCGCGCGATGGTCGACGCCGGAGCGGACATCGTGCTGGGCCATGGCCCGCACGTCGTGCGGCCGCTCGAGCTGTACCGCGACCGGCTCATCGCCTACAGCCTGGGCAACTTCGCGACTTACTACGGAATCAGCGTCGAGGGCATCCGTGGCATCGCGCCGATTCTCAAGGTCGAGCTGGACGATGACGGCCGGTTCGTCTCGGGGCGGATCGTGTCGACCCATCAGCTCCGCCCCGCGGGGCCGACGCCCGACCCCGCCCAGGGCGCCCTCGAGCTGATGCGCACTCTCACTACCGCCGCCTTCCCCGACGGCGAGCTCGTGATCGGAGAAGACGGTCGCCTGTCCCGCGGGACGGGCGCATCTTCCATGCCTCCCACGACCCCGTGAAAGCGCGTCGTCCGCTGGACGAAGGGGCGTCCGCCCATCTGATGCGCACCGGTCGCGAGCTGCCAATGATGAGCGGCGTCGCCCGCGGCCGCTTCGCGCATTTCTCTGACCAGGAAGTGCAAGATCTTTACGCATTTTTGAACCAGCTCGCAGCACGGACGGCCGCGACGCGCTGAAGCGTCTAACGCACGGTGTTAGAGTTGCGCCCTCGAATCGAGGGAGCAAAACATGAAAATCAGGATTTCCACCGGTCTTTTCGTCGCCTGCTTGTTTGCCGGCCCCGCGGCCTTCGCCGAGCTGAACGCGGTCGACCAGCAATACGTCGAGCAGCTCATCAAGGGCGGGCCCAGCACCCAGCGGCAGGTCGCCGAGAACATGTACAACACCGCCTATCGGAACGCCGAGGTACTCGACGTCATGGCGGAAGTGGTGCTCGAGAAGTACCCGCTGGCCGGCGCGCAATTCAACTACGTCGATTCGGTCGCGTGGATGTGCCGCGCGCTCGGCGCCTCGGGTAACAACCGGTATCGCCCGGTGCTCGAGAAAGTGAGCGACGACAAGAGCGCGCACCGCAAGCTGCGTGGTCATTGCGAAAAGGCCTCCAAGCAGTTGCCCAAGGGCTCTGAAAATTCATATGTCGCGGGAACGGTGAACCTCGAGCTGCTGCGCAATCCGCCGCCGCCACCGCCGCCGGAACCGGTCAATGCCAAGGGCAAGAAGAATGCGAAGCCCGCGACCGCCAAGCCAGCGCCGGCCGCCGCGCCCGCGGCCACTCCGGTGGCAGCCGTCGCGGAAGCACCGGCCGCGAAGTCCGTCGACCTGAGCCAGGTGCAGGTCGGCATGAGCCAGCAGCAGGTGGATGCCTTGTTAGGCCCGCCGACCGCGCAGACGCAGCGCATGACCGGCAAGCAGTGGCAGCCGTTCAACTTCGGCGCGCGCGACCTGCAGCGCATGATGTACCTGTACAAGGGTGTGGGCCGCGTGGAGTTCTCGCTCAAGTCCGCGTACGAAGGCGTATTCCGGGTCGTGGCGGTGACGCCGGATCCGAACGAGACCGGATACCCGTGAGAGTGTGACGCGCCCAGAAGGTCGCGTACCGACACATGGGGTCAGTCCTCCGGGAGGGCTGACCCCTTTTGCTGGGAAACGGGGGCTGCCCCCGTTCTACTCCGCTTCGTCGGAGACGTTGCGGAAGTCGACGCCGAGCGAGCGCAGCTTGCGATACAGGTGCGTGCGCTCCATGCCGACGCGCTTCGCCAGTTGACCGACCTTGCCGTTACACAGCAGCAGCTGCTGCTGTAGATAGGCGCGCTCGAACTGCTCGCGCGCCTCGCGCAGCGGCAGCGCCAGCAGATCCTGCTTCACCAGGGGCTCGGCGGTGGGCGCCTGCGCGGCGAGCTCGCGCTCGATCTCCTCGAGACGGATCTCCTCGCCGCCACCCTGCAGCAACAGCCGCTGCACGAGATTCTTGAGCTCGCGCACGTTGTCGGGCCACGGGTAGTTGCGCAGACGGTTCTGCGCCGCGACGCTGAACTTGCGGAACTGCAGGCCTTCTCCGTCGACCAGACGATCGACGTAGTGGCGCAGCAGGTCGGGCACGTCCTCGGTGTATTCGCGCAGCGGCGGCACCCGGACGATCATCGTATTCAAATGGGCGAGCAGGTCGCGGCGAAACGTGTCAACGCGCGTCTCGATGCCCGGTCGCGCCGAGGAGATCATGCGCGCCTTGAGCGCGACCGGCTGACTGCCGCCGACACGCGTGAACTCGCCGCTCTCGAGCACGCCGAGCAGCGCGCGTTGCGCCTGCGCGGGAAGATCCTCGAGCTCGTTGATGAACAATGTGCCGGTGCCGGCGCGTTCGAGGACGCCGGGAGAGACCTGGCCTCCGGACTCCGTGCCGAACAACACCTGCTCGGCACCGTCGCCGTGCAACGTGCTCGATATGAGCGTGACGAACGGGCGCGCCGAGCGCGGGCTCGCGTCGTGAACGAAGCGCGCGAAGGCCTCGCGGCCGGTGCCGGTCTCGCCGACCAGCAGCACGGATGAATCGTTGGAGGCGAGCTGCGTGAGATCGGACCGCAACTGTTGCATCACGCGGCTGCGCCCGACGGGCACGCCGGGGGACGCGGCCAACAACTTCCCCGCGTGACGCTTGCGCTTGCCCGCCTCGAGCGCGCGCTCCACCGTGCGCAGCAGCTTCTGCAGCGACAACGGCTTCTCCACGAAATCGAATGCGCCGAGGCGCGTCGCTTCCACCGCCGTCTCGACGGTGCCATGACCGGACATCATGACGACCGGGCAGGACGTTTCCGCGGCATTGCCCGACCACTCGCGCAACAGCGTGATGCCGTCGGTGTCGGGCATCCAGATGTCGAGCAGCACGAGATCCGGAAGCTGCCGGGCGCGCGACGCGCGCGCCTGACCTGCATCTCCGGCGACGTCCACGTCGTAGCCCTCCTCGGAGAGAATCTCCTTGAGGAGGCCGCGGATGTCGGCTTCGTCATCGACGACCAGAATGTGTGCGGCGCTCATGCTCGCTCCTTCCTCGGTTCGGCGCGCCTTTCGCGCGCGACCATCTGTCGGGAACCATCAGTCATCGGCAAGGATACACGCACCCGACCGCCGCCTTCCGGCGGATTGTCGGCCTCCACTCGCCCGCCATGTTCCTCGACGATCTTCTTCACGATCGCGAGACCCAGCCCGGTGCCTTTCGGCTTGCTGGTCACGTAAGGGTCGAACAGGTGGCCGAGCACGTCGCGCGAGAAACCGGGGCCGTTGTCGGTGACGATGATGGTTACGTAATCCGCCGAGCCGACGGTTTCCAGCCGCGTGGTCGCGACCACGCGGCCGTTCGGAGTATTTTCCACGGCCTCGGCGCCGTTCACGATGAGGTTGTTGAGGATCTGGCGCACGCGCCCGCGATCCGCTTCGACGAGATTGATACGCGCGTCGAGATCGACGTCGATCTGCACGCCTGATTCCTGCACGCGATGCAGGTCGGCGACCTCGGTCACGAGCGCGTTGAGCGGGAACTTCGTGACCTTCATGTCGGGCGCGCGCGCGTATTCACTGAACGCGTTCACCATCGCCTTCATCGCCTCGACCTGTTGCACGATCGTGTACGTCGCGCGGTCGAGCACCTGCGCATCCTCGCCCTGCATCTGCGCGAGGTAGCGGCGGCGCATGCGTTCGGCGGAGAGCTGGATCGGCGTCAGCGGATTCTTGATCTCGTGCGCGAGGCGGCGCGCGACCTCGCCCCAGGCGGCATCGCGCTGCGCCTGCAGCAGCGCGCTGATGTCATCGAACACGATCACGAATCCGCCCTGTCGCTCGGCGTCATTCTCCGCGTGTTCGTCTCCGGGCAGCGGCGTGCAGGCGCACACCAGCACGCGCGCGCCGGCGGCCTCGGGCTTGAGATCCATCTGTTCGCGCCACTCCTCCTCGCCCTTGGCGAGCCGCGCGCTCACTTCGCTGACGAAGCGCGCGTAACGCGGGTTCTCGTCCGCGAGCGCGCCGAGCGGCAGCCCGATGCCGCGCTCGAAATCGACGCCGAGGATGTTGCCCGCCGCCTGGTTCGCGCTGCGCAGCACCAGGTCGCGCCCGATCGCCATGACGCCGGTAGTGAGGCGCGCCAGGATGATCGACAGGCGCTCGCGCTCGCGCTCCACGGCCATCTGGCTGCGCGTGGTCTCCTCGCGCGCGCGCCGCAGCCGCTTGGTCATGTCGTTGAACGAATGCACGAGGAAACCCATCTCGTCGCGCGACGGCAGCGGCAGGCGCGTGCCGAAGTCGCCCTTGCCGACCGCGCGCGTGCCCGCGATCAGGTCCTGCACGGGGCGCACCAGCTTCTCGGCGGAGTAGATAGCGCCGTAGATCGCGGTGAGCATCGCCAACAGCAGTACCAGCGTGAGAGTCATGCGAAAACTGTTCTTCACGGGTTCGCGGTAGTCGACGAGCGCGCTGTGCTGCATGTACGAGTTCTGCACGGCGTCGGCGAGGCGCGCGAGTTGCGGTGGCACCGGGTAGATGGCCACGACGAATCGACCTTCGCTTGCCCCCGGCGTGGCAGCTATCGGTGCCGCGGTGTTGATCAGGTAGTCGCCTTCCGACACCGGTTCCAGGCTCCAGTAGAGATTGCCGCTCGCGATCGCGCGCGTCATCTCGGGCGAAGCGTGCCGCGGCAGGTTCGTCACGGTCGGATCGCTGCTGCTCGCGGCGATCACCTGCCCGAGCGTGCCGTAGACCACCACCTCGAGCGCTCCGGTCTCGACGCGCTGCGTGTCGACGGACACCGTCCAGACGATGTTCGGATTGTCGGCCAGGCGGTTCGCGAACAGCTCCGTGCTGCGCGCGTATTCGCGCATGCGCACGTCCATCGCCGACTTGGACAATTCGAGCGCATCGGCGAGTCCCTGCTTGATCTCGACCTTGAACCAGCTGTCGATGCCGCGGTTCAGGAACTCGAGCGAGAACAGGTAGACGATGATGAGCGGCGCGATGACGAGGGATCCGAAGATCGCCACCGTGCGCGCCGTCAGCCGGGAACCCGGCACCTGCGCGCGGAACGCGCGCACCAGCTCGACGATCTTGCGCGCGAGCAGCACGCTGACGGTGACCACCGCGATCGCGTTGATCAGCAGGATCCACGCCTGCATCTTGCTGTACTGGACCGAGTTCTGGACGGACAGCGCGAGCAGCAGCAGCAAGCCGCCGCTCACGAACACCCACAGTGCGATGAGTCCCAGAGTTCCGAGTTTTCTCAGCGCTGCAGGGACCATGAGAACCACTCGCTTTCGCGGTGCCAGTCGTCGGTCCAGAACATCAGCACGCGCAAGGTCTCCGGCAATCGCCCGCGGCGCACGCCGGCGCGCAGCGAGACGCGGTAGTCACGCTTGGCGGACAGTTGCGGTGAGAGCAGGAAGGGCCAGGCATCCACGGTGCCCAGCGCCTCGAGCGCTTCTTCGAGCGTCGCGTAGCTGTGCTGCTCGCCGCCCGTCGCATCGACGTCGCGCGTGACGTAGCGGTCGCTGACCGCGTGGTACATCAATTCACGCTTGAGGGAATACTCCGCCACGTTGGCGTCCATCCAGAATCGTCGTTCGCGGGATACCACCACGTCGAGATTGAAGGTGAGCGTGAGACCATCCTTGAGCGCCGCGCGGATGTCGTCGTTCACCGGGTACGCGACGCGCGCATACAGCTGGAATACACCGTCTTCGACATTGACGTATGCGGAGCGCACTTCGAGCACGCCATCCAGTGCATCGGCGCGCGCGATGCCCGCGGCGCCCAGCGCCAGCAGCGCCGCGAGCAGCAGAATCCGAAAATCTTGGGCACGCCCGAGCCGCATTCGTTCCTCTATGTTCCCTGATCGCCGAGCTTATGCAGGCAGGCGTAGTAGAAGCCATCGGTGCCGGCCTCGCCACCCGGCAGCAGCTGCCAGCCCGCCTCCCGGGGCTGCAGGTCCGGCGGCTGCGCGAGCCCCTCCGGCCATCCGGCAAGCTGGGCGCGCGGCTCGGCACGCAGGAACCCGGAGATCACCGCCTCGTTTTCAGCCGGCAATACCGAACAGGTGCAGTAGACCAGGCGTCCGCCCGGGCGAAGTAGTTCGAACGCCGTCGCGAGAATGGCCTTCTGCGTGGATGCGAAGGCCTCGATATCCGTCGCACGCCGCAGCAGCTTGATGTCCGGGTGGCGGCGAATCACGCCGGTCGCGGAACACGGCGCGTCGACCAGCACCCGGTCGAACGACTCGGGCGTCAGGGATTCCGGGCGCGTCCGCAGGTCGGCCGTCAGCAAGAGAGCCTCCCGTCCGGCGCGCGCGAGGTTTTCCCGCACCCGGGCCAGGCGCATCGGGTCGTCGTCGGCGGCGACGAGCTCGGCGAGATCCGGCGTGCGCTGGGCGATGTGCAAGGTCTTGCCGCCGGGCGCCGCGCAGGCGTCGAACACCCGCATGCCCGCGCGCGCATCGAGTAGTGACGCGGCGAGCTGCGCGCCGCCGTCCTGGACGGAAACGGCGCCAGTATCGAACCCGGGCAACACCTGGACCGCGACCGGCCGCTCGAGCACCACCGCGGCGTCGTTCCAGGGGACCGCGCGCGCATCGCGACCGAGCGCGCGCCACGAACGCAGAAACTCCTCGACGCCGAGCTGCGCGGGATCGACCCGCAGCACCATCGGCGGATGTTCGTTGTTCGCGGCCAGGATGTTTTCCGCCTGGTCCGGCCAGGCGGCGAGCAGCTCGTCGCTCAGCCAGCGGGGATGCGCGTGACGCTGCGCGAGGTCCGCATCGACCTCCGCCAGCAAACGCGCGCGTTCGGCCACGAAGCGGCGCAGCACCGCGTTGACCACGCCGCTCGCGCGGCCTTCGCCGACGATGCGGCTCGCGTCCACCGCCAGATGCACCTGCGCCTCCGGCGCACCCCGCGAATATTCGATCTGGTGGGCCGCGGTCACGAGCAGCGCGGCGAGGCGCGGGGCGAGCTCCTCGAATGGACGACTGACCAGCGGCGCCAGCGCGGGCGCGAGTCGCAGATACCAGCGAAAAGTCCCGAGCGCGATGGCGCGCACCGCGGCGCGGTCGGTGCGGTCGTGCGCCGCTTCGAGCGCGACGTCGGCGGAGCGTCCCTCGAACACGACCGCATGCACCGCCAGCGCCGCCGTGGCGAGGGTTTCCGCTCCGGGCGCGTGGCGGGCGCGGCGCGGTTTCGCGGGGCCTCTGGACGCGGGTCGCGTTCGCTTCATGCTCCGAGCCTCATGCCCGCGACGCGCGCGGCGTTCGCGAAATCCCGCGCGGACACCGGGCGTTTGCCGGCGCGCTGCAGTTCCCGCACCGCGAGCACTCCATCGCCGCAGGCGACGTACAGGCCATCGTCGCCGAGGCCGAGCACGGTTCCCGGCGGTGCATCGCGGCCCGAGTGCCTGGCGACCTGCGCGCGCAGCAGACGGAGCGGCTCGCCGGCGAGCAGCGTCTCCGCCGTCGGCCAGGGGTTGAACGCGCGGATGCGGCGATCGAGCGCGGCCGCGTCAAGGTTCCAATCGAGCTTCGCCTCGGCCTTCTCGATTTTCGGCGCGTAGGTTGCGCCCTCCGCCGGCTGCGGCACCGCTCGCAGCGTGCCCGCGGCGAGCCCGTCGATGGCCTCGGTCAGCGCGGCGGCGCCGAGTTGCGAAAGCGTGTCGTGCAGATCCCCCGCCGTATCGTGCAGGCCGATCGGATGCGGGCGTGCGAGCAGCATCGGTCCGGTATCAAGGCCGGCATCGAGCTGCATGATGGTCACCCCGGTTTCCGAATCGCCCGCGAGAATCGCACGCTGGATGGGTGCGGCGCCGCGCCAGCGCGGCAGCAACGATCCATGGATGTTGATGCAGCCGAGGCGCGGCAGGCCGAGCACTTCCGGAGGCAGGAGCAGGCCATAGGCCACCACGACCAGCAGGTCCGGCGCCCACTCCGACAAGGGCGCGCGCGCATCGGCCGTGCGCAGCGACGGCGGCTGCGCCACGGGCAGGCCCGCCTCGAGCGCGAGTAGTTTGACCGGCGAGCTGCGCAGCTCGCGGCCGCGCCCGGCGGGACGGTCAGGCTGGGTGAGAACTCCGACCACCTGGTGGCCGGAATCGAGGCACGCGCGCAGCGCGGGCAGCGCGAATTGCGGCGTGCCCGCAAAGGCGATTCGTAGTGAGGTCATGAAGGTGCCGGACGACCTTTGCCGCCAGCGGCTCAGTATGCGCGGACGGTTGCCGCCTCGCGCGCGCTGCTCGCGCGCTCCTTGCGATCCTTCTCGAGCTTCTTGCGGATGCGCTCGCGCTTGAGATCCGAGAGATAGTCGACGAAGAGCTTGCCGTCGAGGTGGTCCATCTCGTGCTGCAGGCACACCGCCGCGAGCCCCTCGAGCTCGACCTCGAAGGTCTTGCCGGTCTCGTCCTGGGCGCGCGCGCGAACCTTCGCGGCGCGTTTCACTTCATCGAACACGCCCGGCACGGACAAACAACCTTCTTCACCGACGCCGGTGCCTTCGGCATTCAGGATCTCCGGATTGCAGAAGACGAAGGGTTCGTTCTTCGCTTCCGAAACGTCCATGACAATCAAGCGCTTGTGGAAATCCACCTGCGTGGCCGCAAGGCCGATCCCGGGCGCGGCGTACATGGTCTCGAACATGTCCTTCACCTGGCGCGCCAACGCGGCGTCGAAGACCTCAACGGGCGTGGCCTTGGTGCGAAGACGGGGATCTGGATACTCGAGAATTTGCAGGCGCGCCATGATGTTCCGCTCGATTGCTGCTAATGTTTGGGCGATTCGACCGTGGGCCAGGGAGTTCGTGCCTCATCGGCTGCGTATCCCGTGACTCAGCGCACAGACTTGACAATAGATCGAGCCCATCGTGCCGCTGCGGATTATAACAGTGGGGTCCGCTTGCCCCACCCAGTATTGAGGAGTGGAGGATGTCTTTTAATCAACAACTTAGGGAGGCCCGCGTGCTCAGCATCCTGACCCCGCGACCCCTCGTCCTGGTTGCGTGCTGCGCAGCCGTCCTGATCGCCGCTGGCTGCAGTTCGGCTCCCGCAGACGATTCCATGTCGGCCCCCTCGCCCGTGAGTGCGGCGGAAACCGCGTCGCCTGCGCAGCGAACCGACGACCTGACCGCGACCGAAGCCGCGATCGCCGGCATGGGCGATCGCCCGGAGATGGAAGCGCCGGCGCAGACGGCCCAGCTCATCCGCCCGGATGCTCCCCAGAATTACACGGTCCGCCGTGGCGACACGCTGTGGGACATCGCGGCGGTATTCCTGAAGGATCCGTGGTTCTGGCCCGAGATCTGGCAGATCAACCCGCAGGTCGAAAACCCGCACCTTATCTACCCCGGTGACGTGTTGTCGCTGGCCTATGGCGCCGGTGGCGATGCCCACGTGAGCATTTCGCAGTTCGGTGCCGCGCGCCTGACCCCGCGGCTGCGCAGCGAGCAGCTCGACGGCCCGATCGACGCGATTCCGTTTTCCGCCATCGCCGCCTTCCTCTCGAAGCCCTCCGTGCTGACCCGTGACGAGGCAACCCGGGCGCCCCACGTCCTCGCCTTCCGCGATCAACACATGGTCGGATCGACGGGCCACGAGGTGTACGTGCGCGGGCTGAAGTCGCCGCCGCTGAACCAGCGGTATTCGATCATGCACATCGGCGAGCCGATCATCGATCCGGAAACCCAGGACCTCGTCGGTTACCAGGCCGCGTATGTCGCGACCGCCGTGGTGAACGCGCCCGGTAAAGAAGTCACCAAGGCGATGCTCACCGAAGGCGCCCGCGAAACATTGCGCGGCGACCGGCTCATTTCGCAGGATCAGGATGCGCCGCTGACCTTCGCGCCGCATGCGCCGAAGGGCAACATCGATGGCCAGATCATCGCCGTCACGGATGGCGCACAGCAGATCGGCCAGTACCAGGTGGTCGTCGTGAATCGTGGTTCACGGCATGGCCTCGAACCGGGCGCCGTGCTCGCCATCGACCAGCAAGGTGCGGTGGTGCAGGACACCTGGGGCAGCCATCCCTGGAGGAAAGATCCGTTCGGCCAGAAGGTCCAGTTGCCGTACGAGCGTGCCGGCACGCTGATCGTCTTCAAGGTTTTCGATCGCGTGAGCTACGGTCTCGTGATCGGCGCACGCGGCCCGATGCAGGTCGCGGACCGGGTCTACAACCCGTAAGCGCATATCTTGCGATATCGATGAGAAAGGGCCAGCCAGCGTGCTGGCCCTTTCGTTTTAGGCTGGCGCAATGGTGCTCGACGACTCCTTGTTGCGCCGCCTGTGTATCGCCGCGCGAGCACCCGGGCTCACTGCCGCGCAGCTCATCAGGCTCGCCGCCGACCACCCGGCCCTCGAACCGCTCGATGGCGGCCGGCTGGACGCCCTCGCGCACCTGGAGCTAACTACCGCGGCGACCGCCTGGCTCGCCTCGCCCGCGGACGCGCGGGTCGCCGCCGATCTTCGCTGGCTGGCGAGCTCCGGCGCGTGCCTGCTCGCGGCCACCGATCCGCGTTATCCGCCGCTACTCGCGCGGCTACCCGATGCCCCCGCGGTGCTGTACGTGTCCGGCGATCCGGCGCTGCTGTCCGAGCCACAGGTCGCGATGGTCGGCAGCCGCAATCCGACTCCGGCCGGTCGGGAGAGCGCGCGCGATTTCGCGGCGGCGTTCGCGCGCGCCGGCCTGATCGTGACCAGCGGACTCGCGCTCGGGATCGACGCGGCGAGCCACGCGGGCGCACTCGACGCGGGCGGCGAAACCATCGCCGTTCTGGGTACCGGGCTCGACGAGATCTACCCGGCCGCGAACCGGAAACTCGCCGAGCGCATCGTCGGGCGGGGCGCGGTGATCACCGAATATCCCCCGGGCACCCCACCGCTGCAGATGAACTTTCCGCACCGTAACCGGATCATCGCCGGGCTGTCGCTCGGCACCCTGGTGGTCGAGGCGGCCTGCCGCTCCGGCTCCCTCATTACGGCGCGACTGGCCGGTGATGCGGGCCGCGACGTATTCGCGATCCCGGGTTCCATACGCAGCGAGCTCTCGCGCGGCTGTCACCAGCTCATCCGGCAGGGCGCCAAGCTGGTGGAACGGCCGGAGGATGTGCTCGTCGAGTTTAAAATTTCCCTTGTAGACCAAATGGTTGCGCCACCCCGCGGCGCGCCCTCAAGTGCATCCACGTTGGACAAGGAATATAAAATCCTGTTAGATGCGCTCGCCTTCGAGCCCGCGAGCGTCGATAGCTTGATCGAACGCACGGGCATGAACAGCGAATCGATCGCCTCGATGCTGCTGATTCTGGAGCTCGATGGGCACGTGGCGCCGCACCCCGGCGGCCGTTACATCCGCATGGCGGGACAATGAAGCCAACGACGACGACAACCGGCGACAGCATGACCGGAAGTGTTCTGGACATTCTCATATATGTGTTCGACCAGTACATGCTGGCCGAAACACCCGAGGTGCCCGAGCGCGAGGCGCTCGCGGCCGACCTCGAGCGAGCGGGCTTCGGTCGTTACAACGTCGAACGCGCCCTCGACTGGCTGGCCGACCTCGCCGGCGAGCGTTCCCGCCCCGACATCGATTCCACCCAGCCCTCCCTGCGGGTCTTCTCCGAAGAAGAGCTCGAACGCATCTCCACGGATTGCCGCGGCTACCTGCTGCAACTCGAGCAACAGGGCATCCTCTCACCGCTGCAGCGTGAGATCGTCATCGATCGGCTGGTCGCGCTCGATAGCGAAGAGATCGACATCGACCGGCTCAAGTGGCTGGTGCTGATGGTGCTGTCGAGCCAACCCGGGCAGGAGCAAGCCTGCGCGCGCATGGAAGACCTGGTGTTCGACGAATCGGAATCGCTCCCCAACTGATGGCTGACAATCTCGTAATCGTCGAGTCTCCCGCCAAAGCGAAGACCATCAAGAAGTATCTGGGCAAGGATTTCGAAGTCCTCGCCTCCTACGGACACGTCCGCGATCTCATCCCTAAGGAAGGCGCGGTCGATCCGGACAAGCACTTCAAGATGAGTTACCAGGCGATCGAGCGCAACGAGAAGCACGTCGAAGCCATCGCCCGCGCGCTCAAGAAATCCAAGGCCCTGTACCTCGCGACCGACCCGGATCGCGAAGGCGAAGCGATCTCCTGGCACCTGCGCGAGTTGCTGAACGAGCGCGGCGATCTCAAAGGAAAGGACGTCAAGCGCGTGGTGTTCTACGAGATCACCAAGGGCGAAGTGCAGAAAGCCGTGGCGGAGCCGCGCGACCTCTCGCTCGACCTCGTAAACGCGCAGCAGGCGCGGCGCGCGCTCGACTATCTCGTCGGCTTCAACCTCTCGCCGCTGCTATGGAAAAAAGTGCGGCGTGGTTTGTCCGCCGGCCGCGTGCAGAGCCCGGCGCTGCGCATGATCTGCGAGCGCGAGCACGAGATCAGCATCTTCAAGCCGCAGGAATACTGGACGCTCGAGGCTGAAGGCGAGCACAGCGCGCAGTCGTTTCCGCTCAAGCTGACCGAGTTCAACGGCCAGAAGGTCGAGCAGTTCAGCTTCACCAACGAAGGCGCGGCGCGCGACGTCGAGCAGTCGATCAACGATGCTGCGCAGGGCTTCCTGCACGTCCTGTCCATCGACAAGAAGCAGCGGCGTCGCAATCCCTCGCCGCCGTTCACCACCTCCACGCTGCAACAGGAAGCCGCCCGCAAGCTCGGCTATTCCGCGCAGCGCACCATGCGGCTCGCGCAGCAGTTGTACGAGGGCGTGGACTTCGGCGAAGGCAGCATCGGCCTCATCACCTACATGCGCACGGACTCCGTGAATCTCGCCGTCGAAGCGGTGAAAGAGATGCGCGAGGTGATCGAGAAGGAATACGGGAAGGAAGCGGTGGCCGAAGAGCCACGCGTCTACAAGACCAAGTCGCGCAACGCGCAGGAAGCCCACGAGGCGATCCGCCCGACGTCCGCGGCCATCCTGCCCTCGAGGATCGAAGGCAAGGTCGATCCCGACCAGTACAAGCTCTACTCGCTCATCTGGAAGCGCGCGGTCGCCTCGCAGATGGCGCATGCGCTGTTCGACACGGTCGCGGTCGACATGATTCCGAGCAAGCAGGCCGAAGGCGTTAGCGGCGGCGGCGGTCGCCACGTGATGCGCGCCAATGGCTCGACGCTGATCAAGCCCGGCTACATCGCCGTCTACCAGGAAGACGTCGACGACAGCAAACCGGAGAACGAGAACGACCGCATCCTGCCCGCGATGAAGGAAGGCGACGTCGTCACGCTGCTGAACGTGCACGGTGACCAGCACTTCACCGAACCGCCGCCGCGCTACTCGGAAGCGTCGCTGGTGAAGGCGCTCGAGGAACACGGCATCGGCCGCCCTTCGACCTACGCCACGATCATCTCGACGCTCAAGGATCGCGAATACGTCGACATGGACAACCGCCGGTTCATCCCGACGGATATCGGCAAGATCGTCGGCGGGTTTCTCTCCAAGCATTTCCACAAGTACGTGGAATACGGTTTCACCGCCGCGCTCGAAGACGAGCTCGACGCGGTGTCGCGCGGCGAGGAGCCGTGGACCGAGCCGCTCAAGAAATTCTGGAAGCCGTTCATCACGCAGGTCGAGCACATCGAGAAGAACGTCTCGCGCGAGGAAGTCGCGCAGGCGCGCGAGCTCGGCAAGGATCCGGTGAGCGGCAAACCCGTCACCGTGCGCATGGGCCGTTTCGGCCCGTTCGTGCAGATCGGCACGAAGGACGACGAAGAGAAGCCGAAGTTCGCGGGACTGCGTCCCGGCCAGAAGATGGATCTCATCAAGCTGCCGGAAGCGCTCGAGCTGTTCAAACTACCGATGAATCTCGGCACCACCGCCGAGGGCGAACCGGTGCAGGCCAACATCGGCCGCTTCGGCCCGTACATCAAGTACGGCGCGAAGTACGTGTCGCTCAAGCCGCCCGATGATCCGTACACGGTGACGCTGGAACGCGCGCTCGAAGTCATCCGCCTCAAGAAAGAGGCCGATGCGAATCGCATCATCCAGGACTTCGGCGTCGACAACATCCAGGTGCTGAATGGCCGCTATGGTCCGTACATCACCGACGGCAAGCGCAATGCGCGCATTCCGAAGGACACCGATCCGAAGGCCGTGACGCTGGAAGTGTGCCGCGAGCTGCTGGCCGTCGCGCCGCCGCGCGGCAGCCGCTTCGGACGCAAGAAGACGGCGAATGCGAAAGCACCCGCGAAGGACGCCGCGGCGACTCCCGCGGAAACGCCATCGGCCGCGAAACCCGCTAAGAAATCCGCGGCGAAGGTTGCGGCCGGCGCCGAAGCCGGCGCGGCCGTGAAAAAAGTCGCGGCTCCGAAGAAGAAGCCTGCCACGCGGAAAAAGAGCGCCAAGAGCGAAGCCACCGCCAGGAAGACTCCTGCGAAGCCCAGGAAAAAAGCCGCCAAGTCCTGACGGGCTTATGTTCAATCTCGCGTCGCGCGCGTTGAATTAAGTCCAAACGCGGAGTAGCGTCGCGAGCGGGTCCTGGATATCACGGCGTGAGAATGGACATCGCGCTGCTCGCGGCATCACAGAAGAACCGCCGCGTTCCCGTGACCAGGAACAGGTCTGACTATTCCGAGTGACCGGGAGCCCGCCATGGGAAACATGGGCCCGGACGCGATGCGAGGGAGCGCAGTTGAACGGATGCCGACCCCGCATGCGTGCTCTCACGCGCAATATTCCGGCCGGTTCCTGGCCCGGCGTGCATCCGGAAAACAGGTTCTCAGGGGATAAATTCACATGAAGAGCAAACGTGTTGGTCACGGCCACATGAAGTGGGCCGTGTGCAGCGCGTTGCTGACTGCATGCACTCTCGCGGCCGCTGCGCCGCGCGAGCCGGATGCGGCCAGCCTCGCGCGCCTGGCTTCCCTCAAACTGCCCGAAGCCGTGACGGCGCAAGGCGTTCCAACTACCCGCCTCCATCCCAGTCTCACGGGCCTCACCGGTCGCCACGAAGTCCTCGTGCGGCTGCGCGGTGAGTCCGTCGCGGGATCCAACGAGAGCGTGACGCGCGGGCAGGTGCTCGCGGAGCAGGCGGGTTTCATCGGCCGCGCGCTGGCGGTTGCGCCGAGCTCCGAGGTGGTGGCCTCCGTGCAGCTCGCGCTGAACGCGGTGGTGCTGAACGTCGATGGGGCAGACCTTCCCGCGCTCTCGCGCGACACGTCGGTCATCCGCATCGTCGGTGTGTCGAACTACGAACACGAGCTGTCGGAGACCGTGCCTTACATCGGCGCGGACACGACCAGGAACCTGGGCGCACGCGGCCGGGGCGTACGCATTGCCGTGATCGACAGCGGCATCGACTACACGCACAAGTCACTCGACGGCCCGGGCACGCGGGCCGCGTACGAAGCCGCGTGGGCGCCGATTCCCCCCGCGGGTTCGCCGGCGATCCCATCGCTCACGAGTGGTGGTTACCTGGTCATCGACGATCCGGCGACCAAGGCGGACAACAAGCTCTTCCCGAGCAAGAAGGTCATCGGCGGATACGACTTCGTCGGCGAGCGCTGGCCGAACACGACGAACGGGGTGCTCGAACCGGATCCCGATCCGATCGCGGCGCCCGATGCGACCACGTTCGGCGGCCACGGCACGCACGTCGCCGACATCATCGCCGGCAAATTCGGCGTCGCGCCCGAGGCGAAGCTGTACGCGGTCAAGGCATGTTCGGCTCCGGCCACCTCGTGCAGTGGAACCGCGCTGCTGCTCGCGATGGACTTCGCGCTCGATCCGAATGGCGACGGCCGCATCAACGACCGCGTGGACATCATCAACCTGTCGCTCGGCTCGCCCTACGGCCAACCCTTCGACGACGACCTGTCCGCCGCGGTCGACAATGCGGCCCGCGTCAACGTGCTCACGGTTGCCTCCGCCGGCAACAGCGGCGACAAGCAGTTCGTCACCGGCTCTCCCGGTGGCGCATCGGCCGCCCTGAGCGTCGCGCAGACCTCGGTGCCGTCCGACCAGCTGCAACTGATGACGTTGCTCACGCCGGTCTCCGGCGAACGCGGCGCGATTTTTCAGCCGTGGTCCGCGCCTCTGTCCGCATCGATACAAGGAGCGGTGCTCGTCCCCGGCGATACCGGCACGCCGAAGCGCCTGGGCTGCAACGAAGATGGCGAGACGTCGCCCTACGCCGCGGGTGAGCTCGCGGGGCGCATCGTGCTCGTGGATCGCGGAGCCTGTTCGTTCAGCATCAAGGTCTCGAACCTGGCCGCGGCGGGAGCCGTCCTCGGCATCATAGGTCTCGTCAATTCCGACGTTCCCTTCGGTGGCGCGTTCGGCGGCGGCACGCCGTCGATTCCGGCATTCATGATCAGCCAGGCCGATGCGAACGTGCTGAGAACCGGAACTGCGCAGGTGCGCTTCTCGCCCGGCAACCAGCTGCCGCTCGCCGGTTCGCTCGCATCGACGTCATCGCGCGGCCCACGCTTCGACGACAACATCGTCAAGCCGGAAATCGCGGCTCCGGGCGCATCCGTCTCCGCGATGTCGGGTAGTTTCACCGGCACGGCCGCGTTCGGCGGCACATCGGGCGCGGTGCCCATGGTCACGGGCGCCGCGGCCGTGCTGAAAAGCGCGCGTCCGTTCCTGTCCGCCAGTGACATCAAGCAGATCCTGATCAACACGGCGAATCCGCAGGTCTACCAGCCCTCGGCGAATGGTTCGCTGTTCCCCGATCAGCTCGCGCCGGTCACGCGTATCGGCGGCGGTGAGGTGCGAGTCGATCGCGCGCTGCTGTCGCCGGTCATCGTGAGTGATGCGACGGGCGACAAGGTGTCGCGTATTCACGGCGCGATGAGCTTCGGGTACCTGGATGTCTCGAAGCCCTCGACATCGATCACCCGCAAGCTCGAGGTCGAGAATCGCACGCCGTTCCCGCAGCTGTACAAGGTGACGCCGACGCTGCGCTACCAGGACGACAAGGACAATGGCGCCGTCACGATCAGCGCGACGCCGTCATCCGTCTTCGTCGGACCTTTCGGTTCGGCCAAGGTCTCGGTGAAGCTCAACATCGATGGAACGAAGCTGCGCAACAACCTGATGAACTCGGGTGCCGGCGGCAATCTCATCGGACCGCTGACCGCGAACGAATACGACGGCTTCATCGTCTTCCAGGGCCTGCACCACAAGGTGTCCATGCCCTGGCACGTGCTGCCGCGCAAGTCCGCGGATGTCGTCGCAGCCCTGGCCAAGGGCAAGCTGCAGTTCGATCCCCAGGGCGTCGCGAGCGTTCCGCTCACGAACAAGGGTGTCGGCAACGCGCAGATCTTCGCGTACTCGATGATCGCGAAGGGCACGGACCGTCCGCGCGGTGGCCAAGGCGAAAATGCGCCGAATCCGGACCTGCGCGCGGTCGCGATGAATGCGTTCGCGGTCGGGCCTGGCGTCTGCACGGCGAACACGACGAATTTCGTGTGGGAATTCGCGTTCAACATGTTCGAGCGCAAGGCCTCGCCGGTCGGTACGTGGCACGAGGTGGACATCGACACCAACGCCGACGGAAGGGTCGACTACTTCGTCATCAACCAGGATGCGGCGGGCGTCACGGAGCTCACGGATGGACGCCAGGTCACCGCCGTGATCGACGCGACAACCAACGCATCCATCGCGCGTTTCTTCGTCGAGCATGCGACGAATTCGGCGAACGTGATACTGCGGGTCTGCGGCAGCGATCTCGGGCTGACCCTCGCGCAGGCGGGGCAACCGATGATCGCGGATTTCCGCGCGACGTCGTGGTACTTCGGCGGCGACGAATCGCACCTGGGCCCCTTCGTCATTGCGCCCGGCGCCAATGAATTCGCCGGCGGGATCCCGGGGGATCAGCTGGCGTACAAGCAATCCGGTGTCCTCACGGTGCAGCGCTTCGCGCTTCCGGCGCCTTTCACGCCGCACGCGGGCCTTCTGCTGATCAACAACAGCGATTTCGGCGCGGCGAGCCGCGGTGGCGCCACGGCCGCGTCGGAGGCACTGCTGCTCGAGCCCTGAGCACGCACATCGCTGCCGCGGCACGCGCCAGCGGCGATGATCCGGCCCTCGCGGGAAACCGCGGGGGCCTTTTTTTGGTAGTTAGCCAGTCGCCGCCAGGTCGAAGGCATCGTCACGCTCGACCCGGGCAATGAAGCAGCCCGCCTCGGCGTGGCGCACGTGCAGCCAGGATGCGGCGCTTTCGTCGAACAGCCCCTCCATCTGTTCTTCCGCGGGCAGATCCGTGCGCGCCGACAGCGCGACGACCTTGCTGCCGGACAATCGTCCTTCGAAGGCCAGGGGCAATGGGCGCAGCGAATCCGGAAATCCCTCGCCCGCATAAGCAATGCAGTGCTCCGCGTGGATGAAAACGGGGCCCGGCGCCATGAGGCTCGACGCATCTCCAACCGGTCGCCACGTGAACAGCAATCTCTGTTCACTTCCAGCGACGAATGGCCTCAGGCAGCAGCGGCAGGGGCCGGTGCCGCGCGCGGTTTCGAGATGTGCGGGATGTCCGTAATCGGGCGAGCGGCGCGTCCGGCGCACTTCATCGGCGACCTGCTGTGGAATTCCACGAACGATGAATTTCATGACGCACTCCGACGACGATCGAGCCATGGACGATGAAGCCATGCTCGCGCGGCTGGGTGCGCAGGGCGACCCGAACCTTGCGGAATTCTCAGCCGATGGGGCTCGGGGGCGAGTCCGGCGCATTTTCGGGGCCCACCCCGCGGCGCACCTTGTCAGAGAGTTTCTTCGCGGGTTGTGGGGACGCCGCGCCGCAGGTCACGACATTGCCGCGCGTGTCGGTGTTGTAGGCGAGCTCACCCTCCGTGGTCTTCGCCACTACGCGGTAGCCCGGCACCAGCATCTGCGTGTAGAAACGTCCGGGCTCGGGGCATCCGAGCGAACCGTCGCTCCACGTGAGTTGCTCCGCGCGCGTGAGCACCACCGAGCTTTCCGGCACACGGAAACGCCGCGCCGCATCCATCACCACCGCGCGACGCACGTCGCGCGGCATGGAGGCGGTGCTCACGGGGTCGCCCGCGGGCCTCACCGGCGCCTCGACCACTTCGGGAATACGTTTCGGCGGTCCCATGGCGCGCGGCGGCGCGGGATCCGCCGCGCATGCGGGAAGCGCAATCGCGAGGGCGCTGACGGTCAGCCATAGCCGCGGGTGTCTCCTCATCCGCTTCACTCCTTTTTGCGACAGTGTATAAACGCGACTCGCGCCACGCCGGGTTCCCATGAAGTACCGCCATCAATACCACGCCGGCAACTTTGCCGATGTCCACAAGCACGTGCTGCTGCTCGAAGTTCTGGCGGCCCTGGCGCGCAAGGACAAGGGATTTCTGTTCGTCGATACGCACGCGGGACGCGGCGACTACGATCTTCATCCCGGCGATGTGGCGCACCCGGCCGAGTGGCAGAGCGGCGCGGCGAAACTCCTCGCCGCATCGCCAATCCACCCGGCGCTCGTTCGTTACCGGGATCTGGTCGCCGCCGGCGTGCACGGCGGCAGCCTGCGCTATCCAGGATCGCCGATGCTCGCCGCTCTCGCGCTGCGCGCCGCGGACCGCGCCGTATTCTTCGAGACACAACGCGAGGAAGCAGGAAACCTGCGCAAGCTGCTGGTGAACCGGCCACGCGCGCGTGTCGAAGGCTCCGATGGATTCGCGGGATTGCGCGCCTTGCTGCCGCCGCCCGAGCGGCGCGGCTGCGTGCTCATCGATCCTCCCTACGAGGAACGCGAAGATCATGCGCGCGTGCTCGCCGCAGCCGCGGACTCCCTGCAGCGATTCGAAACCGCGGTTCTCTTGCTGTGGCTGCCGGTGAAACTGCGCGGTGATTTCGACGGCTGGCTCGCCACCCTGCGCTCCACGATCGCGCGTCCGGTGCTCGCCTCGCTGCTGTGGATGCATCCCTGCGATTCGCGCGCCGCGCTCAATGGTTCCGCGATGGTGGTCGTGAACCCGCCCTATCTGGTCGAGGACGGCATGCGCGCCTGGCTGCCGGAGGTACGCGCGCTGCTTGGTGGGCCGCAATCCGGTTGCGAGGTGCTCAGCGAAAGCTGACGCCGTGCGCGATTTCGCCCGCCGTGGTTCGCGGGACCGCGCCGTCCCGCGCGAGCACTGCGACCGCGCCAGTGCCCGCGGGCAACAGCACGCCGCGCAGGTCTCCATCCGAGAATTCCCGGCGGCGCGACACGTGTTCGTTCGCGAGCAACATGACCGTCATGGGCCCCTCGTCCGTCTGGACGACGAGGTGTGGCACCTGCCGGCCGTTGAAGAGGCAGGTCATCGCGTAGACGATGGGATGAGAGGTGTCGAAGCGGACTCCAGCGGCCGAGAGCAACGCGGCGACTTCGGAGGGCGGCACACGCACATCCTGTTCCCAACTACCGGACTCGTGACGCACGTGCTCGGCGACCTGGCCCGCGAGCGCCGGTGGGGGCTGGAAGAGCCAGAATCCGCCGCCGACGAGAACCGCGAGCAGGATCGATGCGGCAAGTGCGAACCGCCGAGCCGGCGGCGAGCGGCGGCGGAATTGGCCGACCGGCAGTTCGAGCGCCGCACGCAGCCGTGCATCGAGCGCGAGAGTCTCTTCGCGAAACTTCCGGCATTCGGCGCAGGTTGCGAGATGAGCGGCGATATCCGGCGCCAGGACCTGCGGCTCGCCACCCAGCTGCACGCGCACGTGCCTGCACTCCAGCCCCTGCGCGCTCATTCGACGTCCTCCGCCGGCTCGAGACCATAAAGGGTGCGCAGCCGGTTGCGCGCCCGGAACAGCCGCGTCAGCACTGCCGGCTGGGTGAGTCCGAGCTGCGCGCCGATCTCGGCCGTGCTGAAGCCACCTAACACCTGCAGCACGAGGGGCTCGCGGTATTCGTCGGGTAGTTGCATGATCGCGCGGCGCAGGTCCGTGAGGCCGGCATCCCCGTCGGTGGCGAGTGCCGGATCGCCGAGCGCCTCCACTTCCTCGACGTCCACGGTGGGCAGGCGTTTGCGTTCGAACAGGCGGGCGTGCTCGCGCCGCACGATGGTGAGCAACCACGGGCGCGCGGCCGCGGGATCCTTGAGTTCATCTCGGGACTTCCAGGCTCTGATGAGCGTCTCCTGCACGACGTCCTCCGCCACCGCCCGGTCACGCGCCAGCCAGAATGCGAAACGCAGCAGATCCGGCCGCAACATCTCCAGCAGCCGGGAGAAAGGCGCTGTCGTCGTGTTTCCGCCACGGCTGAGGTTCATGTATAAGACCGGCCGAAAGGGGCCAATATTTCAGTTATGCACACACCGGATCAGTACGGAGTGGTCGGACATCCGATCAATCACAGCTGGTCGCCTTTCATTCATGGCCTGTTCGCCAAGCAGACGGACCAGTCGCTGGTCTATCGACTGTATGACATCGCGCCCGAAGATTTTCGCGTGCAGGTGCTGGAATTCTTCACGAGCGGCGGGCGTGGTCTCAATGTGACCGTACCACACAAGGAAGCCGCGGCGGAGCTGGCCAACGAGCTCACGGCGCGCGCGGATCGCGCCGGCGCGGTGAACACCCTGATCCTCAACGAGGAGCACAGTCTCATCGGCGACAACACCGATGGTCACGGACTCGTCACCGACCTGCGCAAGAACCTGGGTTTTTCGATCACTCACCAGCGGCTGCTGATCCTCGGCGCCGGAGGTGCGACCCGCGGCGTCGTCGAACCATTGCTCGCGCTCGGCCCCAGGGAGCTGGTGATCGCGAATCGTTCCCCGGCGCGCGCCGTGAATCTGGCGTCGCTGTTCTCCGACCTGGGCGCGGTGCGCGGGTGCGGCTTCGATCAGGTGGGCGATGCTCCATTCGATCTCGTGATCAATGCCACCGCGGCCGGACTCGCCGGCACCGTGCCCGCCGTGAGTCCCTCGGTGATAGGCAGCCAGACGGTCTGTTACGACATGAGCTACAGCAAGGCCGCCACGCCGTTCGTGACCTGGGCGGTTGAACACGGCTGCGCACGCGCCCATAAAGGCTGGGGCATGCTGGTTGAACAGGCGGCGGAATCCTTTACGCTCTGGCGCGGCGTGCGTCCGGACACCGAGCCCGTCCTCGCGGCGCTCGGTGTGAAATAGCCAACACATCCCGAGAGAATCCATGATGAGTCCAGCCGACGCTTCCATCAGCGGCACGGTTCTGCCGGCCTTCGATCGTATCCGCGCGAACGAGATCGAACCCACCATACGCGCGCTGCTCGAACGCAATCGCGTCGAGGTCGCGGCCCTCGAATCGCAACCCGACCCGACCTTCGCGAACACGGTGCTGCCGCTCGAGCAGCTCTCTCACCGACTGTCGCGCACGTGGTCGCCGGTGACGCATCTGAACGGCGTGCTCAACTCCGACGAGTTGCGCGCCGGATACAACGCGTGCCTGCCGCTGCTCTCGAACTACTGGACGGAACTCGCTCAGAGCGAGCCGCTGTATCGCGCGTACAGCGCGATCGCGGCGAACGAGGCTGATCGGCTCGACGGCACGCAGCGCCGCGTGCTCGAGCGCGCGCTCGAGGATTTCCGGCTCGCGGGCGTCGGCCTGCCACGGGATCGCAAGGACCGGTACAAGGCGGTGGTGCAGGAGCTGGCGACGCTCGGCGCGAAATTCGAGGAGAACGTGCTCGACGCCATGAACGCCTGGTCGAAGCACGTGACCGATCCCGCGGAGCTGTCCGGCATCAACCCGGTGATCGTCGAACAGGCGCGCGAGCGGGCGGCGGCCAAGGGCATCGAGGGCTGGCTGTTCGCGCTCGAGCAACCCGCCTACGTCGCCGTCATGACTGATGCGGATTCCGAATCCCTGCGCCGCGATTTCTACGAAGCCTGGGCCACGCGCGCCTCGGACCAAGGCCCCACTGCGGGACAGTTCGACAACACCGAGGTCATCGCGAAGATCCTGGCGCTGCGTCACGAGGCCGCGCGGCTGCTCGACTTCCCCAACTACGCGGCCTATGCGCTCGCGACGCGCATGGCGCCCTCGACGGACGCCGTGTTCGAATTCCTGCGCAAGCTCGCACGGGTAGCGAGGCCCGCGGCGCAACGCGAAGTCGCGGAGCTCGAGAAGTTCGCCGGGCGCAAGCTGAACGCCTGGGACATGAGCTACTACGCCGAGAAGCTGCAACAGAAGCTGTTCGCGATCACGCAGGAGGAATTGCGACCGTACTTCCCGCTGCCGCGGGTGCTCGAAGGATTGTTCGAAGTCGCCGGCAAACTGTTCGGCGTGCGCATCGTCGAGCGCAAAGGCGTGCCGCTGTATCACGCCGACGCGCGCTTCTTCGAGGTCCTGGACGACGCCAGCGCGATTCGCGCCGGGTTCTATCTGGACGCGTGCGCGCGCCCGAAGAAACGCGCCGGCGCGTGGATGGACGATTGCGTCGGCCGCAAGGATTTCGGCAGCGATACCACCATCCCGGTCGCCTACCTCGTGTGCAATTTCCTGCCCGCGGGCGCGGGAAAACCGCCGCTGCTGACGCACGACGACGTCGTGACGATGTTCCACGAATTCGGTCATGGCCTGCATCACATGCTGACGCGCGTCGGCTATCCGTCCATCGCGGGCATCAATGGTGTCTCGTGGGACGCGGTCGAACTCCCGAGCCAGTTCCTCGAGAACTTCGCCTGGCGCCCCGAAGTGCTCGCGACGATGGCGCGCCATTACGAAACCGGCGAGCCGCTCCCCACCGCCAAGCAGACGCAGCTGCTCGGTTCGCGCACTTTCCATGCCGGCCTCGCCACCATGCGCCAGCTCGAGTTCGCGTTGTTCGATTTCCGCCTGCACGCGGAATACGACCCGCAGAAGGGAGCGCGCACGCGCGAGATCCTCGATGAGGTGCGCGCGGAGGTCGCGGCCTTCGCAGTGCCCGAGTGGCACCGGCTGCCCAACAACTTCTCGCATATTTTCGCGGGCGGTTATGCCGCGGGGTACTACAGCTACAAGTGGGCCGAAGTGCTCGCGGCGGATGCGTTCTCGGCGTTCGAGGAACACGGCGTGTTCGACCAGCCCACCGCGCGCCGCTTCCTCGATTCGATCCTCTCGCGCGGCGGGAGCCGCAAGGCGCTCGAGGCATTCGTGGAGTTCCGTGGCCGCGACCCGGACGTCAACGCGCTGCTGCGCCAGCAGGGGCTCGCGAATTGAGCGCGGCGGGCGCCGCTGAAGGCACGCTCCAGGTCGCGACCTGGAACGTGAATTCCCTGCGCGTCCGCGGCGAGCAGCTCATGCAATGGCTGGCGGCCAACCAGCCGGACGTCGTCGCACTGCAGGAAACCAAGATGCAGGACCCGGATTTTCCACATCCGGAGTTCACGGCAGCGGGGTATCACAGCGTGTTCAGCGGCCAGAAGTCGTACAACGGCGTGGCCCTGCTGTCGCGGTTGCCGATGACCGACTTCGTGCGCGACATCCCGGACTTCGACGATCCGCCGCGACGAGTCCTTGCCGCCACCATTGCCCATCCGGCTGGCGACCTGCGCGTCATCAACCTGTACGTGCCGAACGGCCAGGCGCCGGGGTCCGAAAAGTTCGCGTACAAGCTGCGCTGGTTCGAAGCGCTGACCCGCTGGCTCCAGCGGGAGGCCGAACAGCACCCGGGCCTCATCGTGCTGGGCGACTTCAACGTGGCGCCCGAGGATCGTGACGTGCACGATCCGGCCGCCTGGGTGGGCTGCGTCCACGTGAGTCCCGAGGAACGCGCGGCGCTCGCCGGCGTGACGTCCCTGGGGCTCGTCGACGCCTTCCGGCATTTCGAGCAGCCCGAAAAGAGCTTCAGCTGGTGGGACTATCGGCAGGGCGCGTTCCGCCGGAACAATGGCCTGCGCATCGATCTCATCCTGGTGCATCGGCTGCTGCTGCCGCGGCTCGCCGGCTGTCACATCGACGTCGAACCGCGGCGCGTCGAGCGGGCCTCCGATCACACGCCCGTCATCGCCCGTTTCCATGCCTGACGGCGTGGGCCGCCACGCCTGAACCCACGCCGCTTTACAGTAAGTGGCGGAAAGCATCGATGAGGATTGTGTGCGATCGTGACGCAGGTCACGACCATCTCAGGCCCCTGTTTTGCCTGCTGGTTTTTCACCCACCCCCTGCCTAGACTCGCGCATCTTGTTAGTGCGCGAGCCAGCAGTTCAGTCGTGATCGCGGAATCCCGACGCAGCGACTACGACGTGACCGACACGGTGCTCGTGAGTTCGGCTCCCGATGTTCGTGCCGCGGTCGAAGAACTCTTCGCGCGCGTCTGGCCGAACCAGAAATTCCCCGCCTTCGCGCACGTCTTCCACGACTTCGACCGCATGTTCTCGGGCCGCATGCCCGGCTACTTCGGCGTCGACACGGTCTACCACGACCAGCAGCACACCCTCGACATCACGCTGGCCACCGCGCGGCTCATCGTCGGTCACGAGCTGCAGGTTCCCGACGAACAGAAGTTCGGCCCGGAGCGCGCGATGCTCGGCATCGTCGTCGCGCTGTTCCACGACGTGGGATACCTGCGGACCACTCGGGACGCCGAGGTTCCCAACGGCGCGGAGTTCACCACGGTGCACGTCTCGCGCGGCGCCGCGTTCCTCCAGGACTATCTACCCAAGATCGACCTGGGCGCTTGGGCGAAGATCGCCGCCGAGATCATCCATTACACGGGCTACGAGCGTCCCTTCAAGAGCATCGTCGCGCCCGATCCGCGCGACCACAAGCTGGGTCACCTGATCGGCACCGCGGATCTCATGGCGCAGATGGCCGACCGGTGTTATCTCGAGAAATGCCGCGACCGGCTGTATGCCGAGTTCGTGCTCGCGGGGGTGGCGCTGCCGGTGGGCGAAAACGGCCACGTGAAGGTGCGCTACGCCTCCGGCCTCGACCTGCTGCGCCAGACGCCGAAATTCGTGTTCGACATGCGCTCGAAGCGCCTCGACGGCGAGTTCAACCGCGCCTACCGCTATCTCGAAGTCCTGTACGACGGCCGCAATCCGTACATCGAATCGATCGACCGCAACCTCGAATACCTGCAGCGCATCCTGCGCAGCGAGAACTGGCGCCTTCTGCGGCGGCAGCCTCCGGTGTTCACGGGCATCGAGGACTCGATGAACACCACGCGCACGCTGATGCTCGGCGCGATCAAGAAAGTCTGGGGCTGAGCCGCGTCAGGCGAGAGCGGGCGCGAGCAGCGCCGACTCCGCGGGCGCGTCGATGTTCACGACATACCGCGCGAAATTTCCCGGCAGCGCTTCCAGCACCGCCTCCTTGCCTTCGATGTCCGCCGCCGCGAGCACCGTGCGCAGGCGCTCGGGCGTGAGCGCCGCCAGCGCGCGCCCGGCCACGGGCGCGTAGGAAAGGTGCCAGGGCTCGGGACTCACGCCGCCCCGGTCGGTGGCATACGGACGAAAGAATCCGTATGCGTGCATGTGCTGGTCGAGCCAGGTAGTTAGTTTGGCGAACGGGCCGCCGGCGGCGTATTCGGCCGGCACGACCTGCAGCCGATATCCCTTCGGCACCGCGCCGGCGTCCATCACGTCGACATCGGTGCCCCAGTGATGCCGGCTGGTCCCCGGCAACGCCGACCACCAGAGGATGGCCGCGACCCTTTCCGCGGGGGTGAGGGCCAGCGCATCGAGCGGCTTTCCGGCCCGATCCTGCATGGGCCGCTCGCCCCGGAATTTCCCGTTCCAGATGGCGAGCTGCCGGTCGAAATCGCGGAAACTCGAGAACGGCACCAGGTCGATTCCGTCCGCCGCCGCCGCCGCCCGCATGGCCAGCAGGGGCCCGACGACCTCGTCATGCAGGGTACAGGGCGGCTCGGTTACCCCGACCACATGGTCGCGGGCGCGCCCAGTCACCTGATCTACCGTGAATTTCCGGTTGTCCGACACGATCCCATCGTACCCCAGCCGTCGTGGGGGTATGGCGGACAGGACTTTCTGCGGACCTAGTCGACATCGCCGTCGGGCCGTTCCCGGGCCCATATGGCCGGCCCCGGAATTGCACGAGTAATATTGCCGACGAATTGGAATTCCTGGGTGGGGACAGGTGTAAGGGGCACGTGGCGACCGTCAGCTTCAAGAGCAAATACATTGCGCTCGCTGTCATTTCGGCGGTCGCGGTCGCGCTTGCCGTGGGTATCGCACTCGTATTCGAGGGGCGCACGCACCAATCGGCGCTGATCGAAAAGGCAACGTCCGATTCGCGCGACCGGATCTTGGGCGAGCTGTCGCTGCGCGCGAACGAGCTCGGGCGCCACGTCGCCGGACGCATATCTCAGGACGTCCTGGTTGAAGATCGTGCCGGTCTCGCCGACGTGGTCGAAGATTTCAAACGCGACGACACGTTGCTGGGAATCGTGATCCGGAACGTGAGCGGCCGCGAGCTCTACGCCTGGCGTCGCGGCAATGCGGTGGAGTCTGGCGTTTTGACGCGCAGCGTCACGATTCCGGTGCGCGCGAGCGTCGAGACGATGCCGGGGATCGCGACGCCCTCCACCGTCGGCGAAGTGGAGATCGAGGTCCGCTCGCTCGAAACCTCCCCGGAAACTTCCGCCGCCCTCGCCCTTTTCGATTCGACCCGCCGCGAGCAGGTCCGGGATTCGCTCTGGGTCGCGGGGAGCCTGGGCATGGTCATTCTCGGAATCGGCCTGACGCTCGCCTGGTGGGCCGGCCGGCGCATGAATCAACCCATTTCGACGCTCATCAAGAGCGCCGATCGCATCGCACAAGGCGATTATTCGCGCCCTCTCGAAGTCGGCCGGCGGGACGAGCTCGGTGAGCTGCAGGCGGCGCTCGAGCGCATGCGCCAGAAGCTGCGCCAGACGACGATCAACAAGAATTACCTCACGAACGTGCTGGGCAGCATGACCGATGCCGTCTTCGTCACGTCGCCGGATGGCGTGATCCGCATGGCGAATCACGCCGCCTGCAAACTACTCGCGTGGGGCGAGGCCGAGCTCGTCGGCCGTGGCATCGTGTCCATCTTCGACGAGCGCGAGCGCGACAACTTCGACCTGCTGCGCGCGTCGCACGAATCCCGCGAAACCGTGGTCAAGACGCGCCAGGGCCAGACCATCCCGGTCGCCATCACCGGTTCACGGATCTCGACCGACGATCCGCAATACCAGGGCACGATCTTCGTCGTCCGCAACGTGACCGAGCGCAAGCGCGCCGAGCGGCGCATCCGTTATCTCGCGCGGTATGACGCCCTGACGAAGGTGCCGAACCGCATGCAGTTCCAGCACCTGCTGCAACAGGCCATCGCGCGCGCCGCGCGCAACAAGACCAGCCTGGCGCTGCTGTACCTGGACATGGACCGCTTCAAGGAGATCAACGACACGTTCGGCCATGCGGCCGGCGATCGAACGCTCGAGATCCTGACGGAGCGTCTCACGCGCACGCTGCCGCCGGAAACCGTCATCGGCCGTCTCGCGGGTGACGAGTTCGCGATGTTCGCCGACGACCTCTCCGCCGATGCCGACAACCGCGGCACGGTCGCCCAGCTCGCGCGCGCGGTGCTGGCGGAAATCGGGCGCGCGTTCCAGCTCCAGGAGCACGAGGTTTTCCTCACGGCGAGCATCGGCATCGCGTTCTGTCCGCGCGACGCCGAGAACGTCATCGACCTGATCCGCAACGCGGACGCCGCGATGTACCACTCCAAGCAGAACGGCGGAAACTCGTTCGCGTTCTATTCGCCGGAGATGAATGCCGCCGCGGTCGAGCGGCTGATGCTCAAGAGCAAGTTGCGCCGCTCGCTCGAGCGCGACGAGTTCCTGATGCATTACCAGCCCAAGGTCGATCTGCGCGACGGGCGCATCGTCGGCGCCGAGGCGCTGCTGCGCTGGCGCCTGCCGGGTCATGGCGACATTCCGCCGGGCCAGTTCATTCCCCTCGCGGAAGAAACCAATCTCATCCTCGAAGTGGGCGAGTGGGTGCTGAACCGTGTGTGCCAGGACTACCGCGAGCTGCTGCAGTCCGTGAATTCGCCGGGACGCATTTCCCTCAATCTCTCGCTCAAGCAATTGCGCCAGGCGAGCTTCATCCTCAGGTTCCGCTCGGTGTTCCGCAAACACGGCGTGTCACCCACGTGTTTCGAGCTCGAGATCACCGAAACCACCCTGATGGCCGACTCGAAGCGCACCTTGCACCTGCTCGACGAGCTGTACGCGATGGGACTTCATCTCTCCATCGACGATTTCGGCACGGGTTATTCATCGCTCTCGGCGCTGCAACAGTTCCCGATCGGCACCCTCAAGGTCGACCAATCGTTCGTGCGCGACGTCGACGATGATGAAAGCGATGCGACGATCGTGCGCACCGTCATCGAAATGGGGCGCAGTCTCAAGATGAACGTGATCGCCGAGGGTGTCGAATCGCTCGGCCATCTCACGTTCCTGCGCCGCCACCACTGCGGCTTCGGTCAGGGAAGGCTGTTCGGCGAGCCGGTGACGCTGTCCGAGCTCAAGCTGCTGCTCGCGCGCCAGCAGGAAACGGGACCCGCGTTCGCCGGCCTCATCGCCCAGGCCGAGTCGGTCGACGCGATCGCGAAGCCGCGCGGCGCCTGAGCGCCTGAGCGCCTGAGCGCCTGAGCGCCTGAGCGAATCCGCGCGAATCCGCGCGGCTCCCAACGTCACTTCGAGCCGTCCAACCCCGTCTCGCATCGCGCACCCGTCGGCGCCAATCGATCAAGCTTCTCGAACAGTTCCCCGATGCGGCGCGCGTTGGCCGCGCGGTCGTTGATGATCACCGAATTGGCCTGCGGCAGCGCCGCCAGGTGCGCCGCCTGCGGCATCAGCGGGCGCAGAACGGGAACGGAATGCGCCGCGCACAAGTTCTTCGCGGTGAGCAGCACGGTGACGAGCTCGTCGTCGCCGGCCTTGAATGCGAGGTCGTGGTACGTCTTGACGGGGATCTGGCGCGCGCCGGCGTCCGGCACGATCGTCACGAACCCTTTCTCGGGGATCGCGATGAACTGGTTCACGCGCAGGATCGCGAGCAGGCGGTCGTAATCGACACGCTCGACGTCGAGCCCGGTGAGCAGCACATCGGCTCGCACGCGTGGATCCACGACGAACTGACGCCCGGTCCGGCGCGCAACCCGGTCGATCAGTTCTTCGATCGGAATGGCCGATCCCGCCCTCGCCGCCGCAGCCGCCGGAGCCGACGGCTCCGCGCCGCGCGACGGGATCGCGGCCGACAAGGGCAGGACGATTGCCAACACACAGATGAGTTTCATGTTTTCTCCCAGCATTGATCGATCGATGGCGCAGCGCGCCGCCGCGCTCTCCAAACTACCGGCGGGACCGCGAACGGCATGCACCAGGGCGGCGTGCGTACGCAGGAGTGAACGTCGCCTCGAAGGCGAAGGGGTTAGCGACAGATCCGCGCTATTCGGGCAATGCGATCAGCAGGTGCCGCGCGGACGCGTAGCCTTCGGGGAAGACCCAGTCGTGTTCCGCGAGCAGCTGCTCGGCGTTCCCCCAGGGAGCGCCGTCGAGCAGCACTTCGCTGCCCGCCAGCTGGCCATCGAAGGCGCCCACGAACACGCGCAGCCAGTGCGCACCGGCCGGAACTTCGCGCGAGTACAGCTCCGCCAGACGGTTGTGGAATCGGGGATACCCTTCGATGCCGACGTCCTCGCGAGTGGCAAGCGTGAGCAGAGGGCCCGAGCAGACGCGCCAGCCGTGCGCGGCGCCTTTCCAATCCTCCCACTCGACCTGCTCCGAGTCGCACTCGTGGGTCGTCAGCGCTTCCACGACGACGTGAAAGGATCCGATCAGAAACTTCTCGAAGGCATTCTGTTCGGCGCTCTCGAGTGAACCCCCGATGCCCGCGAACGAATCGAGCAGCTCACGCCCGTCCAGGCGCGGCGAAGCGATCGCGAAGTCGACCTGCACCTGGAACGTGCCGCTCACACCCTCGCGCGTGAATACCCGTGGCTCGATGACCAGCCCGTCAGAGAGGGCCAGAGCTTTCGCTTCCCGACTGGCCGACAGGCCATGGGACGCGAAAGTCGTGCGTAGCATCTCGAGAATCCGTTCGCTCATGCCCGTTCCGCCCCCTTTTTGTCGATCCGTGCGCCTTCCCATGCAACCCGCCCGGCCGATCACTAGAATCGCGCGCGATGCTGGAATCATTCAATGCTTGAACTTCGGGATGTGCGCCTGCGCCGGGGCGCCACGGTCCTCTTCGACCGGGCGAATCTGACCATTTTTCGGGGCGACAAGATAGGCGTCGTGGGCCGCAATGGCTGCGGAAAATCGAGTCTGCTGGGGCTGCTGCGCGGGGAGCTGGGCCCGGACACGGGCGACTACTCCGTACCCGGGAAGCTCAATTTCGTCTCCGTGTCACAGGAGTTGCCGCATACCGAGGCGACCGTACTCGAGTACGTGCGCAGCGGCGACTCGCGCCTGATGGAGATCGAAGCCGCGCTCGAGAAGGCCCGCGCGGCGGATGACGGCATGCAGGAGGCCCACCTGCTCGGCGACTACGAGCTCGCGGGCGGCTACACCTCGGCCGCGCGCGCCGCGGAGCTGGCGGATGGCCTGGGATTCGCGCCCTCCGACATCGAAAGGCCGGTCAAGCAATTGTCGGGCGGACTGCAGATGCGCGCGAACATGGCGCGCGCGCTGATGTCGCGCGCCGATGTGCTGATGCTCGACGAGCCGACCAACCACCTCGACCTCGACGCCGTGCTCTGGCTCGAGAAATGGCTGCAGCGTTTCCCGGGCACCTTGCTCGTGGTGTCGCACGACCGCGAGTTCCTCGACGACATCGTGAACCGCGTAGTGAACATCGAGAACGGACAGCTCACCCACTGGACCGGCAACTACACGGATTTTCAGCGGCAGCACGCCGCGAGCATCCAGCAGACGGCCGCGATGGCCGCGCGGCAGCAGCGCGAAGTCACGCGGCTGCATTCGTTCATCGACCGCTTCCGCGCCCAGGCCAGCAAGGCGCGCCAGGTGCAAAGCCGCATCAAGGCGCTGTCGAAGCTCGAGACCATTGCCACGTACCAGGAACTCGAGAACTTCGAGTGGGAGTTCGCCGCGTCGAACAAACTACCGCAGCCGCTGGTCACGCTCGACGGCGCGTCCGCGGGTTACGGCGAACGTGTCGTTGTCGACGGGGTCGGCCGCTCGGTGAATCCCGGCGAGCGAATCGGCATTCTCGGACGCAACGGCGCGGGCAAGTCCACGCTCATGAAGCTCATCTCGGGCGCGCTGCCGCCGGCCGGCGGCGACCGGGTCGCATCGCCCGACCTCATCGTCGGCAACTTCGCGCAGCTCGAGGTCGATCGCCTCGACGCGCGCGATACCGCGCTCGTCGCGCTCACCCGGCGCGTCGACGAGATCGGCGCGCGCGGTCAGTGGGACGAGCAGCGG
Source organism: Pseudomonadota bacterium (assembly GCA_023457495.1). Lineage (GTDB taxonomy): Bacteria > Pseudomonadota > Gammaproteobacteria > Steroidobacterales > Steroidobacteraceae > CADEED01. Next base: position 43,200 of record JAEWLQ010000041.1, read on the forward strand.
CGCCGCAATCACCTGGGCAACTTCGGCTTCCGTGGCGACCGCGTCTTCGAGCCCGTGGTGCATTTCTCGGGCGGCGAACGCGCGCGCCTCGCGCTCGCGATCCTGGTGGCCGAGCGCCCCAACCTGCTGCTGCTCGACGAGCCGACCAACCATCTCGATTTCGAGATGCGTCACTCGTTGATCACCGCGCTGCAGGATTTCGCCGGCGCGGTCATCGTGGTTTCGCACGATCGCGGCCTGCTGCGCAGCGTCTGCGACCAGTGCTGGCTGGGCGCGGATGGGTCCGTCATCGACTTCGACGGGGATCTCGACGACTACGCCAACTGGCTGGAGAAACGCGGCGGCGCCGCCTCGACGCCTTCGCAACCCAAACCCCGCGCCGAAGAGCGGCGCGAACGGCGCGCACGCGGCGGGCAAGCTTTCGCCGAGCCGCGCAAGGACCTCGGACCGAAGCGCCAGGAGATCAAGGCGATCGAAACCTCGCTCGAGAAGCTGGGCCAGGAACGCGGAAAACTCGAGCAGGAGCTCGCGGCGCTCGACTACGCGCGCGATGCCGCTCATGCGCGCAAGGTGACGCAGCGGCATGCCGCCGTCGTCCGGGAGGTCGGGGAATTGGAGACACGGTGGCTCGAACTATCGGAGAGGCTAGAATCGTCCAATGGCTGAAGAGCCGGACGACGTCGGGATAGATCCATCTCCTCCACCTCCGGAGCCGGTCCGCAAGCGGCGCTATGGCCGGTGGATCTTCCGCGGCTTCCTCGGGCTGTGGCTCGCGGTCGCGCTGTGGAACCTCTACAAGCCGCTGCCCGACGGCACGCGCGTGCGCGGTCCCATCGTCGAGACGCCGCTCGCCGAGGTGCGGTTCCTCAGCGACGTGACCGGTGCGGACGCGTTCGGCGCTCCGGTCGTACGCCAGCAGATCTTCGATCGCGTGTTCGCCATGATCGGCAACGCGCGCGAGTACGTCGTACTCGACTTCTTCCTGTTGAACGCGCAACGCGGGGCCAGCGCATCCGAGACGCCGCTTCGCCCGCTGTCCGGCGAGCTGCGTGACGCGCTGCTGGCGCGCAAGCGTGCCGTCCCGGAGCTCAAGGTGCTGATCGTCACGGACCCGATCAACGACGTCTACGGCGCGTTGCCCGCGCGGGATTTCGCCGATCTGCGCGCCGCCGGGCTCGACGTGGTGCCGGTCGACCTCGACGCCCTGCGCGATTCGAACCCTATCTACTCGGCGCTGTGGCGGATCACGATGAGCTGGTGGTCCGGCGACGGACGCGGTGAGCCCTGGCTGCCGAACCCGCTCGACGCCGGTCCCGACCGGGTGAGCTTCGGCGCCTGGGGCCGGCTGCTGAACTTCAAGGCCGACCATCGCAAGGTGATCGTCGCCGACGACGGGCGCGGTGGCATGGTCGGGATGGTGACGTCCGCCAATCCGCACGATGCCAGCAGCCTGCACACCAACGTCGCACTGCAGTTTTCCGGCCCCGCCCTCCAGCCGTTGCTCGAAAGCGAGCTCGCGCTCGCGCGCGAGTCCGGATGGCACGGGTGGTCGCCGCCGGCCCCGGCATCACCCGCGCCGGTCGCGCCCGAGGACGCCGCGCGCGTCCAGGTGCTCACCGAGAGCGAGATCCGTTCGGCGATCGTGCGCAATTTCTCGGGTGCGCGCGCCGGCGACGCCATCGACGTGGCGATGTTCTATCTATCGGACCGGGAGATCATCGGATCGCTGCTCGACGCGGCGCGCCGCGGCGTGTCCGTGCGGGTGATCCTCGATCCCAACAAGGACGCGTTCGGCAGGACCAAGAACGGGATTCCGAACCGCTCGGTCGCCTCCGAGCTCGCGGCCGCCTCGAACGGCGCGATCAAGGTGCGCTGGTATCGCACGCATGGCGAGCAGTTCCACGCCAAGCTGGTGGCCCTGCGCACCGCGAATGAATTCTGGTTCACGCTCGGCTCGGCGAATCTCACGCGGCGCAATCTCGCGGATTACAATCTCGAGGCGAACGTCGCGGTCAGCGTGCCGCTCAATGCGGAGATCGCGGCGAACGTGAGCGGCTGGTTCGAATCGCTGTGGAGCAACCTCGGCCCGCCAGCGCTCGAGTACACCGCGGAATTCGGCGCCTACGCCGATGCGTCGCAGGGCACGTACTGGCTCTATCGACTCATGGAGTCGACGGGCATGTCTACTTTCTGAGGGCCTGACCCGCGGCCTGCGCGGCCCGCGGTTCACCCGCCACGGCCTCGGCCGCCGCCTGCGCGACATCGTTGACGGCCGCCGTTGCCGCGGCTTCGAACGCCGCGACCACCGGGCCCATGCGGTCTTCGGCCGCCCTCGCCGAGCCTTCCGCGGTGAAGCTTGCGAGCAGGGTGCGATCGCGGTGCCGTCCGAGCGTCGCATCCAGCGTCACGTACACCGTCGGCGGGCCATTGCCGGATGTGTAGTCGGCCTCGAATCGCCGCAGGGTGACGCGCAGGGTGTACTGCGGCGGATACGGCGCGCGGTCATCGAATACGTTGGAGAATCCCCCGCCTCTGCGCAGCGCGTCCAGCAGGAGGCTTTCCATCATGTCCGGCGCTGGCGCGGCCCACAGGCTCGCCGCGAATGAATCGAGGCGCTTCTCGCTGCGCAACAGCATGATGCGGTTGGAGTCGAGGCCGGGTCCCGGCTCCGGACGCAATACCAGCACGCTGCCCGCCGGCGACTCCGACACATTCACCGCACCCGGCGCCAGACGCAGCACGTACGACTGCGGCGCCGGCAGCGTGGTCTCGAGCAGGCTTCCGCAACCGGCGAGCGTCGACAGGACCGCGACTCCGGCCACGCTGAGGATGCGGCTCCGTGCATTCATCGAGGAATCTCCACACCGCGATAGCTGGGTTCGTACAGAAGCTGGGACGGATCGGCCTTGAGGCTGCGTGACAGTTCGCGGAACTCCTGCGCGGCGACGCGACTGTCGCGCAGCAGGCGTTCCATCTCGGGGAGCCCGTCCCTCAGGAACGCACCCAGGTCTTCGCGATGATCGGTCATCAGCCGGTCGAGATTCGCGGTGGTCTTGGCGAGATTGTCCGAGATTTCGCGCACGCGCTGCGAGGCCGCGGACAGCTCGGGGCCCGAGGTGTTCAGCAGCTCGCGCGCGCTTACCGCGGCGGCGCGCACCTCCGCGACCGTGCTCTTGAGCTCGGCGACGACTTCACCCGCGTCGCTCATCGTCTTCGGCAGCGTGGCCGCGCTCTTTTCGATGTTGGCGAGCATTCTCGAAAAGGTGGCGACGTTCTCGTCCGAGAGCACCTGGGATGCCCGCCCGACCAGGTCGGGCAGGCTCGCGAGGAACAGGTCGAAGTTCGACTGGACCGAATCGATGACCGGAAAATGTTCACTCGGCACCGGGTCCATGCGGCGTTTCGCATCCGCGTTCGCCAGCAGGTCGATGTAGAGGAGCCCGGTCACTCCCTGCAGCGACAGTGATGCGAGCGTGTCTTTCGAGATGGGCGCCTGCGAATCGATGTCGGCGATGACCTGCACGCGGTCCGCGGCGCGCCTGTCGATGCGGATGGCGACCACGCGGCCGACCTCGACGCCGAGGTATCGCACGGTGCTGCCGCGGTTCAGCCCCGAGACGCTGCCCGTGAAGTAGATTTCGAAACGATCGTAGTCGCGATTGTCGGCGCTGCCCGCGTACCAGTAGACGAACAGCGCCGCCATCGTGGTGACCAGCAGCACGAACGCGCCGACGGCGGTGTAGTTAGCTTCACGCTCCATGTGTCGAGGCTCCGAAGCGCAACGCGCGCTCCCCGTGGAAATAGGCTTTTATCCACGGGTGGGGATTGTTGGCGATGTTTTCCAGGGTATCGCTGGTCATCCGGCGGTCGATGATCACCCCGACACGATTGCAGGTTCTGAAGATCGTGTCGAGGTCATGCGTGATCATGATCACGGTGAGCCCGAGCTGCGCCCTCAGATCCATCAGCAACTCGTCGAAAGCGGCCGCGCTGATGGGATCCAGGCCCGCCGTGGGCTCGTCGAGCATCAGCAGCGAGGGATCGAGCGAGAGGGCCCGGGCCAGCGCCGCGCGCTTGATCATGCCGCCCGAGAGCTGGGCGGGGTACTTGCCCGCCGCATCGTCCGGCAGTCCGACCAGGCGCACCTTGAGCATCGCGAGCTCGTCGAGTGCGCGCGGCGCGAGCTGCAGGTGCTCGATCATCGGCAACTGCACGTTCTGCAGCACGGTGAGCGCGGTGAACAACGCGCCTTGCTGGAAAGTCACCCCGTACTGCGCCTTGATCTCGCGCAACTCGAGGTCGGTCATCTGCGTGATGTCACGGCCCGCCATCAGGACCTCGCCCCCCTGGGGGCGCTGCAGTCCGAGGATCGAGCGCAGCAGCACGGATTTGCCGGAACCAGACCCGCCGACGATCCCGAACACTTCGCCGCGCTCCACGGTCATGTCGAGACCGTCGTGCACGGTCTGCGATCCGAAGCGGTTCACGAGCCCGCGGACTTCGATGAGGGCGTCGCTCATATGTCGAGCAGCCAGAATGCCACCGCGAACAGGGCGTCGGCGAGCAATACCAGGAAGATCGATTGCACCACGGCGGTCGTGGTCAACCGGCCGAGCTCACGCGAGGAGTTGCGCACCTGCAGGCCCCGATACGTGCCCGTGAGCGCGATCAACAGCGCGAACACCGGTGCCTTGACGAGGCCCACCCAGAAGGTCGTCGAGGAGATCGCATCCTGCGCGCGCTCGAGGAACAGCACCAGCGGCATGTCGAGCAACCAGCGGCACAGCAGGGCGCCGCCGGTGAGTCCCACCAGGTCCGCGGCAACCGTGAGCAGCGGCAGCGCGATCACGAGGCCGATGACGCGCGGCAGGACCAGGACTTCATGTGGATCGACGCCGATGGCCTTGAGCGCGTCGACTTCCTCGTTGAGCTTCATCGCGCCGATCTCGGCCGCGAACGCGCTGCCCGATCGGCCGGCAACAATGATGGCGGTGAGCAGCACCGCGAGCTCGCGCAGCACGCTGATGGTGATGAGGTCGACGACGTAGACCTCGGCGCCGTACTGCTGCATGTACTGCGCGGCGATGTACGCGATGATGACCGTGATCAGGAACGCGATCAGCGACACGATCGGGATCGCGGTGAGCCCGGTCTCATAGAGATGGCGCGTGATCGAGATGGGCCGCAGACGTCGCCAGCTCGTGCTGGCGCGCAGCCAGGTGATCGTCGTGTGCCCGACGAAGTCCAGCGCCGCGCGCACCGCGAGCGCCCGCCGCGTGACGACACGTCCGAGCGCGCTGACCGGCTCGAAGGAGGATTCGGAAGAGGACGACAGGGATGCGCGCCGCTTGCCCGCGAACGTCGCCTCGATGAGCTCGATCTGACCCGGGGTTTCTCCCTCGAACGCCACGGCGAGGCCGGCTTCTTCGGCCGATTTCAGCCATTCGCGCAGGCGCCATGCGCCGGCGAGATCGAGTTCGACGTGCCGCGGAACCTCCACGCGCAGCTGCCGGGCGCCCGCGAACGACTGCGCCGCCAGCTCCGCGTCGATCGCCGGCATCTCCTGGCCGCGCCATTTGCCGGCGAGCTCGGCGATCAGGACGTCGTTGTCTCGGCTGAGATTCAGGTACATGCGCGCGGCGTGGCCACCCCTAACTACAAACGTGCCGGCCGCCGCGCGGTTCGGAACCGGTGGGCGGGTCTCGGACGCCGCCAGTATGGCAAATTGGCCACATGGCCGCCGCGTCGTCTGAATACGCGGCGGCCATGGGCCTAAAGCCGGCGGAGTGGTTCCAGCACTCCGCCGGCCGGGGGGATCAGCTCTCGTCGCGGTAGCGGCGGATGCGGATCGTGGCGTAGATCAGCGCCGCGCCCGCGAGCAGGCCTAGCCACAGCTCGTAGTGCATGAACAGGCCGGAGAAGTTGACCGCGTCGAGCATTTCACCGATCGTCGGGACGTGTTCGGTGCCGCCGTTGTTGAAAGGCGCGCCGCGCACTTCCATTTCCTCGACGAACCCGACCAGCCGGCGGCCGACGAACGTCGCCACGTGTTCGCTGTTGAAGAACATCTTCTCCAGCAGCATCAGGGCCGCGGGCGGCAGCACCGCCCACAGGAACACCGCGCGGCGCGCCCACACCGACATGATCATCAGGTAGCCGGCCACCGGCACGTACCAGAGCACGCCGCCGAGGCTGAACACCAGCGATGTCCACATCGCGGCCAGCCATCCCGTGAAGCTGAACGCCGGGACGATGTCGCCGAGCACGGTGCCGTTGAAGCGGATCCAGAAGATGAGGCTCATGAAGAGCTGCGTCACGGTCGCGAGCGCCAGGACCACGAGCGGCATGATGACCAGCGCGACAGCGAGCTTCGACAAGACGACCTGCGCGTCGGATACCGGCATCGACTTCCAGAACAGGATGCTCCGGTCGCGGCGTTCGGCGTACAGACAGTCGATCAGGTAGAAGAACACCACGATCAGCACGACCGCGGAGATGACCCCGGCCAGGCCGAGCTGCACGAACGCGAATACCGTCGCCTTCTGAGCGGCCGGCAGCGCGATCGCCTTCGAGAGTTCGGCGCGTTCATGCGCACCGAGATTCGGGATCTCTTCGATGGTGGCGTGATGTCCGAGCGTGACCGCGTCGTCGAAGCGCATCGTGAGCAGCGTGCCCCACATCGACATCACGATGATGATGCCCGCCCAGACGAGCGGCGCGATCCACAGCGAGCGATGTTCCCAGAACTCGCGGCGTACGAGCATGATCATGGAGTTCATGCGGCCTCCTTGGCGGCCACGTTGGCCCGTCCGTTCTTCTCGCGCGCACCCATCATCGCGACGAACAGGTCCGCGACGGAAGGGTGGCGGGTCTCGCCGAGCGACGCGAGCTCACTTTCGGCAAGGCCGTCGAACAGCATCGCGACGCGGCCGAAGATTTCGCGTTCGTAGAAGGGCTTGAGCGCGCGCGCCCGGTCGACGTTGCCCGCCGTGGGGACGAGCTGCGTGAACCGCTCGCCGATCGCCTCCATCGAGGAGTCGAGCACGATGCTGCCCCGCTCGATGAACACCACGTCGGTGAGGATGTTCTCGATCTCCTCGACCTGGTGCGTCGTGACCAAGATGGTCCGCTCGTGGTTGAAGTAGTCGTTGAGCAGGTTGTCGTAGAACGAGCGCCTGAACAGCAGGTCGAGGCCGAGCGTAGGCTCGTCGAGCACCAGCAGCTTCGCGTCGATGGCGAGGATCAGCGCCAGGTGCAGCTGCGTGACCATGCCCTTGGAGAGCTGGCGCACGCGGCGGTCGAGCTTGATGTCGGTCTTCGCGAGGAATTCCAGGGCGCGCTTGCGATCGAAGCGCGGATGAACGCCGGCGACGAACTCGAGCGCCTGCGCGACCGAGAGCCAGCGCGGCAGCACCGCGACGTCGGCGATGAAGCAGACCTCTTTCATGAGCTCGTCGCGCTCGGTACGCGGATCGCGGCCGAGAACCTTGAGCTCGCCATCGAAGGATGTGAGTCCCAGGATGGACTTGATCGCGGTGGTCTTGCCGGAGCCGTTGGGCCCGATGAGACCGACGATGCGGCCCGCGGCGACGTTCAAGTCGATGCCGCGCAGCGCCTGCGTGCCGCCGTAATTCTTGGTGAGCCCCCGGGCTTCAATTATTGCTGTCATCGTCTGCATCCGTGGCAGCACGAGTCGGGAACGGCTGGGAGGCCGGGGCCGATTTCGCACCGCGTTTCATGAGTTCTTCGGTAGTGAGGCCGAGACGCTGGATCGTCGCGTAGACCTTCGGCCATTCGGTCTCGAGGAAGTACGTCCGCTCGTCTTTCATGAGCGCCTGGCGCGCCCCCTCGTTGACGAACATTCCGCGCCCGCGTTTCTTCTCGACCAGGTTCTCGTCGACGAGCTGCTGGTATCCCTTGAGAACGGTCAGCGGGTTGAGACGGAACTCCGCCGCGACAGCGCGGACCGAGGGCAGCGGGTCTCCTTCCTTGAGGACACCTTCGAGGATCATCGCCACCACCCGGTCACGCAGCTGCCGGTAAATCGGCTGACTGTCGTCCCATTGCGGGTCCATGAGTACTCCTGACCTTCAGCGGACCAGGGTGCCGATGGCCATCAGGAACCCGGAGCTGCTGTCCCGGTGGATGCTCGCGAAGTTCGTGGAGTCCATGAACGTGAGCGTCAACAGGATCGTCACGAAAACCGCGGCAAGCGCGCTGGCGGTCATTTTCAGGCTGTCTTTCTGGGTGGTCATATTCGTCTCCTTGCTCCTGCTTCGTTTCTTGTGGCGCTCCGCCCTATGCGATTCGCCGTCCGTCTTGGTGTTATATATAACTACAACACCAAACCAGAAACAAGCCCCGAACCCAAAAAAACTTCGGGCCGCGTTTCAGGCCTTAGGCGCACATCCAGCAGCCGGGGGTGACCATGTATTCCAAGATACTGATTGTCATAGGAATTATCGGGGCGCACGGGGCACTGGCGGCCGGATGGGTACAGCAGGAAGCTCCCCAGCCGCGCACCTTGAAGGCGACCGCCTGTTCCCCCTCCCCGGACGCGCTGCCCGACTTCACCCCGCGGGCAATGATGCTCGCGGCCCTGGTAACCCCACCGCCGATCACCCTTGAATCGCTCGGCGAGTCGATGCAGCCGTGAACGCGGGACTCGCCACGATGGATGGACTCACTACTCCGGAACCGGAGCCGCGCTTCGCGCGCGCCCGGCCAGCGCGTACAGTCGTGTGCGTGAGCGACGACGAGGACGCGCAACTGATGCTCGCGTACGCAGGCGGCGAAATGCGCGCCTTCGAAACCCTGTACGCGCGCCATCGCACGGCGCTGTACCGCTATCTAGTCAGGCAGGCGCGCGACGGCGAGATCGCCAACGACCTCTTCCAGGAAGTGTGGAGCCGCGTGATCGTGAACCGCGCGCGCTACGAGCCGCGCGCCAAGTTCCGCACGTTCCTGTTCACGCTGGCGCACAACTGTTTCATCGATCATTGCCGGCGCACGAAGTCGCGGCCCGGTGGCTCGAGCGTCGACGATGCCGACGCCGCGGACCTGCTGCCCGCCGACGACTCCGCGCAGCCCGAGCGCGCGCTGGAACGCGACGAATCGACGCGGCGCTATCGCGCGGCGCTCGCGTCGCTGCCGCCGGAGCAGCGCGACGCCTATCTACTGCACGAGGAATCGGACCTGTCGCTGGAGGAGATCGGACGCGTGACCGGCGTCGGCACCGAGACGGCCAAGAGCCGGCTGCGTTACGCTCTGGCCAAGCTCAAGGCGGCGATGGCCGTCGCGGAGGCATGACATGACGGGCCGCGACGACGAATTCGATGATTTCCTGAGGCGCCGCAAGCCCCTCTTCCGGCGCGCCGATGAGGACGGCCTCGAACCGCCGGAGGAGCTCGACCGCATCGTGCTGCGCCAGGCGCGCGAGGCAATCGAGCCCGAGCGACCACAGCGCGTATTCCGCGGACCGCGCTGGGGCGCGCCCATCGCGCTGGCCGCCACGCTGCTCGTCGCGCTCAGCGTGGTCTTCCATGTCGGCGTGGCCGAGAAAGCTCCGCAGGGTGAAGTCACGGTGCGCAGCGTCGCGCGAGAGGTCACCGCGCCTGCCGCCGCAGCCGATTCCGTCGCAGTGCCGCGCCCGGATCATCCGGCGCCGGCCGCCGCGCCGCTGCTCGAAGAAGCTGCTGACAATGGCCCTTATGTGGTCGACCTCGTGCCGCAGCCGGCGCCGAGCGCCACGGCGCCGTCTCCGGTGCTCGCCTCCCGTGCGGAAAACGCGCGTTACTCGGGGCCCTCCGTCGTGCCCACTGCCCGGACGACCATCTCCGGTCCGAACATGGCGAAGACGCACGGGCCCGGACAAGTCGGCGCAGACTTGCCCGCGTGGCGCCGGGACTCGGCCACCTGGCTGGCCGAAATCGAACGTCTGCGGGCCGCCGGCGAGACGGCGCGCGCCGATGCCGAGCTGGCGGAATACAACCGGCAGAACCGGGCCTACGCGGGCGCCCCGGACCGGTAAGTCAGCTGCCCGAAAGGTCAGGCCTGCTAGAATTCCGGCCCCTTTTTTCAGGTCTGCTGGAGTCTGCGTCGATGAAACCCGCCGTCAATGTCGCGATCACCGGGGCCGCCGGCCAAATCGGCTACGCCCTCGCTTTCCGGGTTGCATCGGGCCAGATGCTCGGACCGGACACACCGGTCAACCTGCACCTGCTCGAGGTCACGCCGGCGCTGCCGCAACTCGCGGGCGTCGTGATGGAGCTCAACGATTGCGCGTTCCCGACGCTCAACAAGATCGTCGCGACCGACGATGCCAAGGTCGCCTTCAAGGATTGCCATGCGGCGCTGCTGGTCGGCGCCCGTCCGCGCGGCCCCGGCATGGAGCGCAAGGACCTGCTCATGGCGAACGCGCAGATCTTCTCCGCGCAGGGCAAGGCCATGAACGAAGTGGCGGACCGCAACATCCGCGTGCTGGTGGTCGGCAACCCGGCGAACACCAACGCGATGATCGCGCGCGCCAACGCGAAGGACCTGAACCCGCGCAACTTCACGGCGATGACCCGGCTCGATCACAACCGCGCCGTCTCGCAGCTCGCCGAGAAGACCGGCATCCACGTGACGAAGATCCGCAAGATGCTCATCTGGGGCAACCACTCGAGCACGCAGTACCCGGATCTCAACTTCTGTCTCGTCGACGGCAAACCGGCGCATTCGCTGGTCGATCGCAAGTGGTACGAGGAGTCGTTCATTCCGACCGTGCAGCAGCGCGGCGCCGCTATTATCAAAGCGCGCGGAGCGGCCTCGCCCGCCTCGGCGCCCTCGGCCGCGATCGATCACATGCGCGACTGGCATCTCGGCACCGCCGCCGACAACTTCATCAGCATGGCCGTGCCGGCCGATGGCAGCTACGGCATCAAGGAAGGCGTCGTGTATTCGTACCCGGTGACCTGCGCCAATGGCGACTATAAGGTCGTGCAGGGCCTCGCGATCGACGACTTCTCGCGCCAGCGCATGGATGCGACGGACAAGGAACTGCGCGAAGAGCGCGACGGCGTGCGCGAGCTCATCTAACTACCGAGACGCTCATCGCGGGTCGCGCAGCCGCGCGACCCGCAGTCCGATCGGCATGCGCACCGTCGCGATGCCGCTCGCCGGCCAGACCGGGGCGAGCGAGTCGCGCAGCAGCGGCGCGGGATCGGTCGACAACGCCTTGCGATACCGCGCGGTGGCCGACCAGCTGCTCACGTAGCCGATCACCTGATCGAGATTCCAGCGCAACTCGAGCGCGAAGGACGGCGTCGCGATTTCCTCGAACGGAAACGGCAGCGTTCGGTAGTTCTGCTCGACGTGGACACGCTCCGGCGGCCAGTACGGCCCCACGACACCGGAATAGGGTACTCGCGCGCGACGCCGGCGAAGTGGCTGGGCTGGCTCATGCCGGCCGTTTTACGCCGGGTGCACGGCGGACCCAAGGGCCGCGCGACGCACGCCGTCGGCCCGCGCCGCGAACGCCTGCAGCGCGACCACCACGGACACCACGATCAGGAACAGCGGATATTCCCAGCCGCCATTGGCGTTGCTGAATACCCAGCCATTGCCGGCGTGCGCCCAGAGCGCTCCCGCCAGGACCGGGATCAGCGCCAGCGACACCCATCCGGTCGCCACGTTGGCGATCAGCAGGACGCCGCCCACGGCTTCCGCGGCGAACACCACGTAGGCCAGCGCGCCGGGCAGCCCGATCGACTCGAAGTACCCCGCCGTTCCGGCGAGCCCATAAACGAACAGCTTCAGGACCACGCTGTGCGCGACGAACATCACGCCCAGCGAAATGCGCAGCAGCGCGGCCGCCGCGTTGTTTCCACTCTCCAAAAGACCCGACATGTGAATCTCCCGTCGTTGATTGCGAACGCCGACATTCTCGATTGGCGCAATTGCAAACACATCGGCCAATCGGCAAAGATGCTTTGCATGAATGCAAACAGCGCCGCGCTCACCTTCGCCGACCTGCCGCTGATCCTCGCGCTGGCGCGCGAGCGCACGCTGGCCGGCGCGGCCGAACAGCTCGACATCGATCTATCCACCGTCTTCCGGAGATTGAACGCGCTCGAGCGACGCCTGCACGTGCGGCTCTTCGACCGTTCGCCGCGCGGCTACCAGCTCACCGCGGCCGGTGAGCGGGTTTCCACGAGTCCCATCCGCGTATCCAACTCGTCCTGACCATCGACAACCGCATGCTCGACCTGGGACGGCGCGAAGCCGACGTGGCGTTGCGCGTGCGACGGCCCACCGATCCCGCGTTGTTCGGCCGGCGACTCACCGGCATCGCATGGGCGTTCTACGGTCCCGAGTCGATGAGCGCCAACCTGCGCCGCGAGAGCAGGGGCTTCAATTTCTCCCGCGTCGCGGTCATCGGCTGGGACGAACCCGCGGTGATCGTCGCGAGCGAGTGGATTGCCGCGCACGTGCCGGAGACGCGCATCGCGTACCGCAGCAACAGCCTGGTCAACCAGCTCATGGCCGTGCGCGCCGGCGTCGGCGTCGCGCTGCTGCCCTGCTACCTCGCCGATCGCGATGACGCTGTCCGACGGATCTCGCCCGTGCTCCCGGACCTCGCGAGCGAACTGTGGATCGTCACCCACAAGGATCTGCGCAATACGGCGCGAATACGTGCGTTTTTGAGCGTAATCGGGGACGCCATCGTCGAGGAGCGCCGCGCCTTCGAAGGCCTGTCCTGACGAAAAGGACTATAGTTTCGGCATCGAGAAACGAGGGCTTTCCCCATGTTCGGCGCAGTCCTGGTCATCCTTTTCCTGATCGCCGCGGCCGCTTACGTCGCCCAGGTGGGCACCGGGTTCACGCTGGTGTTCATCGGCGCCGTCGTCTTCATGGCGTACAAGCGCCTGCCGCTCATCGCGTTCACCGTCGTCTTCACGCTGTTACTCGCGGCTTACACGTTCATCGCGCCGCCCGCCGGGATCTGGAAAGGGTTCCTCTGGGTGCTGCTCGCGGCGCTGTGGCTGTTCAACGTGCGGCCGCTGCGCAAGGCCGTGATCACGCGCCCGTTCATGAAGGCGTACATGCGCATGCTGCCCTCGATGTCGCAGACCGAGAAGGAAGCGCTCGAAGCCGGCACCGTGTGGTGGGACGGCGAGCTGTTCACCGGCAAACCGCGCTTCGAGAAGCTGCTGGCCAGCAAGGCGCCGCAGCTCACCGCCGAGGAGCAGGCCTTCATCGACGGTCCGTGCGAAGAGTTGTGCCGCATGTTCGACGACTGGGACATCACGCACCGCCGCGCCGACATGCCCAAGCACGTCTGGGATTACCTCAAGCAGAAAGGCTTCTTCGCGATGATCATCCCGAAGAAGTACGGCGGTCTCGAGTTCTCGGCGTACGCGCATTCCTGCGTGCTGGTGAAACTCGCCAGCCGGTCGGGGCTGCTGGCCGCGACCACGGCCGTTCCGAATTCGCTCGGCCCAGCCGAACTACTCAACCACTACGGCACCGAGGAGCAGAAGGACCATTACCTGCCGAGGCTCGCGCGCGGTGAAGAGGTGCCGTGTTTCGCGTTGACTCATCCTCGCGCGGGCTCGGACGCGGCCTCGCTGCCCGACACCGGCGTCGTCTGCCGGGGCATGTACCAGGGCCGCGAGATCGTCGGCCTCCGGCTCAACTTCTCCAAGCGATACATCACGCTCGCGCCCATCGCCACGGTGGTGGGCCTCGCGTTCCGCCTCTATGACCCGGACAACTTGTTGGGCGGCGACAAGGTCGACTACGGCATCACCTGCGCGCTGATTCCGCGCAACACGCCGGGACTGTCCATCGGCCGCCGCCACTTCCCGCTCAACGTGCCATTCCAGAACGGCCCCCTGTCGGGCAAGGACGTGTTCGTTCCGCTGGATACGATCATCGGCGGACCGAAGATGGCGGGCCAGGGCTGGCGCATGCTCGTGGAGCAGCTGTCCGTCGGCCGCTGCATCTCGCTGCCCTCCAACACCACGGGCGGCGCGAAGCTCGGCATATTCGCCTCCGGCGCGTACGCGCGCATCCGCCGCCAGTTCAACATGCCGGTGGGCAAGTTCGAAGGCGTCGAGGCCGTGCTCGCGCGCATGGTGGGCTACACCTACATCATGGACGCGGCGCGCTCCGTGACCGCCGGCGCGATCGACGGCGGCGAGAAGCCCTCGGTGCCGTCGGCGATGCTCAAGTATCACGTGACGGAGATGGGCCGGCAGGTCGCGAACGACGCGATGGACGTGCACGGCGGCAAGGGCATCCAGCTGGGGCCCCGCAACTATCTCGGCCGCAACTACCAGGTCGTGCCGGTCGCGATCACCGTCGAAGGCGCGAACATCCTGACGCGCTCGCTGATCATCTTCGGGCAGGGCGCGGTGCGCTGCCATCCATTCGTGCTCAAGGAGATGAACGCGGCGCGTAATCCCGACCGCACGCAGGGTGTCGATGATTTCGACCGCGCGCTGTTCGGCCACGTCGGCTTCACGATCAGCAACGCGGTGCGCTCGTTCGTCATGGCGCTCACGCACGCGCGCTTCACGCACGTGCCCGAGGTCGGCGACACCCGGCGCTACTACCAGCACATCGTGCGCTTCTCGGCGTCGTTCGCGTTCGCGGTGGACGTCGCGATGCTCACGCTGGGCGGTTACCTCAAGAAGAAGGAGAACCTCTCCGCGCGCCTGGGCGACGTGCTCTCGGCGATGTATCTCGCCTCGATGGTCCTCAAGCACCACGAGAACCAGGGCCGCCCCGCCGAGGATCTGCCGGTGGTCGAGTGGGCCTGCCGCAACCTGCTCTACAAGGCGCAGGAGCAGCTGCACGATTTCCTGCGCAACTTCCCCAACCGCTTCCTCGCGGGAATCATGCGCGTGGCCATCTTCCCTGGCGGCCGCGCGTATTCGGCGCCCAGCGATCGGCTCGGCCGCAAGCTTGCGGACGCGGTGCTCACCGTGAGCGACGTGCGCGATCGGCTCTGCAAGTTCGTCTATCGCACGCACGAGCCGGGCAATCCGCTCGGCCTGCTCGACGAGGCGCTGATCCTCTCGCAGACGGCGGAACCCATCGAAAAACGCATCCGCGTCGAGGGCGTGAAGACCGGCAAGATCAATGCGCTCGACGCGCCGGGCCAGATCACGCAGGCACTGGCCGCCGGCATCATCTCCGAGACCGAGGCGGCGATGCTGCGCGACTATGACCGCAAGGTCATGGAGCTGATCAGCGTCGATGATTTCGATTCGCACGAGCTGGCCGCGTCCGCGCAACCGGATACCGAGGCGCAGCAGCGCCCCACGCCGGTGAGCGGCTTCCACGTCGCCTGATATGGTTGGTGCCGGGTGAGAAATCGCTGAGTTAGCACCTCCTTGAACGAACCGCTCGCGCCAGTAGTTAGTTCGCCAGCCATGCCCGCGGCCGCCGCCGACCCGGTCGGGGCCGCGGCGCCGCCGCCGCTTCCCGCGTATAACTGCGAGAACTGCGGCACTGCGCTGGAGGGCGAATACTGTTCGGCCTGCGGCCAGCGATACGAACCGCACGTACATTCGCTCGGCCACTTCGCGTCCGAGGCGTTCGAGAGCGTCACGCATGCCGACTCGCGGCTATGGCGCACGATCGGCTATCTGCTCACGCGCCCCGGTTTCCTGTCGCGGGAATTCTTCGAGGGGCGGCGCGCACGCTACCTGCCGCCATTCCGGCTGTATCTCGTCATCAGCGTGTTGTTCTTCGTGGTGGCGGGGCTCGCCGGGCACATGAGTGTCGAGGACGCGGAAGACGGACCACCGACCGCCGAAAAAGTGGAGGCCCTGAAGCAGTCCGCCGATGCGCTCGAGAAGGACAATCCCAATACCCCGGGTATTCCGCAGGCGGCGGCAGCGATTCGCGAGCGGGCGGCCGAGCAGCAGGCCATCCTCGAGGGCAAGACGCCTTCGGTCGCCGTGCCAGACGCCGAGCCGAAGGATCGCCCGGAAGTACACAACAACTTTTGCGCCAAGAACATGCAGCCTCCGGGTCCGGATGCCCGCTGGTTCAAGCAGACCGCTCACCGTGTCTGCCAGAAAGTGAGCAGGATGCGCGGCGATGATCTGGTGAATGCTTTCGTCCACAACATTCCGCGCGCCATGTTCGTGTTCCTGCCGCTGCTGGCAGCGGTCATGAAGCTTCTCTACTGGCGGCCGAAGCGCTACTACGTCGAACACCTGCTGTTCCTGGTGCACAACCACGCCTTCGTATTTCTCGCGATGGCCATCCTCGTCATGCTCGCGAGGATTCCCGTCGTCGGTGACTATGTCGGGCTTCTCGCCACGGCCACCTGGCTCTATGTGATCTACTACGTTTTCCGCGCCATGCGCGTGTTCTACGGGCAATCACGCACCCTGACCTTCAGCAAGTACGTCGTCGTCGGCCTGGCCTATGCGACATCCGCCGTCATCGTGCTGGTGGGCACCGCGCTCTACACCGCCATCACTCTCTAGTGATCCTGCGCAGCGCGCGAGTCATCTTGCGCGCACAGGCCTTGCTCGTCTTGCGCGCGCAGGCGCGACGGACGTACCGTGCCACTCCCATCAGGAAGGAGACATCCATGATTCGCCACCTCGCCCTGGCCAGCATCGCCGCACTCACGCTCACGACCGCGGTGACCGCGCGCGAACCTTCGTCCCCGGGCGCCGAGGTGTACATCGTCTCGCCGATAGACGGCGCGAAGGTCACGAGTCCGGTGACGGTCGTGTTCGGCCTCAAGGGCATGGGCGTCGCGCCGGCGGGGATCAAGCTGGAGGGTACCGGCCACCACCACCTGCTCATCGACACCGATCCGCCAGCCGATCTGTCGCAGCCATTGCCGGCAAACGAAAAGACGATCCACTTCGGCAAGGGCCAGACGGAGACGACCGTGACCCTGACACCCGGCAAGCACACCCTACAGCTCGTGCTCGGCGATTTCCTGCACGTGCCGCACAACCCCGCGGTGATCTCGAAGAAGATCACCATCGAAGTGACGAAGTAGGGATCGCGTCGGCGCGGCCGATGAACGCCACGCGCGCCATCCTCCACGTCGACATGGACGCGTTCTACGCGTCCGTCGAACAGCGCGACCGTCCCGAGTTGCGTGGCCAGCCGCTCATCGTCGGCGGCACCACCAATCGCGGCGTGGTCGCGGCGGCGAGCTACGAGGTCCGCAAGTTCGGCGTGCGCTCGGCCATGCCGATCCGCGAAGCCCTGCGCCGCTGTCCGCATGCGATCTGCGTGCCGCCGCGCATGTCCGTGTATCGCGAAGTGTCGCACCAGGTGTTCGGCATCTTTCACGAGTACACACCCGTGGTCGAAGGTCTCTCGCTCGACGAAGCCTTTCTCGACGTGACCGCGAGCCTCGCGCTCAAGGGAGACGCGGTGAGCATCGCCCGCGGGATCAAGCAGAAAATCCGCGACCTCACGCAGCTCGGCGCCTCGGTCGGGGTCGCCCCTAACAAACTCGTCGCGAAGATCGCCTCCGACCTCGAAAAGCCCGACGGGCTCACCGTGGTCACGGCCGAAACGATGCACGCGGTGCTCGATCCGCTCTCCGTGCGCCGGCTGCCCGGGTTGGGCCGGAAGCTCGGCGAGCGCGTCGAAGCCGCGGGCATCGCGACGCTCGGCGAATTGCGGCGCGCGCCGGACGCGGTGTTGTGGCCCGTCTTCGGCCGCGATTCGCAGCGCATGCGCGAGCGCGCCTCCGGCATCGACGAGCGACCCGTCATGGCGGAGTGGGACGAAAAATCCATCAGCGCCGAGGAGACGTTTTCCAGCGATCTCGCCGAGCCCGCGCGGATGCAGGCCGAAGTCCTGCGGCTCGCCGATCTCGCCGCGGCGCGCATGCGCGCGCAGAATCTCGCGACCGGCTGCGTGCAGGTGAAGATCCGGCGCGCGGATTTCACCACCTTCACGCGGCAGAAACGCTTCGAGCCCTCGACCACGGACTCGCGCACGATCGCGAAGATCGCCGCGGAGCTGCTCGCCGACTGGCTCGAAGAGCAGCCGCGCGCGAAGGTACGGTTGTTAGGCGTGGGCGTGAACCACCTGCACGCCGCCGACCAGATGGACTTGTTCGCCGCGCCAACCGCCTCGCCGACGGCGACCGCGCTCGACAGCGCCGTGGACCTGATCCGCGAGCGCTTCGGAACCCTGGCCGTCCGCCGGGGCAGCGCCCTGCCGATTGCCCGTGGCGACGAGGAATCCGCCGAAAATCTCTCCGAAAAGCCACCCCGCACCCGGACCCCGTCGCCCAGCCCCAGCCGGCGCTGAAATACCTCCAGAAGGGGCCTGAAACCGGGGGAGATCGCGATTCCCCCCGTCCGAAACCCCGTGCAATACTCGGCCACCGTTTAGAGCCTGTACGCCCCCGGGCGGGGCCGCCAGAATCCACGTAAACCATGTACGCCCCGTTTTTCGGTCTCAACGAGAAACCCTTCTCGATCACACCGGATCCGCGCTACCTGTTCCTGTCGGAACGGCATGCGGAGGCGCTCGCGCACCTGGTGTACGGCATCAACGAGGCGGGCGGCTTCATCCAGCTCACGGGCGAGGTCGGCACCGGCAAGACGACCGTGGTGCGGTCGCTGCTGACGCAGGCGCCCAAACACGCCGAGATCGCGCTGATCCTGAATCCGCGCATGACGCCGGCCGAATTCCTGCTGGCCATCTGCGAGGAGCTCGGCATCAGCGTGCCGGCGCGCTCCGAGGGCAGCCTCAAGGACCTCGTCGATCTGCTGAGCAAGCACCTGCTGGCGGCGCACGCCGACGGCAAGCGCATCGTGCTCGTGGTGGACGAGGCCCAGAATCTCGCTCCGGAAGTGCTCGAGCAGGTGCGGCTGCTCACGAACCTCGAGACCGAAACGCAGAAGCTGCTGCAGATCATCCTCATCGGACAGCCCGAGCTGCGCGAGTTGTTAGGCCGCGTGGAGCTGCGCCAGCTCGCGCAACGCATCACCGGCCGATACCACCTCGACCCGCTATCGCGCGACGAGACCGTCGCGTACGTGCGCCACCGCCTGCGCGTCGCCGGCGCCACGCGCGAGATCTTCGGCGGCGGCGCGCTACGCGAGATCCACCGGCTGTCAGGCGGGGTGCCGCGTCTCATAAACGTCATCTGCGACCGGGCCCTGCTCGGCGCCTTCACCGAAGACCGTCATGCGATTTCCGCGGGGATCGTGCGCCGCGCCGCGGGCGAGGTGTTCGACCGGACTATCCAGCCGTCATGGTTGCCCTGGGCCGCCGCATCCGCGGCCGGCGTGGTCGCGGTCGCGAGCGCCGTGTTGCTGCTGCCACGCTTCGCGAACACAGCGGACGCCCACGAGAAGGAGACGGTCGCGGCCGCGCCCGTGACGCCGCCACCCACACCGGAAAAGCCCGCCGCGGTCCCGCTCGACACGCTGCTCGCGCGCTACGGCGCCGAAACGGATCCCGACAACGCCTACGGCAAGCTGTTCACGCTCTGGGGCCTGCGCTACGCCTCCGGTGGCACGGATCCCTGCAGCCAGGCGATGCAGCTCGGACTCGAATGTCTCGCGCAGCGCGGCTCGCTGGCGCAGCTGCGGCTGTTCAACCGCCCCGCCGTGCTCAACGTGATCGACTCCGGCGGACGCGCGCACCAGGTCGTGCTGGCCGGGCTCGACGACGAACGCGCGAAGGTGACTCTCGGCGGCGCGCAGCACGAGGTGGGCATCGGCGACCTGTCCAGCAACTGGTTCGGCGATTACGTCCTGCTGTGGCGGCCGGCGCTCGGCGCATCGGATCCCTTGTCGGTCGGCGCGCGCAGCGCGCGCGTGAAATGGCTGCGCGACAGCCTGCGGCGCGTCAACGGCATGCCGCTCGAAGAAGCGGGCAGCGATCGCTTCGACGATTCGCTCGCGTCGATGGTCGAGGATTTCCAACGCAAGCACCGGCTCGTGGTCGACGGCATCGCGGGCGTGCAGACCCAAATCGCGCTCGACGCGGCGCTCAACGACGCGGCCACGCCATTCCTGCGCAACGCGGCCGGGAGCTGACATGTCTTTCATCCTCGATGCCCTGAAGAAGTCCGAGACCGATCGCCAGCGCCAGGCCAGCCCGGCCTTGTTCGAGGTCAAGGTCGCGGCGCCGCGCCGCGTGTTTCCCGTCTGGGTAGTGGGACTCGCGCTCCTCTTGGGCGTGAACCTGGTCGCGTTGGGCTGGGTGCTGCTGCGCGACTCAGGCACACCCTCCGCTCCCGCAGCCGCCGCCGGGGTTGCCCAGGCGGCGCCAGCCGCGCAACCCGCCGCCGCGAGCGCGCCGCTCGGCATGGTCACCGTACCGGCCACCGTGACCATTCCGACCACGGTCAACATTCCCATCAACGCCGCGCCGAGCGTGACGATGGGCGCGGGAAGGAGTGACTACGACACGCGCTCGCGCCCCGTCGGGGAACCCTTGCTCGCGGACAATGAAATTCCGGTGCCGCCCGACTACAACGCGAACGACTATGCGCCGGCGATCACTCCCGCCGAGGCGGGCGCCGTCGCCGCGGCGCGCCGCGCGGGCGGCGTTCCTTCGCGCGACGAAGTGCTCGCGCAGGGAATGCAGCTGCCGGAACTGCGGCTCGACCTGCATGTGTACGCGGCGAACCCCGCGGAGAGGTTCGTATTCATCAACATGCGCAAGCTGCGCGAAGGCGAGACCCTTCCCGAAGGCGTGCGCGTGGAAACCATCACGCCGACGGGCGCCCAGCTCTACTATCGCGGCCGGCAGTTCACGATCGACGGGAACTGACGCGCGCCGCTCAGTTCACGGCGCGGCCGCCGGAGCGGGCGAGATTTCCACGGGAAGCTTCCCGGACTCCCACGCGGGGTAATCGCCCTGCAATTGGCTGAGCTTCGTGAACCCCGCGCCGCGCAGCGTTTCCGCGGCGAGCGCCGAACGCCGGCCGCTGCGGCAATACAGCACCACTTCCTTGTCGCGCGCGCCGGCCAGCTCCGCGAGCCGCGACGCGAGCTCATCATGGGAGATGTTGCGCGCACCGGGCACGTGGCCCGCCGCGAACTCGCTCGCCGTGCGCACGTCGAGCACGATGAGCGAGTCGTCCTTCCTTTCGAGCCGCTCCAGCAGCTGCGACTGCGTGATGAGCGGTGTCACGGCGGCCGCGGGCGGCGCGGCCGGTGGGACCGGCTCCGCCGCGAGCGCGGGACCCGCGAGCAGCATGGCGATGATCAACGAACGTGTATTCATGTTGCTCCTGACTACTTTTCGGCCGCGAGCCGCGCGATTTCCACGGGCGTGAGGCGATGGATGATCCATTCGTTCATCTGCCGCGCGTCGAGAGACTCGTAGAAGCGCAGCGCGGGTTCGTTCCAGTCGAGCACGGCCCATTCCATCCGGCCGCAGTTGCGTTGCTCCGCGATGCGTGCGAGCGCGCGCAGCAATTCGCGGCCGATGCCGCGGGAACGGTGCGCGGGCCGCACGAACAGGTCTTCGAGATACAGCCCCGGCCGGCCGACGAACGTCGAGAAGTTGAAGAAATACAGCGCGAATCCCGCGGGCTCGCCGTTCCACTCCGCGATCAGCACGCGGATCACGGGATTGGGCGATTCGAGCTCGCGCGCGAAATCCTCGGGCCGCGCATGCGCTTCGTGCGCGAGCTTTTCGTATTCGGCGAGCTCGCGCACGAGGTCCGCGATGATCGCGGCGTCGGCCGGGGTTGCCGGCCGGATCGTCAGTTCCGTTGCGCTCATTCGGCGATGTACCAGCGGTCCTTGTGGCGCTCGAGCACGAAGCGCTCATACGGCAGTCCCTGACCGGTCACGTCATAGGTGGCGCGCGTGTTGCCCAGGTCGTAGCGCGGCGAGAGTTCCTGCACGATGCGCAGCGTCGTGATCATCGTCTCGCGGGTGTTCTCGCTGTTGTTGCACGCGTTCACCAGCGTCTTGAGCGCGCTGCGCGAGGTCGCCTTCTGGAAGTTCGGGCTCATGAACTCGGTGTAGTACTCCTCGCAGTGTCCCGCGGCGATGCTGGCCTCGGCGCGCGCCAGCAGTTCACTGATTCCCGGCGCGAGAGGCGCCTTCTGGACGACGACGTTGGTGGCGGCGCCCTCCCCCGGGCCGCCGGTGGAGCGACCTTCGATGAGGTCGTCGATCTGCGCTTCGATCTCGCTCGGAATGACCGCGCGCCACTGCGCGCCGTATTGCATCAACGCGACCATCACGGTCACCTTGACGGACCCACGATCCTTGGGCTGGATCCCCTTGCCGATTAGATAGACCACCTTGCCGTCCGGAACGGCCGCCAGCCAGTCGTACTTCTCGAACACCCGGCCGCGCACGCGCAGGCGCTCCGAGAGCGCGCCGAAGAAGCGCACGGGTGTCATGCCCTCGAGCTGGCTGAGCGAGCGGCCCGGGCCGAACAGGCGCGATCGATAGGTGGAATCGCTGCGCGACGCTTCGGCGCGCAGCAGTTCGAGCAGCCGCGTGCGCAGCTTCTCGATCTCGTCGGGGTGCATTTCCTGCGCGGCCGCCTGGAAATTGCCGCTCGCGACGGCCGCCAGGAACTGCTCGGCGCCGCGCTGCTGGGCGCCGGACGGTCCGGCGGCGGTCGCGACTCCGCAGGTTGCGATCAGCAGGGCGAAAAACGTGCCTCTCAGGGACATTTGACACTCCATTCGTATCCGGGCGGCGGCGATCATACCCGCCGATTGCCGCATTGCTTCAACTGTGAAAGTCGTCTCATTACAGGACCAAGGCGGCGTTACCCAGTTCACGGATTGTTCGAGCGGCCGGGGCGCCGCGCGGCGTATCCTCAGTAAACTTACATATCTTGTTAAAGTGCTTCAGTTGCCTTTGTTTCCGCTGTTTTTGGTCGTCTTGATCAGCGTCTTGTTTGCCTTCTTCAGGGCCGTGCCACCACCACCATGCTGCCGCAGTCGGACTTCGAATCGTCCCCGCCTGCCGCCCTCCAGGCGGCCGTGGCGATTGCCGCGATCACGCAGGACCGCGCCCTCGTGGGCCTCCTGCGCAGCACGATCGATCCCACTCACGACCTGATCCTCGTCAACACCGAAGAGGAATTACGCCCGCACCTGAACCGTCGGCGCGTGTCCGCCTGCCTGCTGGACAGCATGTTCATCGAAGGCGATCTCGCCTCCCTCGCGGAACGTCTGCGCGAGACCTGGCCCGACCTCGTCCTCGTGGTGGTGGGCACCGCCGAGGAGCAGTCCCGCGTCGCCAGCCAGATCACCTCCGGCGTGGTCTATCGCTTCCTGCACCGTCCCGTTTCCGCGCCACGCGTCCGCCTGTTCGTCGAGGCGGCATTGCGTCGTCACGAGGTCGAGAATGTCGAACGCACGCTCGAATTCGTGCGCCCCGACTTTTCGGCGATGGAAGAAGCGAAGCCCCGGGAGCCGCGCGGCGACCGCAAACCGCTGCTGGGCATCCTGGCGGCCGTGGTCGCGATCGCCGGCGCCGGCGGCTGGTTCGCGCTGTCGTCGGGGCCGGATGAACCGGCAGCCGCGGAAGTAGTTAGCGAGCCGCGCGAAGCGGCGGTTGCGGCGTCCACGCCGTCCCCCTCGCCGGTTGCCAGCCGGGAAGAACCGACCCGCCCAGCCGCGGCCTCGAAGGTGGAACCGCCCGCCCCCGCCACTACACCTGCGGAAGGCCCGACGCCGGCGCCCGACGCCGTCACCGAACGCGCGCCGGATGCGGTGCCGGCCGCCGTGATCCGACTCCCCGCGGAAACCGCGGCGCAGATTTCCTCCGCGGCCCCCGCCATGAGCCGCGAGCAACGCCTGCGAGATCTGCTCGCGCAGGCGGAGTCCGCCCTGCAGCGCGGCGAGCTGGCCGCGCCTCCCGGCAGCAATGCCGTCGAGCTGTTCCGCGGAGCACTCGATCTGGATCCGGGCAACACGCTCGCCAGGGCCGGGCTGGTGCGAGTCGCGGACCGGCTGATGTCCGCCGCCGAACGCGCGTTGACCGCCGGCAATCACGAAGACGCACGGCGCATGGTCGACGTCGCGGAATCGCTGACGCCCGCCACGGCACGCGCCGCGTTCCTCGAAATGCAGATCGAGATGGAGAAGGAACGCGCGGCGCTCACCCGCGTGAGCGATGCCGGCGTCAGCGACAGACAGGAAAAAGGCGCGACGTACTTCAGGCTCGCGAACACGCGCCTGCGCAGCGGAGCGCTCATCGAACCGGCCGAGGACAACGCGCGCTTCTATCTCGAGGCCGCGCGCCAGGTCCTGCCCGACGATCCGGCCGTCGCCGAGATCGAACGCGCGCTGCGCAAGGGGTTGCTCGATCGCGCCAGCGCGGCCGCCACCGCTGGCGACGCCGCCGAGACCGAGCGCTGGCTGGCGAATGCCGACGGCGCCGGCGCGCCGCGCAACGAGATGGCCGGGATACGCCGCTCGCTCCAGGACACGCTGATAAACGGGCGCGCGCGCAAGGTCGAAACACTGGTCCAGTCCTTCACGACCGCGCTCTCGGCCAACTCGCTGGTGCAGCCCGCCGGGCGCAGCGCCAAGGCCTATCTACATTCGTTGGTCGAGACCGACTCGGCCAACCCGGTGGTTGGAACGGCCCGCGCCAGCCTCGGCGCCGCGCTGTTCAAGGAGATGCGCGGCGCGATCGCACGCAACGACCTCGCCGCCGCCGGCACGTGGCTGCAGGAAGCGCAGTCGATCGGCATCACGGGCGCCGACGTCGAGGCCGCGACACGCGAGCTCAAAACCGCGCAAGTGGCGGCCGAACAGCGGGCGGCGGAGCAACGCACGGCGGTGGTCGGGGCGAACTCGCTGCAACGCATCGAATACGTCGCTCCAAAAGCGCCCGCCACGATTTTCAATCGCAACCTGTCCGGCTGGGTCGAAGTAGAGTTCACCGTCCGCACGGACGGTTCGACCGGTGACATCGTCGTCACCAATTCCAACCCGCGCAGGACGTTCGACGCCTCCGCCACCGAGGCGATTTCGCAGTGGCGGTACAAGCCGGTGATGCGCGACGGCAAGGCCGTCGAACAGCGCGTCGCGGTGCGCATCCGCTTCTCGGAATAGGGCCCGGATGGACGAGCGGCGCACACAACGGTTCCTGATCGTCGAGAACGACGACAAGTACGCGCGCTGGCTGCAACACGCCGTCGGCACCGGCTGGCCCGCGGATTCGATCGTCCTCATGGATTGGGCCTCCTTCGGGCGGGTCCGCACGGCCATGACCGTGCGCGACTACGACATCGTGATGCTCGCGCTCGCCTTCGACGAGGGCATCGAGGAGCCAACCACCGACGGATTAGACTGGATCCGCAAGCTGCGCAGCCAGCCGGGTTTCCCGGAGATGATCATCCTGGCGGAAGGCGGCAGCGAGCTCGCCGCGGTGCGCACGCTGCGGCTCGGGGCCGCCGACTATCTACCCAAGCGCCTGCTGACGCCCGCGCGGCTGCAGCGCTCGATCAAGCTCACGCTGCGCGGCATCGAGAAGGAAGCGTTGCGGCGCGCCGAGCGCGCGGCGCAGGCGGGGCGGACCGCCGAGAAACCCGCCGCGACCACGCCGGCCACAGCGCCGGCGCCCGCCGAGACCCAGGCCACCGCGACCCAGGCCAATGCGACCCAGGCCACCGCGACACAGACCGGCGCAACGCTCGCGCGTGCCGCCTCGCTCGCCACCGAAAGCCCGCACGTCTCGACCGCGACCGGCGCGAGCCTGGCCTACGCGGCCAAGGCCGCCGTCGCGCCGGTGCCCGTCGTAGCCGCTCCTGCGCCGCCGATTCCGGCACCGCCGGATCCGGCCGCCGTCTCCACGCCCGCCGGCGTGAAGGAAATCCGGCCCATCGCGCCGGCTACCCACCAGATTCCCGGCTACACGATCCTGCAGAAGATAGGCGAGTCCGAGGCGGCGGCGGTCTACCTGGCCATTTCCGAGGATCTCGGCCACAACGTCGCGCTGAAGGTGAGCAAGCGCCGCCACTCCGGCGAGGCCAGCGACACCGGCCAACGCACGATCATGTTCCAGCGCGAGTTCGAGGCCATCGCCGCGCTCGATCACCCGTCCATCATCGATCTCTTCGACTACGGCATCCACGAAGGGGTCGAGTACCTCGCGATGGAATATTTCCCCTGCGGCGACCTCAAGGCGCGACTGCAGAATCCGCTGACGGCCGACGAAGCCATCGACTTCCTGCGCGAGATTGCCCGCTCGCTCAAGGTCGTGCACGAGGCGGGCATCATCCACCGCGATCTCAAGCCGCCAAACGTCATGCTGCGTGACGACGGCAACGTGGTGCTCATCGACTTCGGCCTCGCGCGCAGCCTGCTGAGCGGCGATGGCAGCACGCGCACTGGCGTGTTGCGCGGCTCGCCTTACTACATGAGCCCGGAGCAGGCGCAGGGCGAAGTGCTCGATGCGCGCACCGACCTCTACAGCCTCGGCGTCATCCTTTATGAGATGCTCGCCGGCAAGAAACCCTACCTCGGCGCCTCGGCCATCGACGTGCTGCAGCAGCACGTGATGGCGCCGGTGCCGGAACTGCCGGTGCATCACCTCGCCTATCAACCCCTGCTCGAACGCCTGATGTCCAAGTCACGCGAGAATCGCATCGCGTCCTGTGACGAGCTGCTGAACGCGATCGAGCAGATGCGACTCAGCCAGGAGAGCGCGCTCGTCGATCCGGCGGCGCTGGTGTCGGCCAGCGGCGGTAGCTGAGCGGCCATGGAATATCTCAACTTCCCCATCGTGGCGCTGGCGACAGCCCTCGTCTGCCTGATCGGGGTCTCGATCTACGCGATCCTGCAGCGCGGCAGCCTGCGCAACCGCGACGAACAGCTGGTCGTCGCGCGCGCACAGGCCTACGCGATGCTGGAACTGTCGCAGGCCGGCGTGTTGTTCCTCGACCGCGAGCACAAGCTCATGGGCGAGGCTTCTGCGGCCGCGCCGGAATTGCTGGGTCACACCTGCGCGCCGGGCACCGCGTTCGTGCAGGCGATCTCGGAGCTCGTCGACGTGCACACGCGACGGCAGGCCGTCGCGTACCTCGAGTCGCTGTGGCAGGCCGACCCCACCGCGGTGGTCGACGCCACGGCCAATCCGCTGCAGCGCGTGCATTCCGGCTCGCGGCATCTCGCCATCCGCTTCGCGCGTCTCGTCGTCGACGGCCGGGTGCATCACATCATCGTGTCGCTCGAGCGGATCTCCGCGCCGCGTATCGTGCCGCACACCATCGAAGTGCCCGTGCTGAACGAGGACACGTTCGCGAAGCGCATCGCCGGCGAAACCGGCACGCGGCCCGCGCTGAAAGTGAACACCATCGTCGAGCCGGCCACGAGCGAGCCGGCCGCCACGACGATGCCCGCCGCGGCCGCGGCGCCCGCTCCGCCCCCCGCCCCAGCGGATACACCCGTAGAGTCCTCGCCCACCGCCTCCGAGCTCACCAGCGATTTCGAGCTCGGCCCGCTCGACATCACGTCGGATTCCCTGCCGAACCCCAACGTACCGCCTTCGGCCACGCTTCCGGCGCTGGCGCAGATCATCGCGCCTCCGGAACCCGCCAACACGGACAAGGCCGTCGAGAAGACGGCGATCATGCAGGCGCTCACGACCTCCGAGTCGGGCGAAGTGCCGCTGCCGCCACTCATGAGTCCCTCCGGTGCTGTCCCGACCCTCGCGTCCGATGACTCCGGGCCGCTGGCCGCGACGACGCCTTCGCCGGACTCCTTCGGCGGTTCGTCGCCGGGAATCCCCGCGTCGTTCGATCCGGCCGCGATCATCGAGCCGCGCGACCCGCGCCTCACCGAGGTGCTCGGCGAAGTCATGCGGGTGGACGCGGCGCGTCTCGAGACCTTCCTCTCGGAGGCGCGCGACAAGGCCGGCCAGCTGCGCGCCATCCTCAAACTACCCGCGCGCGAGCCGCAGGCCTTCCGCGAGAAGCTGGTGCTGATCCTGGAGCTCATCCGCGGCATTCACGCGCGTGCCGGGCGGTTGCCGCTGCCGTCGGTGTGCGAACGCGCGCAGCGCTTCGAGGATTCCCTCAACGCGCTGCGCGACCGCCAGCAGTTGTCGGGCAACGATTTCCTGCCGCTCGCGGTCAAGCTCGACGATCTGCTCAGTCACCTCGCCATCCAGGGCGAAGTCGTCACCCGCCTGCGCGAGTGGCGCATCCAGCAGGGTGAGCTGCCGGCGAACGACATCGAGGCGACCCGCCGCTCGGCGACCGCCACCGGCACGACGATCCGCCAGCCGCTGATGGCCCGCGAAGAGACGGCGCAACCGACCTCCGCGACACAGAAGGTCGCGCGCCTGTCCGATCTTTCGCAGGAGAGCCTGGGCGAGATGGCCCAGTTCCTCGCCGACATGTACGGCAAACGCGTTTCGCTGGTCGTCATCGGGCTCGAGGACGTTCCCGGAAACTACCGGCGCGTCATCGAGAAAATCCTGGGTCAACTCATCCACAACGCGATCCGGCATGGGCTCGAAGCGCCCGCCGAGCGCGCGCTCGCGGACAAGCCCGAGATCGGAACGGTGGCCGTGCAGTTTGCGCACCTGGGCGCGGATGGATTCCAGCTCAGCGTGCAGGACGACGGCCGCGGCCTGGATCACGACAAGATCCGCGCGGAAGCCGTGCGCCAGGGTGTTCTCACCCGCGACGCGGCTGCGACCACCGATCCGCGCAAGCTGGCGAGCCTCATCTTTCGGCCGGGCTTCACCACCGCCGAAAGCGGCGCGCGCGGCAACGGCATGGACGTGGTGCGCGATCTGGTGAACAAGGCGGGGGGGCGCGTCGGCATCGCGACGAAGCCCGGCGAATACACACGCTTCCGCGTATCGCTGCCGCACATCAAGAAGAACTCCGACGCCGCGGTGGCCTGAAGGCGACTACGCTCGCTCGGCGCGCTCACATGCCGCGCCGGCTCCGGAAAGTGATCGAATATCGCAATTGCCCCATCGGGGCGATGCTGTGCTCCCAGTGGTCGCGCACCTGTCCCGTCAGTAGATAGGCCGAGCGTGGCGAAGCAGCCAGCGCAAAGCGCTCGAATCCACGCGCCTCGCGGCGCCGGAAGCGCAGCACGCAGGGAGCCGCGAGCGAGATGCCGGCGACTTCCCCGAACACCGGCCGGTCGCGGTGCCAGCCGATGCCCGCGCCCACGCCGTAACGGATCACCAAGGCCTGTTCGAGCCTCGCGGGCGCGAGGCGCGCGAATCCGGCGGCGCGTACGCGCAGCGGCAGCAGGAATTCCGGGATCGGCGGCGCCGCATGCATGTGCGCGTCGTTGAAATCGTAGCGCCAGCCGAACGACACCGTTTCGCGTTTGCCCTCCCACCCGTGGAACTGGAATGGCGCGAAGGGCAGCGCCGCGGCCTGCCGCATCAGCTCCGCTTCCTCGTCCGGCGTGATGAAATCTTCGCGGAACTCGAGCCCGGGCAGCAGCTCATCGAACAACCCGCGCTGTACCGGATGTGTAGTCGTCGCGCACGCCATGTCAGGTCAGCTGCGCGTACCGATACTGGTCGCGCACGTTCGCGTTGAAGAACTCGCCCTTGGAGTACGCGCGCCGCATTTCGTCATACGTCTGCTCGGGCACGTCGTAATAGCGATAGTGGCGACCCGACACGAACACGATGTCGAGCTGATGGTCGACCGGATCGTAGCGATACGCGCGGATGACACTCGAGGGCATGCACGGTCGACGCCCGGAACCGCGCGAGAGTTGCGCGCGGCGGAAAGTCGCGGGGCAGTCCTACCGTCCGGTCGGACTCACGGAGCGATCGTGACGATGACTCGCCGATAACGCGTCAGCGCCGGCGAGCCCTTGTCGGTCACCTTGAGAATGAAGTGCGCAGTCTCGGGCTTCGAGACCTGCGGCGCGGTGATGAGCCGGCGCGGCAGGTTGTCCGCGCCATCCATTTTCACCGCCGCCCGCAGGCTGCCGGCTTCCGGATAATGAAACCAGCGGAAGCTCAGGCTGTCGCCGTCCGGATCGGTGCTGCCGCCGGCATCGAGTAGAAACGTCTCTCCCGAGCGCAGGGACACCTGGTCCGGATGCCGCAGCGCGGGCACGGGCGGATGGTTGGCCGCGCGTGCCGGCTTGATCGTCCAGTCCATGCGGGCCGCGAAGTCGTTCTGGATCTCATCGCGCCAGCGCCAGAGGGTCTCGCGATAACCGGTGAACGTCGCCGTTCCCGCGCGCGCCGAGCGGCCGAACTCTCCGGCGACGTCCGGCGTGTACGCATCGATCGCGTTCGTCCAGATCGAGCGCGTCTCGGGCAACACCGGCACGCCACCGGTGAAGCCGTCGGGATCGAGGCTCTGCAGCTGGGGCGTGTAATGCGTATAGCGTCCGCCCCAACCGCCCCAATCCGGGCGCTCAGGCTGGTTGAGTCCGTTCGGAATCAGCGCGAGAAAACTTGGCGTGTCGCCTTCCATGCCATAGGCCACGTCCGGATACGCCGCGCCGAGCGGACCGTGCGACTGCTGGATGTGCTCGGCGAGCCACGCATTGGCAATGGTCCCGTTGTCCGCGCCGGCGATGACGGTGTGGATGCCGGTCCAGGTCGCCGCGCCATAACCCCCGGGGCTCACGATGTAGAACAGCTCCGGAAACTCGCGGCGCATCCAGGCGCCGCTGTCGTCCTGGTCCGAGATCGTATACACGCGCAGCTTCGCGATGAGACGCGAGGCTTCGGCGGCGCCGCGGGTCGCGCGGATCGTGGAGAGTGCCTGCGCCAGCGTGTTGGGCCCGCCCCAGGCCGCGACCCACAGCGGACGCGGATCCGCCGACTCGAGCGCGCTCACGATGAGTTTCGAGCCCGCGGTGTCCTTGCCCGCCCCGACCGCGTCCATGCCATAGGACGGCTGGCCTTCCCGGATGCGGGCCCGCAAGGCGTCGGCCGTCGGATATCCCGGGGCGTGCAGCAGCAGATTGGCGCGGACCTTCGCGTATTCGTCGATGACGGCGCGGATCGACTCCGGATGGATCTCGTTCCGCATGTGGATCGACGTCGTCGCGACCAGTCCTTCGAGATCGATCTCGTTGGCGTACAGCAGCAGCCGCACGAGGGATTGCGTGTCATCGGGATCGGCTTCGATGTCGGTGAGGACGATCAGCCGCTCGCGTGCTTGCGCGGGCGCAGCCCCGAGGGTGAACGTGAAGGACAGCGCCAGCAGCGTGGCGAAAGCGAGTCGCGCCATCGTCAGCTCTTTTCCTTTTCGTAGCGCTTGCCCAGCCACCAGCCGTTGAACGCCCACAGCGCCGCGACGGCCGCCGCCGTCAAAGCCTGCGCGGTGCCGCCCATGCCGATCGCGTCGAGCAGCTTCTTGACCTGCGCGAAGCCCGCGTCGGCGATGCGGTACACGGCCACGTCGCAGACGTTCTTCGCCTTGTACTTGCTCTCCTTGTCGACCTTGCTGAAGAGCATCTCGCGGCCGGGACGGATGAAGGCGTATTCACCCCAGCGGCGCAGCACCATCGCCGCGGCCATCACGCTGAACGTGCCGAACGCGGCATATACCGTGAGACCGAACACCATGACGACCGGGATCGTGACGAGCAGCGCGATGACGCCGATACGCGTCGCGATCAGGCCGGTCACCGTGAGCTGCGTGATGATGACCAGCGTCTGCACGATGGTGTCGAGACTCGCGAACACCT
The DNA here is from genome assembly GCA_023457495.1 of Pseudomonadota bacterium. Lineage (GTDB taxonomy): Bacteria > Pseudomonadota > Gammaproteobacteria > Steroidobacterales > Steroidobacteraceae > CADEED01. Next base: position 74,827 of record JAEWLQ010000041.1, read on the forward strand.
GCGTGCGCGCGGTCAGTTCCTCGAACTTGTCCTGCACCAACTCGAGCTGCTCGAAATACAGGAACGTGTTGATCGCCGAGATGCCCGCGATGAACAGCGCGATGCCGAGTAGATAGCGGTTGCGCAACACCAGCATGAATCCCGCGAATGGATTACCGCCGATCGCGCGTTCACGCTCCGACAGCTGCGCGGGACCCGCAACCGCCTCGGGCGAGATGCGGCGCCACTCGTTGGTGAGGATGCGCTGCAGGACGATGGCCACGAGGTACATGCCCGCGCCCAGGTACAACACGCCGGAATTGCCGATGGACTTCACGAACAGCGCCGTCGCGCCCGGTCCCACCAGTGCGCCGAGCGTGCCGCCCGCCGCGATGATGCCGATGAGGCGTTTGCTCTGCTCGGCGGAGATGATCTCGAGGATGAAACTCCAGAACATCGACACGAGCAGCAGGTTCATCACGCTGATCGCGACGTAGAAGATGCGCGCCACGAGCGGATCGGGCATGTGGCCCTGGAACATCTGCGCAGTGCCCACGAACGCGACGACCATGAAGCCGTAGATCGACGGGATCAGCACCGAGCGACGCACCTTCGCGACCAGCCAGCCGTAGAACGGCACCATGAGGATTGCGAACAGCGCCGTGAAGAACCACAGGTTCTGCGTCGCCTCGCGTCCGATGATCGTGCCGATGGTCTCGCGCACCGGCCGCACCGCGAAGTAGCCGCCGAGCACGCAGAACAGCAGGAAAAAGCCCGTGATGACGATGCGCGCTTCGCCACCATTCACCGGGAACCACGGTTTCTTGTTCGACGCCGCGGCGCCCTCGGGTGTGTTCATTCGTCCGGATTCTAGGCGGTGACCCTGTCACGAGCCAGCGCGGGCAAGGTGGCCAGATCGATTTTCAGGCCCGGACGAGGGACCGTCGCGGATGTGCCGCGCTCGCGCAGCTTCGCCGCGAAGGCTTCCGCCGCCGACAATTCACCGTGCACGACATACACCGGCGGGCACCCGGCGAAATTGTCGTACCAGCGCAGGAGATCCTCCTGGTCGCCATGCGCGGAAAGTCCGCCGAGCGTGTGGATCTGGGCACGCACGGCGACTTCGCGGCCGTGGATGCGCACTGCCGGGCGCCGATCGACGATCTGCCGGCCGAGCGTGCCCGGCGCCTGGAAGCCGACGATGACCACATGCGCTTCGGAGCGCGGCAGGTTGTGCTTGAGGTGATGCACGATGCGCCCGCCATTCGCCATGCCACTGCCGGCGATGATGATCGCGCCGCCGCGCATCTCGTTGATGGCGCGCGAATCATCCGCCGTTTCGCTGAGCACGAGATTGGGCAGCGGCGGCATTTCGCGGAACTCGCGGCGCAGGCGCGAGGCTTCCTCGTCGAAGCGGTCATGGTGCCGCCAGTACACGCCGCTCGCCTCGATGGCCATCGGGCTGTCGAGGAAGATGCGCCAGCGCGCGACGTGCCACGCCGCGTAGTTCTTCGCGAGTAGATAGAGGATCTCCTGGCTGCGCCCGATGGCGAAGGCCGGGATGATGACGTTGCCGCCACTGCTCGCCGCGGCGGCGAGCACCGCGCCCAACTCGCGCTCGGTGTCGTTGCGGTTGCGGTGCCGGCGGTCGCCGTACGTGCTTTCCATCAGCACGGCGTCGGCGGACTCGAAGCGCCACGGGTCCTGCAGGATGGGCGAATCGTATTGGCCGAGATCGCCCGAGAAGACGAGCTTGCGCTGCGCGCCGCCTTCGCCGACCCACAACTCGACGCTGGAGGAGCCCATGATGTGGCCGGCCTCGCGCACGCGGACGCGGATGTCCGGCAGGACTTCGCGCACCTTGTCGTACGGAATCGTGTCGAGCAGGTAGAGCGTCTCACCAACGTCGGCGAGATCGAACAGCGGTGTGTTGCGGCGCGCGTCGGCGGGCAGGTCGCGATTCAGGCGGTCCGCCTCGCGCATCGCGAGGTATGCGGAGTCCTTGAGCAGGATGGGCACGAGGTCGGCGCAGGCGGGGTTCGTGTAGATCGGGCCGCGGAATCCGCGCTTCACGAGCAGCGGCAGTCGTCCGCAATGATCGATGTGCGCGTGACTGAGCACGACCGCGTCGATCTTCGCGGCATCGAACGGGAACGGCTGGCGATTGCGCTCGAGCGAATCGCGGCCGCCCTGGATCATGCCGCAGTCGAGCAGCAACTGACGGCCACCCACCCGCACGATGTGGCAGGACCCGGTGACTTCGCCGGCGGCTCCAAAGAACTCCAATTCCATGGTGGCCTTACATTAACATCGCGGCAACCCGAGCCTGGCGGAGACTGCCATGAGCGATGCATCGCCTCGTATGGACCGTCGCAATTTCATCATCGCGGGCGCCATCGCCACCGGCGTCGCGGTGGGCATATACGTCGGCAAGCGGCGTTTCGAAGACGGCGATGCCGCGCAGGCCGCGGCCGGGCGCACGCTGCAACCCAATGCCTACGTGCGCGTCGCGCCCGACGATTCGGTGACCGTCGTCATCGGCAAGTCCGAGATGGGACAGGGCGTCTACACCGGCATCGCGATGGCGGTGGCCGAGGAGCTCGATGTCGACCCGGCGCGCGTGAAGGTCGAGTTCGCCGGCGCGGATCCGGCGTTCAACGTGCCGTTCGCGCCGGTGCAGTTCACCGGCGGCAGCATGAGCACGAACACCACCTTCATGCCGATGCGCGAGGCCGGCGCGCGCGTGCGCGCGATGCTCGTTGCGGCGGCGGCGCAGAAGTGGAATGTCGATCCTGCGAATCTGCGCACGGAAAACGGCATCGTGTACCACGGCTCGCGCAAGCTGAGTTACGGCAGGCTGGCGGATGCGGCGGCGGATCAGCCCGTGCCCGAAAGAGTCACGCTCAAGGATCCGGCGCAGTTCCGTTATCTGGGCAAGCCGCAGAAGCGGCTCGATGCGCCGGCGAAGGTCGATGGCAGCGCGAAGTTCGGGCTCGACATGCGCGTGCCGGGGATGTTGTTCGCCGTGGTCGCGCGGCCGCCGGTGGTTGGCGCGAAGATCGCGCGCATCGACGATGCCGCGGCGCGCGCCGTCGCGGGGGTGGTCGATGTGAAGGAGATTCCGGCGGGTGTCGTCGTTTATGCGACGAACACCTGGGCCGCCAAGCGCGGGCGCGAGGCGCTGAAGGTCGAGTGGAACGAAGGGCGCAACCGCGCTTTCTCGACGGAAACCCAGCGCCGCGAATACCGGCAGCTTTTGCGCCGCACCGGCGAAATCGCGCACGAACGTGGGGATGCGCGCACGGCGCTCGCGGGCGCGGCGAAGAGCATCGACGTGGAATACGAGTTGCCTTACCTCGCGCATGCGCCGATGGAGCCGCTCAACTGTCTCGCCGACGTGCGTGCGGATGGCGTGGATCTGTATCTCGGCACGCAGATGCAATCGCCGGATCGTGATGCGGTGGCGCGCGCACTCGGCGTGGATCCGGCAACGGTGACGTTGCACGTCGCGTTCCTCGGCGGTGGTTTCGGGCGGCGCGCGCAGAAGTTTTCCGAATCGGCGGTCGATGCGGCGCTCGCATCGAAGGCGATTGGCAAGCCGGTGCTCGTCACGCAGACGCGTGAAGACGATGTGACCGGGCTTTATTACCGGCCGTTCGTGGTGTCGCGCGTGCGCGCCGGGGTCGATGCGGACGGGGCGCCGATTGCCTGGCAGCAGTCGGTCGCGAGCCAGGGCGTGCTGCGCAACAGTCCATTCGACGGCTTCATTCCGAAGGGCCAGAAGTGGGACCCGACGGTGGTCGAGGGCATCGTCGACATGCCCTATGTCATTCCGAATCTGCTCGTGGACGTGCACGAGGGCAATTCGCCCGTGCCCGTGTTGTGGTGGCGCTCGGTCGGCCACTCGCAGACCGGCTTCACGGTGAACTGCGCGATGGACGAGCTTGCGGCAGCGGCCGGCCAGGATCCCGTGGAGATGCGCCGCAAGTTGTTAGCCACCAAGCCGCGCCATCGCGCCGTGCTCGATGCGGTCGCGGAGATGAGCAACTGGGCGGGCGGCGCGCCGCAGGGTCGCGGGCGCGGCGTCGCGATGCAGGAGTCGTTCGGCAGCATCGTCGCGGAAGTGGCGGAGGTGTCCGTCGAAGGTTCCGAAGTGCGCGTGCACAAGGTGTGGTGCGCGATCGACTGCGGCTTCGCCGCGAACCCGAGCGGCGTGATCGCGCAGATGGAGAGCGGCATCAACTACGGCCTCAGCGCGGCGCTGTTCGGCGAGATCACCTTCGCGAACGGCCGCGTCGAGCAAAGCAACTTCCACGACTACCGGATCCTGCGCCTGAACGAGGCGCCCGAGATCGAGGTGCGCATCATCAACAGCGGCGAGCAGATGGGCGGTGCCGGCGAGCCCGGCACCCCACCGATCGCCCCCGCCGTGGCCAACGCGATCTTCGCCGCCACCGGCAAGCGCGTCCGCAAGCTCCCCATCTTGGGTGTCTCTTAGGTGCCGGGTGAGAAATCGCTGAGTTAGTGCGCCGTCCGATCTGTGTGCCGCCGCGTCGTGCTAACTCAGCGATTTCTCACCCGGCACCGACCAGGTAATCGAGGGCGATCTGGGTCATCGCGCGGGTGGCGATCGGGAGGGCGGTCTCGTCCAGGTAGAACAAGGGCGAGTGGTTGGCCGGGGCATCGGTGACGTTCGTGCCGGCGGGCGTGACGCCCACCATGAAGAAGAGGCTCGGAACTTTCTGCCCGTAGTAGGCGAAATCCTCGGCGCCGGTGATCAGCGGAATCTCCCGGACGTTGTTGGCGCCGGCGACCTGGCGTAGCACCGGCAACATGCGCGCGGTGAGTTTCGGGCCGTTGTAGGTCACGGGATTGCTGTACGCGTCGAGCTCGAACGTCGCGGTCGCGCCGTTCGCCGCCGCCGTGTTCTCCACGATGCGTTTCATCGCCGCGGTAACCTGGTCGAACTGCGCCGCCTCGAAGGTGCGAATCGTCCCGATCATCTCGACCGAATCGGGAATGATGTTGTTGCGCACGCCGCCCTTGATCGCGCCCACCGAAACCACCGCGGGATTGCGGGCGAGATCCACCTGCCGGCTGACTACCGTCTGCAACGCGTTGACGATCTGCGCGGCGGTGACGATCGGATCAACGCCCTGCCACGGCCGCGAGCCGTGCGTCTGCTTGCCCGTCACCACGACCTTGCACGCCTGCGAGCTCGCCATGAACGGCCCGCTGCGATAGCCGATGATCCCCGTGTTGAGCGATGCCCACGCATGCCAGCCCACCGCGATTTCCGGCTTGTAGCGGTCGAAGATCCCCTCCGCGAGCATCACGGACGCGGCGGGCGGGGGCCCGGG
>JAEWLQ010000042.1 GCA_023457495.1 Pseudomonadota bacterium
CCCGCGCTGGGGCGCCGGCGCCGCCCCTCGCCCGCCGCGCTGCCCGAAGCGGGCGCGGCACACGTCTTGCAAATTCGAGCAACAGAATGTGCGTCTAGGGTTCCGGTTGAGCGATCAACGCTGGTCCGAGAGACGCAGTCCGTTGGTACGCAGGGATGCGCCGGGGATACACGGCGGGACAAAAGCCCGGGAGATGCCTCATGACCTAAACAACACGGGAGTGAATCTCATGGCTCGTATCGCTTCGTCCGTTTTTCGGCGCGGACTCGTCTCGTTCGTGCTCGCCTGCTTCGCAATGACCGCCGCGCAATCCGCGAGCGCCGCGGAGAAAACAGAGTTCAAGGTTGCCTGGTCCATCTACGTCGGCTGGATGCCCTGGGACTACGCCGGGCAGAGCGGCATCCTCAAGAAGTGGGCCGACAAGTACGGCATCAAGATCGAGCTCACGCAGATCAACGACTACGTCGAGTCGATCAACCAGTACACCGCGGGCCAATACGACGCCTGCGTGATGACCAACATGGACGCGCTGACGATTCCGGCCGCGGGCGGCGTCGATTCCACGGCGCTGATCGTCGGCGACTATTCCAACGGCAACGACGGCATCGTGCTCAAGGGCGCGGGCAAGAAGCTCGCCGACATCAAGGGACAGTCGGTCAACCTCGTCGAACTCTCCGTGTCTCACTACCTGCTCGCGCGTGCGCTCGACACCGTCGGCCTCGCGGAGCGCGACGTCAAGGTCGTGAATACGTCGGACGCCGACATGGTGGGCGCGTTCGCCGCGCCGAGCGTCACGGCGGTGGTGACGTGGAAGCCGCTGCTGTCCGAGATCACCGCGGTGCCGAAGACCACGCTGGTGTTCGATTCGAGCAAGACGCCGGGCGAGATCCTCGATCTCATGATCGTGAACAGCGAAGTGCTCAAGGCCAATCCGAAACTGGGCAAGGCCCTGGTGGGCGCCTGGTACGAGACGATGGCGCTGATGCAGGGCAAGGATGCGAAGAGCAGCGCCGCGCTCGAAGCGATGGCCAAGGCTTCGGGCACCGACCTCGCGGGCTTCAAGGGCCAGCTCGCGACCACGCACATGTACTGGACGCCGGCGAGCGCCGTGGCCGCGACGAGCAGCCCGGACCTCGTCAAGAAGATGGACCTGGTGCGCAAGTTCTCCTTCGACCACGGGCTGCTCGGTGAAGGCGCGAAGACGGTCGACGTGGTCGGCATCGCGTTTCCGGGCGGCGTCACGCTCGGCGACAAGGCCAACGTGAAGTTGCGCTTCGATCCGACCTTCATGCAGCAAGCCGCCGACGGCAAGTTGTAAGCACGACGTCGAGGGGGACGTCATGCGTCGACTCATCAATCAGCACCCGGGGCGGGGCGCGCGCTTCGCCCTGGGCGCCTTGCCCTTCATCGCGCTGCTCGTCGTCTACGTCGTCGCATCGAGCACGCGGCTCGCCGAGAATCCGAACGACAAGCTGCTGCCGGCGCTCGGCACCATTGCCGATACGTTCTACGGCTACGCCTTCGAGGAGGACAAGCGCACCGGCCAGATGCTGTTCTGGGTGGACACCTGGGCCAGCCTGCGCCGCATCGGTGTCGCGCTCTTCATCAGCGCGACGGCGGCGCTGACGTTCGCGCTGGCGATCGGCGTGGTGCCGCGCCTGCGCGCGTTGTTCTCGCCGCTGCTCAACACGATGGCGATGATCCCGCCGCTCGCGGTCCTGCCGATCCTGTTCATCGTGCTCGGCCTCGAGGAGACCGCGAAGGTCGCGCTGATCGTGATCGGCATCGCACCCTGCGTGGCGCGCGACCTCGCGTTGCGCGTCGCCGAGCTGCCGCGGGAGCAACTCGTGAAGGTGCAGACGCTGGGCGCCTCCACCTGGCAGATCGTCTGGCGCGTGGTGCTGCCGCAGATGTGGCCGCGGCTCATCGACTCCCTGAGATTGTCGATGGGCTCCGCATGGCTGTTCCTCATCGCGGCCGAAGCCATCGCCTCGACCGAGGGTCTCGGCTATCGCATTTTCCTCGTGCGGCGTTATCTCGCGATGGACGTGATCCTGCCGTACGTCGTCTGGATCACGCTGCTCGCGGTCGCCACCGACGCGCTGTTGCGCCTGCTGCGCGCGCGGGCCTTCCGCTGGGCGGAGCCGGAGCGCTGATGGCCACCGTTTCCGTTCGCAATGTCTGGAAGGAATACGGCGCGACCGTCGTGCTCGAGAACGTGCGCCTCGAGATCGCCGATCACGAGTTCGTGACGATTGTCGGCGCCTCCGGCTGCGGCAAGACGACCTTCCTCAAGATGCTGCTCGGCATGGAGCAGCCCACGCGCGGGCAGATCCTGATCGACGGCGTGCCGATCCGTCCCGAACCCGATCCAACCCGCGGCGTCGTGTTCCAGCGTTATTCGTCGTTCCCGCACCTGACCGTGCTCGAGAACGTCATGCTCGGGCTCGAGCTGCAACAGTCGAAACTGCTGGGCAAGCTGTTCGGCGCCGCGCGTCGCGCGGCGCGCGAGTCCGCGCTCGCGATGCTGGAGTCGGTGGGCCTCGCGCACGCGCGCGATCGGTATCCGTCCCAGCTTTCCGGTGGCATGCAGCAACGCATGTCCATCGCCCAGGCCGTGATCTGCAAACCGAAGATCCTGCTGCTCGACGAGCCCTTCGGCGCGCTCGATCCGGGCGTCACCGCCGACATGCACGAGCTCATCCTCAAGGTCTGGGCGGAGAACCGCATGACCATCTTCATGGTGTCGCACGACATCAAGGAGAGCTTCGTGCTCGGCACGCGCCTGGTGACCTTCGACAAGTTGCGCGACGATCCGCAGGCGCCGGAGGCGTATGGCGCGAGCGTCACCTACGACATGCCGCTCCATCGTCGCGCCGCGGCACTGCCCACCGAGGCGAATGCGAGAGCGGTCGGCGCATAGCATCGTTCACCGCTGGCGGCAGGCCCCCACGAACGGGTAGCCTGTCGGCAAATGAGTCTCGGTCTTTGGGTACTTATGGGGGGAGTGCTCGCGGCGGTCGCGGGCGTCGTGTTCTGGATTCGCGCCACGCGCGAAAAGTCAGAACCTCCGGATCCCATCACCTCGACCACGGGATCGAACCGCACGCTCACGGGCGGGCGGCCCGGCGATTCGGCGAGCTTCAACTGGAGCGAATCGCTGCGGCGGTTCGTGGCGTATGCGCTCGATGACGGGCCGCGCGAGGCGCTGAGCAAGGCGCCGAACCCGGACCATGCGCCGGTGTTCCAGGGCGTCGCGCAGATTCTCGAGAAGATCGAGGCGCGCCCCGAATACATCCCGCGTCGTCCTTCGCTGCTGCCGAAGCTGCTGGCCACCGTGAATGATGGCGAGGCGCCCATGCTCGAGATCGCGCGCATCATCGCGCAGGATCCGGCGCTCACCGGCAATCTGCTGCGCATCGCGAACAGCCCGGCGTACCGCGTCAACAACCTGCCGGTCGAGAGCATCGATCGCGCGGTGACGCTGGTGGGCGTGCAGGGCATCCGCTCCATCATCACGACCGCGCTGCTGCAACCCGTGATGACCTCGGGCTCGGGTCCGTTCTCGCGATTCCCCGAGCTGGTCTGGGAACACACCTTGTATGCGTCGGTGGCCGCCGAATCCCACGCGAAGCAGGTCGAGAAGGCCGAGCCCTTCATCGCGCAGCTCATCGGCCTGCTGTACGGACTTTCGGCCATCGTCGTATTTCGGATCGTGCGCGACCAGTTCGCCGCGCACCCGCACCTGACCGCGGACCCCGCCAGCATCGCCCGGCTGCTCGAAACCTGGGTGGCGCCCACGGCAGGTCGCATCGCCATGAGCTGGGAGCTGCCCCAGCGGGTCCAGTACGCCCTGGAAAGCCAGACCCTGGCGGCCGAGCTGCAGCTCGAAAATTCGCTGGGCCGGTCGTTGAAATTCGGCCGGGTGGCCGGAGCGCTCATCGTCCTGTGCCGCCTGGGCCGGCTGACCGAGCATGAAGCGCGGGCGATCTGTATTACCGGGGAAGGCCCGCGGGCCGAGTTGCAGCGCCTCTGGGACCGGCTGGCGCAGGCCTACCTGCGGCCCGGGACGTGATCCACGAAACAAAAGCGTTACAGGGGTGAGAGAAAATGCGCCCTCGTGACACAGAGTATTCGTGGATCCTGGAACCCTACCGGGGTCCGCAGACCGATAGCTGCGGAACAAGACCCCCGTTTCCGCGCGACCAGAGCCCCGCCTTGGCGGGGCTCTTTTTTTAGGCGTTACCGGTACTCTCTTTCTCAGAGCCATTCGCCATTCGCCATTCGCCATTTGGCGACAGGTATGTCCCGCACCTCTCCTGAATTCGTATCCTCGCGTTTGTCGTTCCGCCGCCTGGAACTCGACGATGCCGGGTTCCTCATCCGGTTGCTCAACGAACCCTCGTTCATCGAGCACATCGGCGATCGCGGTGTCCGAACGGTTGCGGATGCGCACCGCTACCTGCGCGAAGGTGCGTTCGCGATGTACGAGCGTTACGGGTTCGGATTGTGGCGCGTCGCGCGCAGGTCGGATGACGTGCCGATCGGCATGTGCGGACTGCTCAAACGCGCCGCGCTCGCCGACTTCGACCTCGGCTACGCCTATCTACCCGAGCACTGGCGCCAGGGCTACGCCTTCGAAGCCGCGCAGGCGACCCTGCGGGATGCGGCGCGCCGGTTCGGGCTGCGGCGCGTGATCGGCATCGTTTCGCCCGGCAACATCGCGTCGATCCAGCTCCTCGAGAAACTCGGCATGCGTTTCGAAGGCGTTTTTCCGATGGATTCGCGCGAGCCGGAAGTCAGGTTGTACGGCTGCGCACTCGGGCCGGATGGGCCGCTCAGCGGCGCGTGACCTTGTCTCCGACGACCGTGCCGATCTTGCCGCCGTTGTCGACGCGCAGCTCCACGGGCTGATCGAACCGCAACTCGCCTTCGACCACGCAGGTTCCGCAGACGTGGACCTTGATCGGTTCCTTGCGCCCCCAGTCCCAGCCCGAGTCGTTGGGCTTCTGCACGTGAATGCCGCCGCGCACGCGCGCGCCGTCGCTGAGCTCGATGTCACCGTTGCGCGTGACGAGCTTGCCCGCTACTTCCGCGCCTTCGAGCTCGATGTCGCCGGAGACCGTCGAGACGTCGCCGCCCACGCGCGAGCGCGCCCGCAGATTCACCTCGCCGTTGACCGTCGTGGCCGATTCGCCAATGGACGAGCCTGCGCCCAGGTCCACGGATCCATTGACCGTGTTCGCGGAGCCGAGTCGCGCCTCTTCTTCGAGCTCGATGTCGCCGTTGACCGCCCTTGCCTTGTCCGCGGTGGCGCCGCGGCGCACGCGAATTCCGCCGTTGACGGTGCTGAGGGAGCCGTAGGACTTGCCGGCTTCGGCCTCGATCGATCCATTCACGGAGCTGATGTCGCGGCCATCTTCGCTGCGCGCGTCCGAGCACGCGGAAAGGATGGCGACGGTGAGGCAGACAAGCAGGGCGCGTAGAGGGCTGTTCATGAGGGGCTCCTTTGCGTTCTTGGACGAGCCGCGCGCTGAACGGGTTGCAACGTCAGCCATTGCCAAAAAAAAGGCCGCAAAAAGAAGCCCCGCACGTGGCGGGGCTCATGGTCGCTTGCTTGCTTGTTTTGTGGAGGAGTGTTGTCGCTCTTCTTGTTCTTGTCCGAGTGCGGTCTTTGTTCAGCCGCTTGCGCAAGAAGGAGCAAGTGCTGTGCCAGACGATTCTTACGCGCCGGGAGGTCAGTAATGGACCGGCCGGGGGCCCAATCCGGCAAATTGCGAGTTTGCGCAATATGTCACGTCGGAAAACTCTGGCAAGCTGTCAAAATCCTCGACACAGTAACGGCCGGTCCGCGCGACATAAGTGTGGCGCGCCACCGGGTTCGGCTTTTCTTTCAACTGCTTACTCGCGAGCCGACGGTTGTAAATGACATCGACACTCCCATTTGCGCGCCTGCGCATCCGATCCTTAGGCCTGTCCCTGCTGCTTTTGGCCGTTGGCTGCGCGGCGGCAGCCAATACCAGCGCGATTCCGCGTCCCGAGGCGATTCAGCCGGACGTGGATTTCTGGATACGGGTCTACACGGAAGTCACCACCAACGAAGGGTTCCTGCATGACGAGCGGAATCTCTCGGTGGTCTACGACACCCTCAAGTTCCCGGCGGGCAGCTCATCGCGCGAGCGGCAGAAGCTCGTCGACGAGCGCCGCGAGAAACACATCGCGACCCTGCGGCGCATCTCCGCGGCGCTGGCCTCGAGCGAAACGCGCGAAGCCTTGTCCGCGGATGACAAGCGCGTCCTCGAGCTGTGGGGGCCGAGCGCCAGCACGATCCTGCTCAACGAGGCGACCAAGCGCATCCGCTTCCAGCTCGGCCAGGCGGATCGTTTCCGCGAAGGCCTGATCCGTTCGTCGACGTGGGAAACCCACATCGCCGAGACGTTCGCGAACCAGGGTCTGCCGCCCGAGCTCGCCGTGTTGCCGCACGTCGAATCCTCGTTCAATGCCTCCGCGTATTCGAAGGTCGGAGCCGCGGGCATGTGGCAGTTCATGCGTTCCACGGGCCGTCGGTACATGCGCATCGACGACGCGGTCGACGAGCGCCTCGATCCTTATCGCTCGACCGAGGCGGCGGCGCAGCTGCTGGCCTATAACTACCGCGTCCTCGGCAGCTGGCCGCTCGCGCTCACCGCCTACAACCACGGCGCCGCGGGCATGCGCCGCGCCAAGGAAACCGTCGGCACCGACGATTTCGTGAAGATCAACCGTACCTACACCAGCCGATCGTTCGGTTTCGCGTCGCGCAATTTCTTCCCGTCGTTCCTCGCCGCGCTGACCATCGACCAGAACCCGGAGAAATACTTCGGTCCGCTCGAGCGCCGGCCCGAGCAGAAATTCCACGAGATCAAGATGCCGGCCTACGTGCGGCTCGAGACGCTGGAACGCACGCTCGGCCTGGACCGCGAGGAGCTGCGCCTGCTGAATCCGGGCTGGCGCCCGGCCATCTACAACGGCTCGCGCCTCGTGCCGCGCGGCTACCTGTTGCGCGTGCCGGTGGCCGCGGAGCACTGGACGGCCGAACTACTGAGCGCGCGCCTGCCCGCGACCGAGCTGTACGCGGGGCAGATCACGCCGCGCTCGCATCGTGTGCGCAAGGGCGAGAGTCTCGCGCAGATCGCCGAGCGCCACGGCATGACCGCCGCGAGCCTTGCGAAGCTCAACGGCATCAGCACCCAGGCCACGCTGCGCGCGGGTCGCCACTTGAATCTTCCCGAGCAGATGCCGCGGCTGCTGAATGGCGCCGCGGCGCCGGCGCGGGTCGCGTCCGTGGTGTCGCCGTCGCCGGAGAACGCGACCGCCGCCACGGCGTCCGGTGAGAACTTCTATGTGGTCCGGCGCGGCGACTCGCTGCAGGCGATCGCAGCGCGCGTGCGCGTTCCCGAGTCGCAGCTTTTGAAGATGAACCGGCTCAAGGATCCGGACCGGCTGTATGAAGGTCAGCGACTGCGCATCGCGGGCGAGCCGGCCGTGATGGCCGCGGCGACCGAGCCCGAGCGCGAAACCCGCGTGGCCGCCATCGATGCGGCGCGTGGCGAAGCCCAGCGCGAAGGCGCGGTGGTGGAGGTCGTGCGCGAGGAAGTGACTCGGCCGCTGGCCAATGGCGAGCCGCGACGCGGACGCGCGCGTTCCGCGGCGGCGGAAGCGATGGTCGCCGCGACCACGCCCGACGTCGCGACGTCGGTGGTGCAGGCCGCGGAAGAAGCGCGTGAGCCGGTGTCGGCGTCGCAGGCCGAGGCGTTGAGCCCGGCGCTGGGCCCGGTGACCGTGACGCAGGCGCTCGCCGATTCCATCGACTACCAGGTGCGCGATGACGGTTCCATTCGCGTCGAGGCCACCGAAACGCTGGGGCACTACGCCGACTGGCTGCAGCTCCCGACGCAGAAGCTGCGCACGCTGAACAAGCTCAAGGCGCGCCAGCCCGTGCACCTCGGGCAGAAGCTGGCGCTCGATTACTCACGCGTGTCGCGCGAGGCGTTCGAGCAGGCGCGCCGTGACTATCACGCGAAATTGCAGGGTGAGTTCTTCGTGCAGCATCGCATCGCTGGCACCGAGGTCTACATCGTGCGGCGCGGAGACTCGTTGTGGACGATGACGCAGAAGTTCAGCAACCTGCCGATCTGGCTGCTGCGCCAGTACAACCCCGATACGGATCTCTCCGACCTGCGCCCCGGCACACAGGTCGTGATGCCCCGCGTCGAAGTTGCGTCCGGATAGCGGACGGCGCCGGGCGCCGTTCGAGGATCAGCGGTTGGCGAAGGCGCGGAGGCGCGGTTCATCCTCGAGCTCGACGATGAACTCGACGATCGACACCGTGCCATCGCGCGCCGCCTCGGGCACGCGGACCGCGAGCCGCGAGGAATCGCCGAGCCGGGTGATCGTGTCGGCGTCGACCTTGAAGTACCAGGTGGTGCTCCAGGGAGTCGGCAACGGATACGGATCTTTGCGCAGGCCCGCGGCATCCGCGCCGCGGCTCGGCGCACCGAGTGCGAGCGCAGCGCCGTCGACGGCGACGACCGGCGGCTCCGCGTTCGCGGCGACTTCGATCGGCACCGCGACCCACAGGAACAGATCGCGGGTGCCCATGCGATTCGTTTCGAACGGAGCGAGGAAGGCGAAGCGCATGGCGGAATCGCGCGTCGAGGTCTCGCGGTACAGTTCGATCGGACGGCCGAGGCGGGCGACGGTCATGCCCGTCACAGTGTCGAGCTGCTCCACGACCGCAGAGTCGTTGGGCACCGCGGCGCAACCGAATGCGGCGGCGCAGGCGAACAGCACGAGTGCGCTGCGCCAGTGGCGAAGACGCGCGGCGATTGTCATATTCATGGTTCGGTCAGGTACGGATTGCATCGAACACCCCAAGCTGTGACGTGCTCCAGATACGCGGCACGACCCCAGTCCTATAATCCAGATTAGTGTAAGTGATTGTTTTGTAACCAAATGCCAGCTGCAAAAAAACTCCTCGCACTCACGGCCCCGTTACTCGCCTGCCTGTTCGCCGGCACGGCCTCGGGGGACGCGCTTCCCTATCATGCCCGCGCCATGGCGGCGGTGGGCGTGGAACTGCCGCTCGCCGATCGCGTGCTGGTGCGCAAGTCCGAGCGCCGCATGTACCTCATGCGCGGCAACGACGTGTTGCGCGCCTATCGCATCGCGCTCGGCCTGAACCCCGGCGGCCACAAGGAACGCTCCGGTGACTTCCGCACGCCCGAGGGCAGCTATCGGCTCACGCGCCGCAACGCGCGCAGCGACTATTTCCTCTCGATCCAGGTCTCGTATCCGAACGAGCAGGACACGAAGCGCGCCCGCCGCAATGGCTGGCAGCCCGGCGGCGCGATCATGATCCACGGCCTGCCCAACGACCCCCGCCATCAGCCTGACTACTACGCGACGCAGGACTGGACGGACGGTTGCATTGCCGTGACCAACGCGGACATGGTCGAAATCTGGATGATGACGTCGGACAACGTGCCGATCGACATTCAGCCTTAACCGGACGTCGCCAAAACAAGAATTTCCTTCGACGAGTACACTCGCTCCCCCAAACAAGGTGAGCGGACTCGAGGGATCTCTTGGAAACCAGCATCGTCATTCCCGATTTCGTCGACGCGCGCATTGGACCGCGCGGCAGCCTCGAAAACCTCTCCCAGGCCGAGATCGACAAGCTGCTCGATTCCCGGGCGGGTGGTCTCTACCAGCTGTTCCGCAAGTGCGCACTGGCCGTGCTCAACTCCGGCAGCGAGACCGACAACGCCAAGGAGATCTTCGACCGCTACAAGGACTTCGAGATCGAGCTGGTCCGCCAGGCCTGGGGGGTGAAGCTCGAGATCCGCAACGCGCCGGGGCAGGCCTTCGTCGACGGTGAAATGATCCGCGGCATGAAGGAACACGTGTTCGCGGTGCTGCGCGACGTGATCTTCATCTCCAACGAGATCATCGAGAGCGGCCGGTTCGACCTGCAGGATCCGGCGTCGATCTCCAACGCGGTGTTCCACATCCTGCGCAACGCGCGCGTGCTCGACTACAAGTCGAAGCCCAATCTCGTGGTCTGCTGGGGTGGGCATTCGATCGGGGAGGCCGAGTACCAGTACACCAAGAAGGTGGGCTACGAGCTCGGCCTGCGCGGCATGGACGTGTGCACGGGCTGTGGTCCCGGCGCCATGAAAGGCCCCATGAAGGGCGCGACGATCGGCCATGCCAAGCAGCGCATCGTCGGCGGCCGCTACGTCGGCCTCACCGAGCCCGGGATCATCGCAGCCGAGCCGCCGAACCCCATCGTGAACCAGCTCGTGATCATGCCGGACATCGAAAAGCGCCTCGAAGCCTTCGTGCGCATGGCGCACGGCATCGTCGTGTTCCCCGGCGGCGTGGGCACCGCCGAGGAAATCCTGTACCTGCTCGGCATCCTGCTGGAGCCCGCGAACGCCGCGCAGCCGTTCAAGGTGCTGCTCACCGGCCCGCGCGAATCCGCCGATTATTTCACCCAGTTCTCCCGCTTCATCGAGGGCACGCTGGGCAAGGCCGCCATGGACAAGCTGCACGTCATCGTGGGCGATCCGCCCGAGGTGGCGCGGTTCATGGTTTCCACGATGGAGCAGGTGCGCGACTACCGCCGCAACAACAACGACTCCTACAACTACAACTGGCTCTTGAAGGTTCCCCCGGCTTTCCAGCGTCACTTCGACGTCACGCACGAGTCGATGCGCGCCCTGCGGCTGTATCGGGACCTGCCGGTGCACGAGCTCGCGGCGGACCTGCGCCGCGCGTTCTCCGGCATCGTGACCGGAAACGTCAAGGAAAACGGGGTCCGCGCGATCGAGAAGTTAGGCCCCTACGAACTCACCGGCGATCCGGCCGTGATGCGGCTGCTCGACGAGCTGCTCGCGGCGTTTGTTGCGCAGAAGCGCATGAAGCTGCCGGGCAGCGCGTACCGTCCCTGTTACCGGCTCGTCGCGTGACAATAACCGCATAAGAGTTAAATCGGCGCGCGCGAATCGCGCGCGGCCGCGACATAACGAAAAAATCTCTGCGACCTGGGCCGCATCGCCGGCAAACGGTCCCGGGCTCGTGAGCCAGTTCCTGTCGTTTCGGTGCGACGAAATCGTAGGCTTACGTCGAACCGAAGGAGAACCGCATGAGTTCCTCAGACAAGAACAGGGGAAATTTGGCCAACGGCTCGCCGCCGCCCGTGGGCAGCGATGCATACGCCGCGTGGCTCGAGCGCATGCAGCGCACGCGTGGCCGGCACGCGGCGATCACCAAGAACCTGTACACCTGGTCTAGCTACAAGCACTGGGCGGACAAGGTGAAGGGCTCCTGGGAAGAAGAGCCCGCGCCGAACAAGAAGTAAGCGAGAATTACACCGCGTAGGAAACGCGGGTTTCGCAGGGGATCAGAAATGGGGACATTCCCCATTTCCCAGCAAACGGGGACAGACCTCGTCTAGCCCAGGATGAACCGCGCGTCGTGAGCGCCCGATTCGTCCGAGCCCTCGATCACCGCCTCGGGCGCCGGCACGACCGCGGGCGCGGGTTGCTCATGCAGGGGCGCCGGCTGTTCGAGCAGCACCCGCTCCGGCTCGAGCCAGGCCAGCAGGCTTTCCCACTGCGCGCGATCCTCTTTGACCACGTAGGGCTTCATCTCGTGGATGCCGATGCCGAGCTCCGCGGCGCGCACGTAGTTCTGCGAATCACGCACCGTCGCCACGATCGGGATGTCGAGCTTCTCCAGGAAGCGCATCAGCGCCTGGAACATCAGGGTGTTCTTGCGCACGCGATTGGCGATCACGCCGATGCGGTTTTCCGCGCGTTTGATCTTGGCGACCAGCAGCAGGTCCGCGATGCAGCGCGACGCGGCATGGATGTCGATGTCCGAGGGCAACACGGGCACCAGGATCTTGTTCGCATCGCGGGTGAGTTCGGGCAGCGCGCGTCCCTCGACCGCCGCAGGGCTGTCGACGATGACCTTCTCGGTGCCCTCGGGAATGCGCATCTGCCATGCACGCGTCGTGCGCGAATCCTGTTCGAACGTCGCGATGCCGTTGATGTGCGGCTGCGGCGCCTTGCGCTTGCGCAGCCAGCGCGTCGCCGACCCCTGGGGGTCGCGGTCCATGAGCAGGGTCGAATCGCCACGCTGTGCGAAATACGCCGCGAGGTTGATCGCGAGCGTCGTCTTTCCGGATCCCCCTTTGGGGTTTAAGACGACGATGCGTTGCATGGCTGGTTTGTCAGAATGTGGTTCTGATGTGAAGTACTCGAAAGACTAGCGATGCGGGTGGGGTGGCGCAACCAAGCTCCCCGGCGACTGTGACCGCGGACACAGCGACCCGGAGGTGCTGTTCCTACGATCGCTCCCATGGAACGTTTTCTTCTTCTCTGGGACGAGCTCGACGACCTCATGGGCACGAGCCGCTACATGATGAAGAACACGGCCATGGCGATCTGGAGCAGCGTGCGCAAACGCTGATCCGGCCCCCCGTCGAGGGGTCCCCGGGGCTTGAATAAAGCAGGCCTTGCCCGCAACCTCCGGGCGCCATGACAACCCCCGAATCCAAGCAAACCCTGGGTTTCCAGGCCGAAGTCCGTGAGCTGCTCAAGCTCATGATCCATTCGTTGTACAGCCACCGGGAAATCTTCCTGCGTGAGCTGATCTCCAACGCCTCCGACGCCAACGACAAGCTGCGTTTCGAGTCGCTGAGCAAGCCGGACCTGATGGCGGGCGATACGGAGCTCGCCATCTGGATCGAGGCGGATACCGAAAAGGGCACGCTCTCCATCCGCGACAACGGCATCGGCATGAGCCGCGAGGAGGCGATCTCGCACCTCGGCACGATCGCGCGCTCGGGCACCGCGGAGTTCTTCAAGAAGCTCTCCGGCGACCAGCAAAAGGATTCGCAGCTCATCGGCCAGTTCGGCGTCGGGTTCTATTCGTCGTTCATCGTCGCCGACCGCGTCACCGTGCTGTCGCGCCGCGCCGGGTTGCAGGCTGCAGAGGGCGTGCGTTGGGAATCCGCCGCGGACGGCGACTTCACCGTCGAGACCATCGAGCGCCCCGAGCGCGGCACGACGATAGTCCTGCACCTCAAGGAAGACGCGAAGGAATTCCTCGACAGCTGGCAGTTGCGCTCGCTGGTGCGGCGTTATTCCGATCACATCGCCTTCCCCGTGCGCATGCCCAAGGAAGGCGAGGCGACGCTCGAATACGAGGCGGTCAATCGCGGCACCGCGCTGTGGGCGCGGCCGAAGTCCGACATCAAGGACGAGGAATACGTCGAGTTCTTCCATGCGCTGTCGCATGGCTCGGGCGATCCGCTCACCTGGTCGCACAACCGCGTGGAAGGCAAGCGCGACTACACCAGCCTCATCTACATCCCCGCGGCCGCGCCCTTCGACCTGTGGCAGCGCGACGGCGCGCGCGGGCTCAAGCTCTACGTGCGGCGTGTGTTCATCATGGACGACGCGGAGCAATTCCTGCCGCTGTACCTGCGCTTCGTGAAGGGCGTGCTCGATTCGGCCGACCTGCCGCTGAACGTTTCGCGCGAGCTGTTGCAGGCCGACAGCGAGGTCGAGGCGATGCGCGGCGCGCTGACGCGGCGCGTGCTCGACATGCTCGCGAAACTCGCCAAGGACGAGCCGGAAAAGTACCAGACGTTCTGGCGCGAATTCGGCGCGGTGCTCAAGGAAGGCCTTGCCGAGGACTACGGCAACCGCGAAAAACTCATGCCGCTGCTGCGGTTCGCGACCACCAACCAGCAGGGCGACGAGGAAGAAACCTCGCTCGCCGACTACATCGGCCGCATGCAGACCGGCCAGGACAAGATCTACTACGTGGTCGGCGAAAGCCTCGCCGCCGCGCGCAGCCATCCGGCCATCGAGGCGCTGCGCGCGCGTAACGTGGAGGTGTTGTTGTTAGGCCGGCGCATCGACGCCTGGGTCATGGATCACCTGCGCGACTTCGAAGGCAAGCAGCTCAAGGACGCGACTCGCGGCGATCTCGAGCTCGGCAGCCTCGCGAGCGCGGACGAGAAGCAAAAGGTCGAGGCGCAGCTGGAAGAGAGCAAACCACTGCTCAAGCGCGTCAAGGATTCGCTCGGCGAGCGCGTGTCGGAAGTGCGCGTGAGTACGCGCCTCAAGGATTCGGCGGCGGTGCTGGTCGCGGGCGAGCACGATCTTTCGGCGCCGCTGCGGCGCGCACTCGAGGCCGCGGGCCAGAAGGCGCCCGAGGCCAAGCCCGTGCTCGAGCTCAACGTGGAGCACCACGTGGTGAAGTACCTCGAACAACGCAAGGAGACGCAGGATTTCGACGAGCTTGCTCTCGTGCTCTACGAGCAGGCCCTGCTCGCCGAAGGCGCGCAGCTTCCCGATCCGGGCGCGTTCGTGAAGCGGCTCAATCACCTGTGGACGCGGCTCGACTGACGACGCCCGCCGCCCGCAACAAGCTCCTATAATCCCGGCCCTCACGTTCGATGGGAGGTCCCGCGATGAGAGCGAAGTCATTGGCGTTTGCGTTGATCACTTGCCTGCTCGTGGCCTGTTCACAGCGCGAGAAGCCCGCCGTGCCCGCCGATGAAAACGCGGCGCCCGAGGCCACTCCCTCGTCCACCGATCAACCGACCGCAGGAACCGAAACCATGGCACTACAGAAGATCGAGCTCGCTCCCGGATCGGGCGCCGAGATCAAGTCCGGCCAGAACGCGCTGGTCCACTACACCGGCTGGCTCTACGACGCCGCGGCGCCCGAGAACAAGGGCAAGAAGTTCGACAGCTCGCTCGATCGCAACCAGCCCTTCGAATTCCCGGTGGGCGGCGGCTTCGTCATCCCCGGCTGGGACGAAGGCGTGGTCGGCATGAAGGTCGGCGGCAAGCGTCGTCTCGTCATTCCCCCGGAAATGGGATACGGCGCGGCTGGCGCGGGCGGCGGCCTCATCCCGGGCGGCGCAACACTGGTATTCGACGTCGAGCTCGTGGAGATCCGTTGATGCGGCGCGCGGGCGTCGCGCTGGCCCTCACTACCGTACTGGCCGCCACCGCGGCGCCTGCCGCCACGCTGGTGCATGCCGGCCGCGTGATCGACGGCGTTTCCGACACCGTCCGCACCAACCAGACTGTCGTGATCGACAACGGCCGGATCACGGCGATCGAAGCCGGCTTTCGTCCGCCCGCCGCGGGCGATCGGGTCATCGACCTGCGCGCGGGCACGCTCATGCCCGGCTGGTTCGACATGCACGTGCACCTGACGAGCGAATACAGCCGCACGTCCGAGATCGACAGCTACAAGAAGAACGAGGGCGACGTCGTCGTCGACGGCGTGGTGTACGCCCGGCGCACGCTCGAGGCGGGATTCACGACGGTGCGCGACCTCGGCGATTCGTATCGCGCGGCGATTTCCCTGCGCAATGCGATCAACGCGGGCAAGGTGCCCGGCCCGCGCATCATCGCGGCCGGCAAGGCCATCGCGAGTACGGGTGGTCACGCCGATCCCACGAATGGCTGGGCGCGCAAATTCCCCGCGGATCCGGGCCCGGCGGAGGGCGTCATCAACGGCGTCGAAGACGCGCGCAAGGCGGTGCGGCAGCGTTACAAGGACGGCTCCGACACGATCAAGATCACCGCCACGGGCGGCGTGTTGTCGATCGCGAAGAACGGCCTCAACCCGCAGATGACAGAGGAAGAGATCCGCGCCGTGGTCGCGACCGCGCGGGACTACGGCTTCAAGGTCGCGGCGCATGGCCACGGCACCGAGGGCATCAAGCGCGCGGTGCGCGGCGGCGTCGATTCGATCGAGCACGGCACGTTCATGGACGAGGAGGGCATGAAGCTCATGAAGGAGCGCGGCACCTATTACGTGCCGACCATCTCGGCCGGCCGCTGGGTGTTCGACCAGGCCCAGGATCCAAACTACTTTCCGCCCGTCGTGCGGCCCAAGGCCCTGCAGGTGGGGCCCCAGATCCAGAACACCTTCGCCAAGGCCTACAAGGCCGGCGTGAAGATCATGTTCGGCACCGATACCGGCGTGAGCAAACACGGCAGCAACGCGCGCGAATTCGCGCTCATGGTCGAAAGCGGCATGCCCGCGATGGAGGCCATCCGCGCCGCCACGTCGGTGCCCGCCAGATTCCTCGACCTGTTCGATCAGACCGGCAGCATCGCGGTCGGCAAGCTCGGCGAACTGGTCGGTGTGCCCGGTGATCCGCTCGCGGACATCGGCGTCATGGAGCGCGTGGTGTTCGTCATGAAGGACGACACCGTCTACAAGGCGCCCTGATGCGCACCGACGTGCTGACGCTCGCCGGGCCCGCGGGCGCGCTGGAAACCCGGCTCGAATACCAGGACAGCGATGCGGCTCCCGCGGTCTTTGGCGTCGTCTGTCATCCGCACCCGCAGTTCGGCGGCACCATGGACAACAAGGTCACCCACGTGCTCGCGCGCGCGATGATCGAATGTGGTGCGCCGGCCTTCCGCTTCAATTTCCGCGGCGTCGGCGCCAGCGGTGGCGCATTCGACAATGGGCGCGGCGAAGTCGATGACCTCGCGGCGGTCGTCGCGGAAGGGCGCCGTCGGTATCCGTCCGCCGCGTTGTGGTTAGGCGGGTTCTCGTTCGGGGCGTTCGTCGCATTGCGGGCCGCGGAGCGCCTCGCGCCCGCGAAACTGGTGGCGGTGGCGCCGCCCGTGGCGCGCTTCGAGCTCGGCGACGTGGCGCATCCCGATTGCCAGTGGATGCTGGTGCAGGGTGATGCCGATGACGTGGTCCCCCCGGATGCCGTGCTCGCCTGGGCCGCGGCGCAGCCGCGCAAGCCGGAACTGCACGTGCTCGCGGGCGCCGGGCATTACTTCCACGGCCGCCTGCACGACCTCAAACCACTCGTCCTGGACTTTCTCAGGTCCTGAAAACGCAAAGAGCCCGTGCATCGCGAGATGCAGGGCCCTCTGGTCGCTTCGCGCGTCGTGGCACGCGCGAGGCAGTACGAGCGGCTAGGTGCCGTGAACTTTTAGTTCACCAGCGCCTTGAGGCTCTTCAACGGCAGAACGCGAACCTTCTTGGAGGCCGGCTTCGCCTTGAACACCATCTTTTCCTTCGTGAAGGGGTTGATGCCTTCGCGCGCCTTCGTGGCGGGCTTCTTCACGACCTTCATCTTGAGCAAGCCGGGCAGCGTGAACAGACCAGGACCACGCAGGCTCTTCTTGATGATGCCATTGAGTGACTCGAACACCGCGGCCACTTGCTTGCGGGACAGGTCAGTGTCCTTGGTGATCTGGGCCACGATCTCCGACTTCGTCGGTGCGCCACCTTTCTTTGCCATTACTCGACTCCTCGTTGAAAAAATTCGCAGCGAAAAAAATGCTTCACTGCTTTCGATTCGGCGCGAAACATAGCACACGGATAAGCGGGCGCAAATGTTTTTCGCTGCTCGCGCATGTTGCAAATGCCTTGTTTTCTAGGCTCGCGCGCACATGCGCGAGTTTGGAGCGGGCAACATCGAGCGGGGATTCGCACGTGCGCGCTGTACGAATCTTCGCCATGCACGCGCGCACGCGAGCGTCAAACCGCTGTCGAAGTGCGCGTTAAGTCTTTGTAGTGATGGGCCGGCCGGCCCCTGAATGATGCGTCGTCCGCGGATCAGGCGAAGTTGAACAGACGCAACAGCACACCGAGCAGCAACAGCGCCCACAGCACGGAGAGGTCGATTCCGCCGATCGGCGGAATCAAGCGGCGAAAGGGCGCGAGTATCGGTTCGCAGATCGAGCCCAGCAGCGCCATCGGCGGCGAATAGCCGGGCGGAACCACCCAGGAAAGCAGCGCGTAGATGATCAACGCGAACGTGTAGAACTGAATGAATGCGCGCAGCAGCGACAGGAACGTCAAGTGGATCCAGGTGGCGGGGTCTAACATCGCGCCGCCGGCGAGCGCCTGGACCACGCCAATGGTTAGGGCGGCGAACAGGATGAGGGCGACGACGGAGGCGGTGTCGACCTTGCCCATGGCGGGCAGGATGCGGCGCAGGGGCATGATCAGGGGATTGGTCACGACGAGCACCGCGTGCGCGATCGGGTTGCGGAAATCCGCGCGCGACAGCTGCATGACCAAGCGCAGGATCAGCACGTACAGGTAGATGGTCAGCAGCGAATCGACCAGGTAGACGAGTGCGTTCATGTGCGGGTTTCTATTTCTCGATGGACTGGCCGAGCGACTGGCCGAAGGTTTGCGCCATTTCGCGGCCGCGATCCGTGGCGGCGCCGAGCGCCGTGGCGACGATACCACGCAGGTTCGCGGCCTCGAATGAGCGCAGGGCGGCTTCCGTCGTACCGCCCTTGGACGTGACCTCCGCACGCAGGCGCGCCAGGTCGCCGTCGCTGTCGCGCGCCATGCGTCCCGAACCGTACAGAGTCTGGATCGCGAGCTCCTGGGCCGCGGCGCGGTCGAGACCGAGTTTCACCGCGGCATCCGTCATCAGCTCCGCCATCAGGAAGAAGTAGGCGGGACCGCTGCCAGACAGCGCCGTGACGACGTCGAGGGCGTCTTCGTCGCTCACCCATGCGGTCGTGCCCACCGCCCCCAGGACCTGCGCGGCGAGCTCACGCTGCGCGACGCTCAGGGTGGCGGGACCGAACATGCCGGTCGCGCCGGCGCCGTTGAGCGCGGGACGGTTCGGCATGGCACGCACCACGGCGACTCCCGGTCCGCACCAGCGCGCGATGTCGTCGACGCGGATTCCTGCGGCGATGGACAGGACCAGTGGCGGCCGTTCCCGAAACGACTCGGCGAGCGCTTGCACCGTCTGGGCCATGTCCTGGGGCTTCACCGCGAGCACCACGACATCGGCGCCCGTGACCGCCTCGCGATTGTCGGCCGTGACGTGTACGCCGAGCTCGGCCGCGAGCTGCACCCGCCGCTGCTGGCTGGCTTCGCCCACACTGATGTTCTGCGAGGCCAAGCCGCGCGCGATGAGTCCGCGGATGAGCGCGCCGCCCATGTTCCCGCCGCCGATGAATGCCGCTGTGATGTCCATCCGGATCCCTTGGAGAATTGCCTAAGGTTAGCGCGCCGTCAGGACCGCGGCCCGAAGATCGCGGTGCCGACGCGCACCAGCGTCGAGCCTTCGGCGATGGCCGCCTCGAAATCCGCGCTGGTGCCCATCGAAAGTGTGTCCAGGCCCAGACCGTGCTCGTTCAGGGACTCGAAGACCTGGCGCGTCTCGCGAAACCACAGCCGCTGGCGTTCGATCTCACTCTCCGCGGGGGGCATGCACATGAGGCCGCGCAGCGCGAGCCGCGGCAGGGCCGCGACACCCTGCGCGAGCGCGCGCATCTCGGACGCGGCGACACCACCCTTGCTGGTTTCACCGCCGACATTGAGCTGCAGGCAGACGTTGAGTGGCGGCGCGTGATACGGACGTTGCGCGGAGAGGCGCTCCGCGATTTTCAGGCGGTCGATACCATGCACCCAGGCAAAGTGCTCGGCGATGGGGCGCGTCTTGTTAGCCTGCAGACGTCCTATGAAGTGCCACGTGAGCTCACGCCCGGCCAGCTCGGCGATCTTCGGCAGGCATTCCTGCAGGAAATTCTCGCCGAAATGCTCGATTCCGGCCCGCGCGGCCGCGTCGATTGCTGCGGCGCTCTGACCCTTCGATACGGCCAGAAGCGTGACGGAGTCGACATTTCGCCCGGCCCCGCGCGCGGCGGATGCGATCCGGGCCTGCACGTCGCTCACGGCCCGCGAGCAATTCTGCGGAAGGGATAACATATTGATCACTGATACCCGGGTCTATACTCAACGGCGTTTTCCAAGGGACCAACATGGCCGTCGACGTCGCCCAGCTCCTCGCTTTCGCCGTAAAGAATAACGCCTCGGACTTGCACCTGTCCGCTGGCGTGCCCCCGATGATCCGGGTGGACGGCGACATGAAACGTATCAACATGCCCGCGCTGTCCCACAAGGAAGTGCACGGCATGGTGTACGACATCATGAACGACAAGCAGCGCAAGGCCTACGAAGAGTTCTTCGAGACGGACTTTTCGTTCGAGATCCCCAAGCTCGCGCGCTTCCGCGTCAATGCGTTCAACCAGAATCGCGGTGCCGGCGCGGTGTTCCGCAACATTCCGTCGACGATCATCTCGCTCGACGATCTCGCGGCGCCGAAGATCTTCCGCGACCTGTGCATGCTGCCGCGCGGCCTCGTGCTGGTCACCGGCCCGACGGGCTCGGGCAAGTCGACCACGCTCGCGGGAATGGTCAATCACTGTAATGACAACCGTCCCGATCACATCATCACGATCGAGGACCCCATCGAATTCGTGCACGAGAGCAAGCGTTGCCTCGTGAACCAGCGCGAAGTGCATCGCGACACGCTCGGCTTCTCCGAGGCGCTGCGCTCGGCGCTGCGCGAAGACCCGGACGTCGTACTGGTCGGTGAAATGCGCGACCTCGAGACGATCCGTCTCGCGCTCACCGCCGCGGAAACCGGACACCTCGTGTTCGGCACGCTGCACACCAGCTCCGCCGCCAAGACCATCGACCGCGTGGTCGACGTGTTCCCGGCGCAGGAAAAGGAAATGGTGCGCGCGATGCTCTCGGAGTCGTTGCGCGCGGTCATCTCGCAGACGCTGCTCAAGCGTAACGGCGGCGGCCGCGTCGCGGCGCACGAGATCATGATCGGCACGCCGGCCATCCGGAACCTGATCCGCGAAGGCAAGATCGCGCAGATGTATTCGGCGATCCAGACCGGCGCGCAGCAGGGCATGCAGACGCTCGATCAGTGCCTGCAGGACCTCGTCACCAAGGGCGTGGTCAGCAAGGAAGAAGCCCGTTACAAGGCTGCGAACAAAGACAGCTTGTAACGCGAAGCGCGGGTTCATGAAGCCGCAAAGAGCGGCGGATGAGATAGGTAGCAACAATGGATCGTGAACAAGGCATCAAGCTCATGCAGGACCTCCTCCGCCGCGTGGTGGAGAAGAAGGCCTCCGACCTGTTCATCACGGCGGGTTTCCCGCCGGCGATCAAGATCGACGGCGAGGTGCGGCCGCAGTCCGAGCGTGCGCTGACCGCCGAGCAGTCGGCCGTGCTGGTGCGCGCGATCATGAACGACCGGCAGACCAAGGAATTCGACGCGACGAAGGAGTGCAACTTCGCGATTGCGCCGCCGGGCATCGGCCGCTTCCGCGTGAACACGTTCGTGCAGCAAGGTCTGACCGGCTGCGTCATCCGACTGATCAATTCGAAGATTCCCACGCTCGAGGAGCTGGACCTGCCGGCGATCCTCAAGGAAGTCGTGCTCACCAAGCGCGGCCTCGTGATCATGGTGGGCGGCACCGGCTCGGGTAAGTCGACCTCGCTGGCCGCGATGGTGGGTTACCGCAACGAGAAGACGCGCGGTCACATCGTCACGATCGAGGATCCCGTCGAATACGTGCACCAGCACAAGGGCTGCGTGATCACGCATCGCGAGGTGGGCGTCGATACCGACAACTGGCACGCGGCGCTGAAGAACACGCTGCGCCAGGCGCCTGACGTCAACCTGATCGGCGAAATCCGCGACCGCGAGACGATGGAATACGGCATCCAGTTCGCCGAGACGGGTCACCTCGTGCTGGCGACGCTGCACGCGAACAGCTCCAACCAGGCGCTGGACCGCATCATCAACTTCTTCCCCGACGAGCGGCGCGAGCAGCTGCTGATGGATCTGTCGCTGAACATTCGCGCGCTGGTGTCGCAGCGCCTGATTCCGCGCGAGTCCGGCTCGGGGCGCATCGCGGCGATGGAGATCATGCTCAACTCGCCGCTGATCCAGGACCTCATCTTCAAAGGCAAGGTGCAGGAGATCAAGGAAGTCATGTCGCGCTCGACGCGCATCGGCATGAAGACCTTCGACCAGGCGCTCTTCGACCTGTACGAAACCGGATTCATCTCCTACGAAGACGCGCTGCGCAATGCCGACTCCAAGAACGAACTGCGCCTGCGCATCAAGCTCGAGAGCAAGCGCGAGGTGAAGAATCTCGACGACGGCGGTACGTTGTCCATGGTCGATGAAGAACAACAGGGCCGCTCGTTCTAACTAACAAGGGTTACATGTCAGCGGTCAACGAAAAGCTCGTCGAGACGGTCGAGGTCAAGAGCTCGGGCGACGGCCCGATGGTGCTCAACACGCGGCCGCTGTTCAAGCTGATGGTCGAACGCAAGGCGTCCGACCTGTTTTTCACCTCGAATTCGCCCATCAAGGTGAAGATCGAGGGCGCGATCCTGCCGATCAACAAGCAGATCCTCACGCCGGAGACCGTGCGCCAGGCGGCCTACGGACTCATGACGCCCGACCAGCTCGAGAGCTTCAAGCGCGAGCTCGAAATCGACTTCGCGATCTCGGAGCCCGGTCTCGGCCGATTCCGCGTGAATGTCTTTTACCAGCGCGGCTACCCCGCGATGGTGCTGCGCTACATCAGCGCGGACATGCCGCGGCTCGACCAGCTCGGACTGCCGGACATGTTCAAGGACCTCATCATGATGAAGCGGGGGCTCATGCTGATGGTCGGCGCGACGGGTTCGGGCAAGTCCACGTCCATCGCCGCGATGATCAATCACCGCAACGAGACCTCGTCGGATCACATCGTGACCATCGAGGATCCGATCGAATTCCTGCACACCAACAAGCGCTCGATCGTGAATCAGCGCGAGGTGGGTCTCGATACCAAGTCTTTCGCGCGCGCGCTGCGTGGCGTGATGCGCGCCGCCCCCGACGTCATCCTGATCGGCGAAATCCGCGACAAGGAGACGATGGAGGCCGCGATCAACCTTTCAGGCACAGGTCATCTCGTCCTATCCACCCTGCATGCGAACAACAGCGCGGAGACGCTGGATCGCATCATCAACATGTTCCCCCAGGATCAGCACAAGCAGGTCTTCCTCGATCTGTCGCAGTACCTGAAGGCGATCCTTTCGCAGCGCCTGGTCATCGGCAAGGATGGCAAGCGCATGGCGGCGATCGAGGTCATGCTCAACACGCCCTACATCACGGAGCTCGTGAAGAAGGGCGACGTCTCGGCGATCAAGGAAGCGATCGTCGCGAGCTCGGAGCGTGGCGTGCAGAGCTTCGACGTCGCGCTGCTGAACCTCTACAAGCAGAACCGCATCGACCTCGAAGAGGCGCTCGCCAACGCCGATTCGCGCTCGAACCTCGAAGCCAAGATCAACTTCGGCTAGGGGTCTGGCTCCGATCCGTCTTCGGATCGGTGCCTGACCCCATTCCCCGTCGCGCCGACGAACGGCGCTTGACAGCGGCGTTTTCGCGCCTAGAATGCGCGCCCCTATGCATCCTAACTACCAAAATTCCTTTGCACGCATCGCAACCGCGTTGCCGCAGGACCCGATTCTGTCGAATCGGTCCAGCGTCGTCGCGCGCGCGCTTCGCGACGAACGGGATTTCGGCAACCTGATGCTCTAGCTCTTCGTGGAATCGGAGAGCGGCGTTCGGCAGCTCTCCGCAAGGCTCTCATACGAGGCCCCGGTCAGCCGCCGCTGATCGGGGCCTCGCCGTTTGGGGGCCAAAACACATTTTTGGATTCGGGGCATCGCGCAATCGATGCCTCGTCAGGAGGTCTTTGTCTCGAAACTTCGCAGCGGTCCGGTTTCACATGACCGGCTGGCGCGCTCTCACCACGCAGGTGTCGTGATGGCGTGTACCGCGAAGCGGCGAGGCAGTTACCACCACAAGCTAGCTCAGTTGGGTAGAGCAACGGAAAGTCATTCCGTCTGTCGTGGGTTCAACTCCCGCGCTTGTATCAGCCTGAAACGCTGACTTGTTGGAGATGTAGAACGCGGGACGCGAGTCCCGCATCGAGGTGACCTGGCGGTCCGCGCACTCACGGCGGATCGCGGCGCGCCCGGCGCCTTGAGCTGCCGGAGTGCGCGGCGCTCGGGTCCGTGGAGCGTTGGGTGGGAAGGCTCGTGTGGTCGTCACGGGCGCCCGCCCGGCTAACTACGGCGATGGCGTTGCGCGACCGGCGGACCGTTCCGGGGGCGTGGGTATCACCTCGACCTATTCGATGGTGATGCCGGCTGGCAATGGGGCCAGCCGGCTGGGGCAGGAAAAGGAGAAAGAAGATGTTGGGTTTGAAGCGTTTGGGAGTCGCTCAGTACGAACGTGCCCTGCTGTTCCGCGAGCGCAGCCTCGAGCGTGTCCTCACGCCGGGCGTGTACTGGCTGTGGGATCCGTTGGCTCGAATGACGGTGGCAACGTATGACGTGTCGATTCCGGAACTCAATCCGCCGCGCGCAGACGTGCTGGTCGGCGAGTCGCGCTCGTTGCTCGAGCCGCTGGTGGACATCGTCGAGCTCGGCGACCGCGAAGTCGGCCTCGTGTACAAGAACGAGCGCCTCTCGGGCGTGCTCGCGCCAGGTTCGCGTCAGATGTACTGGCGCGGACCGGTGAAGGTGCGCGTCGAGGTGCGCGACATCAGCGCGGAATACACGCTGGATGCGCGGACTGCACGCGTCCTCGCGGCCGCGAAGGGCGCGAGCGGCGTGGACGCCGCGATCAGCGTGGTCGAAGTGCCGGACACGGCGGTCGGCCTCCTGATCGTCGATGGCGAGCTGCGCGCGGTGCTGAAGCCCGGCCTCTCGGCCTACTGGAAGTACCAGCGCGTGCTGCGTGTCGAGCTCGTGGATCTGCGTCTGCAGGCCATGGAAGTCGCGGGTCAGGAAATCCTGACGCGCGACAAGGTGAGCCTGCGCGTGAACCTGACCGCCCTGTGGCAGGTCACGGATGCGGTGAAGGCGCGCGCGACTGTCAGCAACTTCGTCGACTACGTCTACAAGGAGCTGCAGTTCGCGCTGCGTGAAGCAGTGGGTACGCGCACGCTCGATGAGCTTCTGACCGACAAGGGCGCGATCGACCGCGAGGTCGCCGCGTCGGCGGTGAAGCTCGAGGCGAGTGGCCTCGCAGTGCGCTCGGTGGGTGTGAAGGACGTGATCCTGCCGGGCGAGATGAAGACCATCCTCAACCAGGTGGTCGAGGCGGAAAAGGTGGCGCAGGCCAACCTGATCCGCCGCCGCGAGGAAACGGCCGCGACGCGTTCGCTGCTGAACACCGCGCGTCTCATGGAAGAGAACCCGACGCTGATGCGTCTGAAGGAGCTCGAGACGCTGGAGAAGGTCACGGAGAAGGTGGACAAGATCACCGTCTACAACGGCCTCGAAGGCGTATTGAAGAACATGGTGCCGGGCCTTGCGCCGGCATCGTAGGAAAACCGGCGGGCCACCAGATTCAGCTTCTGGGGCTGGTCCGCCGGCGAGTACTCTCGAACGAATGGTGAAAATATGAGCGAGAAGAACTACGAAACATTGAACGTCGAAGGCGGACGCCACGTGAAGATGTGGACGCGCGGCGTGCCAGTGGATGAGCAGGCAAAGAGCCAGCTCACGAACATCGCGCGGATGCCGTTCGTGCACTCGCACCTGGCGGTCATGCCCGACGTACACGTCGGCAAGGGCGCGACGGTGGGTTCGGTGATCGCGACCAAGGGCGCGATCATCCCGGCCGCGGTGGGCGTCGACATCGGCTGCGGCATGATGGCGGTCCAAACTACCCTGAAGGCGAAGGACCTGCCGGAGTCGCTGGCGTCGCTGCGTGCGCGCATCGAACGCGCCGTGCCGCATGGCTCGGTGTCGGTGCGTGGGCGTGCGCACAAGGGTTCCTGGGGCAACACGCCGGATTCGGTGGCGACGCGGTGGAAGACGCTCGAAGCGCGTCACGAAACCATCATCGCGAAGTATCCGCGCCTGAAGAACAAGGAACCGCACAAGCAGTTGGGAACGCTGGGCGGCGGCAACCACTTCATCGAAGTTTGTTTGGATACCGAACAGACCGTGTGGGTGATGTTGCACTCGGGCTCGCGTGGCATCGGTAACCTGATCGGCCAGCTCTTCATCGAGCTGGCGCGCAAGGACATGAAGAAGCACTTCATCAACCTGCCGGATCAGGATCTCGCGTACCTGGTCGAGGGGACGGATCACTTCGACGACTACGTCGAGGCGATGACCTGGGCCCAGGATTACGCGGCCGAAAACCGTCGTTCGATGATGGACGCGGTGCTGCGCGTCATACGTGAGGAGTTGCGCCCGTTCCAGCTGGGCGAGGTGGCGGTGAACTGTCACCACAACTACTGCACGCACGAAACGCACAACGGCTCCGACCTCATCGTGACCCGCAAGGGTGCGGTGAGCGCGCGCAAGGGCGAGCTCGGCATCATCCCGGGATCGATGGGTGCGCGTTCGTACATCGTGCGCGGACTCGGAAATCCCGAAAGCTTCGAGAGCTGCTCGCACGGCGCGGGTCGCGTGATGTCGCGTACCGCGGCGCAGAAGCGCTTCACGGTCGAGGATCACAAGGCCGCGACCGAAGGCGTGGAGTGCCGCAAGGATGCGGGTGTCATCGACGAAACGCCGGCCGCGTACAAGGACATCGACGCGGTGATGGCGGCGCAGCGCGATCTCGTCGAGATCGCGTACACCCTCAAGCAGGTCGTCTGTGTGAAGGGTTGATGGATGGGGCGTCTCCCGGTGGGAGGCGCTCCTTTTTTTTCAGGGCGAAATGCCCTTCGGTCGGATTGCCAGAAGGCCGACCTGCGGTCATCGTGGGTCATGGCGAGTAGGATCACTCGACGCGACCTTGCGATGGGGGCCGGCGCGGCCGCATTGGCGGCATCGATGCCGCCGTCCGCGGGCGTGCAGTCCTCGGCGCCGCCACCGGCCAAAATGCCGTCGTTTCCTCCGGGCTTCCTCTGGGGTGTCGCCACCTCGTCGTACCAGATCGAAGGTTCGCCCGACGCCGACGGCAAGGGGAAATCCATCTGGGACGTCTACGCCCACACCCCGGGGAAGATAGAGCACGGCGACACCGGGGACGTCGCGATCGATCACTACCGGCGCTACAAGGAAGACGTCGCGTTGATGAAGTCGATGGGCGTGAATGCCTACCGCTTCTCGATCTCCTGGCCGCGGGTGTTTCCGGCCGGCACCGGCGCCGCGAATCCCAAGGGACTCGATTTCTACAACCGCCTGGTCGATGAGCTGCTGGCGGCGGGCATCGAACCGTTCCCGACGCTGTATCACTGGGACCTGCCCGAAGCCTTGCAGCAGAAAGGTGGCTGGCAGACCGCGGATACTTCGCGGGCGTTCGCGGACTACGCCGGGCACGTCGCCAGGCATCTCGGTGATCGCGTGAAACACTGGTTCACGCTCAACGAATTCCAGAACTTCGTCGACATGGGCCACCATGGCGTCGAGCTCACGGTGCAGGGCAAGCCGGTTCGGATCGAGCTGGCCCCGGGGCTCAAACTACCCGCGCAGCGGGTGAACCAGGTCGCGCACCACGCGGTGCTCGCTCATGGGCTGTCGGTGCAGGCGATCCGGGCCTCCGGCCGTCCGGGCCAGCTGATCGGCCCCGCCGAAGTGATGTTCTGTGCGGTTCCCGTCATCGACCGGCCCCGCGATGTCGATGCGGCGCTGCGCGCGACCCAGCTGTTCAACGCGCGCTTCCTGGACGTCATGCAGACGGGCCGCTATTCCGACGCCTATCTGGAGAGGGCGGGCGCGGACGCGCCGAAGTTCACCGAGGCCGACATGCGCGCCATCGCCGCGCCGATCGATTTCGTCGGCATCAACGTCTACGTAGCAAAGGCCTTCGTCGTCGCCACCGACGATAAAGCCGGATACCGCGAGGTGCCGGTCAGCGTGTCGCATCCGAAGATGTATTCCTCGTGGCACACGCTTTCACCGGAAGTGCTGTACTGGGCGCCGCGCCTGACGAATGCGTTGTGGAAACCCAAGGCCATCTACATCA
Organism: Pseudomonadota bacterium; assembly: GCA_023457495.1. GTDB lineage: Bacteria > Pseudomonadota > Gammaproteobacteria > Steroidobacterales > Steroidobacteraceae > CADEED01. The sequence goes on from JAEWLQ010000042.1 coordinate 27,881, forward strand.
CCGAGAACGGCTGCGCCGCGCAGGACGTGCTGACGGCGGATGGGCAGGTCTTCGATACGGACCGCCTGATGTACCTGCGCAATGGATTGGCGCAGCTTCAGCGCGCCACGTCCGAAGGGGTCCCGGTCAAGGGCAACTTCGTCTGGAGCGCGATGGACAATTTCGAATGGACGGCCGGTTACGGCAACCGCTTCGGGCTCGTCTACGTCGACTTCGCGACGCAGAAGCGTACGCCGAAGCTGAGCGCCGCCTGGTTTCGCGAAGCGGCGCGGCGCAACGCCGTGGTCTGAGCGGCTCGTCAGCCGAACACGGCGCGCGAATCGAACACGGGTCCGTCCACGCACACGCGTTTCATCGCGGGACCCTCGGGCGTCATCACCTTCACCGTGCAGCCCGCGCAGCCGCCGACCGCGCAGGCCATGAATTCCTCGAGCGACACCTGGCAGGGGACGCCGTGTTTCGCGGCGACCTTCGCCATCGCCTCGAGCATCGGCGTCGGACCGCAGGAGAACACTTCGACTTCGGCCTTCGCGGCCGCGTCGAGCGAGCCTAACCACTCGTCCGCGAGCTGCGTGACGAAGCCGTCGTAACAGCCCGGGAACCCGGCCTTGGACGCCAGCCGGCTCGGCACGCCCCAGCCATCGAGCAACGGCATGCAGGCGATGCTGCCGGCGGGAATGCCGGACACCAGGATCGTCGAAGGGCGCGTCCTGAATGGAAACGGGATCTCCGAGCCCATCAGCACCAGGGGCTGCCAGGGTCCGCCCTGGGCGCTCATCCACTCCGCCAGGAACACCATCGGCGGAATGCCGACGCCACCGCCCACGAGCAGGGCGCGCGGCCGCTTCGGGTCGGGACGGAACGGCTGCCCGATGGGCCCGAGCACGCTGATCGAGTCACCGACCTTGCGGCGGCTCAACGCGCGCAGGCCCGGGCCGACGATCTTGTAGAGGATCTCGATCCAGCCCTCCGCCGCATTCACGCGCTGGATGGACAGCGGGCGGCGCATCGGCACGTCCGGATCGCAGGTCAGGTGCACGAAGCTGCCGGGCAGGGCGCGCGCCGCGCACTTCGGCGCCGCGATGCGCAGGACGAACTGCTCGCCGGGCCAGCTCTCCTGCGCGAGGAGCGTACCTTCCTCGATGCAGATGCTGCCGCGATGCGCGGGGTGGACGCCGGCGCCGCGGCCGGGTTCTTCGTGTGGCAGCGCGCTCATTTGCCGCGTCCTTCGATGACGGCCTCGAGCACGGCCATACGCACCGCGACGCCGTTGCGCACCTGCTCGCGAATGACGGACTGGGGTCCATCCGCGACGTCGGATGCGATTTCGATGCCTCGGTTCATCGGCTGCGGATGCATGACGATCGCATCCGGTCTGGCCTTTGCGAGCCGCTCGGCCGACAGGCCGAACTTCGCGAAGTAACGATCCGCGTCCGGAATCTGCGCGGTGGCCATGCGCTCCTTCTGGATGCGCAGCATCATGACGACGTCGACGCCGGCGATGCCCGCGTCGATCGAGGTGAACCGTTCGCAGCCGGCGAACTCACGCGCCTCGGGCATGAGCGCCTTGGGCGCGACGATGCGGATCTCGGCCACGCCCAACGTGGCGAGCACGTGCCACGCGGAGCGTGCGACGCGCGAATGCCTCACGTCGCCGACGATGGCGACTCGCAGACCCTCGAACTTTCCCTTCGCCTGCTGAATCGTGAGCGCGTCGAGAAGGCCCTGCGTGGGGTGCGAGACGCTGGCTTCGCCCGCGGACAACACGCTCGCGTGCGCGCCCACGTGTCGGGCAACGAGACCGGGCACGCCGGCCTCCGCATCGCGGATCACGAACACGTCCACGTGGCAGGCTTCGAGCGTGAAGATCGTGTCGAGCATGCTCTCGCCTTTCACGCGCGAGGAAAGCTGCACTTCGAGATTCACCACGTCGGCGCCGAGGCGCTTGGCCGCGAGCTCGAAGGACACGCGCGTACGCGTGGAAGGCTCGGTGAAGAGGTTGGCGACAGTGATGCCATCGAGGGCGCTGCTATGCACCGGCGGCTGGCCGATGGGCTTCACGAATTTCTGCGCGCGCGCCAGCAGGCTCTCGATCTGCGCCTTCGACATGCCCTCGAGCGTCAGGAGATGTCGCAGCGAGCCGTCCGGTCGGGTCTGTTCTGTCATTTTTCAGTGCTTCTCGAACCAGCGTTCCAGTATCACGGCCGCGGCGGCCGCATCGACGTCCGCCCTGGTCACGCGCCGTTGCCGTTGCCCGCTCGCGCGCATCGTGCGCAGCCGTTCCTCCGCATCCTGCGAGGACCAGCGCTCATCGATGAGTTCAACGGGTAACGAGCTGAATCGCGCGAGCTCGGTCGCGAATCCCCTGGCGGCCAGCGTCAGGGGGCTTTCCGAGCCGTCGGCATTATAGGGCTCTCCCACGGCAAGTCGCGCCGGGCGCGTCTCGTCGAGCAGGCGGCGCAACGCGGGCCAGTCTGGGCCCTGGGGACCGTTGGGAATCGTGGCGCGGGGATGGGCGGTGCGGGTCAGCGTGTCGCCGCTCGCGATGCCGATGCGTTTGAGGCCGAAGTCTATCCCGAGAACGATTGCCGGATTTTCGGTGGCCGGCCGGTCAGGCATGACCGGAGAACGACGTGAGCTGCCCGGCTTCGACGCCGAGCAACCGGAGCGATGCGAGCCAGCGCTCCTCGTAGGGCAGATCGAAAATCACGCTTTCGTCGGCCGGCACGGACAGCCAGGAATTGTCGAGCAGCTCTTTTTCGAGCTGACCGGCTTCCCAGCCCGCGTAGCCGAGTGCGATGAACGCTTTCTCGGGACCGGTGCCGGTGGCCATGGCGGCCAGCACATCGCGCGAGGTAGTGACCTGGATCGAATCGGAGATGCGATGGGTCGAGTCCCACTCGCCACCCGGCCGGTGCAGCACGAAGCCGCGATCCTGGTGAACGGGTCCACCGCGCAGCACCGGCAGATCGGCGGCGCGGCGATCGGTGGGGTCGATCTTCATCTGCTCGAAGACTTCACTGAGCGTCATCGACAGCGGGCGATTGAGGACGATGCCGAGCGCGCCTTTCTCACCGTGCTCGCAGATCAGCGAAACCGTCTGCGCGAAGTTCGGATCGGTGAGCTGCGGCATCGCGATCAGCAGGTGATTCGACAGACTCGTGATGCCGCTCGTCATGCGGCCGAGTCTACTGTGAATTCGCCGGTGCGGTCACCGTCCCCCGCTGCGACCGGCCGCCTTCGAATTCCCAGCCGTAGGTGAAACGCAACAGGCGGTACTTGTCGGCCAGTTCCTTTGGAAAAGGATCGAACGGGCTCGCGAGCTTCAATATGTCCACCACCGCCTGGTCCAGCTTGGCCGAGCCGCTCGAGCGCACGATGGTGGCGGATTCGAGCGTGCCATCCTTGAGGATGACGACTTCGACGTCGGGATTGCGCGTTCCCGGTGCGCGCCAGGCGGCCTGGGGAAAATTCAGGGTGCCGAGGCGTTCGATCTTCGTGCGCCACGACACGAGGTAGGGTGCGATCAATGCCTGGCGCGTGTCAGGCGTGACCCACAATTCGTCGCGCTGCGGGCCGCGCACCTGCTGTTCCTCGCTGTCGTCCACGCCGAGCTTGTCCTGCTCGCTGTTGCCCTCGGCGAGTACCGGCACCTCGGAGCTTTCCACCAGGCTGGCCGGCGGCGCGAAATACAGGATCTCGGGCATCGGCGCGGTGGTAGTTAGCGAATGGTTGTCGGCGATCGCGAGCAGCGCACCCGCCTCGTCGGTGAGCGCCGTGCCGTCGGCACGGCCATTGCGGGCCGCGTGTTCGGCGGCGGCGCGCGGCGTACGCGCATCGGATGGATCGATGGTGTTGCCGGAGCCGAGCTGCGTGCGCTGGGCGAGGTAGGCGGCGGACTCGTTGGCGCGCGCCTCCGGAACGTCGTTGGAGACGATCATCACTTCGAGTCCGGGGGGAGTGCCGGTCTTCGCGAGATTCGAGCCGAACGTGACGCCGACGATGATGACGCCGTGGATCAACGCGGCCATGAAGACCGTCGTCGTGAGGCGATCGCGCGTCGGCGCGAAGCCTTCGCGCAGCTGCATCGCGCGGGCCGACATTACCGGGCTGGCCTCGCGGCGAGCCGGCGCTCGAATGCTTCGATCACCATGGCCCCGATATTGAGCCCAAATTGCTGGTCGAGTTCACGTATTCCTGTCGGACTCGTGACGTTGATCTCGGTGACGAAGCCGCCGATCACGTCGATGCCGACGAACACCATTCCCCGATCGCGCAGCGTCGGGCCGATTTGCGCGGCCAGCCACCGGTCGCGTTCATTGAGCTCGCGACCCACGCCCTTGGCGCCCGCGGCCAGGTTGCCTCGGTTGTCGTGCGCGGCCGGGATCCGGGCGAGCGCGTAGGGGACTGGCTCACCGTCGATGATCAGCACCCGCGAATCCCCGGTCGCGGCGATGTCCGGAACGTAACGCTGCGCGATGGCGAAGCGCCCGCCGTTGTCGGTCAGCGTTTCGATGATGACGGGCAGGTTCTTGTCGCCCTTCTCGGTGACGAAGATCGACTTGCCACCCATGCCGTCGAGCGGTTTCACGACGATCTTGCCGTGCTCGGCGGCGAAGGCGGTGATGTCGGCGGCGCTGCGGGTGATCAAAGTCGGCGCGCAGCACTGCGGGAACCACGCGGTGTAGACCTTCTCGTTCATGTCGCGCAGGCCCTGCGGCTTGTTCGCGACGAAGGCGCCCTGGATCTCGGCGCGCTCGAGGATGTATGTCGAGTAGATGTACTCGGCGTCGAAGGGCGGATCCTTGCGCATGAAGACGCAGTCGAATTCGCCGAGCTTGCGAACCTCCGGCGGCCCGAGCTCGAACCACTTTCCGGGATCCGGAAAGACCTGCAGCGAGCGACCGCGTCCGAGCGCGACGCCGTCGCGCAGGTACAGGTCCGATTGTTCGAAATAGGTGAGCTGCCAGCCACGAGCCGCGGCCGCAAGCAACATCGCAAGTGTGGAGTCCTTCGCAAATTTGATCTTCGCGATTGGATCCATCACCACGGCAAGACTCATGCTTTTCGGCATCGAAAACTCCGACTCCAAAAACGTGACGTGACCGGCATAGCCGGGGGTATTCCTATATGTTAAAACGCCTGCAGCTTGGCCTACCGCACTGATTTTTACAGCAGGCGGAACACGGCTTTTAGTTTGTTCAGGAGAGGTTCCCGGTGAACGACGCCAGCTCCCATCTCAAGGGTTTGAAGGTTCTCGTCATCGACGACAGCAAAACCATCCGCAAGACCGCGGAGACGCTGTTGGCGAAGGAAGGCTGCGAGGTCTACACGGCGGTAGATGGCTTCGACGCGCTGGCGAAGGTGGCCGACTACACGCCCGACATCGTGTTCGTCGACATCATGATGCCGCGGCTCGACGGCTATCAGACCTGCTCGTTGATCAAGCACAACAAGGTATTCAAGTCGATTCCGGTGATCATGCTGTCTTCCAAGGACGGCCTGTTCGATCGTGCGCGCGGGCGCATCGTGGGATCGGAGTTCTATCTCACGAAGCCGTTCACCAAGGACGAATTGCTGTCCGCCATCGAAACGCACGTCGGCGCGAGGTGAGTATGGCTCTCATTTTGATCGTGGATGATTCCCCGACCGAAGTGCACGTCATGAAGAAGGCGCTGGAGAAATCCGGCTACCAGACGGCCACCGCCGGCGATGGCGCCGAAGGTGTGCGCATGGCGCGCGAGATGACCCCCGATCTCATCTTCATGGACGTCGTGATGCCGGGCATCAACGGCTACCAGGCCACGCGCACGCTCGCGAACGATCCGAAGACCCGCACCATTCCCATCATCATGGTCACCTCGAAGGGCCAGGAGACCGACAAGATCTGGGGGCTGCGCCAGGGTGCGGTCGACTACATGGTCAAGCCCGTCTCCCCGGATCAGCTCGTGGCGAAGGCGCAAGCCACGCTCGCGGCCTGATGTGAAAAATGACTGAAGCCGTGACCCTCAAATCGCTGCGTGACCGGCCCTTCGAGCTGCTCGCCGAGCTCGAACGCCGCGGCCGCGCGGTCACCGCCGCCGCCGCCTCGGAGAATCCGGGCGCGCGCGAGTGGGTGGGCGTCGCGTTCCGCATGGCGGGCGAGTTGTATCTCGTCGCGCGCGACGAAACCCGCGAGGTGCTCGCGGTGCCGGCCGGGCTCACGCGTGTGCCGGGCGCCAAGACCTGGGTCAAGGGCATCGCGAACGTACGCGGCCAGCTCCTGCCCATCCTCGACTTGCGCCAGTACCTGGGTTCGGGCGTCACGCCGAACAGCCGCAACGTACGCGTCATAGTCGTGAACCACCGCGAAGTCCCCGCGGGCCTGGTGGTGGATGAAGTGCTCGGTTTCCGCCGCTTCTCCGAATCCGAATTCTCGGGCGACGCTCCGCCGACGGTGGTGCGTTGCGAGCGATATCTCGCGGGCGCGTTCCGCCGCGGCCCCGAACAGTGGCCGGTATTGAGCCTGCGCCAGCTGGTGGAAAGTCCCTCCTTCCAGGAGGCGGCGGCATGAGCATCGAAGCCGGCGGCGGGTCCCGCTCGCTCAGATCGCTGAACGGTCTCATCACCGCGACCCTTGTGCTGGTGGTGCTCTCGGCGCTGGCGGCCGTGGCCGGATTCTTCCTGCGCATCGAAATGCTCTACCCGGTGGCGGGCGGCTTCGCCCTCGCGGGCGCCGTGCCGCTCTTCATCATGTTCCGGCGCGTGAAGGCCGTGGAAAGCGACTTCGGCCATCGCGAGGCGCTGTCGCTGGCGCAGCGCAAGGAAACCGAACGCAACCAGCAGGCCATCCTGCGCCTGCTCGACGAACTCGCGCCGCTCGCGGACGGTGACCTCACCGTGCAGGCGACGGTGACGGAAGACATCACCGGCACAATTGCTGATTCGATCAACTACGCCATCGGCGTGCTGCGCGACCTGGTGAGCACGATCAACCAGTCGGCGATCCAGCTCGACGGCGCCACCCGGCAGACGCAGGCGCTGTCCTCGCACCTGGCGAAGGCGTCGAGCGCGCAGTCCAAGCAGATCTCCGGCGCCACGGAATCGGCCAGCAACATGGCCAGCAGCACCGAGGCGATCTCGGGCAACTCCGAGCGCGCCTCGGACGTCGCGCGTCACTCGGTGGACGTCGCCCACAAGGGCGGCGAGGCCGTGCGCCGCACCATCGACGGCATGAACACCATCCGCGAGACCATCCAGGAGACGAGCAAGCGCATCAAGCGCCTGGGCGAGTCCTCGCAGGAAATCGGCAACATCGTCGAGCTCATCAACGACATCGCCGAGCAGACCAATATCCTGGCGCTCAACGCCTCGATCCAGGCCTCGATGGCCGGTGACGCGGGCCGCGGCTTCGCGGTGGTCGCCGACGAAGTGCAGCGCCTCGCCGAGCGCGCGGCCGCCGCGACCCGCCAGATCGAAACCCTCGTGCGCGCCATTCAGGCGGATACCAACGAAGCCGTCGTCTCGATGGAGCGCAGCACCACGGACGTCGTGGGCGGCGCGCTGCTCGCCGAGAACGCGGGCGCGGCGCTCGAGGAGATCGAGCAGGTCTCGAATCAGATCGCGAGCCTCGTGCAGAACATCTTCGCGAGCTCACGCCAGCAGGTGACCGAAGCGCAGAAGATTGCGCGGAACATGCAGGTGCTCAAGGAAATCTCCACGCAGACCGCAGAGTCCACCACCGCGACGTCGCAGAGCATCGCCAAGCTCGCGCAGCTGTCCGCCGCCATGCGTCAGTCGGCATCCGGTTTCCGTCTGCCCGGCGCGCCCGTACCGCGCCAGGTCGCGGCGGCCGGCGCCGCGATAGCGGCCGCGGCCACGACCAGCATTCAGCCCGGGACCGCGACCGGTGCGACCTCGACGCGTCTGCGCACGGTTTCCATCGCTTCGTAAAAAAATGCCTGAAGTCGCCTCACAGACGCTCGATCTCGTCGGCCGCGAGCTGAACCACACGCTGGGTGAAGCCCGCGCCGCGCTCGAAACCTTCGTCGAACAGCCCGAGAACGTGGTGCTGTTGCAGCGCTGCGTATCGGACCTGCACCAGGTGCAGGGCGTGCTCCGGTTGCTGGAGATCTTCGGCGCGGCATTGCTGGCGGAGGAAATGGAGCAGGTCACCAAGTACCTGCTCACGCCGGCCTCGCAGAAGAACCAGGCCGAAACCCTCGATGCGCTGATGCGCGCGATGGTGCAGTTGCCGAGCTACATCGAGCGCGTGCTCGCCGGTGGTCGCGATCTCGCACTGGTGCTGCTGCCGCTGCTCAACGACCTGCGCGCCGTGCGCGGCTCGCCGCTGCTGTCGGAAGGCACGCTGCTGCTGCTCAATCTCAAGTCCGACCAGCAGGCGGCGCCCGTCGAGCCCGCGGCCGGCGAACCGCAGCTCACGGTCGCGCAGTGGGCGCGCCGGCTGCGTACGCGTTTCCAGCTCGGTCTCGTCGGCTGGATCCGCGGCGAACGTCCCGAACAGAATCTCGAAATCCTCGAGACCGTCGCCCACCAGCTCGAGCAGGTCGCCACCAAGCAGGCGGTGTTCCAGTTGTGGTGGGTAGTTGGCGCCATCGTCGAAGCGCTGCGGGAGGGCGGCCTCGAGACCGGCGTTTCCATCAAGCGATTGCTGGGCCTCGCCGATCGCGAAATCCTCCAGCTGTACACGCAGGGTGAAGGGCGCTACGCGCAGAACCCGCCGGTCGAGCTGCTGAACAACCTGCTGTATTACGCCGCGCGCGCCACCAGCGACGGACCGAAGGTCACCGCCGTGCGTGCGTCGTTCCGCCTGAACGAGCTGCTGAGCGTCGACGATTCGGTCGAACAGGAGCGCGAGAATCTTTCCGCACCCTCCGTGAAGCTCATGCGCACGGTCTCGGCGGCCATTCGCGAGGACCTCGGCAAGGTCAAGGATGTCCTCGACATCTTCGTCCGCCGTGGCGGCCAGCCTGCCGAGCTCGAGCCGCAGGTCGGCATGTTGCGCAAGATCGCCGACACACTCGGCGTGCTGGGGCTCGGCGAATTGCGCCAGCTCGTCATCGAAGAAACCAACCGTCTCGAAGCCATGGCCGCCGGCAAGACCGCGGCCGATCATGCGGCGCTGGTGCACATCGCCGCGACGTTGATCAACGTCGAGGACCGCCTCGACCGCGACCTCATCGGGCTCATCGTGCCGAAGGCGGCGCCCGCCGCGGGCGAGGAGCCCGCCACGTCCACGGATGTCGATTTCCAGCAGGTGCAATCCGCGGTGCTGCGCGAGTGCAGCGTGAACCTGGTGCGGGTGAAGGAGGCCATCGCCTCGAACGTCGCCGGCACGCTGGACGTCGCGGCGCTCGACGCCTGGCCGGGACTCATCGCCGGCATCAAGGCCGGCCTGCTGATGCTCGGCAAGACCCGCGCGGTCGAGATCGTCGAAGGCATCGCCAAGAATCTCAAGGAGCTGCTGCAGCCGGGCGGCACGGCCGTCCCGCCCAACTACCTCGACCGTCTCGCGGACGCGGTGGTCAGCCTCGAGTACTACATGGAGACGCTGCAGGCCGGCCGCGCCGACCCGTGGTACATGCTCGACAACGCGCAGACCTGCCTGCAGGCGCTGGCGCAGATGCCCAAACGCGTGGTGCCCACGGTGCCGCCGCTCGGTCCGGAATCGTATGCCGCGACGGTGCTGCTCGCCGACGCCGGTGCCACGGCGCGCGCACATGCATTGCAGGCGGGCGTGGTGCCGCCGGGCGTGCAGGGCGCGCCCACGCTGCACCAGGCGGCGCAGCCGCCGATGGGCTCGAAGATTCCGACCAACATCGATCCGGAGCTGCTCGCTCTCTATATAGAAGAGGCCCGGGAAGAGGTCGCGCGCATCGGGAAGTTGTTCCCGGCGTGGGAGCAGAACCCGCTCGAAACCGAAGCGCTCGCCGGTGTCCGGCGCGCATTCCACACGCTGAAGGGGTCGGGCCGCATGGTCGGCGCCACTGACATCAGCGAGTTCGCGTGGGCCATCGAGAACCTTCTGAACAAGGTCATCGAGAACACCTTGCAGCGTTCGCCCGCCATCATCGCGACCGTGCGCGAGGCGATGGCCATGTCTGGCGAGCTCGTGAACACGCTCGAAGCCGGCACGACCGCTCCGCCGAAAGCCCAGGACATCGTGGATCGCGCGCACGCGCTGGCGGCCAACAAGGCCGGTCCCGCACCGCAGACGGCCACGCAGGAAATGCTCGAGCGCACGCTCGATACGCGCGCCGACGATCTCATCGATGCCACCAATCGCGTTCCGACGCTGCAGGCGACCAAGGCGCCCGCAGCCGCGCCGCAGTCCGTGACGGCCGCGCCCGCGCCGGCGCCGGAAGCGAATGCGCCGGTCGACTGGGACTTCACCGAAGCCGATGCGGCCGCGGGCGAGGAAATCGTGCTGTCCGCGCCGGACGAGGAGCCCAGCGCGGACCTGCAGCTGCGCGACATCTACAGCCGCGAAACGCAGGTGAACATCGCCGCGGTCATGCGTTACATCGAAGGCGAGCGCGCCCGCAGCGCGCCGCACACGGTGACCGAAGAGGCTTATCGCGCCTGCCACACGTTGTCCGGCAGCTCGCGCATGGCGGAGGCTCGACATGGCATCCGGCTGGCCGCGCCGCTCGAAAGCTGGATCCGCAAGGCCTTCGACACCGGCATCGGTCTCGAATCGGCGGATCTCGATCTGCTGGCCGAGTGCATGAATGCGATGCGCGCCGTCGCCTCGAACCTCGACGAGTCCACGGCCTTCTTCCAGTCCCACGGCGTGCTGCTGGCGCGCATCGAACGGGCCACGCTCGAGCTCGAGGAACGCATCGTCGCCGCCGCGCGCGCCGCGGAACAGGCGGCGGCTCCCGCACCTGCTCCCACCGCGCCGGTGGTCGCGGCGCCTCCCGCTCCCTTTCCGGCGGTAGAGAGCCAGCCGGCTCCGTCCCCCGCCAGGATCGAAGAAGTCGCCGAAGAAGTCGTCACGGACTTCGACCCCGAAATCGCGGGCATCTTCACCGACGAAGCCGTCGAGCTCATCGACTCTTCGCAGGGCGCCCTCGCGCAGTGGAACGAAAACCGTTCGAGCGTCGATGGACTCACCGCGCTCAAGCGCCCGCTGCACACGCTCAAGGGCGGTGCGCGCATGGCGGGACTCATTCCGATGGGCGATCTCGCGCACGAGCTCGAGACGCTGTTCATGCAGATCGACGGCGGAACGGTCGCCGCGGATGACCGCGCCTTCCAGCTCGCGCAGTCCGCGCTCGATGAGCTCGCGCGCATGCGCGAGTCGGTCAGCTCCGGCAAGGGCGTGCCCACCGCGCGTGGGTTGATCGCAAGAATTCATGCGTTGATTTCTCCGCCGGCCGCAGCGCCTGCTCCGGTCGTGGCCGCCGCTGCTCCGGTCGTGGCGCCAGCTCCAGCGGCGGCTGCGCCGGTCGTGGCTCCCGCCCCGGTCGTCGGCCCCGCGCCGCCCGTTGCCGCAACGCCGAAGGTTGCGGCCACGCCGCCGGTTGCCGCCGCGCCGCCCGTTACTGCCGCGCCGGTGCAGTCAGTCCCGAAACCCGTGGCACCGATCGCGGCGCCTCCCGCGCCCACGACCGTATCGAAGCCGGAACCACCGGTCCTCGCGCCCGTCTGGGCGCCCAGTCCCGCCGCGAAAGCCGCGCCGACACCCGAGCCGGTCGTCAAGCCGGTGGCCGTGGCCGCCGAGCCGGCGTCCATCGT
>JAEWLQ010000043.1 GCA_023457495.1 Pseudomonadota bacterium
CGTCCACCAGGCCCCCCCCCCCGTTCGCCGCGGGGGGGGCACCCTCCTCGGCCGGCTGGAACACGAACAACACGTTGCCGCGCAGCTTGGACTTCATACCCGCGAGCGTCTCGGCGACTCCCATCAGCACGGCCGTATGCGCATCGTGACCGCAGGCGTGCATGATGCCCACGTCCTCGCCGCGGTAGTTTGACCGCGCCACGGAACGGAACGGCACATCGGTCCGCTCGGTGACCGGCAGCGCATCCATGTCGGCGCGCAACGCGATCGTCGGTCCGGGTTTTCCGGTGCGCAGCAATGCCACGACACCGGTCTGCGCGATGCCGGTCTGCACCTCGAGACCGAGCCCACGCAGATGATCGGCAACGATCCCGGCCGTGCGCACTTCCCGGTTCGAGAGCTCCGGATTCTGGTGGAAATCCCGCCGCCAGGCGACGACCTTCGCCTCCACATCGGCCGGCGACGCGGGCATCGCAACGATCAGCAGCAGGGGCAGGGCAAACTTCTTGTAGGCCATTGGTTGTAGGTCAACGTCGACACCGGGAACCGAGTCTGCGCTGACTGGTCGCACCCCTGCAACGCAGTCGATACTCGTTGGTCGCGAGAAGGAAGCTCGAGACTATGCACGTCGTAGACGCAACCCTGCTCTATTCGCCGACCAGCGGCGGCGTGAAGCGCTATCTGCTCGCCAAACACGAATGGATCCGCTCGCGCACCAACTGGCGCCACAGCATCGTGGTGCCGGGAGAGTGCGATCGGCATTTGCCGGACGGTGTTTCCACTGTCGCCGGCCGGCTCGTACCGGGAACGTTCAACTACCGCCTGCCGCTGAACCCGCTGCGCTGGGCGCGCGCCATCGATCGGCTCGAGCCCGACATCATCGAGATCGGCGACGTGTTTCATCCGGCCTGGGCCGCGGCGAGCGTCGCGCAGCGGCGCGGGATTCCGCTCATCTCGTTCTACCACTCGAATATCCCCATGCTCGCGGGCCGGCGACTCGGCACGGCCGTCCAGAAGCTGTTCGAGTGGCACGTGCGCCAGACCTATCTGCGCTGCGACCAGGTCTTCGCGCCCAGCCGCTACATGTGCCAATACCTGCAGGAGCTCGGCGTCGGGCACGCGAGCGTGCAGCCGCTGGGCGTCGATCTCGAGACGTTTTCTCCCGAGCGGCGTGGCCGCGATCTGCGCGCGGAGCTCACGCTGCCCGCGGACACACGGCTGCTGGTGTTCGCCGGGCGATTCTCGCGTGAAAAGAACATCCCGATCCTCGTCGAGGCCTTCGGCAAGCTCGGCGCGCCGTATCACCTGCTGCTGGTCGGCGGCGCCGAACGTGGCCGCGAAGCCAATGTCACGCGCCTGCCGTATTGCCGCGACAACCGCGAGCTGGCGAGGATTTTCGCGTCCGCCGATGCCGTCGTGCATGCCGGGACCCACGAGACCTTCGGACTCGTGGTGCTCGAGGCGATGGCCTGCGGCCGCGCGGTGGTCGGCATGCGCGCGGGGGCGATCCCCGAGCTCATGGATCCCGGCGCGGGCATTCTCGCCGAGCCACACGGAGACCCGGCGACCTGCGCGACGAATCTCGCCGCCGCGATCGCCGCGTTGTACGAGCGCGATCTCGAGGCCCTCGGCGCGGCCGCACGCCGGCACGTGGTGACTAACTACAGCTGGTCGCGCACGCTGCAGTCGCTGATGGGCAGTTACCAGGCCGCGATCGGTGTCAGGCTGCTGCCGCTCGGCAATACGCTGGCGCGCGTCGAATAAATGGGGGCTGCCCCCGTTTCCTGGCAAATGGGGGCTGCCCCCATTCCTTCAGATCCAGCCGGACCACTTCTGCAGGTATTCCTGCGCCCAGCGCGTGCCGTCGAGGCCGCCGCCCATCCGCATCTGGTCCACGTAGTGGGTGAAGGTACGCTGCAGCGTTTCGGCGCCGCCGAAGCGACGCTCGAATTCGGCGATCGTCTCGGGCGGACCGCCGAGCACGGAGTAGCGCATCTGCGTGTCGACGATGAGCATGACGTCGCAGTTCGAGGCCAGCAGGCACGTCGGATTCGACACGAGCCGGACGCGCAACCAGCGGCATAGTTCGTCGTCGAGTTTGCCGGTGTGCCGGAAGTGCGGCTTCGGCGCGGTCAGGTTCGCGATGAAGAATTCACCGGAACAGACACTGTTCATGAACCCGATGAGCCGCGCGGACTCATTGAAGCCGTCGTCGCCATCGGCCGGGTGAATGCCTTCGGGAAATGCGCGCGCATCGAGCGGCGCCCTCGGCCACCAGACTTCGTAACGCGGTTTCTTCGGCATGGGCGCGAATCGCTTGCCCGCGAGCGCATCGAAACGCTCTTGTACCGCCGTGCGCTCGGCCGGCGTGAGATCGCGCAGCGCGACGTTCATCGCGCCACCAGCTCGAAAACGGTCAGGCGCCCTTTCTTGTCTCCCGCCAGCACGCGCTTGCCGTCCTGCGACCAGCGCACGACGCTGGCCTCCGCATCGAGCAACTGCACGTCGATGGGTTGCGTGGTTTTTCCGGGGCGCCACAACGACAGTCGCCAGTCGCGGCCGCCGCTCACGAAGTGATCTCCGCCCGGCTGCCACGCGAACGAGTCCACCTTCTCGGTGTGTCCCGAAAGCACGGTCGGCCGCGAGCCCTCGGGGCCCCGTCCACTGAAATCCCATAGAACAACGTCGTTACCCGCGCACGAGGCGAGGTAGCGGCTGTTGTCGCTCCAGCCCACCAAATCGAGTTTCCCTTCGTATCCGCGCATCTGTGAATCTTTGCCCGTCGAACGATTCCAGAAATGCAGCGAGCCATCGGCCATGCCGCAGGCGAGGAATCGTCCATTGCCGCTGAAGTTTACCGTGAGGCATGCGGCCGGCCATTTGTAGCGGCGGGTCTCGTAGCGAGATCTGTCGACTCGGTACACGGCGATTTCGCCGTTAAGGGCAACACCTAGATCGTTTCCAGGGCGGTCGAAGGCCAGTGCGACGGCGGTGGACATGTTAGGTGAAAAAGCATGCACCTTTTCACCCGTAGGGGACCAAAGGGTGACGGACTTCCCGGCGGCGCTCGCCAGCAGCTCACCGTTCGGCGAGAAGGCCAGGGCCTGGGTTGGTGTCGGGGCGGGTCTGAAGCGCTTGAGTTGTTTGCCGGTCGCCGTGTCCCACAGCGCGATTGCGCCGTCCTGGCCCGAAGTGACGCAGACATTCCCGCGCGGCTGCCACGCGATTGCGAGCGTGCCCAGCATGTGCTCGCCGAGGGTTTCGACGGCCAAGGCGCCATCGCCGAGCCGCGCCAGCGCCACCTTGCCCTCGCCGCCGGCGATCGCGATGGTGGCGTTGTCGGGTCCCCAGGCGCACTCGGCGACATAGTCGTCGAGCTGCGCGGAGGCGCGCGGCTCCAGCCCGAAGGACAGCGAGTTCTTCACGGCCATCTCAATTCTTCGCGACCGCGGACTCGAACCCGGCTTCGAGCTCCGCGCGGTCGAGCCCGCGCCCGATGAACACCAGGCGATTTTCGCGCGGCGCCGATCCCCAGGGCCGCTCGGCCTGCGCATCGAACATCATGTGGACGCCGTGGAACACCTGGCGGCGCTCCTCGCCCTTGACGTTGAGCACGCCCTTCATGCGGAAGATGTCCTGTCCGCGCGTCTTGAGTAGATAGTCGAGCCACTGGTTGAGCTTGGCCGGATCGAGCGGCCGCGGATCGCTGATGCCGATCGAGCCGATGTCGTCCTGGTGGTGATGCGAGGCGAAGCGGCGCTCCGCGGCCGGGCGCTGCCCCGCCAGGTGCAGACCGAACTCGAGCGGGTGGTGCTCGAAGAACAGCGCGTAGGTACCGGGCTGCGCCATGCGCAGCGTGAAGTCCGCGCCGGCGTGGGAGATGTCGATGGCGTAGTGGCCGGCCGCCGCGTCGAGCGAGCCGTGGCAGTTGACCACGGTCGCCGGCTCCGCGAACGCGCGCACGGCCGGCTCGATCGCCGCCTGCAGCGCCTCCGGGGTCGCGGCGGGCAGCGGCAGCACGACGAGATCGAGGTCCTCGTGCGCGTGTCCATGCTCGTGTTCATGATCGTGATCGTGATCGTGCTGGCAGTCCGGCCCGTGCTCGTGAGCGCCGTGTTCATGGGCATGATGATCGTGTTCGCCCGCCGACTTCAGTAGATAGTCCCCCTCGGTGAGCTGGTACACACCGCCCCACTCGAATGGATATTCGGGCTCGAGGAATGAGTCGTCCACGGCGAGCGCGCGCTGCAGGTCGAAGGCGCCGACGTTGAGCACCTTGTCGATGGCGACGTCGGCGTTACGCGTGCGGAAGATCTTCGCGCTGCCGTTGATGCCGCGGATGCGGCTCTCGATGCGCTCGAGCGCGGCCGGCTCGACCAGGTCCACCTTGTTGAGCAGCACGACGTCCGCGAACGCGACCTGCTCGGCCGGCTCGTTGAGCTCGTCGACGTGTTTCTCGAAGTGTTTCGCGTCCACCATCGTCACGATGGCGTCGAGCGAGAACTGCTTCTTGAGGTCGTCGTCGAGGAAGAACGTCTGCGCCACGGGGCCCGGATCGGCCATACCCGTGGTCTCGATGATGATGTAGTCGAAGCGGTCGCGGCGCTTCATGAGCTGGCCGAGGATGCGGATCAGGTCGCCGCGCACCGTGCAGCAGATGCAGCCGTTGTTGGTTTCGAAGAGCTCCTCCTCGGCGCCGATGACGAGCTCGCTGTCGACGCCGACTTCGCCGAATTCGTTTTCGATGACCGCGATCCGCTTGCCGTGTTTCTCGGTGAGGATGCGGTTGAGGAGCGTGGTTTTTCCCGAGCCAAGGAAGCCCGTGAGTACCGTGACCGGTACGCGTGAAGGAGTGACTGACATGGGGCGCGATTATACGGGGCTAGCGCCGCCCGAGATTCCCCCGGAGCCATTCGGCGAGTTGTTTCTCGGAGATCTCCCCGGCGGCCAGCGCCAGGATGATGGCGATCGCATCGACCGGATCGGCACGCAGGCGTTTGCCGCTGATCGCTAGAAACAGGCCGATGGCGAGAAAGGCTGCCCGTTTGTTGCCGTCCACGAAGAGATGATTCTTCGCGAGGCCGAATCCATAGGCCGCGGCCAGGGCCGCGAGGTCGGACTCGGCCTCGTAGAGGAACTGGTTGCGTGGTCGATCGAGCGCCGAATCGAGCAGACCGATGTCCCGGATTCCGCGTGGCCCGCCGAACAGCGCCAGGCTCTCCTCATGAAGGGTCAGCAGCGCGCCCCTGTCGATCCGCCTGGGCTGACGCTTCACTTGGCCAGTGCTTTGAACGTGTCCCGGTATTCCTTCATGAACTCACGACCCTTCTCCACCTGGGCCGCCACCTTCGGATCGAAGGGCGTGAGCAGATAGCCTTCCGCGGTTTCCGCGACGTGCAGGACGTCGCCGCGCTGCACCTTCATGCGCGCGAGCATTTCCTTGGGAAGGACGACACCGGTCGACGTGCCGATCGCGGTGAGTTTGAGAGGTTTCATGTGTCGCGCCTCGCCATAGGTATGAGCAGACTAATGGGGAAGCGCCGCGCCACGCCAGCCAAGGGCCCGCAAACGTGAGACGCGTCCGCGGTCGCGATCAGCTCCTGCTCCGCGAGGCGAGTGGCCCTCGTTTCAGCCGGTGCGATACACCCATTCCAGCAACGCGTCGTGCGCGCCCGTACCGCGCGCGGCGTTCGGGTGGTTGATGATGGCCACGACGACGTAGCGCTTGCCGCTGGCCGCGAGCACGTAACCCGCGACCGCGCGCGTGTCGCCGAGCAGGCCGGTCTTCATGTGCGCCGAGCCCACGGGCACGTTGCGGCGCTGCATGGTGCCGTCGACGCCCGCGATCGGCAGCGATGCCATGAGCTCGGGCATCCACTGGCTCCTCCACGCGTCGGCCAGCACGTTCGCGAGCGAGCGGGCGGAGATGCGCTCGATGCGCGACAGGCCGCAGCCGTTCTCGAGCACCAGCTCCGGCGCGTCGATGCCGCGCGCGGCGAGCAGGCCGCGCACCGCGGTCGCGCCGCGCGCGAAGTTGCCGGGCTCGCCGCCGGCCGCGCCCATGGTCAGGAACAGCTGCTGCGTCATCACGTTGTTGGAGAACTTGTTGATGTCGCGGATCAGCAGCGCGAGCGGCGGCGAATCCTGCGCCACGAGAACCCGGGCCGTGGCCGGCGCCGCGCCGTCGCGCGCCTTGCCGGTCCACACGCCGCCCTGCCGCTCCCACAATGCGCGGAACACGGCGGCGAAATAGTTAGTGTGGTCGAGCGCGCCCAGGTAGATGGCCCGCTCGCCGCACTCCAGCGGAAAGGCGCCGGCGAGCTTGATGTGCATGGGATCGGAGAGATCTGCGCGCAATCGGCCGCGCCAGTCGCCGCACGGGCCCGCGATGCCCGGCACCGTGCGCGGCGCGCGCAATCCCGCGACCTCGGGCACGATGACGACGCGCGCGACGTTCGCCGCGGCATCCGGCACCAGCGTCACCGCGATGGATTTGAAATTCACCAGCAGCGCGTCGGGCCCGACGTTGTAGGCGCGTCCTTCCTCGCCGTCGAATTGCGCGGGATCGTGGGCCACGGGCTCGAACAACGTGCGATCGAGCACGATGTCGCCGCCGATCTCGCGGAGCCCGAAGGCACGCAGGCGATTCGCGAGCAGCCACAGGTCCTCGATGACGAGCTTGGGGTCGCCGCCGCCGCGGATGTACAGGTCGCCGCGCAATACGCCGTTGTTGGAGACGGGGTCGTCGGCCAGTACCTCGGTCCGGAACGTGAACGCCGGACCCAGCAGATGCAGCGCCGCGTAGGTGGTCACGAGTTTCATCGTGCTCGCGGGATTCATGGGCTTCGCGTCGTTTGCGGCGAATCGCAGTGTCCCGCCGTCGAGCGGCAATACGATGGCCGTGGCCGCGTCGGCGGGGATGCGGGCCGTGCCGAGCCGTGAAACATAAGCGGCGGGAGATGGCGCCTGCCCGCTCGCCAGGGTTGCGAGGGGCGCGAGCACGAGCGCGCACAGCAGGCTCGATGAAAAGGTTGAACGTCGCATTACGTCATTCCAGCCATCGCCCCGCGGCCCGTCAACCACGCTGTCGGCCCGCCCACGGAACTCGACGTCTGGGGGTCAAACCTTCATTCTTCGTGTTTGTTTCGGGTAGATTCCGGAACACCGCAACCGGGGGGATCCACTCTTGCCGAGTCCAGCGCGCCACGCATGGGTGGCCTGTCTTGCTGTCGCCTTTTTGTCCTGCGCAGGCCACCTGAGCGCGCAGGCGCCCTCCCGCCCCGAGGCATTGCTCAAGAAGATGACGCTGGACGAGAAAATCGGCCAGCTCGTGCAGCGCGCGGGTGGGCGCAGCAAGGCGCTGAACTCGCGCCTCGACGATGCCGAGGTCGCGCGCGTGCGCGCGGGCGGCGTCGGTTCCTATCTGCACGTCGCCGGCGCGGAGCCGCTCGCGAAGCTGCAGAAGGTCGCGGTCGAGGAGTCACGCCTCGGTATTCCGCTGTTGTTCGCCATGGACGTGGTGCACGGCTATCGCACCATTTTCCCGGTGCCGCTCGCAATGGCGTCGAGCTGGGCGCCAGAGGCGCAGGAACGCGCCGCGCGCGTGGCCGCCGACGAAGCCACCTCCGCGGGACTGCACTGGACCTTCGCGCCGATGGTGGACATCGCGCGCGACCCGCGCTGGGGCCGCATCGTCGAAGGCGCGGGCGAAGATCCCTATCTCGGCTCGCGCATGGCGGTGGCGCAGGTCGCGGGTTACCAAGGCGGCAACGCCTTGCGGCCGGGCTCACTCATGGCGACCGCGAAACACTTCGGCGCGTACGGCGCGGCCGTCGGCGGCCGCGATTACAACAGCGCGGACATCTCCGAGCGCACGCTGCACGAGGTCTATCTACCACCGTTCTTCGCGTCCGCGCGCGCCGGCTCCGCTTCGTTCATGGTCGCGTTCAACGACATCGCGGGAGTGCCGACCACCGCGAACCGCGACCTGATGCGCGGCCTCCTGCGCGAGCGCTGGGGCTGGCAGGGTCTGATGGTGTCGGACTGGGGCTCGATCGGCGAGCTGCTGAACCACGGCGTCGCGGCGGACCGCGCGGCCGCGGGCGTCCTGGCGCTCGACGCGTCAGTCGACATGGACATGGTTGGCGGCGTATTCGCGGACGATCTCAAGGACGCCATCGCGAAGGATCCGGCGCGGCTCAAGCTGCTCGACGAGGCGGTGCTGCGCATCCTGCGAGTGAAGGAGCAGCTCGGCCTGTTCGACAAGCCGATGGAGTACCACGACGTGGAACGCGAGGCGCGCGAGCTGCTCGCGCCCCAGCACCGCGAAGCGGCGCGCGCGGTGGCGCGCCAGTCGATCGTGCTGCTCAAGAACGAGGGCAAACTACTGCCGCTGGACCCGGCGAAGCTGAAGTCGGTCGCGGTGATTGGCCAGCTCGCGACCGACGGGCTCTCGCAGCTCGGCTCGTGGCGCGCGCAGGGCAAGGCCGAGGACGTGGTCACGATACTCAAGGGCATCACGGACGCCGCGCCCAGGAGCCTCAAGATCCTGTCGGCGCCCGGCGCCGATCCGCGCAACAACGATCTCTCGGGTATTCCCGCCGCAGTGAAGCTCGCGAAGGCCGCCGACGTCACGCTGCTCGTGATCGGCGAGGACTTCGACATGTCGGGCGAGGCGCGCAGCCGCTCGTCGATCGAACTACCCGCGAGCCAGCTCGAGTTGGCAAAGCAGGTGTTGGCGACCGGCAAGCCGGTGGTCGTGCTGCTGTCGAATGGCCGGCCGCTTGCGATTCCGGAACTCGCCGAGAAGGCGCCCGCCATCCTCGAGACCTGGATGCTGGGTGTCGAGGCGGGCAATGCGGTGGCCGACGTGTTGTTCGGCAAGTATTCGCCCGCGGGCCGCCTGCCCGCCGCGTTCCCGCGTGCGACCGGCGCGGTGCCTTTCAACTATTCGGCGAATGCGACCGGCCGCCCCGCGGATCCGGATCTGACCAAGGACACGGTGCGTTATCACGATCTGCCGATCACCCCGCTCTATCCCTTCGGCCACGGCCTGACCTACAGCGAATTCCGATACAAGGATCTCGCGCAGAGCGTGCGAGAGGTCGGACCCGGCGAGCGCATCGACATCTCGATCACGGTCGAAAACGTCGGCGGTGTGCCGTCCGATGAAGTCGTGCAGCTCTACGTGCGCGATCCGGTGGCGAGCATCGCGCGGCCCACGCTCGAGCTGCGCGGCTTCAAGCGTGTGGACCTCGGCGCGGGCGTCGCCAAGCGCGTGACTTTCAGCCTCACGCCCGAGCAGCTCGCGTTCTGGGGCCCGCGCGACCAGTGGCTGGTCGAAGCCGGCCGCATCGATTTCTGGATTGGCGCCTCGTCCGCGGACCTGCGCGCCAGCGGATCGTTCGAAATCACGAAGACGCATGCCGTCACGGCGCCGGCCACGGCGCTGCCGACCCGCGTCATCGTTTCAGGTACAAACTAGTTGAAGGGGATTTCCATGCGGAACATGACTGGCGTGACGATTTTGCTGGCGGCGCTCGCCACCAGCGCCTGCGCGGGCACGGGAGTGGCTCCGGAGAAGATCGAGAACGCGAAGATCGAACGCTGGGATCCCGCGATGGATGCCATCGTTCCCAAGGACTGGAAGATGGAGAAACTCGCGGAAGGCTTCGGCTGGGCCGAAGGCCCGATCTGGGTGAAGTCCGGTGGCTATCTACTTTTCACCGACGTGCCCGGGAACAAGATGTGGAAGTGGTCGGAGAAAGGCGGCCTCGAGAAGTTCCTCGACCCGTCCGGCGCCACGGATCCCGATCCGAACGTGTGGCGCGAGGCGGGCGCGAACGGGCTCGCGATCCTCGATGCGAAGACCATCCTGCTGGCGGACACCGGCAGCCGCGCCGTCCAGAAGCTCGATCTGTCGACGAAAACCAAAACGCCGGTCGCGACGCAGTTCGAGGGCAAGAAGTTCTCGAGCCCGAACGATGTCACGCGCACGAAAGCGGGCGTGCTGTTCTTCACGGATCCGCCGTACGGCTTCAAGAAGTTCGACGATGCGCCGGAGAAGGAGATCGCGTTCAACGGCGTCTATCGCATGGGCGCCGATGGCGTGGTTTCGGTGGTCGAAAAGGAGCTGCACCGCCCCAACGGCGTCGCGCTCTCGCCGGATGACAGCGTGCTGTATGTCGCGCAGTCGGAACCGACGAAGGCCATCATCATGGCGTATTCGCTCGACGCGAACGGCAACGTGACCGGCAAGAAGCTGTTCGCCGACCTGACCGATCTCGTCTCCCGGGAGACGCCCGGGCTGCCCGACGGACTCACCGTCGCCGCGGACGGCACCATCTTCACCACCGGCCCCGGCGGCGTGATCGTGCTGTCGAAGGACGGCAAGCGCCTCGGCCGCATCAGCAACGGCAAGGGCACGGCGAACTGCAAGTTCGGCGACGACGGCCAGACGCTCTATCTAACCTCGCACAACATCCTGGCGCGAATCCGCCTCAATGTGAAAGGCGTCGGCTTCTGATGTCGATGCACCGCCGGCGATGCCGGCGGTGCCTGGCACGGAGCATCCGGAATGAGTACCGGTCGGTGACAGGCACCGGGACCGGCAAAAGAATGTAGTCAGGGGGCTCGTCGATGGAACTGTGGTACGTATTCGGCTCGATCGTGTTGCTGGTGCTGCTGATCAGCTGGGGGAAGGTGCAGCCGTTCCTCGCGTTCCTGGTAGCGTCGTCAGTCGCCGCGATCCTGCTCGGATTGCCGATCGACAAGGTGCCGGGCGTGCTCGAGAAGGGCATCGGCAACATTCTCGGCGGCCTCCTGGGCATCGTGTGTATCGGCGCAATGTTCGGCAAGCTGGTCGCGAACAGCGGCGCGGCACAGAAGATCGCCATGGTGCTGATGCGCCTGTTCGGCGAGAAGAACCTCACCTGGGCGCTGATGTTCACCGGGTTCCTGGTCGGCATCCCGCTGTTCTACAACGTCGGGTTCGTGCTGCTGGTGCCGCTGGTGTTCTCGGTGGTGCAACAGACCAAGGTTCCGCCTATCTACCTCGGAATTCCGCTGTTCGCGTCGCTGTCGGTGACGCATGGCTTCCTGCCGCCGCACCCGGCCCCCACGGCCATGCTGCCGCTGTTCGGCGCGGACATGGGCACGACGCTGTTCTACGGTCTCATCGTCGCGCTACCGGCCATGATCTTCGCCGGGCCGCTGTACGCGCGCTTTTTCCGCAACGTGAAGGCGAACCCGATCACGCTGTTCGTCGCGCCACTGCGCCCCGAGGCCGAGCTGCCCAGCGCGTTCAACTGCTTCGCGAGCGCGCTGTTGCCGGTGGTGATCATCGCGTTCTCGATGGCCGTGCCGCTGGCCCCCGAGAGCGTGCGTCCGCTGCTCAACTTCTGGACCAACCCGCTGATCGTGATGCTGATCGGCCTCGCGGTCGCGACCTGGTCGCTGGGCCTGTCGCGCGGCATGAAGATGCAGCAGCTGATGGACGACTACGGCAACTCGGTCAAGGACATCGCCGTGATCCTCTTGATCATCGCGGGCGCCGGCACGCTGAAAGAGGTGTTCGTCGCGACGGGCGTCGACAAGGACATCTCCGCGTCGCTGACCGGGATCGCGATCGATCCATTGGTGCTCGGCTGGCTGATCGCCGGCGTGATCCGCGTATCGCTCGGCTCGGCCACGGTCGCCGGCCTCACCGCCGCGGGTCTCATGGCGCCCGTCGTGGCGGCGTCGAACGTCGACCCGAACCTGATGGTGCTCGCCATCGGCGCGGGTAGTTTGATGTTCTCGCACGTCAACGATTCGGGGTTCTGGATGGCGAAGGAGTACTTCAACCTCTCCATCAAGGAAACCATCATGAGCTGGACGATCATGGAAGGCATCGTCGGCGTGGTCGGCATCATCGGCGTGCTGGTGCTCGAGGCCGTCATCGGTGCCGGGCGAGAAATCGCTGAGTTAGCGCCAGATGTCGGAATCGCTG
>JAEWLQ010000044.1 GCA_023457495.1 Pseudomonadota bacterium
GCCCCCTGCCTCCGATGAATCGACCCGTCCCTAGACGCGGACGTTCTTGAACTGCCAGGGATCCGTCTTGTCGAGGTCTTCCGGGAACAGCCGCTCGCGGTCGTGCAGCGGCGTCCAGTCGGTGTAAGCACCGGTCAGCGTGCCGAGATACGGCATGGAGATCTCGAGGTTGCGCCGGAAATCGATCTCGTCGGGCTCGACCAGCCCCGCGTTCGGGTTCTCCATCGCCCAGATCATTCCCGACAGGCACGACACGGTGACCTGCAGGCTCGTGGCGTTGTTGTGCGGGACCAGCTTGCGCGCCTCGTCGATCGACAGCTGCGAGCCGAACCAGTACGCGTTCTTCTTGTGGCCGGCGAGCAATACGCCGAGCTCGTCGATGCCCTGCGTGATCTCGTCCATCAGGATGCGCTGGCGATCCTGCAGGTGCCAGTTGCGGCCGGCGAATTCGTGCACCGAGACCACCGCCGAATCGCACGGATGGTAGGAGTAGTGCACGGTGGGCCGGTACACGACCTCGGAGCTCTGGCGCACCGAGAGGAAATCGGCGATCGAGATCGATTCGCCGTGCGTGATCAGGAAGCCGTGGAAGTGCCCGGCTTTCGGCGTCCAGGTGCGCACGCGCGTCGCCGCGCCCGGCTGCATGAGGTAGATAGACGCGCCGCAGCCGAAGTCGTAGCGCTTGCCGTCGCGCGGGAAATTCTTCTCGTGCGTGCCCCAGCCGAGCTCCGCCGGCTGCTGGCCTTCGCTCACGAATCCGTCCACCGACCAGGTGTTGACGAACTCGTTGACCTCCTTGGGCTTGCTGGCGAGCTGCGTGTCGCGCTCGGCGATGTGGATCGTCTTGATGCCGAGCTTGCGCGCGAGCTGGCCCCAGTCGTCGCGCGACTTGGGGTCGCCCGCGTCGACACCCGTGTCGCCGGCGATGTTGAGCAGCGCCTGCTTCACGAAATGCGACACCAGGCCCGGATTCGCGCCGTGTGTCATGACCGCGGTGGGTGAGCGCGCGCCATCCTTGCGCAGGGCCAGCGCTTCCTCGCGCAGCGCGTAATTGGTGCGCTTGGCGTGCGGAATCGTCGCATCGGTGTAGCCGCCCGGCCACGGCTCGACGCAGGTGTCGAGGTACATGGCGCCCTTCGACCAGCAGAACTTGATCATCGCGATCGACGACACGTCGACCGACACGTTGAGCACGAAATCACCACGTCCGATGTACGGATCGAGCTCGCGGCGGTAGTTGTCGCGCGTGAGCGTGACCTTCACGACCTTGATGCCGTATTCCTCGGCTACTTTCTTGCCGCGATCGTCCGAAGTGATGATCGTGATGCGTTCTTTCGGGATGCCGATGTGGCGCAACACGAGGGGCAAGGTGCCCTGACCGATGCTGCCGAATCCGATGAAAATGATTCGTCCCGGGAACTCAACGTGGATCTTGTCGTTTGCCATGATTTCTCCAGCCTGAAACAACCCGTGAGGGTAGCAACCATGATCCGGTGTTGCCACCGGACAACGTCTTCAGGGTATGGACTCCCGCCAGTGCGGCGGATAGGTCTTCTCATAACCCGGCAGACTCTCGACGCGCTTGAGCCAGCGCGCGAGCCCGGGATAGTTCGCGTCGACGGGCAGGAATCGCGACGAGAGCTCGCGCGCTTCGGGGCGCGCGAGCGCGCGCAGCAGCAATTTGATGCCGGGATAGATCACGTAGTCCGCGGCGCCGGGCTTGTCGCCGACGATCCAGTCGCCCTTGCCGAGCCGCATCTCGATCGTGCGCGCTTCGCCGGCCGCCATCTGCATCGACCAGACGACTTCGTCCGACTTGGGATCTCCGCGCCGGAACAGCACGGCGCGGACGATGCGCATCACGTGTTCTTCGATGTACGCCTGGAACTCGCAGCAGACGCGCATGATCACGGCGCCCTCCTCGGGCGAGTCGCCGAACAGCGGTTTCGCCGGGTACTTGCGGTCGAGGTAATAGAGGATCGCGAGCGACTCGAACACCACGTAGTCGCCGTCCTTGAGCGTCGGCACGCGGCCGCGCGGATTGAGCGCGAGCATGTGCGGCGACTTGTGTTCCTGCATGTCGAGCGACAGCAGGTGGCTGGTATAGGGCAGGCCCTTGTGCTCGAGCGCGAGCAGCACTCGCCAGGAGTAAGGACTGCCTGATCCCCAATAGACGTCTATTGCCATGAGTGAGCCATGCTTTGGCGGATTGTAAGATGTGGCATGGGCCCTTTCACCACCCTCATCGATGCGCCGACGCTCGCGACGCAACTCGGGCGCGAAGATCTCGTGCTGTTCGACTGCCGCGCGGAGCTCGGCAACACGCGCTGGGGCGAAACGCAGTTCGCCGAGGCCCATCTTCCGGGCGCGCAGTTCCTGCATCTCGATCGCGACCTGTCCGGACCGATCACGCCCACGAGCGGCCGGCACCCGCTGCCGGATCCGCACGAGCTGGCGAGACGTCTGGGCTCTCTCGGCGCGGGACCGGGCTGCCAGGTCGTCGCCTACGACCAGGGCCATGGTGCATACGCGGCGCGGCTGTGGTGGCTCATGCGCTGGATCGGGTTTCGCGAGGTCGCGGTGCTCGACGGCGGCATCGCCGCATGGCGCGCGGCGGGATTGCCTGTCGAATCCACGGTGCGCACCCCGCACGCGCGAATGCTCGTCGCCGCACCCGACATGACCGCCATCGTCACGAGCGAGGAACTGGCCGGGCTGAGTCAGCGGCCGGGCAACCTGCTCATCGATGCGCGCGGCGCCGAACGATTCGCCGGACGCAATGAGACGATCGATCCGGTGGCCGGTCACGTGCCGGGCGCCCGCAGCTATCCATTCACGGCGAACGTCGGCGACGACGGACGATTCCTGCCCGCGGACGTCCTGCGTCGGCGCTTCGAGACGCTGCTCGGCGCGCAGCCTTCGTCGGCGCTGATAGCGATGTGCGGCTCGGGAGTCACCGCCTGTCACAATTTGCTGGCGCTCGAGCATGCGGGTCTGCGCGGCGCGCGGCTCTATGCCGGATCGTGGAGCGAGTGGATACGCGATCCTCGACGGCCGATCGCGACAGGATCTTTCTGACTTCGCGCGTATTCCTGCATTTACTTGCAATCACGTTTTGATATCTTGCGCCCCAACGTGGCAGCCGATCCCAACCAAGTGAGCGCCAATGGGCAGGAGGCGGCGCGCCGCGCCGATCGTTCCGTCCCCTGGTCCGTCGAAGATTCCGCGGAGCTCTACCAGGTCAACGCCTGGGGCAAGGGTTACTTCTCCGTGAACGACCGCGGCCATGTGGTCGTACGGCCCGACATGAATCCCGCGCGCGAGATCGACCTGTTCGAGGTCGTGCAGGGACTCAAGGAACGTGAGCTCACGACCCCGGTCGTCGTGCGCTTTTCCGACATCCTGGCGCACCGCCTCAAGCACCTGCACGACGCCTTCGCGCAGGCCATCGCCGAGAACGAATACCAGAACCGCTACACGGCCGTGTTCCCGATCAAGGTGAACCAGCAGCGCCTCGTCGTCGAAGAGGTGTACCGCTACGGCAAGCCCTTCAAGTTCGGACTCGAGGTCGGCAGCAAGCCCGAGCTGCTGTCGGTGATGTCGATGACGGCGGACTCGCCCGAACGGCTCATCGTCTGCAATGGCTTCAAGGACGACAGCTATCTGGAAGCGGTGATCATCGCGACCAAGCTTGGCCGCACGATCATTCCGGTGGTGGAGAACTTCCGCGAGCTGCCGGCCATCCTGCGCATCGCCGAGAAATACAACGTGCGTCCCCGCATCGGCGTGCGCGTGAAGCTTGCGAGCGAAGGTTCGGGCCGATGGCGCGAGAGCGCCGGCGACAAGTCGAAGTTCGGCTTGTTCACCAGCGAGATCCTCGAAGCCGTCGAGATCCTGCGCGCCAAGAACATGCTCGATTGCCTGCAGCTCGTGCACTGCCATCCGGGCAGCCAGCTGCAGGACATCCGCCGCGTGAAAGATGCGATCAACGAGCTCGCGCACGTGTACGCGGAGCTCAAACTGCTGGGCGCGGGGCTGCAGTACATCGACGTGGGCGGCGGGCTAGGCGTGGATTACGACGGCAGCGGAACGAACTTCGCCTCGTCGATGAACTACACGCTGAACGAATACGCCAACGACGTGGTGTATCGCATCGCGAACGTCTGCAACACGCGCAAGATTCCGCACCCGATGATCGTGAGCGAATCCGGGCGCGCGGTCGCGGCGCATCACAGCGTGCTCATCTTCAACACGCTCGGCAGCCAGGCGCTCGACCAGTTCCGCGTCACCGGACGTGAGGACCAGGAAAACGGCGGCCGCGACCTTCCGCAACCGGTGCGCGATCTGCTCGATGCCTACCGCTCCGTGACCGAGCGGCGCGTCGTGGAGTGCTACCACGACGCCCAGACGGCGCGTGACCAGGTGCTGCAGATGTTCAACCTCGGCCTGCTCTCGCTCGAGCAGCGCGGCATCGCCGAGCGCCTGTACTGGGCGACCTGCGCGAAGGTGCGCGATCTCACGCGCAAGCTCGACCAAGTCCCGGAGGAGCTCGAAGAACTCGAATCGATCCTCTCCGACATCTACTTCTGCAACTTCTCGGTGTTCCAGTCGTTGCCGGACAGCTGGGCGATCGACCAGCTCTTCCCGATCATGCCTATCCACCGCCTCGACGAGCGCCCGACCCGCAAGGGAGTGCTGGCCGACATCACCTGCGATTCCGACGGGAAGATAGATCGCTTCGTCAGCCAGCGGGACGTCAAGAAGACCCTGGAACTGCACGCCATCACGGCGTCGGACGAGTACTACCTCGCGGCCTTCCTGGTCGGCGCGTACCAGGAGACCCTGGGCGACCTGCACAACCTGTTCGGCGACACTCACGTCGCGCACATCCGCTTCCACGACGACGGTGGCTGGTGGATCGAGGAGACCGTCGAGGGCGACACGGCGAACAAGGTGCTGGAATACATGGAATATGACGTCGCCGACCTGCACCCCGCCCTGGCCCGCGACTGCGAGCGCGCCGTGCGCGAGGGCCGCATGACCGTGGCCGAGTCGCAGGCCATCAAGCGCTTCTACGAAGGCGAGCTCGACGGGTACGCCTATCTAGAGTGAACCGGCCTTCGCGCCCGGTTATTGACTAGTTGGTCCCCGAGTGAGCGCTAACACCCGCGGCGCAGCAAGCGTCAAATTGGCTGGAAAACCATGAATTTGCAGCTGACAACGCTGGCCAGGCCCCGGCGGCCGGCCCGCTTGTTTACAGCTTCTCGAAGCGAGGAGTAGCATCGGTCGCGTCCGTGCTCCTAATGGTTTACGCCGTGAAGCGCACGAACTCCGGTGCAGGCCGCGGTCCCAAGAGCTGCGAATTGGTCCAACTAGCGTGTGTCTTGAAGCCTTGACCTGTTTTCAAACTTCCGCGGTACATGCAGGAGACCGCCTCCTGCCGCTGTCCGCTTTTTGAGCGAGATGTCTGGGATGACGACGATCTACGTGGGCAATCTGCCCTTCTCGGCAACCGAGCAAGATATCAAGGTGCTGTTCGAGCGCCATGGCAAAGTCGATTCAGTGAAGCTGATCAATGACCGCGAAACGGGCAAGCCCCGTGGCTTCGGATTCGTTGAGATGGGTTCGGGCGAGGCGCAAGCCGCGATCCAGGGACTCAACGGCTACCAGATGAACGGCCGTCCGCTGCGTGTCAACGAAGCGCAGGAACGTCCGCCGCGTCCGCGCCAGGGTGGTGGTGGTCCGTTCCGCCGCTGATCCTGCGTCGGACTAACTAGCCGCAGACCAGGTCGATGAGAACCCCGCCTCGCGCGGGGTTCTTTTTGCGTGAGGGCTGCCTCTCTCCGGAGAGGACTGACCCCTTTTGCCAGGAAATGGGGACTGTCCCCTACCTACCACATCTGCTTGATGCGGGAGGCGACGTCGATCGTGCCGGACTCGGCCGCGGCGTCCTGGATCTTCACTTCCACGTTCGCGCTCTGGAAGGTCTGTTCGTCGAAGCACTTCAGGACCTTCTCCGTGAGGAACCGGCTGCGCGCGCCGTAGACGTGCCCCTCCGTGCTGCGCGGACTCGTGATCTGGAAACGCAGCGGCACGACGCAGGTCAGTTCGTTGCGGGCGCGGGTCATCGCCACATACAAGAGGCGCCGCTCCTCCTCGATCTGCTCGGGCTTCGCGGTCGCGAACTCGTTGGGGAAGCTGCCGTCGACGACATTCAGCACGAAGACGTGATCCCACTCCATGCCCTTGGCGGAGTGGACCGTCGAGATCACGAGGTAGTCCTCGTCCATGAGCGGCTGACCGGCCAGGTCGCTCGTGGCGTGCGGTGGATCGAGCGTGAGCTCGGTGACGAAGCGCTCGCGGGACGGGTACTGCGACGACAGCAGCTCGAGCTGGTCGAGGTCGCCGATGCGCGTGTGCACGTGTTCGTACATGCGCTCCATGTGCGGCTTGTACCACTCGCGGATCATGTTGATCTGTCCGAGCCACGGGCGCGCGGGTTCGCCGAGCGCCTTGAACAACTCGCAGAACTTGATCCACGGCACGCGGGCATCCGACGGCGGCTCGAACTTTTCGAACGACGCCCACTGGAAATTGTTCGCGACGAAATGGTCGAGCGCGCGCTTCGCGTTCGCCGGGCCCATGCCGGGCATGAACTGAAGCACGCGGAACGCCGCGGGCTGGTTACGCGGGTTGTCCGCCCAGCGCAGCACCGCGAGCAGGTCCTTGACGTGCGAGGCGTCCATGAACTTGAGGCCGCCGTATTTCACGAACGGAATCTTGCGCTTCGCGAGCTCGACCTCGAGCACGTCGCTGTGCGAACCGGTGCGGAACAGCACGGCCTGGCGGCGCAGCGGAACGCCGGCCTCGCGCGAGGCGAGCACGCGCGTGCAGATGAACTCCGCCTGCGTGGGCAGGTCGTCCACCGTCACGAGCTTGGGACGCGGCCCCTGCCCCCGCATCGACAGCAGGTGCTTGCGGTGCTGGCGCGGCGCATCCGCCATGAGTGCGTTCGCGGCGTCCAGCACGCTCTGGCTCGAGCGGTAGTTCTGCGCGAGGGTGACGACTTCCGCCCTGGGGCGGAAGCGGTCCGGGAATCCGAGGATGTTCTCGACCGCGGCCGCGCGGAACGAGTAGATAGCCTGCGCGTCGTCGCCGACGACGGTCACACCCTGGCCGTCGGGCTTCAGCGCATGCAGGATGTCGCCCTGCAGCTTGTTCGTGTCCTGGTATTCGTCGACCAGCACGTGGTCGAAATTCGCGGCCACTGATTTCGCGATATTTGCTTCGCTCATCATGGCGTGCCAATAGAGCAGCAGGTCGTCGAAGTCGAGGACGCGGAACTGGGACTTGCGTTCGACGTAGGTCCGCAGCAGCTTGCCGATGTCCTCTTCCCAGTGCGCGCACCAGGAGTACTGGCTCTCGAGCGTCTCCTTGAGCGACTTCTGCGTGTTGACGCGATACGAGTAGACGCCGAGGCAGGTGTCCTTGCGCGGGAACCGCTGGCCCTTGCCCGAATACCCGAGCTCCGTGCGCACGGTGTCGAGCAGGTCGGCCGCGTCGGACCGGTCGAGGACGCTGAACGAAGGATCCAGGCCGACGTGTTTCGCGTAATGGCGCAACAGGCGGTTGGCGATCGAATGGAACGTGCCCGACCAGGTCAGGCGCTGCGACAGCTGCGAAGCCTTGCCGCCGAGCTTGTCGTCGAACGCCTCGCGCATGATCTCGTTGGCGCGGCGTTTCATCTCCACCGCGGCCCGGCGCGTGAAGGTCAGCATGAGGATGCGCGCGGGATCGACCCCGCTCATCGCGAGGTGCGCGACGCGATGCGCCAGTGTGTTCGTCTTTCCGGTGCCGGCGCCCGCGACGACCAGCAGCGGGCCGGCGCGAAAACCCTTTCCGCCAGGAACGGGTGCGCCGTACGTCACCGCCTTCTTCTGCGGAGCGTTGAGGGAACCGAGTTTTTCAGCTGTGGACATCAATACAACAATATACGAAAAGAACGTGAAAACTGGCCCGGGCAGGCCGCGAGCCGTGACAGCCGTCACGCGCGGATGTGCGGGAATGTGACGCCTTTTTGATACCGGATCGGGTATGAGCGAGCGCGGCGCCGATGCGGGGATTATGAGCGCCGCCGCGAGCGCGCGACAAGCTCGCGGGCCCTTCGGCGGCGCTCTCACTACTATCCGCGGCCGGCATCGCGCGCGCAGGTACACTCGCGCGATGCTGTTCGATCGGAAGATGATTTACGAAGGCCGCGTGATTCGCGTGAGCGTCGACACCGTCGACCTGCCGAACGGCGTACGACTGCCGCTCGAGATCGTGCGTCATCCGGGCGGAGCCGCGGTGGTCGCGATCGACGCGCAGGAACGCGTCTGCCTGCTGCGCCAGTACCGTCACGCGGCGGGCGGCTACATATACGAGTTGCCAGCCGGCAAGCTCGAGCCCGACGAACCGCCCGAGGTCACCGCGCGCCGCGAGCTCGTCGAGGAAGCCGCGGTGAGCGCGAGCCGGTTCGAATCTCTGGGCCGTTATTTCAGCTCGCCGGGCGTGTTCACCGAGGTCATTCACCTGTACCTGGCGACCGACCTGAGCCCCGCCGCCGGCGCGCCGGAATCGGGCGAAGTTTTCGAGATCGAATGGTGGCCGCTGGCCGAGGCGGTGGAGCGCGCCCTGAGCGGCGAGCTCGACGACGCGAAAACCGTCATCGGAATCCTGCGAGCCGCATCGCGCAAAAGAATTGCGTGAACCGGCTCACAGGCCCGGATTTTGGCCATCCGGAATGTTCGCTATGTCAAAACACGGTTTTTTCGCCTCGTTCATACTGCAGTCGTGAAAGACGATAACTCCAACGAAAAACGCCCGCCCGCGACGAACCGGCGGCGTGCATCACAGATCGTTCACGACGATCGTGGCAATGCGCGCGTCGAGTGGATCGATGCGGGATACGCCGGGGAATTGCTCGAACGCGAACCGCTCAGCATCCAGTCCACGCCCGCGCGTGGTGACAGCGCCAAGCTGACCATCGAACGCACGCGCGCCAATGGTTTCGACCCTTATGCGCGCGCGGGTGCAGCCCATTTGCCGGAACCCAAGAAGGCTCCGGCGAAGCGCGATCTGCGCAAGTTGGGTGAATGGATCAAGTTGAAGCGGGAGCTGGAAGCGCGTCGTCAGCAGGACGACAGCGACGTCGAGTAGGCGCTGAGGCGGCGCGGGCGCTTCACGCGAAGCGTTCGATGTGCGCCAGTTTCCGCGCGTTCCCGAGGCGATAGAACCGCCGCAATTCCGCGAGCAGCGAGTTGCTGGCGCCATTGCGCGAGCGCTCGAGCCGCGAAGCCACCTGCCGACAGAAGCGCGCCGCGTACGCGGACGCCGTGCGATACAGACCGGCCCGGCCGCCGGCCGCCTGCGGATCGACGCGCGTGCGATCGAACAGCACCCGATGCAGCTCGCGCGGGAATCGCCCGCATTGCTTGCGCAGCAGCCACGCCCCCACGATGAATTTGTCGATCTCGGCCTGCAGCTCGAGCTCGAGCAGCGTCACCGGTTTGTCGTGGCCCGCATTCCACGCCACGTACACGAAGTGGCTCACGCCTTCGGCCGCGGTCAGGTAGTCGGCGAGGTTCTCGTGCGTGAGCGCCGCGAACGGATCGCGGTGCTCGAGTCTCTCGAGCACCGCGGCATCGATGTACAACGCGAGCGAGATCGTGTCGCCTTCTTCGGCGACGAGCAGCTGTTCGTCCGTCACGCGGTCGCTCATGGAGGCCAGCCGCGCACGATCGGTGAGCAGGTATTCCGCGACATCGGGCGTCGCCGGCAGATCGTAGATGTCGGCGAGCGTGTCCTGGAGAGCCGCGAGCGTACCGGAGCTCATCCGCGCCCTGCTCTAATGCGCGAGCACGCCGCGCACCGCCGGCACGGGCTCGAGTCCCAGTTTGCGCAGCAGATGGCGCGAGCGCTCGCTGCCAGTCTTCATCCACAACTCGTAGAGCCGCAGCCGGTCCTGGGCCGAATGCTGGTATGAGCTCTCGCTGATTTCGTTGAGCGCGTCGACCATCGGGACGAATTTCTCGGCGAGCTCCGCGAACACCTGGCGCATCGTGCGGCCGCGTGTCGCGGGACAGGTCTGCGCCAACGTACCGTAGGCGCGGCCACCCATCGCGATGTGATAGTCGATGTCAACGAGCTTGCGCGCGAAGCCCGCGGCGAAGAATCCCGACAGGAACAGCGAGACGTCCCCGAGTCGTTGCAGGCCGCGCAGGCGCGCTTCCTGGGTCGGCGCATCGAGCGCCTCGCTCAACATCATCGCGAGCGGTTTCAGCCGCGTGCGCTCGGGATGTCCCGGCGTGCGCTCATAAAGCGCATCCGCATCGGCGAACAGCGTGAGCATGTTCACCACGTAGTGTTCGGTTTCGCCTTCGACCGCAACGTGCTGGTTGGACAGCGCGTCGTGCAACGCGTCGCGGAAGAACTCCTTCAGATTCGCAACCATCTGGATGGTCATCAGCACCTCCATCGTCCTGCGCATCCGGACGGTGACAGTTGAGCGCGATGAGCGCGCAGGTTCCGTGACGCAGGAGTCGTTATTGTCGACTCGTCGTGGACTCTCTGCTGGCAGCCAACCGCGCACTCTGCTAACCGCTGACGAGCGGCGTGGCCCCGTTCACACTGTCGCGGCAAATGACGTCACCAGCCTCGAGAGGTCGATGACGCTGGCATCCGCCGCGGGCAAACCGGCGGGCCACTCCGCACGGGTTCGATTCATCCCATACAGTTTGCATGCCAACTTCCCGTTGACCTTCGACAGCGGCGCGGGGTTCAGCGCAAACGAACAGGATTTCAGCGGGTTTGCGCTTCAAAGCCTCCGACAGCCGCGGACCGGCGCGCGGCTCCGGTCTGGCGCAGCCGAGTGCAGCCGCGCTCGGATTGACTTCAAAATGGTGCGCGATCCGGAATCATCGGGTACCGCGCCTCCGTCCATTCGTAGAGAATGCGCGCGCACCGAAAGCGGTTTCGGGACGGACTTCCGAGGAGAACGGGATGAGATCAATCATGTTGCACACCGTGCTGGTGCTCGCGGGCGGACTCGGCATGCAGGCCGCCGCGCAGGAAGCCTCGCGCGCATTCACGCCGACCGACCTGAACATGCTGGCGCGGGTCAGTGATCCGCAGGTCTCCCCGGACGGACGACGCGTCGTCTACGTGCAACGCGAGACCGACCAGGAAGCGAATCGCGGCCGCACCGACCTGTGGCTGATCGACCCCAGCGACGCGAAGGCGAAGCCGCGCCGCCTCACCCAGCACTCCGCGACCGACACTCATCCGCGCTGGTCCGCCGATGGCACGGCCATCTATTTCCTGTCGTCGCGCGCCGGCTCCATGCAGTTGTGGCGGCTGCCGCTCGCCGGTGGCGAAGCCATGCAGATCACCGACTATCCACTCGACATCGGCTCCTTCGCCGTTTCGCCGGATGGCAAGCGCCTCGCGATTTCCATGGACGTGTTCCCGGATTGCGTGCAGCTCGCCTGCACGCGCCAGCGGCTCGATGCGGGCGGCGCCAACCGTCCTTCGGCGCGCGCGTACGACTCGCTATTCGTGCGGCACTGGGACACGTGGAAGAACGGCACGCGCTCCAATCTTTTCGTCGCGAAACTCGAGCCGGATGGTCGCGCCGGCCACCCGATCAACGTCAGCCGTACACTCGAAGCCGACGTGCCTTCCAAGCCCAGTGGCGGCGCCGAGGAATACACGTTCAGCCCCGACGGCACGCGACTGGTGTTCGCCGCGCGGGTCGCGGGCCGCGAAGAGCCCTGGTCCACCAATTTCGATCTGTTCGAGACGCCGGTCGACGGCGCGAAAGCGCCGCGCAACCTCACCGCCGACAATCCCGCCTGGGATACGCAGCCGAAATTCCTGCGCAACGGCGCGCTCGCGTGGATCGCGATGAGCAAGCCGGGGTTCGAGGCCGATCGCTTCCGCATTCGCATCTCGCATGAAGGCAAGACTCGCGACCTCGCGCCGGGCTGGGACCGCTCGGTGCAGCATCTCGACGTCGCGCGCGACGGCCGCACACTGCTCGCCACCGCGAGCGATCTCGGACAGACGCGGCTCTTCTCGATCGACTCTTCGACCGGCCGCGTGACGCCGCTTTCGGGCGACGGCACGATCGCCGAATTCGCGCCCGCCCCGAAGGGCAACGTCGTGATCT
This sequence comes from Pseudomonadota bacterium, assembly GCA_023457495.1. Classification (GTDB taxonomy): domain Bacteria; phylum Pseudomonadota; class Gammaproteobacteria; order Steroidobacterales; family Steroidobacteraceae; genus CADEED01. The sequence continues at coordinate 12,209 of JAEWLQ010000044.1, forward strand.
GGCACGACCTCGCGACGCCGCCCGACCTGTACCTGCTCGAAGCCGGCCGCACGACACCGCGTCGCATCACCGACAGCAACGCGACGCTGCTCGCCGCACGCTCGCTGTCGCCATTCGAGCAATTCAGTTTCAAGGGCTGGAACGACGAAACGGTGTACGGCTACGTCGTGAAGCCCTTCGGCTTCGCCCCGGATCGCAAATTCCCGATCGCGTTCGTCGTGCATGGCGGTCCGCAGGTGAGCTTCCAGAACCTGTGGAACTGGCGCTGGAACGCGCAGGCCTTCGCGGCGCGCGGCTTCGCCGTCATCGCGATCGACTTCCACGGCTCGCCGGGTTACGGCCAGGCGTTCACGGATTCGATCAGCGAGCACTGGGGTGACAGGCCCTTCGAGGATCTGCAGAAAGGCCTCGCCGCAGCGCTCACGAAGTATCCGTGGATGGACGGCAAGCGCGCCTGCTCGCTCGGCGCCTCGTACGGTGGCTACATGCAGAACTGGATCGCCGGCAAATGGCCGGACGGCTTCCGCTGCATCATCAATCACGCGGGCATCTTCGACACCCGCATGATGTATTACACGACCGAGGAGCTGTGGTTCACGGAGTGGGAGAACGGCGGGCCCTACTTCAAGACGCCCGAGATCCACGAGCGTTTCAACCCGGCCAACCACGTCACGGAGTGGCGCACGCCGATGCTGGTGATACACGGCCAGCTGGATTTCCGCGTGCCCTATTCACAAGGACTCGCGACCTTCACGGCGCTGCAGAGGCGCGGCATCGAAAGCCGCTTCGTCGTGTTCCCGGATGAGAATCACTGGATCCTGAAGCCGGCCAACAACATCTACTGGTATGGCGAGGTGCTCGACTGGATGGAGTCGCACACGCGCGAGTAGCGCGCGCGGATCAGTGGTCGGGCTGGTACTGGACGCGCTGGTAGGTAGTCGGCGCGCCGCCGCCGCACGCGTAGGTCACCGAGTTCATGTCCTCGGCGAGCTTGATGTCGCAGGTTCCGGAGGGACGCACGTCCCGGGGAAGCAACGCGGAGAAGAGCTCGGGATTTTCGCGCAGGTTGCGCCACTGGTTCTGCTGCATGAACACGTAGGCGAGCTGCACGATGCCATTCTTGCCCACCTCGAGCGACACGATCCGGCCCGAGGTGCCCGCGGCCGTCGTGCGTTCGACGTAAATCGTATCCATGCCGATCATGCGCGAGTAGACAGGCACGATCACGAGTTCCTCGCCGGCATCGTTGCGGAACTCGCCCGCCGAGGTCTGCATGAACTTCTGGATCTCGCGCTTGGTGAGCTCCTGCTGATTCACGCAGGCCGCGAGCAGAAGTGCCGCCAGCGCCGCCAGGCAGGTCTTCGTCCGGCAGTGTTTCGTCCATGGCATGCGTTCCACCTCGCGCGAGAGCTCAACCATAGTAGGCGCGCCACTCTGCCTGATAACCGCCGCCGAGCGTGAGGAGTTTTTCGAGAAGTTCGGGATAGCTCACACCCGCCGCTTTCGCCGACTGCGCGAAATCTTCTTCCGCGGCGAGGTTCGGATTCGGGTTCGCTTCGATCACGTAGATCTGGCCTTCCGCGTTCATGCGGTAATCGATGCGCGCGCAGCCCGACAATCCGAGGCTGCGGTAGACACGCCGCGAGAGTTTGTCGAGGCGCGCCACGATGGCGGGAGTGAGCTCCTTCGCCTCGTAGGTGTCGATGCCGTGTTTCTTCTGATACTTCTTGTCCCACTTCACGCGGCGCGTCGCGATGCCGGCGCCGGACTCGGCCATCGAGCCGAATTTCATCTCCCACACCGGCAGGCGCGTGAGACGGTCGTTGCCCATCACGCCGACGTACAGCTCGCGGCCCTCGATGTATTCCTCGACCAGCGCGTCGGTCTGCACCGTCTCGTGCACGAACTCGATGCGCTGCTTGAGCTGCGCCTTGTCGGTGACGATCGAGGCCTGCGAGATGCCGAGCGAGGCGTCCTCGGTGGTCGACTTCACGAACAGCGGATACTTGATCTTGCGCGGCAGCCTGAGCTTGATGCCGCGGCGGAACACCGCGAATTGCGGCGACGGAATGCGGTGGTAGGACAGCAGTTGTTTGGACAGCGGCTTGTCGCGCGCCAGCAGCAGGCCGCGCGGATTGCAGCCCGTGTACGGCTGGCGCAGCAGCTCGAGGAACGCGACCACGTGCTGGTCATACGTGACGATGCCGTCGAACTCTTCGAGCAGGTTGAAGACGATCTCCGGCTTCCATTCGCCGATGACGCTGCGCAGCTCCTCGACGCTGTCGGAGATGCCGAGGCAACGCACCTCGTGGCCCGATTTCTTCAACGTCGAGACGACGTCGAATTCGGTGCGCCATTCCTCGATGTCTTTTGCGCTGTGTCCTTCGAGACTATCGGGCGGGACCAGCGTGGAGTGCATGACGACCAGCGTGCGCAGTCGTTTCATGGCGCCCATTGTGTCATAGGGACAACCGCGGACTTTCACCCTGCGCGTACAGGCGCGTGAGGTACACGAGCATCCAGCGGGTGTGCTTGAGCGCGTCGCGCCGGCTGCCGCGCACCCACAGGCGCAGCTTCTCGGCGCGCTCGAGGATCATGCGCAGGATCTGCTCGACGCTGTAGCGTTCGGCGTCGAGCTCGCGCATGGCCGAGCTCACGAGCGCGGTCGAATGCGCGCGCAGGAAGGTGCTCGCGCGGCGCGCATGCGCGTCCGGCTTTTCGCTCGCGAACATGCGCTCGAGCAGGTGATCCGTGACGGTGCGGCGATAGATGCTGTAGCGCTTGAGCTTGCGCCGGTAGTGATCGGCGAGCGTGCGCTTGTTGTCGCTCAACGGCTCGACAACATCGCGGTTGCGCACCGGTGCGCGCGAGTTGCGCACGTCCGAAAGCAGATCGTCGACGAATTCGAGCTTGTGGAACGCGGGCCACTGCGCGTACGTGCGGCGCCACGAGGAGTTGGGCTTGAGCCACACGGCGAAGGTCTCCGCGAAGTCCTCGCAGGGATGAGACTGCGCGTACCACTCGCCGAGATGCTGCACGTAGCGACGGCTGCCGGGCCGCGCGCGATAGGTGTCCGGATAAGGCAGCGATGCCGGGCCGAAAACCTCTCGCCAGCTCTTGCGACGTCGCAACCGGTACGCGGTGTCGATGGCGTGACCCGCTTCGTGACGCAGGATGCGCATCGCGCTTTCGGAGCTGCCGCCCTCGACGGTGCGCATCATGCGACGCTCGAGCCGCTCGAGCCGCGGGTGCGCCAGATAGAACGGCACGGCGATCCCCGGCACGCCATCCGGCGAGAACCACTCCTCCGACAGCCACACGTGCGGCCGGAACGAGATCTGCCGCTTGTCGAGCTCGCGATACAGCCGCCGCACGCGGCGCGCGAGCGGCGTGCGTTCGATCTTCAGCTTCAGATCGCAGAAGCGCATGCCGAGCAATTGCTCGTCGGTCATGCGAGTCCAGGAGCGCGCAGCCCGCCGGACGCGGGGGGTACGCGTTGACGACATGCCGCAACTTTAAGCGAGTCGCGTGCCCCGCGGAACGGGTGCCGGGGCCGCCGGGCTCAGCCTCCCAGGGTCACCAGGGCGTGGGCCAGGAGCCGATCGGCGGTTTCGACGACCACCTCCCGTCGCATCAGGCTGTTACGCCAGATTCCGGGAATCGCGCTCATTCCCAGGTGGGCCCCGGCGAGTTGCCCGTAGATCGCGGCGACGACGTCGCAGTCGCGCCCGAGGTTCGCGGCCAGCAACGCCCCTTCGCGGAAGTTCGAGCTGCGGCTGAAGACCCACAGCGCGGCCTCGAGCGCATTGACCGCATTTCCGCCGCCGGTGATCTCCTCGGCCCCGCGCCGCTCGTAAGAGCCCTCGTAGACGCCCATCACTTCCGGGCGGGTGGCGCTACCGGCCCACAGATCGCGCGGTGGCCGCAGGATCGCGGCCTTTTCGCGGCCGGTCAGCGCCTGGTGGAGCATGGCGGCCAGCAGGCGCACGCAGTCGAGCACGACCGGCGCCTGCGCGGTGATGCGCGCGGCATCCACCGCGCGGGCAATGCCCTCGGCGGGCTGCGCCAGGTGGTACATCACGACGGGCGCGATGCGCGACAGGGGGTCCTTGTCCAGCGATTGAGGGTCGTGCGACCCGGCGAAAGGCTGCCCCTTGTACTGCGCGGCAGCCAGGGCCCGGGCCACATTGGCCGAAATCCCCACGCACTGTCCCGTGGCGCTGCCATGCCCATCGCGCTGCCAGCGGGAGAATCGGGCCACCAGGTCGCGCGCGTCGAAGCCGCACTCGAGCAGGCTCTCGGCCACCAGCAGGGCCAGCGCCGTGTCGTCGGTCCAGGCGCCCCGGGGCAGGTCGAAAGGTCCGCCGCCGAGCAGGTCCCCCACGGGCGAAAAGCTGCCCGGCTTGCGGAATTGGGTGTGGGCGGCGAGCGCGTCGCCGACCGCGAGCCCGACCAGCGATCCCTGGAAACGCTCGCGCAGGCTGCGCGCCGCGTCGAGCACGTCGGGGGCCTGCGTCGCATCGTGGTGATTCGCGGCCCAGTCGTGGATGAACGCGACCTGCTCGGCCGTCTCGGGCACGTCCGGCCAGGTGTCGGAGCGATCGCTGCCCCGCCAGAGTTCGTTGAGCTCGGAGATCGCGGCCTCGCCATCGAGCCCGCGCGCGGCGAGATGGCAGGCGATCACCGTGCCGGTGCGGCCGATGCCGGCGCGGCAATGCACGTACACGCGCCGGCCCTGCGCGAGCGCGGCGTCGAGCTCGGCCAGGATTTCCGCCATCCGCGCCGGCGGGTCGGGCACACCGTGATCGGGGATCGGCTTGCGCGCGTAACGCACGTGCCCGGGTAGATAGAGCTCGTACGGCGGCAGTTCGCCGGGTTCGGTCAGGTCGATGAAGGCATCGAAGCCGGCGGCGAGCAATGCGCCGAGTCGCCGCGCGACGTCCTGCGGGCGTTTTCCCCCGGGATAACAACCGGCGAGCAGCCGGCCCTCGATTACCCAGTATGAATCGTCGACCGGTTTAATGACGTTCGGCATCGAGTCGCGCGAAATCGAAGCTCCGCGGATCGGCGAGGTGTTCGGGAGAAACGTTGCGCAGCGCGGAGAAGATCGATTCCGTGCGGCCCGGATACTGCTTCTCCCATTCCGCGAGCATCCGCTTGACCTCCTTGCGCTGCGCATTGTCCTGCGACCCGCACAGCTTGCAGGGAATGATCGGGAACTGGCGCGCGCGCGCGTATTTGGCGATCTGCGATTCCGCGACGTACGCGAGCGGCCGGATGACGATGTGTTTGCCGTCCTCCGACAGCAGCTTCGGAGCCATGGCCTTCAGCCGTCCGCCGAAGAACATGTTGAGGAACAGCGTCTCGACGATGTCGTCCCGGTGATGTCCCAGGGCGATCTTGGTGATGCCGTTCTCCGAGGCCCAGCGGTACAACGCGCCGCGGCGCAGGCGCGAGCACAGGCCGCACATCGTCTTGCCCTCGGGGATGACGCGTTTGACGACGCTGTAGGTGTCCTGCTCGATGACGTGGAACGGCACGCCGATGCCGCGCAGGTAGTTTGGCAGCACTTCCTCCGGGAAATCCGGCTGCTTCTGGTCGAGATTCACCGCGACCAGCTCGAAGTCGATGGGCGCGCTGCGCTTGAGCGAGAGCAGGATGTCGAGCAGCGTGTAGGAGTCCTTGCCGCCCGAGAGGCAAACCATGACGCGATCGCCTTCGGCGATCATCGCGTAATCCTCGATCGCCTTTCCGACCAGGCCGCGCAGGTGCGCGCCCAGTTTCTTCGCGGTCTGCGAAGGCCAGGCCGGATCGAGCGCCGGGTCGACGTTGGGATTGGCGTTCATGCGAGCGCGATTCTAAGGAAGCGGGCAGCGCCGGTGCAGCTGCCAGACGATCGCGAAGACCGCGAACGAGGCGAGGACGTGCTTGATGGAGTGGCCGCTCAGGGTCCCGCCGAGCAGGCCATAAACCTGCGGATCGAAGGTTTCGAAGACCTTCGCGAGGCCGTACCACAGCGCCGCCCAGGCGAGCAGCCGGCCGTGCGTGTAACGCTTCGCCGGGTAGGCCAGCATCAGGAGCACGATCACCGCGATGGACCAGAATTGGAACGCGGCATACGGAACGACGTTTCCAGCCCCGGCCTGCTCGGTCGCCGCCCAGTAGACGACGGTGGCGACGCCGGTCAGCAGCAGGAACCAGAGGGAGCGCAGCCCGAGCCCGAGGTCGATGCGCTCGACGACCGCGGCGGCCACGAGCCCGGAGAAACCCAGCGTCATGGGCAGCCGATCCCAGACCAGGCGCGGATTGTCGGGCGACAGGTGGTAGTAAGAGGAACCGAGGCAGGTGAGCGCGGCCCCGGCGAAAAACACCAGGTAGGGAATCCTTTCGCGCGGATCGATGAACTGCCCGCCGCCGCGGAGGATCAGCGCCAGACCTGCGACGCCCCCGACCAGGAACGGCAGGTTGGATTGCACGTTGAAGAAATTCGAGACGCCCCACAGCGACCGTTCGTCGGCGAAGGCGTGATACGAGAGCGGCTGCGGGAAGGCGGGGACCAGCAGCGGGATGACCGCGAACAGTACTGTCAGCGCGATGAGCGCGATGCCTCGCCAGTTGCCGAACAGCCCCCTGGCCAGTGCGGTCATGCCGCGGCGCTGCCGAGAACCGATTCGGGCTCGAGGTACTTGGATTCGAGGTAGCGCAGCGCGGCGGCCGCGGACAGGGGCTTGCCCGTCGCGTTCTTGATGAGATCCTGCGCGGTGACGCTCGCGCCGCGGCTGTGGACATTCTCGCGCAGCCATTTGATGAGGCCCGCGAACTCGCCGCGCGCGATCTGCGCATCCAGGTCCGGCACGGCGGCCCGCAGCGCCTCGTGCAACTGCGCCGCGATCACGGCTCCCAGCGCGTAGGACGGAAAGTATCCGAAGGAACCGACCGCCCAATGCACGTCCTGGAGCACGCCCTGCAGGTCTGATTCCGGCTTCACGCCGAGGCGCTGCTCCATGCTCGAATTCCACGCGTCGCGCAGGTTGCGCACCGCGAGCTCGCCCGAGAGCAGCTGGTTCTCGAGCTCGTATCGCAGCTGGATGTGCAGCGAATAGGTGAGCTCATCCGCGTCGACGCGGATCGGACCACGCCGCACGCGCGTGAGGTGGGCGTAGAGATTTTCCTCCGACCACTCGGGACCGGAGACGCCGAAGTGCTTCTCGAGCAGCGGCTTCAGATAGGTCACGAACGGCCGGCTGCGACTCACGATCATCTCCATGAGCAGCGACTGGCTTTCTTCGAGCGCCATGCCGCGGTCGCGCCCGACCGGCTGATCCGCGAATTCGACCGGCAGCCCCACGTCGTACATGGCATGACCGGTTTCATGCAGCGCACCGAGCAGACCCGAGAACGGTTCGGTTGGATCGAAGCGCGTGGTGACGCGCACGTCGCCCGGAACACCCTCGGTAAAGGGGTGCTCGCTCTCATCGAGCCGGCCGCGATCGAAGGGAAACCCGACGGCCTTCATGATCTCGATCGCGAGGGCGCGTTGTTTCGCCGCGCCGAACTTGCCGGCGATGGGCAGCAACGGGCGCGATTCCTGCCGTGCGAGCACCTCGCGGATCATGCCCGGCAGGCGGCGCGCGAGAGCCTTGAAGATCGTGTCGATTTCCGCCGACGTCAGCCCGGGGCTGAACTCGTCGACCAGCGCATCGTAGGGAGAGAGATTGCGGGACTGGCCCAGCAGCTGCGCCTTGTCGCGCACCAGGAGGACGACCTCCTCGAGATATGGCGCGAAGTCCTCGAACTTGCCGCTCTGGCGCGCCTGCAGCCACTTCGCCTCCGCTTTGGACGCGGCCTTCGCGAGTCGCGAGATCAGTGCCACCGGCGTCGCGATCGCGAAGTCGCGCTGGCGGCGCATCTCGCGCAGGTTGGCGACCTGCCAGTCCTCGAGACCGGCCGTGTTTGCCTGTGCCCGGTCGAGCAGCCGCGTGATCCGCGGCGCGGTCACGAGCGCGTGATACTCGGTTTCCAGCGCGGCCAGTTGCTCGCCGCGTACATCGGCACTGCCTCGCGGCATCATCACCGCGGCGTCCCAACGCAGCACCGCCATCGCGCCACGAAACGCATGGAGGCGTTTCCATTCCTGCTCGAGCTGCTTGTAAGGGGACTGGGCCATGGGACACGCGGGACGGGGATTGGTCGGTGGCCAGTTTACCAGCCACCCTCCCCCAAGCTGCCCGCCGACGCCGGCAAATCTTCAAGAATCAATCGTTTAGCTTGTCCGTCAACGGTTGACAGCGCACCCGTCGAATGCCGGCGCTTATGTCAAAAGAACGCGCGAGTTGTATGGCCGTACGCCGGCGATGCCGGCACGTTCGCGTCAGTTCGCTTCCTGACTGGCGTGACCGGCCGTGGGCGCCGCGCCACGCGGCTCGCGCTGCTTGCCGAGCAGGCCGTCGATGAGCCGTGACATGTACTCGGGAGAGCGCGTGTTGCGCGCGATCAGCAGGTACAGCGACGGCACGACGTACAAGGTCATGCCCAGCGAGACGATGGTGCCGAAGAACACCGTGGCGCCGATCGACTCGCGGCTCTCCGCGCCCGCGCCGTTCGCCAGCATGAGCGGCACGGCGCCGAAGGCCGTGCACAGGCTGGTCATGAGCACCGGGCGCAGCCGCGTCGCCGACGACTGGATGACGGCATCGACGAATTCCACGCCACGGTCACGCAGCTGGTTCGCGAACTCCACGATCAGGATGCCGTTCTTGCAGGCGATGCCGATCAGCATGATGCAGCCGATCTGGCTGAAGATGTTGATGGTCGAGTTGAACAGGAACAGGCCCACGAGCGCGCCCGTGAGCGCGAGCGGCACGGTCACGAGAATGACGATCGGGTGGATGAAGCTCTCGAACTGCGCGGCGAGCACCAGGTACACGATGAGCAGCGCGAACGCGAAGGTGATCCACAACTGGTCGCCCGACTTCTTCATCTGGTAGGTCTCGCCGTTGTAGATGATCTGCGCGGCCGGGGCCTCCTCACGGATCACCTGCTCCATGTATTCGACGGCCTCGCCCAGCGTGTAACCGGGCGCGAGTGAACCGGCGAGCTCGATGGCGCGCATGCGGTCGGTGCGACGCAGCTCCATGGGTCCGGCCCGTTCCTCGATGCGCACCAGCGCCGAGAGGGGTATCAGGTCGTCGCTCTTGTCCGAGCGCACGTAGAGATTGTCGAGGTCGCCGACCGAGGCACGCTGCTCGGTGCGCGCCTGCAACAACACGTCGTACTCCTCGCCCGCCCGCTCGAATGTGGTGACGATGCGCGAGCCCAGCATGGTCTCGAGCGTGCGGCCCACGGTTTGCAGCGAAACACCGAGATCGGCCGCCTTGTTGCGGTCGATCTGCACGATGACGCGCGGCTGGCGCTCGAGGTAGTCGGATTCGAGATTGAGGATGCGCGGATTCTCGGCGGCGACGCGCTGCATGATCTTGTCGCGCCACTTCACGATTTCCTCGTAGTCACCGCCGCCGAGCGCGATGGCCAGGGGACGCGTGCTGTTGCGCGTGAGCGGCGAGCCGCCCTGGTTGACGTTCACGCGCGCGCCCGAGATGTCCTGCGTGCGCAGCCGCAACCGATCGACGATATCTGCGGCGCTCTCCTCGCGCACGTCCCAGAGATTGAGCGGCATGAACACGATGCCCGTATTCGAGTCCGCGTTGCGGCCGAAGCCGCCGCTGCGCGCGTTCACGCGCCGGGCGTTGCCGCGCTCCACCTCGTCCATCGCGACGGCCTCGACCTGGCGGAGCTGCCGATCGAGGTAATGAATGCTCGACCCTTCGGGCGCGGTGATGAAGATGCGTACGAACGCGCGGTCTTCGATCGGCGCGAGTTCGCTCGGGATACGCAGTCCCGAAAACGGCCAGCCGACGACGAGCAGCATGAGCAGCAGGCCGAACAGGCCCATCGCGCCGCCGACGATGTACAGCGGCCCGCGCCCCACGAGCGCGCGGCGCAACGCGGCGGCGTACTTGCCGTCGAGGTTGTGGAATGCGCGATCGATGCCGCCCGTCATGCGCGACTTGGGCATGCCGTTCGCGAACAGCTTGGCCGTCATCATCGGGGTGAGGCTCAACGCGACGAAGGCCGAGAAACCGACGGCGGCGGCCACGGTCACGCCGAATTCGCCGAACAGACGGCCCGTGTCGCCGGTCATGAAGGACACGGGGACGAACACCGCCATGAGGACCAGCGTCGTCGCGATCACCGCGAAGCCGATCTCGTGCGCGCCGTTGATCGATGCGAGCGCCGCAGGCTCGCCGCCCTCGATGCGCCGCACGATGTTCTCGAGCACCACGATCGCGTCGTCGACCACGAGGCCGATCGCGAGCACGGCGCCCAGCATCGTGAGCGTGTTGATCGAGTAATCGAGCATCAGCATGACGATGCCAGCGGCCACGATCGAGACCGGGATCGTGACGGCCGGAATCAGCGTGGCGCGAAACGTGCCGAGGAACAGGAAGATGACGATCAGTACCAGGATCAGCGTCTCGGACAGCGCGAACACCACGTTCTTGAGCGACGCCGCGATGTACACGCCGTTGTCTATGTTGACCTCGGCCGTCATGTCAGACGGGAGCGTGGGCTGGATCTGCGCGAGCCGTTCCTTCACGAGTCGGGATGTCAGCAGCACGTTGGCCTTCGACTGCGGGATGATGGCCATCGACAGGCCCACCGCGCCGTTCGAACGCGCGATGCTGCGGTCGTCGTCGGACGCCAGGCGCACTTCCGCGACTTCGCCGAGGCGCACGAGATAGCCATCGGGTCCGCGGCCGACGACGAGATTCTGGAAATCCTGCTCGGTCCTGAGGTTCGTATCGGTGCGCAAGGAGAAGTCGCGCTCCTGCGATTCGAGGCGCCCGGCCGGCAGTTCGACGTTCTCGCGCAGCAGGGCGGCCTCGACGTCGGCGACCGTGAGCTGGCGCGCGGCCAGATTCTCGCGCGACAACCACACGCGCATCGAGTAGCGGCGCGCGCCATTCATGCGCACGCTGGCCACGCCGTCGAGCGTCGCGAACTGGTCGACGAGATAACGTTCCATGTAGTCCGTTATCTCGAGCATGTTGCGCTGGGTGCTCGCGACATTGATCCAGACGATCGCGTCGGCGCCGCTGTCAACCTTGGTGATCTGCGACGGATCGGCTTCGAGCGGCAGGCGCTGCGCGACGCGCGACAGGCGTTCGCGCACGTCGTTGGCGGCGCTGTCGAGATCCCGCTCGAGCGTGAACTCGACGTTGATGGTCGAACGTTCGTCGCGACTCGAGGAATTGAGGCGCTCCACGCCCTCGATGCCGGAGATCTCGTTCTCGATGATCTGCGTGATGCGCGACTCGACCACGTCCGAGGACGCGCCGCGATAACGCGTCTCGACGTTGACCACCGGCCGGTCGACGTCGGGGAACTCGCGCAGCGACAGGCGCGAGACGGCGCCCACGCCGAGGATGAACAGCAGCAGCGACATCACCGTGGCGAACACGGGACGACGCACCGACAGTTCGGAGATCATCATTGACGGATGCTCGACGGCTGCGTGCTCGCCTCGTGCGAGGCGGCATCGAGTCGTTCCGACGGCCTGTCGCTGGTGCGCTGCGCGACACGCACGGTCACGCCGTCGCGCACCTTCTGCGTGCCTTCGACGATCACCTGCTCGCCGGCATTCAGTCCGCCGACGATCTCGACGCTACCGGGACGGCGGGAGCCGATGCGCACTTCGCGACGCTCGACCTTGTCGTCGTTGACCACGAATACGTACTGACGCTCGGCCTCCGGCGAGAGGGCTTCCTCGGGAATGACCAGCGCGTCGCGCTCGTCGTTCGCGAGCACCACGTTAAGGAACATGCCGGGCCGCAGCGCGCCATCGTCGTTGGCCAGCAGCGCGCGAACCGTCACCGAGCGCGTGGCCATGTCGACACGCGAATCGATGCTCGCGACCTTGCCCGTGAACGTGCGGCCCGGGAATGCGGGCGCGGAAGCGCGCACGGCGAGCCCCTCGCGCAGCGCGGCGACGAAATTCTCGGGCACGGCGAAATCGAGCTTGATGACGCTCGTGTCGTCGAGCGTCGTGATGACCGCGCCCGGGTTGATCAAACTACCGACGCTCACGCGGCGCAGCCCGACGCGCCCCGAAAACGGCGCGCGGATCACGGTGTCCTCGAGCCGCGCGTTGGCCGCCGCGAGGCGCGCCTTGTCCGCCTTGAGCGTCGCTTCGAGCTGATCGAACTGCGCCTTCGACAACACCTGCGTGTCGAGCAACTCGCGGCTGCGGTTGTATTGCGCCTGGCTGTCGGTGAGCGCGGCCTCGGCTTCCGCGACATCCGCGCGCACCTGCGCGTCGTCGAGCTGCACCAGCACCTGTCCGCGCTTCACGCGTTCGCCGTCGCGGAACATGATGGCGGTGACGATGTTCGAGGTCTTCGAGCTGACGTCGACGGATTCGTTGGCGCGCGCATTGCCGAGCGCCTCGAGCTTCTGCGACAGGCGCTCGGTGCGAACCGGGGCCGTCGAAACGAAAGCCGGCGCGGCCGAGCGCGGACCGCCAGCCGGAGCGGCCACCGCGCCGGCGGCCGGCCGGTGCTGCGTGGCGTAGATCGCCCACGCGGCGCAGGCGACGGCGATGGCTAGGCTGATGGGGGTCGCGAGACTGCGCTTCTCTGACATCGTGTCGTCGGCTTCCGGATCGTTGAACGGTGGCGAGTATGGCACCGCTAACAGGCCGACACACAAGGGTAAAAAGTTATGACACCCCGACGCGCCTTTCTTCCCAGCGGCGAATCATCTGCTTGCGGGCAGTCCCCCAGCGATAGCCGCCGAGTTGTCCGCCCGCACGCAGAACGCGGTGGCAGGGAATTACCCAAGCGATCGGATTTGCGCCCACCGCGTTACCCACGGCACGTGCGCTATCCGGACAACCGAGCTTCCTCGCCAACGCGCTGTATGTGACCGTCGAACCGGGCTCCAGTTCGAGCAATGCCCGCCAGACCTGGATCTGGAAATTGGTCCCGCACACCGCCAGCGGCAGCGTCACGGATTCATGTCCCCAGATCGCGGATACCAGTTCGGCCGCGCGATCCTCGTCGCGGACGAATTGCGCCCGTGGCCAGGAGACGCGCAATGCGTCCAGTTCCGTGTTTCCGCGTCCCTCGATGAAGGAGAGGCGCATGAGCCCGCGCGCGGTTTCCGCGATGAAGGCCGCGCCAAACGGAGTGCGCGCCACGCCATGCCGGATCACGACGCCTGCGCCGCGCGCGCGGATCTCGCCCGGCGTCATGGCCTCCAGCGTGACCGTCAGATCATGCAACCTGCCGCCTCCCGAAAGTCCTACGGCATGGGCCGCGTCGAGCACCGGGGAATCGCCGGCCAATGCGCGGCCGGCCGCACGGCTCGTCACCTCCGCGAGGTATTGCTTCGGCGTGAGCCCCGTCCAGCGGCGAAACAACCGGTTGAAGTGGAATCCGGACAGGCCCACGTGCCGCGCGATGTCGGCGAGCCGCGGCTGACGCTCGTACTCGCGCTCGATGAATTCGATCGCACGCGTCATGCGCGCGAATTCGCGGCTGTCGAGAAAGGCTTCGGTGTCCATGGGGCGGATTCTGCGCGGAGGAGCGCGCCGGTTGCGACCCGGATCTTGCTTCAGTCGACCGGCCCGGAAAGCCCGAAGGCGCGCGTCAGCAACTTCGGCACCTCGGGGGTGCTCATGCCTCCCTCGCCCGCGATATCGAGCACCACGAGCCCGAGTTGCGGGGCTACCCAGAACGCGCTGCCCTGCGCGTCCGCGGCGCGCAGGAAATGGGCATCACCGAAAGCGATGCGCGTCAACTGCATGCCGATGCGCGCATCGACCCGCGACGGCGCAGCCATCGTGGCCGTCCAGCCTTCCGGCAGCACACGCACGCCGCCAACCATCCCGTCGTTCGTCAACAGGCTCGCGATGCGCAGCATGTCGCGCGGCGCCGCGAGCCAGCAGCAATGCGCCGCGGGCATGCCCGCGCGCCGGTCGAGCTGCAGTCGCGCGGTGCCCGCGCCCGCCGGACGCCACAGGCGCTCGTCGAGAAACTGCTCGTAGGGTGTGCCCGTCGCGCGTTCGACGATCAGGGCGATGAGCTGGGAATTCACCGGTGATTCGGTGTGGAATCCGCCCGGCTCGTGGTCGAGCTTGAACCCCAGGGCGGTGGATTCGAGATCGTTGCCTAACAACAATCGCACGCCGCGGCTGGTCGCGAATCGCGGCAGGCGCGCCGGATCGCGCCACGCGGACTCGTCGAGCAGCGCGCGCGCATCCGCGCCGCCGGATTCCAGGCCGCTCGTGTCCTCGAGCAGCTGCCGCATCGTGATGCGGCCGCGGGCATCGCCCTCCCATTCGTGGAGATAGCGGGCGACGGGAGTGTCGAGCGAGGCGACCCGGCCTTCGGCGAGCGCCACGCCGGCGGCCATCGCTGCCAGCGGCCGCGCGAACAAACCCGCGGGCATGAGGGTGTTGCCATCGTCCAGGCCGAAATAGCGCTCGACCTGCAAGTGTCCCCGATGCATCACGAGCAGCGCGCGCGAGCCCGCATTGCGCGCGAGCTTCACGGCTTCCTCGACGATCCGCGAATCGACCGCAGGATCCAGGACGGGCGCCTCGCCGACGCCGCGGGCGGCGTCGCCGATCTCGGCCGCGGGTAGGTAGATGCCCGCCGGTTGGGGCGGCCATTCGAACGCGCGCCGCCAGAACGGCAGGTCAGCGGTGAACAGGCCGATCCCGAGGGAGGCCAGCACCAGCACGAACGCGGTCAGGAATGTGAGTAGGCGACGCATGAGATTTCGAGACCCGGTGCAATGCTACCAGCCGTTCCCAATCGCTAGAATGCCCGTCCCGTGAAACTCTCCATCTGCGCCATTGCCTCCGAAGTCGTGCCGCTCGCCAAAAGCGGCGGACTGGCCGACGTCGCCTACGCCCTGACGCGCCAGTTGAGTGCGCTGGGCCACGATGTGCGCCTGTTCATGCCGTTCTACGCGCAGGTGAAACGCGCCGGGCTCGAAGTCGCGCGCGTCGAGTCGCTGCAGGGGCTGCCCATCGTCACCGGTCAACACGAATACCGCGTCGACGTCTGGCGGGCGCGGCTGCCGGGTTCGGCCACGGCCGTGTACCTGGTCGAATCCGCCGCGCTGTACGCCCGCGCGAAGCTCTATACCAACGATCCGGACGAACATCGCCGCTTCCTCGTGCTGACGCGCGCCGCGCTCGAATGCTGCCGCCGCATGGATTTCCGGCCGCACATCGTGCATTCGCACGACTGGCACACGGCCTTCGCGCCGCTGTGGCTGCGCTCGAACTACAAGAACGATCCGGTGTTCGCCAGCGCGAAGTCGGTGATGACCATCCACAACATCGGCTACCAGGGCGCCTTCGCGGCCGCCGACGTCGGCGATCTCGACCTCGGCGGCGACGCCTATCTACTTCACCAGGACGATCTCGAGGCCGGGACGATCAACGCGCTCAAGCACGGCATCCTGCATGCCGACGCCGTCACCACGGTGAGCCCGACCTACGCGCGCGAGATCACCACGCCGCAGTACGGCATGGGCATGGAGACCGCGCTCGCGGCGCGCGGCAGCGCCGTGCACGGCATCCTGAACGGCGTCGACTACGAGGAATGGGATCCGCGCGCCGACAAACACCTGCCCATCCACTTCGGTCCCGGCGATCTCGGGCGCAAGGCGGAGCTCAAGCGCAATTTCCTGCTGCGCCAGAACCTCAAGCCCACGACCGGACGCGTGCCGCTGTTCGGCATCGTGAGCCGCCTGGCGGTGCAGAAGGGTTTCGACCTGCTGACCGACACGCTGCCGAAGCTGCTGCAGACGCACGACGTGCGCCTGGCGGTGGTCGGCACCGGCGAGCCGCGCTACGAGAAGTTCTTCGCGGGCCTCGCGGAAACCTTCAAGGGCCGCGCCTGGTTCTTCGGCGGCTACGACGACGCGCTCGCGCACTGGATAGAAGGCGCGAGCGACCTGTTCCTGATGCCCTCGCAGTACGAGCCCTGCGGCCTCAACCAGATGTATTCGCTGCGCTACGGCACGATCCCGATCGTGCGCCGCACGGGCGGCCTCGCCGATTCCGTCGCGCATTTCGAGCCGGCCACAGGCGAAGGAACGGGCATCGTGTTCAACGATTTCGATTCCGGCGCGATGACCTGGGCGCTCGACACGGCGATGAAGTGGTATGCCGACGCGGCGCTGTGGGAGCGGATCGTGCAGAACGCCATGCGCTGCGATTTCTCGTGGGCCACCCAGACCAACGAGTACCTCAGGCTCTTCGCGGGATTACTTCAGCTTGACGCTGCCGCGCTCGTCGAAGGGGATGCGCCGCAGAAATCCGCTCGATAGGGATACGTCGCCCACGAGGCGGTATTCGAGCGTGTCGTCGCCCTTCTTGCGCGACAGGAACTTCGACAATACGCCGGCCAGGTTCGCCTTGACCTGCACGTCGAACTCCGCCTCGCCCTGCGCCGGCACGACGAAAGGCGTCTTCGATTCGCCCTCGGCGAGTTGCGCCTCGCCAACCTCGATGCGGTAAGTGATGCCCTTGATGGGCAACTCGCGCGCATTCGGATTCTGAACGCGCATCCGGACCAGCAGCCGCTGCTCGAAGAGGTCGGCGCTCTGCACCTTCATCGAAACCACGGAAAGATCCGGCGCCTGGAGGTTCGTGACGGAGGCGCAGCCCACGGCGAGCGCGAGCAGCAGCGCCGTGCAGCCGAGCCGGAAGGCCCGTCGCTCAGGCATTGGCGGCGGCCAACATGTCCGGGGTGACGAGGACCACGCCCTTCTCGGTCACCATGAAGCGCTTGGCATCCTCGGCGCGGTCGAAGCCGATGCGCGTACCGCCGACGATCTCGCAGTTCGAGTCGATGATGGCGTTGCGGATCTGGCAGTCCTGGCCGATGTGCACGTGCGGCAGGATGACCGAGCGCTCCACCAGCGACCGCTCCTCGACCCGCACGCCCGAGAACAGCAGCGACTCGCGCACCGTCGCGCCCGAGATGATGGCGCCGCCGGAGACCAGCGAGTTGATCGCGATGCCGCGCCGGCCGTCCTCGTCGAGCACGAACTTCGCGGGCGGGGTCTGCGCCTGGTAGGTCCAGATCGGCCAGTCCTCGTCGTAGATGTTGAGCTCGGGATTGACCCAGACGAGCTCGAGATTGGCCTCATAGAAGGCGTCGATTGTTCCAACATCGCGCCAATACGACTGCGCACGGGTCTTAACGTCCCGGAAAGGATAGGCAAAGACCTGGAGCTTCTCGATGGCGTCGGGGACGATGTTCTTGCCGAAATCGTGCTTGGAGTTCTCCTTCGCCGCGTCCTCGATGAGCAGCTTCTCGAGCAGGTCCGGGTTGAAGACGTAGATGCCCATCGACGCCAGCGCGGCGTCGGGTCGGCCCGGCATGTGATCGGGCGTCGGCGACTTCTCCACGAAACGCGTGACCCGGTTCCACTCGGTGACGGTGAGCACGCCGAACTCCTTCGCATCGGCGATGGGGACTTCGACCACGCCCACGGTGATGTCGGCGCCCTTCTCCACGTGGTAGGCGATCATCGGACCGTAGTCCATCTTGTAGATGTGATCGCCCGCCAGCACCAGCACGTGTTTGGGCCGATGCGCGTGCATCACGTCGATGTTCTGGTAGACCGCATCGGCGGTGCCGCGATACCAGTGCGAGCCGGTCTTCTGCTGCGCGGGAATGACTTCGACGAACTCGCCGAATTCGCCGCGCATGTAGCCCCAGCCGCGATGGATGTGCTGGATCAGTGACTGCGCCTTGTACTGCGTCAGCACCGTGATCTGGCGGATGCCGGAATTCACGCAGTTCGACAACACGAAGTCGATGATCCGGAACTTGCCGCCGAACGGCGTCGCCGGTTTCGCCCGATGCTCGGTGAGGCCCTTGAGGCGCTCGCCTCGCCCCCCGGCCATGATCACCGCGAGAGTGCCGCTGGTGAGGCGGCTGACATATCGACCGGAGGTAGCGCGAGCGGGGCGTTTGGCCATTGGGTCCTCGTTTTTTTGAAGTATAGGTCGCGTGCTACCGTAGACGCATGTCTCATCGCGCATGTGTCGCGGCATGCGCCGCCCTTCTGCTCGCCGGCATACCCGCCTGGCCGGCGGATCCACCTACACCCCAGAAAGGCTGCCTGGCCGCGGGCAACGGCTATCTGCGTGCACGCATGCGCGGCGCGCTCAACCTGGATCTGGACTGGAAAGACGCGGACATGCAGTGCGAGGGAGGTCCGCGTCCCTCGGGCAACGGTTTGCGTGTGAGCATCGGCGGACCACTGCGCGCCGATGGCCGGCGGATCCGCATGGTCTTCGGGATCGCAGGTCTCGGCGAAGGCGCCAGCGGCGCGGCGCTGCGCACCAACGTGACGATCCTGTTCGAAGGCGAAAAACGCCTGTTCGCGACGCAGGGCGACGACAAGTGCACGGCCGACTCGGTCACCCAGGAGCGCATCGAGACGCTGGGGCCCGGGCGCGCCGTATACCGGGTGGTCGCGCGCGGCTTCTGCCTGGGCCCGGCCACCAACCTCGCCCGCACCGAACGCCTGGTCCTGCAGCGTTTCGATTTTGCAGGGCGCGTCGAATTCGGCGACGATGACCGCACCGATGCAAAAGCCCCGACGACTCTCTGACGCGCCGCGCCGCCTGGCCGCGACACTGTTGCTGGCGCTGCTCGCGCCGCTCGCCTCGGTCGCGCAGGTGGCGCCGCTCGAGGACCTCGCGAACTTTCCCAGCGGCCAGCTCGAGATCCGCGACGGCAAGAAGGTGCGACACGTGTTCCAGGTCTGGCTGGCCGACAACCCGCAGCGCCAGGCACAGGGACTGATGTTCGTGCGCTCCCTGCCGGAGCTGCGCGGCATGCTGTTCGTGCATGCGGAGCCCCGTTCGATCGGCATGTGGATGAAGAACACCTACATCCCGCTCGACATGGTGTTCATCGGCCCGCAGGGGAAGATCCAGCAGATAGTGGAACAAACCACTCCGCACTCACTCGACGTCATCCGCAGCAGCGCACCGGCGGTCGCCGTGCTCGAAATCGCCGGCGGCGAGGCGAAACGGCTCGGGATTCGCGCGGGCCAGGTAGTGAGTCATCCGGCACTGACATCCCGCTGACCGGATTACCGGCTCCGCGGCGCTCGGCTATGATCCCGGGCACTCGCCAAACAAGAACCACGGGAGAGCGCCATGAAGAAGTTCGGCAGCCTGGTTTTGGCCGCGTGCGCGGCGGGCTTCGCGGCAGGAGTATCCAACGCGGGGGCCGCTGACGACAGCTGGTACATCGCCCCGCAGATCAATGCGCTCTGGCTCGACGACGCCCGTACGGCGGATGACGACATCGGCGTGACGCTGGCTTTCGGGCGCACGCTCACCCCGAACTGGGATCTCGAAGTGCTGCTCTACGGGTCCGAACACCAGCGCGCCGGTGACGATTCGCTGACCCTGTATGGCTTCGGACTGCAGACGAAGCGGGTGTTCTACCGCGAAGGCCGCGTGAATCCGTTCCTGAGCTTCGGCCTCGGCCGCACGACCGCGCAGCTCGAGCCGGGCGAGGACGACGATGACCTGAGCGCCCTGTTCGGCGCCGGCGTGCTCGTCGATCTCGGCTCGCCGCGCGAAGGCAGCGCGATGCAATTGCGCGCCGATCTCGGCGCGCGCCGCGGACTGTCCAGCAGTTCGGACAGTGTGCAGGACCCGGTCGACTACGTCGCCGGCATCGGATTCCAATATTCCTGGGGCGGAACCGTGGTTCGCCTGCCGGTCGACTCGGATGGCGACGGCGTCACGGACGACCTCGACAAGTGCCCGAACACGCCTTCCGGGACCGCGGTGGATGGCAGCGGCTGTCCGCTCGACGACGATGGCGACGGCGTCACCAACGACCTCGACAAGTGCCCCGGCACACCCGCGGGCGCGAAGGTGGACGCGGCCGGCTGCGAGATCAACAACGACCTCGACGGCGACGGCGTGCTCAACGAGCAGGATCAGTGTCCGGACACGCCCAAGGGCGAGCGCGTCGATGCCGTGGGTTGCACGCTGACGGCGGAGATCAAGCTCGAGGGAGTCGTGTTCGAAACGGGCAAGGCCACGTTGCTGCCGGGCAGCATCCCGACCCTCGAGAGCGCGGTCGCGACGCTCAAGCGCTACCCGGACGTGAGCGTCGAGGTCGCGGGCCATACGGACAGCCGCGGAGCGGATGCCTACAACCAGGATCTGTCGGATCGCCGCGCGAACGCGGTCGCGAAGTACCTGCGCGACGCCGGCGTGACGAACCCCATCACCGCGCGTGGATATGGCGAAAGCCAGCCGATCGCGAGCAACGAGACCGAGGAAGGCCGCCAGCAGAATCGCCGCGTCGTGTTGCGCGTGCTGGACTGACGCCCGGATCCGGAGGAACGCGGATCGAAAGGACTGGATAGTCGCGCGGACAGATCTTCTGCCCGCGCGGCGTTCATCCGGTCCGCTCCACTTCGTAGCCGAATCGTTCGGCCCAGCGGTCGAGCATCGGCAGCACCGGCGCGAGCTGCGCACGGTAGCGGCGCCATTCGCCCACGCCGCCCGCGTTCAATCCGCGCGAGATCTGCGCGCCGCTGACCGTCGCCACGCCACGCGCCCGCGCGGACTCTGCGAATCCGCGCATCCGGTCGCTCCAGTCCAGCTTCAGGAAGTCGCAGACGGCTGCGGTCTCCGTTTCGAAGTGCCCGATCAATCGCTCGAGCCGCACGACATGCACGAACATCCGCAGCTCCTCCGTGAGATCGAGCGTGAGCTGCATGACGCAGTCATAGAGCGCCGCGGCGGACTCCAGCGTCAGGAATTCGTAGTACGGCGCGCTCATGCGGAACCGCCGCCGGAAGCAGCTCAGCACCACGTCGCGCGGATCGCGGATGGCGAGCAGGATGCGCGCTCCCGGAAACAGGCGCGCGATCAGCGGTAGTTTGAGCCCGTTGAGCGGATGTTTGTCGATGAAGAGTTTGCCGTCGACGGTCACGCCGGCCGCGCCGATGCGCTGCAAGTATCGCCGGCGATAGGGCTCGAGCTCTTCGTCCGAGGCGAGACCGAGACGCGAGAGATCCGCCGGCTGCTTCATGAACGCGGACACGGAATCCTGCAGCGTCTCGCGTTCTTCGAGCGTGACCACGGCCGGATGGGCGCCGAGCACCTGCTCGAGCAGCGTGGTGCCGGAGCGCGGAAACCCGATGAGAAACGCGTGACTCACGGCGCGCGGAACTTCGGGCGGCATGACGGGCAGCAGGTCTTTCGCCGGATGCTGCTGGAACCATTGCCGCAACGCCCGGGCATACGCCAACGTACCCTGCCCGCCCGCGAATGAAGGCGCGTAGTGCGCGCGGCGCAGCGCGTTGGACTCGCCATAGGCGGCGAACGCATCGGCCGGGCGATCCTGGCGATCGAGCGCATCACCGAGCACGCCCAGCGCAAGCGACCGCTCCACCTCGGAAAGCCGCGGGTCCCGCAGCAGCTCGCGCATGCGCGCTTCGGCCTCGGTGGCGCGCCCCTGCGCGATGTCGGCCTCGCCCACGATCATCGCGGCCGCCGGGTAGTTAGGTTCCGCCGCCAGCACGCGCAACGCGCGCTCGCGCGCCTGCCCGGACTCGCCGCGGCGCGCGAGCACCGAGGCCAGGCCCGCCTCGGCCATGATGTTGCCGCCATCGAGGTCGAGGGCATGCCGATACCGCGCCTCCGCGGCGGCCAGCTCACCCGCTGCCTCGAGCGCCTGGCCCAGCGCCGTGTAACCGGGCGCGAAGTGCGGAGCAACCTGGACCACGCGCTGGAAGTCCTCTCGCGCCGCGGCAAATCTTTCGCGGCGCATCAGGCACAGGCCACGCGCCTGCAGGCAGCCTGGATCCTCGGGGAAATGCCTGAGAGCCTCGTCGAGCACTTCGATTGCCTGCTCGATGAATCCCGCCGTCTCCAGCTGCAGCGCGATCACGCCGTACGGGAACGGATGCCGGAGTCCCGCGGAGAGCGCGCGTTTCGCGCCCTCGCTGGCTGACGCCAGTTCACCCTGGGTCACCAGACGGCGAAGCCCCTGCAATGTGTCTTCATCCGACATCGGCAAGGCACCTTTTGGAGACAGCGTAGAACCGTGGTCGAGCGTAGTTTGATGCGCGTAGTGGTGAGTAAACGACACTCACGTGCTGCGGACGCGCAACAAGCCAACGCGTCTCGAATCACTCACCGTGAACACGAGGAGACATCCGATGACTCCCGATACTGAACTCTCCCGAGCCATTCGCCGAGCGATTTTAGCCAGCGCCGTCGCGACCACCGGCGCCGGTACCGCGCTCGCGCAGGAAACGCCGGCGCAGACTCCACCGGATCAGGGTGAAGTCACCGAGACCGTGGTGGTCACCGGTTCGCGCATCGTTTCGCCGAACCTCGCGAGCATCAGTCCAGTGACCTCGCTCACGTCCGAGGAAATCGTCAGGACGGGGCGCAGCACGATCGAGGACGTCATCAACGAACTGCCGCAGGTGTTCGCCGCGCAGGGCGCGAACGTCTCGAACGATTCGGACGGCACGGCCACCGTGAACCTGCGCGGCCTCGGCTCGAACCGCACTCTCGTCCTGGTCAACGGGAGACGCTTGGGTCCCGGCGATCCGGGCAGCACGACCTTCGCATCCGACATCAACATGATTCCGACCGCGCTGGTCGAACGCGTCGAACTACTGACGGGCGGCGCATCGTCGGTCTACGGCGCGGACGCCGTGGGCGGCGTCGTCAACTTCATCATCGACCGCAAGTTCGAAGGCGTGAGATTCAACGCCGGCTACAGCTTCTTCAATCACAAGAACGACGACGAGGTCGCGCAGGCGCTCAACGAAGCCGAGGGATTCGCGCTGCCGAGCGGTACGTCGAACACCGGTTATGACCTGAATTTCTCCTTCGCGTTGGGTTCCAACTTCGCCGACGACCGCGGCAACGCGACGTTCTACGCCACCTATCGCGACACGGACCCGGTGCTCCAGAGCAAGTACGACTACAGCGCGTGCACGTTCAACTCCGGAGACGAGTTCTCCTGCGGCGGTTCCGGCACCGCCTTCCCCGCGCGCTTCAGACCGTTCGCGCCGGGTGATGCGAGCACCACCGGCAGCTACACGCTCGACGCCGCCGGCACCTTCGTCGCGGGCAACGCACCGGCTTACAACTTCGGACCGCTGAATTATTTCCAGCGCCCGAACGAGCGCTACACCGCGGGCACGTTCCTCAACTTCCAGTTCAACGAGAACGCCGAGGTCTATGGCGAGTTCATGTTCCTCAAGGACAAGTCGGTCTCGCAGATCGCGCCCTCCGGCCTGTTCACGCTGGATGCGACCGTGCATTGCTCGAATCCGCTGTGGACGGCCGAGCAGTTCGATGCGTTCTGCGGCCAGTTCGGCCTCGCGGCGACCGACACCACGCGCATCCGCTTCAATCGCCGCAACATCGAAGGCGGCGGCCGCCAGCAGGATCTGAATCACCAGACCTATCGCGGGGGCATCGGCGTAAAGGGCGCCATCAACGACGCCTGGCAATACGACACGTCGCTGTTCCAGGGCACCGCGCGCATCTCCGACACCTATCTGAACGACTTCTCCATCGCACGGTCCGGACGCGCGCTCGACGTCGTGGACGTGGCCGGCGTGCCGACCTGCCAGTCGGTCGTCGACGGAACGGATCCGAACTGCGTGCCCTACAACATCTGGGCCGCGAATTCCGTCACCCCGGAGGCGCTCAACTACGTGCAGATCCCGCTGGTCGCGGTCGGCGAAGTGACCGAGCGCGTGGTGCAGGCGAACTTCACCGGCGATCTCGGTCAGTACGGCTGGAAGCTCGGCTCCGCCGAAGAAGGCGTGATGGTCAACATCGGCGCGGAGTACCGCGAGGTGGAGAGCGAATTCCAGCCGGACGGCAACTACATCGCGGGAGACGGCGCGGGCCAGGGCGGCGCAACGCTGCCGCTGTCGGGCAGCTACCGGGTGAACGAGGTCTTCCTCGAAGGCCGCGTTCCCATCCTGAACAGCCTGTCGGCCGAGGCGGGCTACCGCTATTCCGACTACTCGGGTGGACTGGACACCACCACGGATACTTACAAGTTCGGCCTGGAGTGGTCGCCGGGGACTGCCGTGCGCCTGCGCGGCAGCTTTCAGCATGCCGTACGTGTGCCTAACATCTATGAGCTCTTCGGCACGCAGCAGGTGGGTCTCAACGGCACGGTGGACCCATGCGCGGGTGCGACACCGATCCTGACGGTCGATCAATGCGCGAACACGGGACTGTCGCCAGCGCTTTACGGCGCGATCGAAGCGAACCCGGCCGCGCAGTACAACGGCTTCATCGGCGGAAATCCGGAGCTGCTGCCTGAAGAGGCGGACACTCTTTCGTTCGGCATCGAGTTCCATCCGGAATTCGCGCCCGGACTGCGCATCAATCTCGACTGGTATTCGATCGAGATCGACGACGCCATCCAGAACCCCAACCAGGACTTCACGCTGCTGCAGTGCGCCCTCACCGGCGCCGCGAATCTGTGCGGCCAGGTGCGACGCGACGCGGCGGGCTCGTTGTTCGAGACACCCAGCGGCTTCGTCATCGACACCTTGCAGAACATCGGCGGCATCAAGACCGCGGGTTACGACCTCGATGCGAGCTACAGCTTCGACATCGGGGAGGCCGGTCGACTGCGGTTCGGCCTCATCGGCACGTACCTGGACAAGTACGAGGTGACGCCGCAGGAAGGAATCACGTATGACTGCGTCGGGCTGTACGGCGGCATCTGCACCTCCGGCACACCGAATGGCGCGCCGGTGGCCGAGTGGCGCCACAAGCTGGATGCGACGTGGACCACACCCTGGAGCGGCTTCGACATCACCATCGCCTGGCGCTACTACGGCGAGGCGAAGCGCGATCTCGAGGACTCCCAAGAGGCGTTGGCCTTCCTCGGCACCGCCACGGGTGCGTTCCCCACGGACGCGCGGCTGGGCTCACGCAGCTGGATCGATCTGTCGGCGGCCGTGCAATTCATGGACAAATACACGCTGCGCGTGGGCGCCAACAACCTGCTCGACAAGGACCCGCCGCTGAACGGTTCGAGCACCTGCCCGACCGGTCCGTGCAATGGCAACACCTGGCCGCAGGCCTACGACTCCCTCGGCCGGCAACTCTTCCTGACCCTCAACGCCGAGTTCTGAGCGTGCGACTCGAGAACGGCGGGTTCGCGAGGCCCGCCGTTCTTTTTTTCCCTCCGGGAAGTTAGCCTCGCGTCATGGCGGACGTCGTTCCCTTCTTCGCGACCCCCTTCGCGTTCGCGCGACTGCCGGGCGCGGAGGCGCTCAATCGCGAACTGCGGACGCTGTTCGTCGCTCGCGCCGCGGAGGGCGACGCGCAGGCGAATCCGCGGCCGATCACGCAGCGCAATGCCGCCACCTTCGAAAGCCGCTTCGATCTGTTCCGCGAGCCGCAGGATCCCTCCGTGCGGAAACTCAAGGAATTCTGCTTCGGCGAGATGCTGCGCGTGATCTGCGAGCTCAACGGCTACGACGGCGCGATGCGCTCGCGGCTGCTGGTCTACAACGACGCCTGGTTCCACGTCACCCGCCGCGGCGGCTTCTTCGGCCTGCACAACCATCCCAACGCTTCGTGGTCGGGGGTGTATTGCGTCGATCCGGGCCGTTCGGATGCCGACCACAAGGACAGCGGCGCGTTGTGTTTCGTCAACCCGGTACTGCAGTCTTCCATGCACCTGGATGCCGGCAATGCCCGGTTTTCCGGGGCATTCGCGGGCGGCATCCGCATCCTGCGCCTGGAGCCGGGCCAGCTCGTGCTGTTCCCATCGTGGGTCCTGCACGACGTCAAACCCTTCGAAGGCGACGGCGAACGCATCACCGTCGCGTTCAATTGCTGGTTCGGACTCCAGCCTAACTAATACGCTTGACCTTGCCGGTGCGGCCGCTCGGCACCTTGATCTGGAACGATCCCAGCGCGGCGCGGGTTATCTCCACCTCGTCCCCGACCTGGAGCAGCAGGGTGCCGCCGCTGAGCTGGCGCCAGGTCTGGCCATTGTCGAGCGTGATCATCTCGTCACCGTTCGAGGTTCTGAGCGCCGTGACCTTCCCTCGAACCGCTCTCAGCTCCTCGCCGGCCTCGTCACGGGATGCGGCTGCGCGCGGCGAGTTGGCTACCAGGCCGAAGCTGGACTCCGTCGAGGGCGCGGCGCCGGTGGCGCCCAGGATCGCGGCGATTCCCCGATCGAAGCAGGCAAGCCTTTCGGTGTTGCGCAAGATGCTCACGCAGCCGCGCAATTCGGCGGGCAGCTTCTCGTGTGGCGGCGCCTGTGCGATCGCAATGCCGCAGCAGGACCAAAGGACTGCCAGTTTTTTCATGAGCTTTCCCCGCACCGCCATTGCGGCGAGGGAATGATGCGTCCCGCGCGGCCAGCGGGGAACCGCGGATTTCGGCGGGCTCCGACAGAGAATTCCGCCAGCTCACGTACGCGTGCAGGAAGGGTGCGGCGCTATGCTCCGGGCATGAGAGTCCTTCTGCTGTTCCTGATCGGGGCCGCGACCGCGACTTTCGCGCAGATGCCGGACGGTGGCCTGCATGGCCGGACCCGCGAGGAGATGCGGCGCGAGAGTCCCGTGCCGCACACCGAGGTGGTTCCCGCCACGGTGGTGGGGCTATCGGTGCGCACCAACGGCTGGTGGATCGTGACGCTCGACAATGGCCAGATCTGGTCGCAGATCGAGAACCGGCCGACCGCGGCCGTCGCCATCGGCGACGACGTGACGCTGCGCCACTCGCGCGCCGGCTCATACGTGCTGACCACGATCGAGGGCATCGAGACGCGCGTCAGGCGCGAACGTTAGTCAGCCCGCCCGCTGGACGAAAAAAAAGGGCGGCTCCTCGCGGAGCCGCCCCATTCTTCTGCTTCTTTCGCTTGTTAGTTAGCCAGTCCGATTACAGCTCGACCTTGAAGCCGACGCGGTAGTAACGGCCCAGCATGTTCGGGCCACCCCAGGCGGGGTTGAAGCCGAACAGGCCATAGGCCGCCGACGGGTCGAACTCCGGCTCGATGTCGAGGAAGTTCAGCACTTCGGCGAAGACCGTGTACTTGTCGTTGAAGGTGTAACGACCCGTCAGGTCGGCGTTCCACTGCGCGGGCTGCGTGCAGTTGACCGCGGAGCCGTCGACGTACGTCGTGGTCGAGATGTGGTTCTCGGCGTTGAACAAGCAGTCGCCCTTGATGCCGTCGTAGTCGATCGAGGCGGTGTCGTAACCGCTCGTGTAGTACGCCGTCAGCGAGACCGACGCCGGGCCGAACTCGAACGTGTTCTGCCAGGTGCCGCGCCACTTGGGCGTGCCCGAGCAGGAGGTCACGTCGCAGGGGCTCAGCGTGCCGTCGTAACGGAGCACGTCGCCGTCTTCCGTGATCTGCTCGAACTTCATCATGTACGAAGCGTCGAGCGAGCTGCGCCACGTCACCGTGTCGCCGATCGGCAGGCTCAGGTTGGCACCGATGTCGATACCGCTGGCCTTCTGCTTCTCGAGGTTCGCGAACGAAGCCTGGATGAAGCCGAGCTGCGGCAGCGCGCCCGGGAACGCCGGGTCCGGGTTACCCGGCAACATCACGACACCCGGGATGCCCGGGTCACCACCGTTGGTGTACCACTGGTTGATCAGCGCAGCGGACGCCGTCACGCCCTTGATCAGGTCGTCAACTTCGATGTTCCAGTAGTCGATCGTGAAGTTGAGGTTGCTGAGCGGCTCGAGGACGAGACCGGCCGTGAAGGCCTTCGACTTTTCCGGATCGAGCTCGGGGTTGCCGATGCTCGTCAGACCGACGCTGTACGGGCCCGTGGCGTAGGCATTGTTGCCGTGCGCCGCGCAGTATCCGCCCGTCACGGCGCAGTTCACCGTCGACGTCACGTAGCCCGTGGTCGGCAGACCGAAGGCTTCGTTGAAGGACGGGATGCGGAAGCCTTCCGAGTACGTGCCGCGCAGAGCGATCTGCTCGATCGGGGTGACCTTGAAGCCCACCTTCGGCGAGAAGTTCGACTGACCCGTGGAGTACTCGTCGTAGCGACCGGACGCGAGCAGCTCGAGCTGGTCGAGGACCGGGGCGCTGACTTCGAAGAACGCCGACTTGACGTCGCGCTCACCGGCCGCGCCGACGGCGTTGATGCCGTAGTAGCGCGTGTACGGGGCCGAGTCGTTGGCCGGGTTGCCGCTGGGGTTGTTCAGCGATTCTTCGCGGTACGACACACCCAACGCGGCCTGGAACGCGCCGCCGGGCAGTTCGAAGAACGCCTTGCTGACGGTCGCCTGCACCTGCCACAGCTCGGAGGTCGAAACCTTGCTGTTCATCGGCGAGATGTAGTCCCAGACTTCCTGCGGGGTCGCCAACGGATCAGCAAAGTTGAACGTGCCACGGGCGACAACGTCCATCACGCGTTGCGGGATGTAGTAGTTGCCTTCGCTGCGGGTCAGGTCGTTCTGCGATGCGGTGAAGTCGGCCGAGTAGCGCCAGCCGTTGTCGCCACCGATGGTGCCTTCGATGCCCACCACGCCGCGAATGACCTTCGAGCTGGTGTCGATCGTGCGGCCCTTGGGCGAACGGAAGAACGTCTGGGCGCGGTTGCCGGCGCCGGCGTACGGGTTGTACGGGTTCAGCGTGCCGTTGGTGGCATTACAGCCCGTGTTCAGGCCGTCGAGCGTGCCGACGCCCGTCGAGCAGACATACACCGGCTGGATCACGTTGTAGTTCATCATCGTCGCCGGACGCGGAACGGTCGGCAGACCGTTGAAGCCCAGCGGCGTGAACGACGCGTGCGTGTCCGTCTTGTAGAAGTTCGCCATCGCGTACAGCTGGCCGCCTTCACCCAGGTTGGTGGTGAAGCGCGTGGACAAGCCCTGACGCTTGATCTCCGGCTGCAACATGATGTATTCGCCCTGGAAGTTCACTTCGCAGACGCTCAGCGGGGCGGTGCCCGACACGTTCTGGCTGATCGCCGTGAACTGGCGGCAGCCGGCAGCGGGGTTCAGATACTCGAAGCGACCGGTACCGGTCGCCGAGCCAGTGCCGTCGACCGCGCCCGTGGCCGGACGAACCAGCGCGACACCCGGGATCGAGATGAGGCCGTTGAACGAGCCGTCTTCAGCAGTGATGCCGTTCCAGTTCAGGTTCGCCATACAGCTGCCGGAATCACCGCACATGCGGCTCCAGTCCTGCGTGTTGAACGGATAACCGCGCTCGCGCGCCCAGAGGTTGTCCTGCTTCTGGTATTCGCCGCTGATGTAGAAGTTGTAGCCCTCGCTCTCGAGGTCGCCATGGCCCCAGGTCAGGTCGATGCGGTTTTCGTCCGCGCCGCCCGCCTCGGACATGCCATACGAGCCGCCGATGTGCAGGCCCTGGATTTCCTTCTTCGTGATGACGTTGATCACGCCCGCGATCGCGTCCGCACCGTAGGTCGAGGACGCGCCGTCGCGCAGCACTTCGATGCGCTCGACGATGGCGTTCGGGATCGTGTTGAGGTCGACGAAGTTGCGATGGCCGTCGTCCGCGAGCGGATACGGAGCCATGCGCAGGCCGTCGGCGACGGACAGCGTCGCCTGCACGGTCAGACCGCGCAGCGCAGGCGCGTTGGCGCCGGACGCGAAGTTGAAGCCTGTGTTCCAACCCTGCTGGATCGTGCCGGCGTTGTTGGCCGACAGACGCTGCACGGCTTCGGCAACCGTGTTGATTCCGCGCTCTTCCAGCGTTTCAGCGCTGATGATCGTGACGGGCGACGGAGTCTCCGCGTCGGTGCGCCGGAGGATCGAGCCGGTGACGACGACTTCTTCCATCGGCTGGGTGGTGTTTTCCTGTTGCTCCTGGGCGAAGGCAACGCCGGCCGGCATGCCTGCCGCCGCGACGGCCGCGGCCAGCAGCGCACGACGCACCGCGGCGCTCACGCTTTGATTACTAGGAAACCCTGATTTCAGCTTCATTGTTCTATCCCCAAATGTTGTGTTCCCAATGCGCCACGCGCACCGGGTTACAAGAGGGAGTGCGTTGAATTCGGGAACGCCGCGACCGCCATGGAAATGGCCGAGTGTCCCCGAACCAAAGGGACAGATCGTGAGCGCCCATGAAACGCTTCAACTCCTGCAATGCGCCGAGACTAGCACGGGTCGTGATGAACACAACACCGGAGAAACACCGGTGGACATATAAACGTGCTGTCAACTCATTGTTTTTACACGGGATTATTTCGCATAAGCAAGGTTGCGACGGACCGAGTGGCCACCTGTGGCATACCGACCACGACATGACAACTAACTTTGTCGCGTCATTAAGGGGTGAGATACGTGCGCGTCGCGCGTTTTCGTGCACGGCGCGTCGATAAAATCGCAGGAAGAAATCATGGTCGCGCAAACTCCCGCCAATTCACGCGTCATGTCTCCGCTCGCAGACGAGTCGGATGCGCGACTGCGCGCGCTCACCGAGCACGCGCTCGAGATCATCACCGTGCAGGACGCCGCCGGCAGCTTCACGTACGTGAACGAGGCGGTCGTGCGGCACCTCGGCTACGCGTCGCGCGAGTTGTTAGGCAAGAACGCTTTCGATTTCCTCCATCCTGATGATGCACCGCGGATGCGCCAGCATTTCAGGCACATCGTCGAAACGAACGAAGCGCGGCCCGAGCTGAATCGGTTCGAATTCCGCTTTCGCCATCGCGACGGTAGCTGGTGCTGGCTCGAGAGCGTCGCGGTGAATGCACTCGCGAATCCCGCGGTGCTCGGAATCATCGCGCACTCGCGCGACATCAACCGGCGCAAAGCGAACGAGCGCACGCTGCTGCTGAATCATGCGCGTTACCGCACGGTCGCCGATCTGTCCGAAGGTGCGGTGCACGAATATTTCCTGAACGCCGACGGCATCTACGCGCTCGAATGGATCCTCGGCGCCGAACGCGTGTATGGCTGCAATGAAGAGGAGTTCCGCCGCAGAGGCTGGCAGAGCTTTCACGTCGCCGAAGGTTGGCAGGCCGACAGCGAAGCGCGCGTGAAGCGCTACCTGGCGGGCGAAACGATCCGTTTCGTGGTGCAGATCCGCCGCGTCGATGGCGTGCTGCGCTGGATAGAAGTGAAGAACCGGCCGATCGCCGACCCCGCGACGGGGAAGTTCTCGCGCCTGGTCGGCGTCGCGGTCGACATCACCGAGCGCAAACACGCGGCCGATGCATTGCGGGAAAGCGAGTTCCGCTATCGCACGGTCGCCGAGCTCACGTCGGGTTTCGTCTATGAAGCCACCGTCGATGCGAACGGCGAGGCGGAGATCATCTGGGCGAGTCCCGGCTGGGAGAATTTTTTCGGCGGCAGTTTCGCGGAGGTGAACCGGCTGGGATGGCGGCAGGCGATGCTTCCCTCCGATCACGCGAATGCCATCCAGCGCCGGCTGCGTCTGCGCAGGGGCGAGGCGACGGAAACGGTCATGGCCTTGAAGACACTGCGCGGCGCGGTTCGCTGGGTGCACATGGCCAACCAGCCGATCGTCGCGCCCGACGGTTCGATCAGCCGCTTCATCGGGGTGGTGCACGACATCACGGACCGCAGGGCGAACGAAGAGGTCTTGCGCAGCCAGGCGCTCGCCGTCGAGGTCATGCGCGAAGGCGTCGTGCTCACGGATGGCGAGGGCGTCATCCGTATGACCAACCCGGCATTCGATCGCATGTTCGGCGTTGCGGCGGGAGAATTGATCGGCAAGCGGCTCGATCAGCTGCCATGCGATCCACCACTCGATCGAGGCCTCGCCGAGTCCACCGCCGAGGCGGCCGCGCGCTCCGGCGCGCCGCTCGTGAGCGAGGTCACCGTGCACGGCTCCCGGCGCGGGAATGGACCCGTGTTCGTGGAGTCCGCGACCACGCCGCTGGTGCTGCGTGGCGAACGCTTCTGCCTGACCATGCTGCAGGACGCCACCGCGCGCCGGCAGCTCGAGCGCGAGGTGCTGGAGGTCAGCAATCGCGAACAGCAACGCATCGGCAGCGACCTGCACGACGGTCTTGGCCAGGAGCTCACCGGTATCGCGCTGTTGCTGCGCGGCCTTGAGAGCCGCGCCGAACGCGACGCACCCGGGCTGTCGCACGCGATCGAAGAAGTGGCGCTGCTGGTGAATGACGCGATATTCACGACGCGCGCGCTCGCGCGCGGATTGTCACCGGTGACGTTCGATCGCGGCGGCCTGGCGCTCGCGCTGGAGGAGCTGGCGCGACGGCTGTCCACCATGTTTCACATCGACGTTCGCTGCGAGGCGGATGCCACGCTCGACCGCGGGCTCGAATGCGCGAACGCCTTGCACCTGTATCGCATCGCACAGGAGGCGGTCACGAATGCGGCGCAGCATGGCAATGCCGGCCAGGTGCACATCCGGCTGAGCTGGGACGGCGACCGCGGCATGCTGCGGATCGAAGACAACGGCGTCGGCTTCGATCCCGTGCTCCACCACTCCAAGGGACTCGGCCTGCGGATCATGCATTACCGCGCGCAGATGATGGCCGGCTCCGTGCGCATCGAGAGCACCCGCGGCCGCGGCACCGTCGTGTGCTGCTGGTTCCCCAGCGGCGCCTCTCACGGCCTGCCCGAAGGTAGTTAGGCCCTGATCAGCGCGATCTTCCGGCTCCATTCGGCGGGACCGGTCTGGTGGACTGACGTCCCGGTCGCGTCCACCGCCACGGTCACCGGCATGTCCTCGACCGTGAATTCGTAGATCGCCTCCATGCCGAGATCCTCGAAGGCAACGACGTGCGATGCCTTGATCGCCTTCGACACGAGATAGGCGGCGCCGCCCACCGCCATCAGGTAGGCGGCGCGATGCTTGCGGATCGCATCGATGCCGGCCGGCCCGCGCTCGGCCTTGCCCACCATCGCGATGAGACCCGTCTTCTCGAGCATCATCTCCGTGAACTTGTCCATGCGCGTCGCGGTAGTCGGACCGGCGGGCCCCACGACTTCACCGCGCACCGGGTCGACCGGGCCGA
This sequence comes from Pseudomonadota bacterium, assembly GCA_023457495.1. Lineage (GTDB taxonomy): Bacteria > Pseudomonadota > Gammaproteobacteria > Steroidobacterales > Steroidobacteraceae > CADEED01. Next base: position 45,296 of record JAEWLQ010000044.1, read on the forward strand.
CGTAATAGATGACGCGATTGCGGAAGTCGACCCCGGGCGGCAACGCCTCGCCCTTCGCGAACAGATCGGCGATACGTTTGTGGGCCGCGTCGCGTCCCGTGAGCATCCTGCCGTTGAGCAGCAGCGACTCGCCCGGCTTCCAGCTCGCGACTTCCGCGGGCGTGAGCGCGTCGAGGTTCACGCGGCGCGCGCCGGGCGCCGGCGCCCAGTCGATCTTCGGCCAGTCGGAAAGCTTCGGCGCCGCGAGCTTCGCGGGCCCGCTGCCGTCGAGTGTGAAGTGCACGTGCCGCGTGGCCGCGCAGTTCGGGATCATCGCGACCGGCTTCGAGGCCGCGTGGGTCGGGTACTCGAAGATCTTCACGTCGAGCACGGTAGATAGACCACCCAGGCCCTGCGCGCCGATGCCGAGCGCGTTCACCTTCTCGTACAACTCGATGCGCAGTTCCTCGGTCTTCGACTGCGGTCCGCGCGCCTTGAGCTCCGCCATGTCGATGGGCTCCATGAGCGCTTCCTTCGCGAGTAGCATGGCCTTCTCGGCCGAGCCGCCGATGCCGATACCGAGCATGCCCGGCGGACACCAGCCCGCGCCCATGAGGGGCACGGTCTTCAATACCCAGTCGACCAGCGAGTCCGACGGGTTCAGCATCACGAATTTCGATTTGTTTTCCGAGCCGCCGCCTTTCGCGGCCACGGTGATCTCCAGCTCGTCGCCCGGCACCAGCTGCGTGTGGATGACGGCGGGTGTGTTGTCCTTCGTGTTCCTGCGCGAGAAGTTCGGATCGGACACGATCGAGGCGCGCAGCTTGTTGTCCGGATGCAGGTAGGCCCGGCGCACGCCTTCGTTGATCATGTCCTCGAAGCTCATCGAGGCGTTCCAGCGCACGTTCATGCCGACCTTGGCGAACACCGTGACGATGCCCGTGTCCTGGCAGATCGGGCGGCGCCCTTCGGCGCACATGCGCGAATTGGTCAGTATCTGCGCGATCGCGTCACGCGCCGCGGGAGACTGCTCGAGCTCGTATGCCTTGCCGAGCGCGCGGATGTAGTCCGGCGGGTGGAAATACGAGATGTACTGGAGAGCGTCGCTGACGCTATCGATGAGATCCTGCTGCGTGATTTCCGTCATGACCGTCGACTCGAAGCTGAAAGACCATTTTAGCGCGGCGCGGCGAACGCGTTTCGGATAACTTTTCCACATATGCCGGACGTGAAGAGAGTCGTGGTCGTGGGCGGTGGATTCGCGGGCCTCTGGGCGGTGCGCGCGCTGCGCAAGGCACCCGTATCGATCACGCTGATCGACCGCAGGAATCATCACCTGTTCCAGCCGCTTCTATACCAGGTGGCCACCGCGGGCCTCGCGGCGCCGTCGATCGCCGCGCCGCTGCGCCACATCCTGCGCGCGCAGCGCAACGTCACCGTGCTGATGGGCGAGGTCACGCGCATCGACACCGCGGCGCGCGCGGTCTCGGTGGGCGAGCGCACGATTCCGTACGACTATCTGCTGGTCGCGAGCGGAGCCACGCACGCGTACTTCGGTCACGACGAATGGGAGCCGCACGCGCCCGGCCTCAAGGACCTCGACGATGCGTTCGCGATCCGCGCGCGAGTGCTTTCCGCATTCGAGCAGGCCGAGTCCGCCAGCGATGACGCGCGCTGCGATTCCTGCCTGACGTTCGCCGTCATCGGCGGCGGCCCGACCGGTGTCGAGCTCGCCGGCACGCTCGCGGAAATCGCGCGCCACACGCTCAAGAACGATTTCCGCAGGATCGACACGCGCAAGGCGCGCGTACTGCTCATCGAGGCCGGCCCGCGTGTGCTCAGCGCGTTCACCGAGGATCTCTCGGCGAAAGCGCGCCGGCAGCTCGAGAAACTGGGAGTCGAGGTGCACACCGGCGCCGCGGTCTCCGAGATCGGGCCTGACTACCTGGTATTCGGCAATCAACGGGTCGCCGCGCGCACGATCCTGTGGGCCGCGGGCGTGGCCGCATCGCCGCTCGGCAAACAACTCGCCGCGGCCGGCGCGATCGACCGCGCGGGACGCGTGAAGGTGCAACCCGATCTCAGCCTGCCCGGGCATCCGGAAGTGTTCGTCGCGGGCGATCTCGCGAACATCGCGGTGGACGGCAAGCCCGTGCCCGGCGTCGCACCCGCCGCCAAGCAGATGGGCGCGCACACCGCGCGCAATATCCGCGCCCTCATTTCGGGACAGCCGACACGTCCGTTCCGCTACCGGGACTTCGGCGCGCTCGCCACCATCGGCCGTCATTCGGCGGTCGCGCAATTGCCAACGCTGCGGTTCTCGGGAATCTTCGCGTGGTGGTTCTGGCTGGTGCTGCACATATTTTTTCTCATCGGCTTTCGCAGCCGCCTGATCGTGCTCATCAATTGGGCCTGGGCCTATTTCACGTACGCGCGCGGCGCGCGCATCATCCTCGGCAACGAGGCAGAGAAGGAATCGCATGGCCGTCAAGAAAAAGGCATCCCCCAGGACGCAGCGGGCTAGGAAGAGCGGCAAGCGCGCGGTGAAGCTCGCGCCGAGCGCCGTGAAACGCGGACTCGCCGCCACCGAAGTCGCGCTGCCCATCGATCACGCCGACATCGCCGCCGTCGTCGAACTGGTGAGCAAGGCCGGTGGCGCGCCGCTCGGCGCCTATCGCGAGCCGCTCGGCGGCCGGCCGCTGTTGCTGGCGTCGCTGCCGTTCTCGGCGGTGCAGCCGACGCCATTCCAGCGCGATCTCTCGCCGACGCATGCCAAGCGTCTTGCCGGCGCCATCGAGGCGACCGCCGCGTTCCTCGATCCGCTCATCGTCGTGCGCGGCGAGGATGGACGATTCTGGACACCGAACGGCCGCCACCGCCTGGCCGCCGCGAAGGTGCTGGCTCTCAAGCAGATCACGGTGCTGATCTCGCCCGACGAAACCTTGTCCTATCGCATCCTCGCGCTGAACACCGAGAAGGCTCACAACCTCAAGGACAAGTCGCTCGAAGTCGTGCGCATGGCGCGCAATCTCGCCAAGCGCGAACCCACCCGCACCGAGGCGTCCCTGGCCGCGGAGTTCGAGGCGGCGGAGCTGCTGACACTGGGCCTGGTATACGAAGACAACCTGCGCTTCGGCGGCGGCGCGTACAGCCCCATGCTCAAGAAGGTAGACAGGCTCACGACCAAACCACTGCCCGCGGCATTACGCGAGCGCACGGCCTACGCGGCGCGTCTGCAGGAGATAGACGCCGAAGTGAAACGCATCGTCGAGCAACTGCAGGCGCGCGGAATGAAGTCGCCCTATCTGCGCAGCTACGTGGTGGCGCGCATAAACCCGGTGCGTTTCCACAAGATGAAGGCCGGCGACAAGAAGCCCGCAATGCCCATCGCGCAGGCCCTGCTGCGCATGCTGTCTGCCGCGAAGAAATTCGACTTGAACAAGGTGAACATGAGCGATCTCGCCTACGTGGCCGCGGGCGCCGAATCGTCCGATTAACTCACTACTAAGGGGCTGAGTTTCTTCTCCGCCCCATCTGTCCGCCGCGGACACTTCATCGAGATCCCATCACTTTCTCGACTCGGCGACGGGACGAAACGTCTCGTCGCGATTTCCTCATCTGCTTGCAACCGTTTCGCGGGCCTGCGCGTCTATGACAGCGTACCGATTGACACGTATTTGACTCGCCCCTCACGCCGGCAAGCGATGGGTCGGAGCTGTCGTCGGCTTGTTTTCCGCTGCTTTAACCGGAGGATCAGCCATGACTCAGAATGCTTACGTTTCTCGCCGCGTTTCCGAACGCGTCACTTGCGGCGCGGCCGCCATCGCGATGACGGCGCTGCTCGCCCTCGCTTCGAATGCCCACGCGCAGAACCAGGCCGTCCAGGTTGCGCCGAGCGTTTCGATTTCGTATTCGAGCAACGAGGTCACGACGGAAGAAGGCGCCGCCAATCTGTACCTGAAACTCAAGCGCGCCGCCCGCAGTGTCTGCGATGGCTACGCGGGCGATTCGCTGCAGCGCCAGATCGTGGCGCAGAAATGCTTCGAGAAATCGCTCGAGAGCGCCGTGCGCCAGGTGAACGCGCAGCCCTTGACGGTGCTGCACGTGAAGGCAACGCGGAACTTCGGTTGAACTTCGCGAGCGGAAGACGCGGGGCTTCGGGTCGATGACCCGAAGCCTCTCCCGCTAGCGGTAGAGAATCAGATCGGCGCGCTCTTCTTCCCACTCGCGTTCGTCGCGACGGGCGAGCGCGTCGAGATCGGCCGGCACCGCCGCCGGATCATCGACCCATTCGCGCAGCAACGAGCTGCCATTGATGAGGTCGATCGCGAGACGGGTGTGTTCGTACTCGTAGGGAAAATCGCGCCACAGCTGGTATTCACCGCGCAGCCGGCGGATGCACTTGAACGTGCCTGCCAGCAGCCGCCACGGGCGGAACTCGCCGTGTTGATAGGCGCCGTCATCGACGTGGATCTGGAAGCCCGCGCACAACTTGCCCGAGTATTTGTGGAAGGTCGGCTCGAACCAGCAAGGCCGCAGGCGGCATCCCTCGATCCACGCGGGCACGATGCGCTGCATCGCGGTGAGCAGCGAACGGGGATCGAGCCCCGGCGCGCCCAGTAGTTCGAGCGGGCGGGTCGTGCCCCGGCCCTCAGACAAGGTTGTCCCTTCGAGCATCACGGTGCCGGCGTACGCGCGCGCCATCGAAAGGTTCGCGGCGTTCGGGCTCGGATTCACCCACGGCCGCTCGCCGATCGGCCAGCCGAAGCCCGGCGCTTCGTCGGGTTTCCAGCCGCGCATCGGAATCACGCGGTAGTCGACCGCAAGCTTGAAATGACTCACGAACCACATGCCGAGCTCGCCCAGGGTGAGGCCATGGCGCATCGGCAGAGGGCCGGCGCCGACGAAGCTTTCCCAGCCCGCACGCAGCTTCAATCCTTCGACCGGCCGCCCGGCCGGATTCGGACGGTCCAGCACCCACACGGTCTTGCCGTGCTTCGCGGCCGCCTCGAGCACATATAAGAGTGTGGTGATGAACGTGTAGATGCGGCAGCCCAGGTCCTGCAGATCGACGAGCAGCACGTCGAAGTGCCCGAGCATCTCCTCGGTGGGGCGGCGCACGTCGCCATACAGGCTGAACACGGGAATGGCATGTACCGGGTCGCGAAAGTCCGGCGACTCGACCATGTTGTCCTGCTTGTCGCCGCGCAGCCCGTGCTGCGGGCCGAACGCCGCGGTGATCTCGAGCCCGCGAACGGCGCGCAATGCGTCGAGCGAGTGTTCGAACTCCGCCGTCATGGACGCGGGATGCGCGAGCAGCGCGACACGGCGTCCCTCGAGCTCGCGCAACAGTTTGATGTCGCCTAACAGGCGATCGATGCCGAATTGAACCACGCGCGTAGCTTAACTGACGCGCGCGCGGGTCATCGCAGTTCGACGACAAATGCCGCGGCGTCGTGGAAGTCGGGTTTATCCGACGGGTGGCGCAGCGCCCAATATGACAGCGCGCCGGTTCGGCTCTCGATGACCGAGCTGCAACCGACCCGCAGGATGCCGCCTCCCGGGGTATCCCCGGCGAACCAGCCGGATTCGACGACGACGTCCAACCCGAGCGAGTCCGCGTCCACACGCCAGCGAGCTTCCGCTGGCGCTTCATCGAGCTCGGCCATGCCGGCGCGGTAGTTCGTGAACCGGTAGGCAGCCCAGGCTCCGGAGGGCGCGAAGTTGTACTCGCGGTATTCGTGTTCGCCGCGGCTCACGAAGACCTCGAAACAGGTGTGACGCCATAGGCCGTCCGCGCGCACGGGCGTGCGCGGCCGCGGCACTTCGAGCGAGTCCGGTTCGGCGCGCAACCGGAAATCGAACGCGAGCCTGGCCGGCGATGCGCGCCGGACCTGCACCGAGAAATCGACGACCGGACTCCTGTCGCAGGCCGGATGTGGCGAAAGCGCGCGGCGCGCGCCCGGAAAATCGCTGTGCATCGCGGCAAGCATACGCCGACTACAATGCGCCGGAGTCCTCGCCAGGAGGAGTGTCCGGCACGCCGAAAGCAATTCCAGCGCGGGTTCGGCCGCGCACAATGCGCCGAGGAGAATCCCATGAAAGCATCCATTGTCTGCACCCTGCTGCTCATCGCCGTGCCCGCGCTCGCGGCCGATGTCACGCCGATCGACAAGGCGATCGCGGATCCCGCGCGCACCGCGGCCGACCGCGAGCGCGACGCGCGCGACAAGCCCGCCGAAGTGCTGGCCTTCGCCGGCGTCAAACCCGGGATGGTCGTCGCCGATATCTTCTCCGCGGGCGGCTATTACACGGAGTTGTTAGCCGGTGTCGTCGGCCCCGGCGGCAAGGTCTACGCGGTGAACAATGTCCCCTACGCGTCCTTCTCGAAGGACGGCATCAAGGCGCGTTTCACCGAAGGCAGGCTGCCGAACGTCGAGCGTCGGCTGGTCGAAGCGAGCTACATGAACCTGCCCGCGAAGAGCGTCGATCTCGCCGTGATCGTCATGGCGTATCACGACGTCTACTGGATCGACGAGAAGGAAGGCTGGCCGGAGATCAACGTCGCGGGTTTTCTCGATTCGCTGAAGCGCATGCTCAAGCCCGGCGGCAAGCTGCTGATCGTGGACCACAACGCGGCCGCCGGCACCGGCCGGGAAGCCGCCGGCAAGCTGCACCGGCTGAACGAACAGTGGGCGCGCCAGAGCCTGACCGCGGCCGGCTTCGTATTCGAGAAATCGTACGACGGGCTGCGCAACCCGGACGATGCGCTCGACAAGATGGTGTTCGACCCGGCGGTCAAGGGAAAGACCGACCGCTACGTGCATCTCTACCGGCTGAAGTAGCCGGCAGCTAACTACCCCGCTATGGCCCGGCCGGCGCCGGGATGCTGGTGCGCGCCTCCGCGACCTGCGCGGCGGTGACCGCGGAAGCGCCCTTGCCGAACTTCTCGCGGATGTAGGTCAGGATGGCCGCGAGGTCCTCGTCGGAGAGCTGGCCGAACGCCGGCATCACGTTGGAATTGTCGCTGTCCTTGCGTTCCGCGGAATCGAAGCCGCCCGTCATGACGAACAAGGCCAGCGCCCGGGCGTCGCCCGTGACCCAGGTGCCCCCGACGATCGCGGGCTGCATGTTGGGAACACCGCCGCCATCGGCCTGGTGACACGAGAGGCAATGGCGGGCGTAGAGCCGTTGGCTGGGCGGTGGCGTGTCCGCCGCGGCGGACGGAGTTTCAGCATCCGCGCGCGCCATGCCGATTCCGAGCAGCAGCACCGGCGGCAGCAGCCGCAACGCGCGCGTCAGCCTGCGGCTCCCGTTCATTTCTTGCCGTACGAGATCCGCCAGACGCGCCCCTTCTGCGAGTCGGCCACGTACAACGCGCCATCCGGCGCGATGGCCAGGCCCACCGGCCGGTATCGCGCGTTGCGCGGATTGTTGTCCGCGATCTCGCCCGCGAAACCGTTCGCGAGCACCTCGTAGGCGCCGCTCGGCTTGCCGTCCTTCATCGGCTGGAACACGACCTTGTATCCGGCCTGCGGCTCCGGCGCGCGGTTCCAGCTCCCGTGAAACGCAATGATCGCGCCGCCCTGGTATTTCGCCGGGAAGTTCTTGCCCGAGTAGAACACCAGGTCGTTGGGCGCCCAGTGCGCCGGGAATGCGACCAGCGGATCCGGATATTTGCCGGCTTCGGGCGCCTTCTTGCCGTCACCGCCGTATTCGGGCGCGACGACACGGTGACCCAGCTTGTTGTCCCAGAATGTGTAGGGCCAGCCGTAATCTCCGCCATCTTCGATCCTGTGGAATTCCTCGGCCTGGCGGGTGGCGTTGTCCTCGGCGCTGTAGAGCGCGGGGAACAGCGTGTCGAGCGAGTCGCGGCCGTGGATCACCGAATACAAGGCGTTCGTCGCGGGATTCCACTCGAGCGCCACCGCGTTGCGGATGCCGGTGGCGAAGCGCCGGCCATTGGACGGTGTCTGGTCGAGCTTGTTGCCGTCGAAGACCCACACGCCGCCGTATTTCTCGAGGATCGGGCAGGGATTCATGCCCGGCGAGCCTTCCTGCCGATCCTTTTCCTGGCAGGAATTCGAGGGCGCGCCGACGTTCACGTACAGCGTACCCTTCTTGTCGAGGGCGAAGGTCTTGTCCGCGTGCTGCCGCTCGCGCGGGAACCCGGCGACCACGGTTTCGCGCGGTCCCTGCGGCGCGAGTTCCTTCGCATCGAGGCGGTAACGGTACACGCCGACGTCATCGGAGACGTACAGGTGATTCCCGTGGATCTGTATGCCGGTGCCCTTCACGTCACCGAACGGCGTGACGACGTCGGTCTTGAAATCGCCGTTCGTGTCGCGCATCGCGAGGAGCCCGCCGCGGCCCGCGACATAGATGTCGCCATTCGCGCGGACGGCGATGTGGCGGGCGGTGCCCTGACCCTCCTGCACGACGATCGCGGTGAATCCGTCGGGCAGCTCGAGGCCCGGGCCTTCGGCCGCGACGGCGGCGGCGCCCCAGCAGGCGACCGCCAGACTAACTACTCCAACGACGTGTTTGCGCATGTGTCGATTCCTCCAGGTGACGCCGACGGGCGGGCCCCGTAACCCGGTCGCCGGCCCCCGGCGAAGGGCGGTGCAATGTAACAAAAGCCGGCGCCGGATTTCGCCAAGGGGGCGCCGGGCGTCATTTTTTCCGGGGCGACGGCAGAGGACATCCCGGAAGGACGTTTCCGGACCAGGCAGGGACTAGCAAGGTGCGGGTTTATTCCTACAATCCCTGAGCGGCGCCCGGGCTCGCCGCGGGACTCGCAAACAACCGGGCGACCGTGCAGCATATTCCTCGGGGAGAATCACCGGATGCCACAGTTAGTCGATCCCGTCATCGAGCGCGTACTCGTCGAATTCGAACGGCGCGCCGAAGAAGAACAACGCCGCACCATCGGCCCGGGCACGAACCTCGACGAGCTGCTGCTGTCGGTGGGCCGCGAGGCCGGCGTCCTCCTATATCTACTCGCCTCCGGCGCGCAATCCCGCCGCATCCTCGAGCTCGGCACCTCCTACGGCTACTCCACCGTATGGCTGGCGGCCGCGGCGCGTGCCACCGGCGGAAAGGTGCTGTCGCTCGAGTTGCGCGATTTCAAGATCGAGCACGCCCGCCAGGCGCTGACCCGCGCCGGCCTGTCCACGCGCGTCGAGTTCCATGCGGGCGACTGTCTCGAAACGCTGAAGACGCTTTCGGGACCGTTCGATTTCGTGCTGCTCGACGTCTGGAAGGATCTCTACCTGCCCTGCTTCGAGCTGGTCCATCCCAAGCTCGCGCCCGGCGGCATGATCGTGGCCGACAACATGCTGCTGCCGGAGAGCGTCCGGCCGCAGGCCGAGGCCTACCGCGCGCGGGTGCGCGCCGCGGGCGACATGGACTCGGTGCTCGTCGAGGTCGGCAACGGCATCGAGATCAGCCGCAAGCGTTGACCACCGCGCGCACGCCGCGCCCGGCGCCGGTCAATAGGTCCAAAGTTGCATTGCGGCGTCGGGTCGTCCGACGTCCGCGATCCGCGACCGCCAAGTGCTTGAATGTAGTTAGGTCGTTATGCGCTGTCGCCGAACTGCGCCGCCAGGGCGGCCGATTGTCGTGTGACACCGACCTTACTGGCCCAGACAGGCCCCGCGAACGGCGAAAACAGCCTGGCACGTGATTTGCTTCTATCGACTCCGCCCTCGAGTTCCGTAACCGCGGGACCGGGCACCCCTAGTGCAGATCCTAAGGAGTCAGACATGAGAGTTTCCAAATCGATGATCGCGGTCGCTGTCGCCGCGCTGGTGCCGATGGCCGGTTCCGCCTTCGCGGGTGAGGGTCCGGACAAGATGGACAAGACGAAGCACGGTGCGAAGTTCGACACACTCGATACGAATCGCGACGGCAAGATCTCGAAGTCCGAGGCTGCCGCGGATACGACCATCGTGTTCGCGAGCGCCGACGCGAATGGCGACGGCTACCTGGATATGACCGAGTATTCGAAGGCCCACAAGACGATGGACTCGGGCCAGCAACCGTACAGCTCTCCCGAGGCGCCGCGCGATCTGTCCGAGGCGCCTCCCGCCGACACGGAATCCCCGCGGCCCTGAGTCGCTTCCGTTCGGCACCCGCGCGACGCCATCCGGCGCCGCGCGGGTTTCGCGCGCCTGTAGTTAGTTGGCTACTTGATCCGCGAGAAGCCGCCGGTCGACCCCTGGGCGCCACCGCCACCCTGGCCACCGGCGCCGCGTCCGCCCGAGCGCGCACCGCGGGCGAAGCCGCGGTTCGCGTCGCGCCGGCCGCGTTGACCGCCGCCTGCGCCATCACGGCGCGGCTGTTGATCGCGTGAGCGGCCCTGCGGCTGCCCGCCGCGGGATTCGCTCTGGCCGCCACGCGACTGGCCCTGCTGCTGGCCGTCGCGACGCGGATGCCCATGGCGATTTCCCTGGCCATTTCCGTGACTATTTCCGTGGCGGTTTCCGCTGCGTTGCTGCTGATGCGGATTCGCAGGTGACTCGGCGCGCGCGCCTTCGTTGTTTTCCGGCAGATAGGCGTCGTGGCTCGCGCGACCGGCCTCGGCCCGTCCACCACTGCGCCTGCCTCCGCCCTGGTGACCGTGGCCACCGCCACCACCGCCATGCCGCGGCCGGCGATGCTCCGGCCGGCGGCGCGGATCCTGATGAGGCTGATACTCGCCCGACTCGCGGCTTTCCGCGCGCGGCGTATGTGTACCCTCAGTGATTTCGAACTTCGGCGTCGGCGCAAACTCGACCGCGCGCTTGAGCAACTTTTCGATATCCCGGAGCAGCGACACCTCGTCGGGCGAAACCAGCGAGACCGCGGCGCCCGTCGAGCCCGCGCGTGCGGTTCGGCCGATGCGATGCACGTAGTCCTCGGGAACGTTCGGCAGCTCGTAGTTCACGACGTGCGGCAACTCCTTGATGTCGAGGCCGCGCGCCGCGACTTCGGTCGCCACCAGCGCCGTGATGCGGTTCTCCTTGAAGTCCTCGAGCGCGCGGACACGCGCGTTCTGGCTCTTGTTGCCGTGGATCGCCATCGCAGTCACGCCCGCGCGTTCGAGCTGCTGCGTGAGGCGATTCGCGCCGTGCTTGGTGCGCGTGAACACCAGCACCTGGTGCCAGTTGCCTTCCTTGATGAGGTGCGCGAGCAGGTGGCGCTTGTGTTCCTTGGGGACGCGGTACGCGCTCTGCTCGACCTTGTCGGCGGTGGCATTGCGCGGCGTGACCTGCACGCTGACGGGGTTCTTCACGAAGCGGTTCGCGAGGTCGCGGATGTCGTCGGAGTAGGTGGCCGAGAACATCAGGTTCTGCCGCTGCTGGGGCAGTAGTTTGAGCACGCGCTTGATGTCGTGGATGAAACCCATGTCGAGCATGCGATCGGCTTCATCGAGCACGAAGATCTGCACGTCCGCGAGCGATACCGCGCGTTGTTCGGCGAGATCGAGCAGCCGGCCCGGCGTCGCGACGAGGATGTCGCAGCCATGGCGCAGCTTGTCGATCTGCGGTTTCTCGGAGACGCCGCCGAAGATCACGAGCGAGCGCAGGTCCACGTATTTGCCGTAGTCCTGCACGCTCTGCTCGACCTGCGCGGCGAGTTCGCGCGTCGGCGTGAGCACGAGCGCGCGCGGGTTGCGCGCGCCACGCGCATCGAGCTTTTGCAGCAGCGGCAACGTGAAACCGGCCGTCTTGCCGGTGCCGGTCTGCGCGCCCGCGAGCACGTCGCGGCCGGCGAGCACGGCGGGAATGGCCTCGCGCTGGATGGGAGTGGGATCCGTGTAGCCCTTTTCGGCCACGGCACGCAGCAGCTCGGGCTTGAGCCCGAGAGAATCGAATGACATTGAATAACCTTGTAGAAAAAAGAAACGAGACTCGCCTTGCGTCGGCCTCTTCTTTCGAAGTTATCGGCCGCGCAGCGGTCATTAGCGAGGGATGTGTTTGCAAATCGAACTTGCGAACGTGCTTTAGGGGGCGATGACCGCGCGACCCTGAACAAGCGGGCGCGACTATATACGAGCGGCCCGGGGAAGGGAAACCCGGGGGCCGAAACCGTGAATTCCTTCCCGTTGACACGGTGAACGCCGCCAACGAGCTCGTCATCTGGACCGGCATGAAACTCTGACGAAGCCGCGCCCACCCGGACACGCCGGGCGTCGTCTAGCTACTTTCCCGTAGGTGTGCGCCGACCGCGCAACGCCGGCTTGTCGCACGCAGGTCGATTCCGCCGTCTGGAATTCTCCGACCCCGCGCCGCCGTACGCTGACAACAAAGGACCACAACCACGGCATCGCCCAAGGGACGTCATGAACACACCAATTTCCGGCCGCCTGCTGGCGGCCTCTGCGCTCATCGCCGCGTTGTCGGCCTGCGGTGGTGGAGGCAGCGATTCGCCGACTCCGCCTACGCCCGTGCAGCCCCCTCCGTCATCCCCCCCGCCGGCGCCGGCGCCCCCGGCTCCGTCACCGCCGCCGCCCTCGCCTCCGCCGCCCTCGCCCCCACCGCCGTCGCCGCCTCCTCCGTCAGGTGTCGTGCCCCCTCCCGGTTCTGGCGTCACGTCAGGAGACACCTATGCCCTGACGAGCTCGGGCCGCCTGGTGACGTTCGACCGCGCGAATCCCGCGCTCGATACCGCGATCGCCATCAGCGGATTGCAGAGCGGCGAGACGGTGCTCGGTCTCGACGTGCGCGCCGGCGGTGCCACGCCGGGTCAGCTCTATGCGCTCGGCAGCACGGGACGCGTCTACAGTATCGACGCGGCCACCGGCGCCGCGACGCTGAGCTCGACGCTCGCCGCCGCCGCCTCTGATGACACGGACCCGTTCAGCGCGCTCGACGGCACGGAATTCGGCGTCGATTTCAACCAGGCGACCGACCGGCTGCGCGTGGTCAGCGACACCGGCCAGAACCTGCGCATCGATGTCGACAGCGGAGGCACGATCACGGATACGCCGCTGGCCACCACCGGGATCAGCGGCGCCGCCTACGACAACGCATTCGCGGGCGCCTGCCGCACGCGGCTGTACTACATCGACACCGCCACCGATCAGCTCCTTTCCACCGATGATCCGAACGGCGGCGCCGCGATGGTGATCGGACCGCTGGGCGTCGATGCCAGCGCCGCGGGCGATCTCGAGATCGCGACCGCGGCGGACGGCACGAACTCCGCCTACGCCGTGCTCGTCGTCGGCGGCGTCCCGACGTCGTACCAGATCAATCTGGATACGGGATTCGCCGCCAGTCTCGGCGCGGTGACGCTGCTCGACACGGATGAGCTGGTGCACGACACGGCGATCGCGCCGCCCGCCACCGCGCCGGCGCAATCGCCCGGAGAGCTGCTCGCGCTGTCCGAGGGCAACCGGCTGGTCTCGTTCAACCGGGCGTTGCCGCAGAAGCTCTGCACCAACGTGCCGCTCACCGGGCAGCAGTCCGGCGAGAACATCCTCGGCATCGACGTGCGGCCCGTCGACGGTGCGCTGTACGCGCTCGGTAGCAGCGGGATGATGTACTCCGTCGACGCCGCGAGCGGCGCGCTCACGCTGCGCTCGATGCTCGTGGCGGCGCTCGGCGACGTCACTGCTCCCTACACGGGCCTGGTCGGGACGGAGTTCGGCTTCGACTTCAACCCCGGCAACGACCTCGCGAGGGTAGTTAGCGACGCCGGCATGAATTTCCGCGTGCGGCCCGATGACGGCGTGGTCACGACGGACACGCCGCCGAACCCGCCGGGCTCCGTGACCGGAGCGGCCGCGTACAGCAACAACTTCGTCTCAACGTTCACGTCCACCTACTTCATGATCGACGCCCTCACGGACGGCCTGCAGGTGATGGGACGCACGTCGGGCAATGCCATCAACGGCGACGTGCAGGTCGTCGGCCCGCTCGGGATCGGTGACGTGCAGGCGGTGAGCGGCTTCGACATCTACGGCACCACCAACCACGGTCTCGCGGCGCTCACCCTCGCCGGCGGCACGACGACGGACTTGTTCGACATCAACCTGTCGACCGGCGCGGCCACCCGCATCGAGACCATCGGCGGCGGCGAGCGTGTGCGCGGCCTGGCATACGCACGCGTGCCGGTTGCGACCGTGTACGCGTTGACGAGCGACAACCGGCTCGTGAGCTTCAAGCCGTTCTCGCCGGCGGCGTTCGACACCGACGTCGCGGTCACGGGGTTGCAGGGTGGCGAGCAGATCGTCGGCATCGACTTCAACCCGGTGAACGGCGTGTTGTACGCGGTGACCAATGCCAGCCGCGTGTACGTGCTCGATCCGGCGACCGGAGCATTGTCGGGAGCGGTGACGCTCACCGCGAATCCGCTCGATGCCATCGATCCGTTCACGGCGTTGTCGGGTACGCAGTTCGGCGTGGACTTCGGCTCGGTCGACGGGGTGCTGCGCATCCAGAGCGACACGGGTCAGAACCTGCGCGTCAATCTCGCCGATGGCACGGTAATCACGGATGGTCCGGTCGTCGCTCCCGCGCAGATCGTCGGCACGGCGTTCTCGAATCCGTACGTGGGCGCGTCGACCAGCCTGCAGTATTCGCTCGATATCGGCACCGGCAACCTGCTGCGCCAGACGTCGATATCCGGCGCACAGGCGGTCGTCGGTCCGTTCAACGCGGGCACGACGTTCCAGCTCGAGGGCGGCTTCGACATCGGCGGCGGCGACAACGGCCTCGGCCTGGCGGCGCTGCTACCAGCCGGCGCAACGCAGTCGACGCTGTATCGCGTCGATCTCGGCCAAGGCACGCTGATTCCGCTGGGCGCGGTCGGCCCCGGCGGCACCGTGATCCGCGGAATCGCGATCCGCGTGCTGTAAGCGTTGTGGGTGCCGGGTGGGAAATCGCCGAGTTTGCAGGCCGGCGCAAACTACGCGGAATCTCCCCCGG
>JAEWLQ010000045.1 GCA_023457495.1 Pseudomonadota bacterium
CTTGCGCGAACGCCGGATGCGCCGCGTACGCGAAGCCCCATCGCGTGTGCACCGTCCTTGCCAGTCACCGTCCGCGCGGTCGTCTTCAGGGACTCATCGAAGCGCGTAGCGGTTCGGCCACGGCGCGGCACGTTCGTTCGGGAGCGACGCAGGATCGCCGCAATGTACGACTGCCTCGCTAGTTGATTGGAGAAGAGGAGCCCCCGATGCTCGTGCCAGTTGGGTACGAACGCGGTAGTTAGTGAAAGTCGGCTCGTCAGATCACCACGGCCGACACAACGCCGCTCATAGATCTCCGCCCCCCCTCTAGCTCTAAGCCATCCGGGCTGACATTCCACGTCTCAACATGCGGGAAGCGGACTCTGCGTCCTCGTGCGCAGGCTCGATGAGTCCCGGCGCCGCGAACCTTGCACGGCATGGACGGTGCACATGCGATGGGGCTTCGCGTACGCGGCGCATCCGGCGTCCGCGCAAGGCACAGAGCCGGCAAACGACTCCCTCAGCCCGCGTTAGGCGCCCTCCCAGAATGGCAGAGACAGATAACCCGCCCCACAGCCGGCGGGCTAAAAATCTGGCGCACCCAACAACTGGAGTGCGCCGCGGGAGCGACACCCCATCGCATGGGCGCCGTCCATGCCGTCCACGCTGACAAACCATCGCCGGGACTCATCGAGCCCCATGAGGTCTGTCCCCGTTTGCTAGGAAACGAGGAATGTCCCCATTTAGCTGGTGGACTTGGCGTCGGCGTCGGCGGCGCCCTTGTCGCGCAGCGGGCTCACCCGGTAGCCGTACAGGAAGTACACGGCGATCGAGCCGAGGATGAACCACAGGAAGAACCAGCGGATGTGCGCCTCGACGCCGATGTAGGCCAGCACGAAGCACACCAGCACGCCGACGGCGGGCACCACCGGGAACAGCGGCACCTTGAACTGGCGCGGCAGGTCGGGCCGCTGGTATCGCAGCCAGATCACCGAGAAGCACACGAGTCCGAACGCCACCAGCGTACCGACCGAGGTCAGGTCGCCGAGGTAGTTGATGTCGAACACCGCGGCGGCGAGCGACACGAGTCCACCGACGATGATCGTGTTGATCCAGGGCGTCTGGAACTTCGGGTGCACTTTGCCGAGCGCGCGCGGCAACAGGCCGTCGCGCGACATGGAGTAGAACACGCGCGTCTGGCCGAACATCAGCACCAGCACCACGGACGAAAGACCCGCGATCGCGCCAATCTTGATGAGCTTGGCGAGCCAGCCCCACTCCGGTCCGAAGGTGTCCACCGCCGTCGCGACCGGCGCCGCGACGTTGAGCTTGGTGAACGACACCACGCCGGTGAGCACGGCCGCCGTCAGCATGTAGAGGATCGTGCAGACGATGAGCGATCCCAGGATGCCGACCGGCATGTCCTTGCGCGGGTTCTTCGCTTCCTGGCCCGCGGTCGATACCGCTTCGAAGCCGATGTAGGCGAAGAAAACAATGGTCGCGGCGCGAATCACCCCGTCGAAGCCGAACTGGTTTTCGACGCCGGTCGGCTCGGGAATGAACGGATGCCAGTTCGCCGGGTTGATGAAGAACGCACCCACGACGATGAACAGGATGATCACCGTGACCTTGATGACCACGATGATGTTGTTGACCGTGGCGGACTCGGAGACGCCGAGCACCAGCAGGAACGTGCAGGCTAGCGTGATGAACACCGCCGGCAGATTGAACAGCGACGGCACGACGGCCGACGAGGCGATCGGCAATATCGAGCCGCTCGGAAGCTGCACGATGGATTGGGCCGGAACGTTGACCACCGTACCCGCCGCGAGCTCGCGCAGGCCGCTGGTTTCCGGATCCATGACCTTGGTGAGCGCGGTCAGCGTCGCCTGAGTATCAGTGTTGACGGCGATGTCGAGCGCGTTGGTGAGCGCGTAGCCGCCGTCCTTTGCGACGTTGAGCACGTCGTATTGCGCGATCGACGTGGTGAAATTGCCGACGATCGTCGCGGTGCCGGTGGAGAAGAATTGCACCACCGAGTTGTCGGCGAGCGTGGCCTTGATGCCGTTCAGCGTGACGACCGGATCGGTCAACGCGATATGCGAAAGCGCATCGACCACCATCTTGCCGTGCGGCTGCGTGAGTTGCGCCGGCAGGTCGACGCCCATGTCATGCAAGAGACTCACGCAGTAACCGGACCATCCGACCGCGACCACCGACGCGGCGAGTGCATATTCGAGCAGCAGCAAGGCGCCCATGATCCAGGCGCCGAATTCGCCCACCGTGGTGTACGAGTAGGTATACGCCGAGCCGGAGACCGGCAGCATCGACGCAAGCTCCGCGTAACACAGTCCCGCGAACGCGCAGACGACGCCGGCGATGACGAACGAAAGGATGACCGCGGGTCCCGCGTACTGCGCGGCGGCGGTGCCGGTGCGCACGAAGATGCCGGCGCCGATGATGCAGCCGATGCCGAACAGGACCAGGTGAAGCGGCCCGAGCGTGCGCTTGAGCTCGCCGCGTTCGAATTCGGTTTGAACCTGATCAACGGATTTCTTGCGCCAGTTCCAGCTCATCGCAGACCCCGCATTTCTTGTAATGACCCTAGTTTAGGCAGCGCCCCCGCGTAAAAGCGAGTGTGGCGGCGAGAAAGGCGACGGACTTCGCTTCCACCGCACCCGTCGTTACCCGCCCTCTTCTTCGTTGTCTTTTTTCTGGCGCGAGTCCATCAGGCGCCGCAGGCGGATATTCACCATTTCGACGCCGACCGAGAAGGCCATGGCGAAATACAGGTAGCCCTTGGGCACGTCGAAATGGAATGCATCGGCGACGAGCACGACGCCGACGAGAATCAGGAAGGCGAGCGCCAGGATCTTGATGGTCGGGTGCCGCTCGATGAACGCGCTGATCGAACGCGCCACCAGCATCATCACGAGGATGGCGAGCACGATGGCGGCCACCATGATCGGGATCTGCTCCGGCGTCGCGAGCCCCACCGCGGTGAACACCGAATCGAGTGAGAACACGATGTCGATGACACCGATCTGCACCACGATGGCCGTGAAGTTCGCGAAGGTGCGCGTGGTCCGGTGTTCCTCCACGCCCTCGAGCGTGCCGTGGATCTCGGTGACGCTCTTGGCGAGCAGGAACAGGCCGCCGAGCAGCAGGATGATGTCGCGGCCGGAGAATTCGAAGCCGAACAGCCCGAACCACGGCTTCGTCAGCCGCGTCAGCCACACGATGGAGAACAGCAGCGCGATGCGCGTGAGCATCGCGAACGCGAGCCCGGTGACGCGCGCCGCTTCACGGCGCTCCGGCGGGAGCCGGCTCACCAGGATCGAGATGAAGATGATGTTGTCGATGCCGAGGACGATCTCGAGCGCGGATAGCGTGACGAACGCTATCCACGCGTGCGGATCGGTCAGCAGCTCCATCATGGGATGATGGCGGCTCCCTTACGGAAGTTCGTCAATCGGATCCTTCTTCACCGTCGGGAACACGTGCTCGGCCTTGAGACCACAGGACAGCGCGATCGCGCTGGAGATGTAGATGGACGAGTACGTGCCGGCCACGATGCCGATGAGCAACGCTTCGGAGAAGCCGCGCAGCGCCGAGCCGCCGAGGATGAGCAGCGCCACGATCACGATGGACGTCGTGAACTTGGTCATGATGGTGCGCGACAACGTCTGGTTGATCGCCTGGTCGAGCGTTATGGAAGGTTCCTGACGCCGGTTCTTCTCGAAGTTCTCGCGGATGCGGTCGAACACGACGATGGTGTCGTTCAGCGAGTAACCGACGACCGCGAGGATGGCCGCGACCACCGCGAGATCGAACGGCGTCTGCGTGACCGAGAACACGCCGAGCACGAGGATGGGGTCGTGCATGACGGCGAAGATCGCGCCCAGCGACAGGCGCCAGGTGTGGAAGCGCAGCACGATGTACAGGCCGATGAGCACCAGCGTCACCGAGAGCGACACGATCGCCGCGTAACGCAACTCGTCGCCGACCTGCGGACCGACGACCTCGAGCTTGGTGATCGTCACGTCCGGATCGATCCCCTTCAGGAGCGTTTCGAACTTCGGCCGCAGCTGCTCCGCGGATTCGCCCGTGGGCGGCAGACGGATCGCGATGTCGCGCACCGAACCGAAACGCTGCACCTGGGGCTCGTGGTAACCCGCCGCTTCGACGGCGGCGTAGATCCGGTCGATCGGCGCGTCTTTCGTGAAGGCGGCTTCCACGCTCACGCCACCGGTGAAGTCGATCGCGAAGTTCAGGCCCTTTGAATAGAACGACGCGAACGACACGATCATGAGGATCGCCGACAGCGTGTACCACACCTTGCGGGTGGCCATGAACGGGAAGTTGGTCTTGCGGTGGAAGAATTCCATGAATGATTACCTCGATTCCCGCTCAGCCGATGGCCAGCTTGGTGACCTTGCGCTTGCCGCCGTAGATGAGCGTGAGCAGCGCGCGTGAACCCATCAGCGCCGTGAACATCGACGTGAGGATGCCGAGCGACAGCACGATCGCGAAGCCCTTGATCGGACCCGTGCCGAACACGAACAGCACGATGCCTGCGATGAGGGTCGTGAGGTTCGAATCCATGATCGCCGAGAACGCGCGCTCGAAGCCCATCTTGATCGCGGCCTGTGGCGATACGCCGTTGCGCAACTCTTCCCGGACACGTTCGTAGATCAGCACGTTCGCGTCGACCGCCATGCCGACGGTGAGGATGATGCCCGCGATGCCCGGCAGCGACAGCGCCGTGCCCAGCATCGACAGCAACGCGGTCAGCAGCACCACGTTGGCGACCAGCGTGAGGTTCGCGACGATGCCGAACACGTGGTAGTACAGGATCATGAAGGCGAACAGCGCCGCCATGCCGACCAGCAGCGCGGTGACACCCTTGCGGATGTTCTCCTTGCCGAGCTGCGGACCGATGGTCTGCTCGTTCGCGATCGAAATCGGCGCGGTGAGCGCGCCGCCGCGCAGCAGCTTCGACAGCTCACTCGCCTCGGTCGCGGAGAGGCCCGTCGTCTGGAAGCGTGAACCGAACACGCCCTGGATGGTCGCGACGCTGATGACCTTTTCGTCTTTGATGTCGCGCACCACTTCCTGGCCGTTGACATTGGCGATCTCGCGCCGCTGCTCGATGAAGATGACGGCCATTGGCTTGCCGAGATTCGCGCGCGTATTGCGCAGCATCTCCTCGCCGCCGGCGCTGTCGAGCGTCACGTCGACCTGCGGGCCGGACTGGCCCGTGCTCGGGCTTGCGTTCAGAAGTTGGTTGCCCGTGACGATGATGTCGCGCTTGACCATCACCGGACTGCCGTTCTTATCCATGACGATCTTCGCGCCCACCGGCGCACGGCCGTTCTGCGGGATCGGCCGCGGATCAACCATGCGGTATTCGAGCGTCGCGACCTTGCCGAGCAGGTCCTTCACCTCGGCCGAGTTCTGCACGCCGGGCAACTGCACGACGATGCGGTTCAGGCCCTGGCGCTGCACGATGGGCTCGGACACGCCGAGCTCGTTCACGCGGTTGCGCAGCGTGGTGATGTTGGCGGTGATCGCGAAATCCTGGCGCTCGCGCACCTGCTGCAGCGTCATCACGCAATCCACCGCGGGTCCCGTGCTGACGTCGGCATCGCGGCAGGCGATGTCCGGTTGCGCCTTGTTGAGCGCAGTGCGGACCTCGCCCCGGTCGGTGCCGGGCGGCAGCAGCACGCGCAGGCCGTTCGGGATATCCGAATCGACCGTGAGCGTGGAGATGTCGGTGAAGGGAATGTTGCCGTTGTTGAGCGCGCGCCGGAAATCCTGCTCGTAGGTGTTCAGCAACTGCGCGACCGCGCCGTTCACGTCCACTTCGTAAAGTAGATAGAGTCCGCCGCGCAGGTCGAGGCCGAGCGGCATCGCCCGCAGGCCCAGCCAGGTCACCCAGCGGGGCGCCCGCGAGGCGTAGGACATCGCGTTGACGTAGTCCCTGGTGAGGCCGTTCGCGGGGTCCTTGACGACATCGCGCGCCTTGAGCTGCTGATCGCCATCGGGGAAGCGGGCCATCACGTTGCCGCTATCGAGATAGATGCGGTTGAACGTGACGTCGGCGCCCTTCAGGACGTTCTCGACCTTCATGAGCTCGTCGGTGGTCATCGCGGCGCGATCCTTGCGCGCGATCTGCAGCGCGTAATCGTCGCCGAAGAAGTTAGGCAGCGCGAACAGCAGCGCGACCAGCAGAACCACCGATATGAGGATGTATTTCCAGCGCGCGTACTCGAGCATGAACCGACCTCAGGCTCCCTTCAGAGTGCCTTTCGGCACCAGCGAGGTGACCTGAAAGCGCTGCACCTTGATACGCACGTTGTCGGCGATTTCAAGCGTGAGGAACTGGTCGCCGATCTCGACGATGCGACCGAGGATGCCGCCGGCCGTGACGACTTCGTCCCCCGCCGCGAGCTTGCCCAGCATGGCCTGGTGCTCTTTCTGTTTCTTCTGCTGAGGACGGATCAGGAGGAAATAGAAAATGACGACGAAGACCGCCATCATGATCAGCGGCATGGCGCCGGATCCGGCAGGAGCACCGCCAGCGGCCTGGGCCATGGCGTCGGGGATCAATGAATTCATGGTGTTAACTCACACGTTGTGGACGGTCCCACCGCCGCGAGGGGCGGCGGGGGCGCGTATTTTGGCCGAAAAACAAATCTATGCCACAACGAGTTTTTCCGGGCCTTCCGGTACCGGGCAATACTGCCTGACCACGCTTTCCAGGGACCCTGTCTCGATTCCGGCGCGCAGACGCCGCATGAGCTCCAGGTAGTAGTGCAGGTTGTGGATGGTATTGAGCCGCGCGCCGAGGATTTCGTTGCAGCGGTCGAGATGCCGCAGATAGGCGCGCGAGAAGTTCCGGCAGGTGTAACAGGCGCAGGCCGGATCCAGGGGTCCGGTATCGGCCTGGTGGGCGGCATTGCGGATGTTCACCACGCCCTGCGAGGTGAACAGGTGTCCGTTGCGCGCGTGCCGGGTCGGCATGACGCAGTCGAACATGTCGATGCCGCGCAGCACCGCGGCCACGATGTCCTGGGGCCGGCCGACGCCCATGAGATAACGCGGCCGGTCGGCCGGCATGTGCGGCACCAGACCTTCCAGGATCCGCAGGCGCTCCTCCTCCGGCTCGCCCACCGCGAGGCCGCCGACCGCGAACCCTTTCCAGGGCAGGCGCGAAAGCGCTTCGAGCGACGCCAGGCGCAGCGGCAGGTGCATGCCGCCCTGCACGATGCCAAACAACTCGCCGGGGGGTTCATCTCCCGACGCAGAGCCGCGGTAGTAGTGAGCGTGGCTGCGCGCTTCCCAGCGCATCGAACGTTCCATCGATTCGCGCGCCTGCTTCTCCGTCGCCGGATAAGGCGTGCAGTCATCGAGCGCCATCGCGATGTCGGAGCCGAGCGCGAGCTGCGTATCCATCGAATCTTCGGGTGTGAGGCGCACCGCACTGCCGTCGATCGGCGAGCGGAATTGCACGCCCTCCTCCGTGATCTTGCGCAGGCTCTCGAGGCTGAAGACCTGGAAGCCGCCCGAATCGGTGAGGATGGGCCGATCCCAATGCATGAAGCCATGCAGCCCGCCATGGGCGCGCATGATGTCGTTGCCGGGACGCAGCATCAGGTGGAACGTGTTGCCGAGCACGATGTCCGCGCCGAGCCCGGTGAGCTCCTCGGGCGTCATCGCCTTCACGGTGCCGTACGTGCCCACCGGCATGAAGGCCGGTGTCTCGACCGTACCGTGCGCGAGCTCGAGCCGCCCGCGGCGGGCAACGCCCGGCCCTCCGGGGAGCGAGGCTAACAAGGTGAAGCGGGCCGTCATGCGGAAGTATCGGGCTCGCGGCGCGCGAGCGCCTCGGAGAGCGGTTTGACGAACATGGCATCACCGTAACTGAAAAAGCGGTACTGCGCGTCGACGGCGTGTTTGTACGCGGCCAGCACGGCCTCGCGGCCCGCGAACGCGCTCACCAGCATCAGCAGCGTCGACTCGGGCAGGTGGAAGTTCGTGACCAGCGCATCCACGACGCGGAACTTGAATCCGGGCACGATGAACAGCGAGGAATCGCCGACATAGGGCGCGAGCCGGCCGTTGCCCGCCGCGCTTTCGAGCGCGCGCACCACGGTCGTGCCCACCGCGACCACGCGTCCGCCACGCGCGCGCGCGCGCGCCACCGCCTCGCAGGTGCCCTCGCCCACCTCGACGAACTCCGCGTGCATCACGTGCGCGCCCACCGCGTCCGTGCGCACGGGCTGAAACGTGCCGGCGCCCACGTGCAGCGTGACGAAGGCGCGCTCGACGCCGCGCGCTTCGATCGCCGCGACGAGCGCGGCGTCGAAATGCAGGCTCGCGGTCGGCGCGGCAACCGCGCCGCGCTTGTTCGCGAACACGCTCTGGTAGCGCGTGCTGTCGGCGGCGTCGGGCTCGCGCCGGATGTACGGCGGCAGCGGCATCTGCCCGTAACGTTCAAAGAAATTCAGCGCGGGCTCGGGTAGTTCGACCACCCACAGGTCGGCGCGCCGCTCGATCACCCGGATCTCGCCACCGCGACTCGCGAGCGGCATCCCCGGCTTGAGCGGCTTGCTCGCGCGCGCATGCGCGAGCGCCTGCGCGCCTTCGAGCGGCCGCTCGAGCAGTAGCTCGACCTTGCCGCCGGATTCCTTGAGCGCGAACAGCCGCGCGGGAATCACGCGGGTGTCGTTGAAGATCAGCAGGTCCCCGGGCTCGAGCAGACCCGGCAGCTCGCGGAACTGGCGATCGGCGAGCGCGCCGCTCGCGCCATCGAGCGTCAGCAGCCGGCTCGCCGATCGCTCGGCGAGCGGTTGCTGGGCAATGAGTTCTTCGGGGAGTTCGTAATGGAAGTCGGCACGGCGCACGGCGGCGAGTTTACCCGCCGTGCGCGCGTCCGTTTCACGTCTCTGCGCCGGCTCCGGCGGAACCTCGCGGCACGGCGGGAGCCGGTGGCGCCGGCGGAATGCCGGGCACCGCTATCTCGAAAGGATCCATCGGATCGGGGCTGTCCGGCATCGTGATTGCGAGCGTGACCGGCTTGCGCTGCCGCAGCACGTTGAGGTTGAGTTTCTCGCCCGGCTTGTAGGAACGCAGGATGCGCAGCGCGTGCGCGCCGTCCTCGGGCTTGCGCCCGTCGATCGCCTGGATCACGTCGCCGTCTTCGAGCTTGAGCGCGTCGTTCCGCGGGGCCTGTACGACCAGCACGCCGCTGTTCGTACCGAAGTACGCGCCGAGCTTCGGCGTGATGCTCGCAAGCTCGAGGCCCTCGAACTCGCCCTGCATGAAGCGGCGGAAATGGTACACCTGCGGGAAACCCGGGCCGGCCGGACCCGGAACCACCCCTTCGCCGAAGGCGCCGGCCACCGCGCCCTCGGGCAATTGCATGTTGAACACGCGTCGGCCCGGCATGGCGAAGGGACGCGCGACCACGAGGTAGTCATGCTTCTTGCCATTTCGCAGGACCACGACCTTCACCTTCTGATCGGCCTTCACGTTGCGCATCTCGTCGACCACCGCGCGGCCGGCGTTGTCGCCGCCGATCGTCTTGCCGTCGATGGCGACGATGATGTCTCCATCCTTGATGCCCGCCTCTTCGGCCGGTCCGCCGGGGCTCACGCTCAGGACCCGCGCACCCTCCTTGGCATTGTCGACCTGCACGCCGAGCATCGCGCGACGCGGCCCGCCGCGCTCGATGATCATCGTCCGGTTCACTTCGCCACCGAGCTGCGTCGACAACTCGGCGACTTCGCGGGCGGCCTCGTCGAGCCGCTTGCGGGCTTCCTCGAGTTTCGCGCGCGTCTTCGCATCGTCGGCGTCGCGCTGCACGTCCGCGGCCCCGGAATCCTTCACGGCGCGCGTGCCGCCCGTCGGCGCCTGCGCGAAGGCCGCGGCGCTCGCCGTGAGCAAACAAACACAGATCAGCTTCTTCATGGGTTTACTCCGAACTTCATCAAAGGTTGGCGCTCAGCATCTCGGCGTAGCGCACTTGCTTGTAGGAATCGAGCAGCTCGGCGCGCGTGTTCTCGAGGCGCGCCACCTCGGCCGCGCCGGCGCGCGAGCGCGCGTCGTTCAACGCCTCGTCGATGATCGCGATGTGATCCTCGAGCGCGGCCACGGCGAAATAGGTATCGGCCCGCACGATGCGCGGCTCGGTGGCGCGCGCCGCGTCTTCGACGCCCGATGGAACATGCGCGAATGCCGGCGTGTCCGTCCGCTCGAAACGCCACACGCTGACGCTCACGAGCGCGATGGCCAGCGCACCGGCCACGCCGCGAGCGATCGCCACGCGCCGGCGTGCGCGTCTTTGCCGCACGGCGTGTCGATCGAGCAGCGCGTCGTAGCCGAATCCGGGCGCCATCTCGTTCGCGCTCGCATCCAGCTTCCTCAGTCGTGCCGCCAGGTCGATGTCCATAAGCCTCACTCCTTCACCGGCACACCGGGCACGGAAGCCGCGGGGGCCGACAGGTCATCACGCAGCCGCGCGTGTCCGCGCGCCAGCTGCGACTTCGAAAAACTCAACGTGCGGTCGAAGGCCTTCGCGATTTCCTCGTGCGACCAGCCTTCCACGTCGTACAACCACACCACCGCGCGCGTGACCGGCGACAGCCTTGCGAACGCGCGGTCGAGATCGATGAGGTCGCCCGCGCGACCTTCCGGCTCCGCCGGCAGCAGCACCGCGGGGTCGCTGAACGACTCGAGGGCGACGCGCGCACGCTGCCAGGGCGATCGAAACGACATGAGACAGCGGCTCACCGCGATGCTGCGCACCCAGACACCGAACGGGGCCTCGCCGCGAAAGTCGTCCAGGTGCTCGAACATCGCGATCAGCGTGTCCTGCAACAGGTCCTCGGCCAGCTGCCGGTGGGCGACGAGGCGGCGGATGATCCCGAGGGTCGCCGGCGCGACGCGCTCGAACAG
>JAEWLQ010000046.1 GCA_023457495.1 Pseudomonadota bacterium
GCGGGCGCCGGGGGCGCGGCGCGCGCGCGCGCCCGCGCCCGATGCCGGCAAGGCCTGGGACCTGCGCTGCGAGGTGCGCGAGAAACTGGTCACGTTCCTGCAGAAGAACTACCCCGAGAGCCTCCCGCGGATCCGCGCGCGGCTCGAACCCGCCGCCGCGGTAGTTAGCGCATCCGCAGATCGAGCGTGAACGGGAACTGCGACTTGCAGGGCTTTCCGCCGCACATGGCGGGCTTGAACTTCGTCATGAGCAGAACCGAGCCCGCGTAACGCGTCATCTCCAGCGCGTTGACGCCGCCGACCCCGCCCATGTCCAGCACTTCCAGCGCCTTGCCGTCGGGGCCGACCGTCACGACCATGTTCAGCTTGCCGCGCGCGCGCACGATCTGCTGACCCTTCTTGATGTTGTTGAAGACGGCCCGCAGGCCTTCCGCCGGAAACGGCGGTTCATCGCCGGGCGGCATTGCTTCGTACATGGCGTGGAACTCCGCCTTCTCCTCGGGCGAGAACTCACCGTATTTCTTGTTGAGCGGGATCTTCGAGCTCCACGTGAGGTCCTTGCGGATGATCGTCCCGGTGCTCGAAGTCGGTTCGTTCGTCAGGCGTGTGACGCCGTTGCCGGCGGCGCCGGAGCCATCGTGGGCCATCGGATGTTCCGAGGAGATCTGCGCCATCGCGGCGGCGCTGCCGAACGTCAGGATGGCGCCGGCGACAATTTTCCGTATTGCAGTCATGTGACCGCTCCCTGAAGCGAGTTGGCTGCGAGTTTACCTCTTGAACGGTGGCCTTGCGGGCTCGTAGCCTTCCGGCCATGAAAAACCCACTCGTCCGCCGCGCCACCCAGTTCGCGTTCTGTCTACTTGCTTCGGCCAATCTCCTTGCGCAAACCCCGCCCCGCGTCACCCCGATGACGCCGGACGTGGTCGAGAAATATGACCAGGTGCTTCCCTGGGCGGACTATGTCCGCCGCGAGGTGATGGTGCCCATGCGCGACGGAGTGAAGCTCTACACCGTCATCCAGATGAAGAAGGGCACGGCGAACGCGCCGATCCTGCTGTCCCGCACTCCCTACAACGCCACCCGGCAGACGGGCCGCGTAGATAGTCAGCGCCTGGCCGACGTGGTCGAAATCATGGACGTGGAACTCGTGGAGGACGGCTACATCCGCGTCTACCAGGACATCCGCGGCATGCACAAGTCGGAAGGCGTGTGGATCCTGAACCGCCCGCTCGCCGGTCCGCTCAACGACACCGGCATCGACGAGTCCACCGACGCCTACGACACCATCGAGTGGCTGGTGAAGAACACGCCGGAAGCCAACGGCAAGGTCGGCGCGATCGGCTCCAGCTACCTGGGGTTCACCGCGCTGATGACGCTGATCGATCCACATCCCGCGCTCGAGGCGGTCATCGCGCAGAGCCCGATGGTCGACGGCTGGATGGGCGACGACTGGTTCCACTACGGTGCGTTCCGCATCAACTCGCTGGGCTTTCCGCTGGGACAGGGCCTCAACAAGGGCAGGGGCGGCGGCCGCTTCGCGCTCGGCGGCGGCGATGACTACACGCGGTATCTCGAAGCCGGTTCGGTCGCGGACTTCGTGAACAAGGTGGGCGCGGGGCACGTCCCCGGCATCCGCAAGTTCCTCGAGAACCCGGCGTACACGGAGTTCTGGTCGCTGCAGGCGGTCGACAAGCTACTGGCGGCGCGGCCGCACACCGTGCCGACGATGCTCGTGGTCGGCCAATGGGACCAGGAAGACAGCTACGGCGCACCCGCCGTGTATCGCGCGCTCGAGCCCAAGGACACGAACAACGACAAGGTCTCACTCGTCATCGGCCCGTGGCGGCACTCGGGCTTCAATCACTACGGCTACGACCTCGGCATGCTCACCTTCAACGGTGACACGGCGCTCGAATGGCGCGTGAAATACGCGAAGCCCTTCTTCGATCATCATCTCAGGGGCGCCCCGGATCCGAAGACGCCACCGGTGCTCACCTACGCGACCGGCGCGAATCGATGGAACGTCTCGCAGCGCTGGCCGATGGGCACGCCCAAGCCTATCTACCTGGCGGCGAACGGCCTGGCGACGTTCGAGAAGCCGAAGGCGGGCGGACGCGAAGAATACGTGAGCGACCCGGCGAAGCCGGTACCGTTCCTGCCGCGGCCCATCGACATGGGCGATGCGAACCAGTGGAGGCCGTGGCTGGTGCACGACCAGCGTTTCGTGACCGGCCGGCCGGACGTCGCGAGCTGGTCGAGCGCGCCACTCGAGAAGGCCGTGCACATCATGGGTCCGCCCGAGGTCGAACTATTTGCCTCCACCACCGGCACCGACAGCGACTGGGTCGTCAAGCTCATCGACGTCTATCCGAATGACGTGCCGGAGCCCGCCTCGCAGGGCGCCAAGCCCTCGATGGCGGGATTCGAATTGCCGGTGGGCATCGAGATCTTCCGCGGACGTTACGTGAAGAGTTTCGCGCAGCCGGCGGCTCTCAAGCCCAACAAGGTCGAGCGTTACACGTGGAAGCTGCCCGACGTCGACCACGTGTTCCTGCCGGGCCACCGCATCATGATCCAGGTGCAGTCGACGCTGTTTCCGCTGTACGACCGCAATCCGCAGACCTATGTCGAGAACATCATGTATGCGAAGCCGGATGAATATAAGAAGGCGACGCAGAGCGTGTGGTTCGGCGGTGCGAACGCGAGCGCGGTGATACTGCCCGTGAGCGAGAGGTGATGCTAGGGTAGCGGGTCGCAAAAACGAGAAGTCAGAAGGGGGGAACCTGTGCCATTGATTCGCCGACTGTGGGCCATGCGCTGGTGGATGATCGGTCTGATCACCATCGGCACCGTCTTCAACTATCTCACGCGCGCGATTCTCGGCGTGGTCATCACCCAGGAGGCCTTCACGGCGGACGTGGGGGTGACCGAGAAGGAATATTCCTGGGTCACGGCGTTTTTCCAGATGGGTCTGCTGCTGCAGCCCCTCGCCGGATACATCATGGACGTCATCGGCCTGAAGATGGGCTTCGGCCTGTTCGCGGCGGCCTGGGCCGTGCTGACGGCGCTGCACGGCGCGGCGATGAACTGGCAGATGCTCGCGGTCCTGCGCGGCCTGATGGGATTCGCCGAAGGCACGGCGCAACCCGGCGGCATGAAAGCGGTCGCCGAATGGTTTCCCGCGAAGGAACGCGGCTTCGCGGCCGGCTTCTACAACATCGGCGCCTCGTTCGGTCCGATGCTGGCCGCGCCGCTGGTCGCCTGGGCCATCTTCTTCCACAGCTGGCGCCTGGCGTTCGTCATCGCCGGCGTCGCCGCCCTGGTGTGGGTGGCGATGTGGTTCAAGTTCTACTACTCGCCGAAGCAGCATCCGACGCTATCGGCGGAAGAACGCGAATACATCGAGTCGAACCAGGAAGCGCATCTCGCCGCCGTCGACGCCAAGCCCTCGATCCGCACGCTGCTCAAGCAGCGCAACACCTGGGGCATCGCGATCCCGCGCCTGCTGGCCGATCCGACCTGGGGCACGCTGAATTTCTGGATGCCGCTGTACCTCGCGACCGAGCGCGGCTGGGACATCAAGCAGCTCGCGATGTTCGCCTGGCTGCCGTTCCTCACCGCCGACGTCGGCGCGATGGCGGGCCCGACCATCGCCTACTGGCTACAGAAGCGCGGCGTCAGTCTCATCACGGCGCGCAAGTGCGCCTTCACGGTGGGCGCGCTGCTGATGACCAGCATGATCTTCGTCGCCAAGGTGCAGGATCCGTACGCGGCGCTGCTGCTGCTGTGCCTCGGCGGCTTCGCGCACCAGACGCTGTCGATCACGGTCATCACCATGTCCTCGGACCTGTTCCGCAAGAACGAAGTGGCCACGGTGTCCGGCATCGCCGGCTTCTGCGGCAACATCGGCGTGCTGGTGTTCACGCTGATCGTCGGCGGCCTCGTGAAGGCGATCGGTTACGACCCGTTCTTCGTCGCGCTGGCCGTGCTCGACATCCTCGGCGCCATCTGGCTGTGGACGGTAGTTAGAGAGAAGAAGGCATGATCCGCAATCCCATCCTGCCGGGATTCAATCCCGATCCGTCGATCCTGCGCGTGGGCGACGACTACTACATCGCGACCTCCACGTTCGAGTGGTTCCCCGGTGTGCAGATCCACCACTCGCGCGACCTCGTGAACTGGCGGCTGCTCACGCGGCCGCTGAATCGCCCGAGCCAGCTCGACATGCTCGGCGATCCGGATTCATGCGGAGTCTGGGCGCCGTGCCTCACGCACAGCGACGGGCTCTTCTGGCTGGTCTACACCGACGTGAAGCGTTATGGCCGCACCACGGTCGGCGGCGCCTCGGGCGCCTCGCTGCGCGATTTCCACAACTACCTCGTCACCTGTCCGACCATCGACGGCGAATGGTCCGATCCGGTGTATCTCAACAGCAGCGGATTCGATCCCTCGCTGTTCCACGACAGCGACGGGCGCAAGTACGTGGTGAACCAGCTCTGGGATCACCGGCCGGGACGCAACCGCTTCAACGGCATCGTGCTGCAGGAGTACTCGCACGCCGAGCGCAAGCTCACCGGCGAGCGCACGAACATCTTCGCGGGTACGTCCATCGGCTTCACCGAGGCGCCGCATCTCTACAAGCGCAATGGCTGGTACTACCTGATCACCGCCGAGGGCGGCACGGGCTGGGGCCATGCCATGACCATGGCGCGCTCACGCTCGCTCACCGGGCCGTACGAGCTGCATCCGGACAAGTACATCGTCACGGCGCGCGACCGCCCCCATGCGCCATTGCAGCGGGCGGGACACGGCGACTTCGTGGAAACGCAGGCCGGCGACACCTACGCGGTCTACCTTTGCGGACGGCCGCTGCCGAACCGCGGCCGCTGCGTGCTCGGGCGCGAAACCGCGATCCAGAAAATGGTCTGGGGCAACGACGACTGGTTGCGCACCCGCGATGGCAGCGGCGTACCGGAGCTCGAGACGCCGGCGCCTGCATTGCCGGCCGCGCCGTTCCCGGCGTCGCCAATCCGCGAGGATTTCGATCGCAAGGAGCTGCCCATCCACTTCCAGTGGCTGCGCTCGCCGTATCCCGCGGAGCTGTTCTCACTGAGCGAACGTCCCGGATTCCTGCGGCTGCATGGCCGTGAAACCATCGGCAGCCAGTTCCGCCAGGCACTGGTGGCGCGCCGCCAGCAGGCGCATTGCTACACCGCGACCACGGCGATGGAGTTCGAGCCCGAGCACTATCAGCAGGCCGCGGGCCTCGTGTGTTACTACAACTCGGCGAAATTCCACTACCTGCACGTCTCGCATGACGAGACGCACGGCCGGCACCTGCGCGTGATGACGTGCACGCCGGACTCGCCGCAATCCGACGCGTTCACGGCGCCGATCCCGCTGCCGAAAGGCCGCATCGAGCTGCGCGTGGACGTGGATTTCGAGCGGCTGCGCTTCGCCTACCGGGTCGATGGCGACTGGAAGTTCCTGCCCGAGCTGTTCGACGCCAGCATCCTCTCCGACGAGGCCACCACGCCGGGCGCGCCGAATTTCACCGGCACGTTCGTCGGCATGGCGTGCCAGGACGTCTCGGGCGCGCGTCGTCCCGCGGATTTCGACTGGTTCGAGTACCGCGAGCGGGAATACCAGCGTTCGGTCGGCTGACCGGGCCGGTCAGGTCCCCGCGAGGGCGCCCTGGCCGGCCGGCTTGTTCTTGTCGTTCACCGACGTCTCGATGAGCGTGGCGACGCCGCGCGGATCTTCCTGCTGCGCGACGTGACCGCCGGGGAACGTGCGGATGGTCCAGCCACGCGCCACGGCGCGCTGCCAGCCCTTGTCCATCTTCGAGCGCTCCTCGATCGTCTGTTCCTTGGGAACGAAGGCGACGAAGGTCACCGGCAGCTTGAGCGCGGCCGGGTTCTTGTACGAAACCGGCTGGCTGAAGCATTTGACCGAATGCTTGACGCTGTGCGGCGGCTGCTGGTCGGGCTTGACCCAGGGCACCTGCATGAAGCCGTCCTTGAACCGGTCCGGGGGCATCCCCTGGCCGCCACCGAAGAGGTCCCACAGCGCCATGCCATCGTCGGGCACGGCGGCGTCGAGATAGACCACATGCCGGATGCGCTCGGGGATCCGGTCGATGACGCCGGTGATCACCATGCCGCCGTAGCTGTGACCGGTCAGCACCACGTCGTGCAGGTCCTCGAACAGGATCAGGTTCACGACGTCGTTGATGTGCGTCTGCAGGTCGATGTCGGTGCTGTTGAGGTGCATGCGCTCGCCCAGCCCGGTGAGCGTGGCGCGGTAAACGGTGTGGCCGTCGTCGCTCAGGAATTTGCCGGTGCTCTTCCATTCCCAGCCGCCGGCCGTGGCGCCATGTACGAGCACGAAGGTGTATTTCTCGCTGGCGGGTTGCGCCGCCTGGGCCTGAACGGATGCGAAGGCAAAGAGGCTGGCGAGGAGGGCGAAAAAGGAAAGCGAGCGTTTTATCATTGCGACCTCAGGACAGGGGCGGGCGAACATCCGGATCCAGCTTATCGAACCCGCTGGGCGGCTTCGCAATCCCGGATTTGGCATTCATACATATCGTGTTCGTGCGCCGGAATCTAACTACTACGCGGCTTTTCGCCGGGCCGAAAGGCCGGTCCGTCTCCGGCATGAGTCAGCCAGAGGCCGGGACCGGATTGACCGGGTCGACCATCGCGGAACGGGCGTTATCAGGATTTTGATATCGAATTCGTCAAAAAATCCATTAGACGTGCATGCCCACTGGTGGGCTAATGAAAGAACGTGTTATAGATGAAACCCGCATCGACTCAGGTCGACCGCGGAGCCGTAGAACAAAAGTTAAGCACTAAGAGGGGGTGCGCTTGAAAACCAAATCGAAGTTGGGTCATTTCCTATTGGGAACCTCCGCCATTGCAATGGCGGTAGCGTCGGCGATTGCTTCGGCCCAGGCCGAACAATCGGAAAACACCACCGCGAAACCGGTTCAGACGTCGGCCGACGAGGCTGAAGAAAACGCAATCGTCGTCACCGGCATTCGTGCCGCGCTCGAAACCGCGGCCGACATCAAGCGCCGCGCTGACACGTTCGTCGACTCGGTTACCGCGTCGGACGTCTCGAGCCTGCCGGACCTGTCGGTGGCCGAAGCGCTGCAGCGTATTCCTGGCGTGACGGTTTCACGCTTCCCCACCACCGGCGGCGCCTCGCCCGACTTCCCGTCACCGGAAGGCCGCGGCAACCTGATCCGCGGTCTGGGCTTCATCCGCTCTGAATTCAACGGCCGCGATGCGTTCTCCGCCAACGGCGGCCGCGCACTCGACTGGTCGAGCATCCCGCCCGAACTCGTCGGTGCGGTGGACATCTACAAGAACCAGTCGGCCGACCTCATCGAAGGCGGCATCGGCGGCACGATCAACCTGCGCACCTTGGAGCCGTTCGATCGCTCGGGGCACATCATCGCGTTCTCCGCGGATGGCACCTATGGCGATCTCGGCGAGAAGTGGTCTCCGTCATACGCGGCGGTTGTCGGCAATCGCTGGGACACCGACTCCGCAGGCGAATTCGGCGTTCTGGCGTCTTATTCCCGCTCGAAGCTGCGCTCCGCCATCAACGGCTGGCAGCAGGGTGCGCCGACTCCGCGCACGGACGTGACGACCGGCGAATTCCCGAACGACTTCGACCGGCGCAATGCTTACGACGGCCTGACCGAAAACGACATCCAGGCTTACGTGCCGGGCTTCCAGCTGCGCACCAACGACGTCGACCGCGACCGCGAGAGCGTCTACCTGGCGTTGCAGTGGCAGAAGGAATCGTTCCGCGCGACGGTCAAGTACGCCAAGGTCGAGAACTCGATCGACAGCCTCGAGCACACCACTGAGTGGTTCCCGAATCACTCCGGCGCAAACCAGTTCACCGTGAGCGATCTCACGATGGACAACGATTGGCGGACACCCGGCATCGCGCTGTGTAACGGCGACGGCGGCCGTATCAACGGCACCCCGGACAACCCCAATGGCGATGGCCAGAACCCCGGCGATTGCGAAGTCATGGTGCCGGCGCGTGGCCTGATGCAATCGGGCCTGGTTTCCAGCCAGATCGATTCCTGGACCGGCGCACACGGCGTTGGCGTGGGTACGCTCGGCGTGGGCAAGCACGAGAGAGCGACCACCGAAGACGTCAGCTTGAACATCAAGTTCAATGCCACCGAAAAGCTGTTCCTGGAGTTCGATGCCCAGCTGACCAAGGCCGACGCGAACTACGTCGAAGTCTGGGGTGGCGGCACGTTCTTCTCGGACGTGTTCGTGGATTGGGATCTGGAAAGCCCGAAGGTCCAGTTCAACATCAACCCGAACACCGCCATCAACGCCAGCAACACGCGCGTTGGCGGTGCCGGCCAGCTTCCGGCTCCGACCTCGACCGCGGATCCGAACAACGCATTCTGGCTGTTCGCTTCCGATTCGTTCCGCGATGGCACCGGCGATCTGATGGCGTTCCGCGCCGATTCGCGTTACGAATTCGACAACGACTCCTGGTTCAAGGCCGTGCGCTTC
The DNA here is from genome assembly GCA_023457495.1 of Pseudomonadota bacterium. GTDB lineage: Bacteria > Pseudomonadota > Gammaproteobacteria > Steroidobacterales > Steroidobacteraceae > CADEED01. Next base: position 8,556 of record JAEWLQ010000046.1, read on the forward strand.
GGCGTCCGCTACTCCGAGCGTGAGCAGCTCAACAAGGAAATCGGCGGCAACTGGGGCGGCATCTCCCCGGCCTGGGCGGGCGGCTACGGCATGTTCTCGCAGATGGCCACGCCCGCTTACGAGCTCATCGATTTCAAGAATTTCTTCCGTGGCGGAGTGGTGCAGGGCTCGAACACCAAGTTCCCGTACATTCGCAGCGACCTGCTGATGAATTACAGCGCCATGCGCAATTACCTGATCAACGAGCCGACGATCGGGACCAATCATCCGTGGGCGCCACGCGGCAACCTGGATGGAACCGGCGCGTATCGTCCGGAAGACATCTCCGACATCACCGAAGAAACGCAAAACGCCTACGTGCGGTTCGATTTCGGTCACGACATCGGCAGCAATGGCATGTCGATCGATGGCAACATCGGCATTCGCTTCTCGAAGTCCGATCTCTCATCGAACGGCTTCCTCGCGTATGACGACTTCGATGCGGATAACGTTGAAGACGGACTCCGGACTCCGGATGCCGAAGACCACGACCATCCGCGCGATTTCCTGCCGGAGACGACGGCTTTCCTCGAGCAGCAGCCGACGTCCTACGCCGTCAACCAGAGCGACACGAAGTGGCTGCCGTCGCTCAATCTCAAGTGGAACCTGAACGACAACAGCCTGATCCGCTTTGGCGCCAGCAAGGCGCTGACGCGTCCGAACATCCAGGATCTGCGTGCTACGCGGCTCGTGGGTGCCAACACGACGCGCAACAACTACGAGCGGATCACGGATCCGGCTGACCCGCTGTATGGCTATGACCGTGGTGCGCAGGACATCGACCTCGCCCGCGTCACCGTCACGCGCGGTAATCCGGACCTGAAGCCGACGACCTCGGTCAACCTGGACCTCTCCTACGAGTGGTATTTCCAGGGTGGCTTCTTCTCGGCCGCGGTGTTCAAGAAGGATCTCAAGAACATCATCACCACCGGCGATCTGACCCTGGGCCAAATCACGCTCGACGGTCAGACGGTCGACCTGGTGTACAACGGCCCGATCAACCAGGCGGAGGCCAACCTCCATGGCTTCGAACTGTCGTACCAGCAGTTCTTCGACCAGTTGCCTGGCTGGATGTCTCATCTCGGCGTGCAGGCCAACTACACCAACATCCAGGCGGAGGCGGATCCGCCGGGCATGGGTGTGGATTCGAACGGCGACGGCGTGCCGGAAGATGTCACTCAGGCGTTCCGCTTCGGCGTGCGCGACCTGCTGGGACAGTCCGAGCACATCGCGAACATCATCGGTATCTATCAGGATGCGAACATGGAGTTCCGGTTGGCGTACAACTGGCGCTCCGAGTACCTGACGACGTACCGCGACTGGGTGTCCGGCAATCCGATCTACAACTCCGCGAGCGGGTTGTTGGACGGTTCGTTCCGGTACGATTTCAACGAGCATTTCCAGGTCAGTGCCTCCGTGTCGAACATCTTCGACAAGAAGGAAAAGGCGGAGATGATGTTGAACGCCACCGGTCAGATGGCGCCGCGCTTCTCGTTCCTCAACGATCGTCGTATGGTGTTGGGAATGCGATACCAGTTCTGAGTCAAATCAGAATCGGGTTTTAATAAGAGGGCGGGGACGTTTGTCTCCGCCCTCGTCATTCCAGAGGCCGAACAGAGGGATCAACTATGAAACGAATCATCGGAGCTACGGCCGCGGCCATCGTCCTGTGGGGTTGCGCGACTTCGCCGCCACCAGCGCCCGTTTACGAAGCGGCGTCCAATACGAATGGTGCCGGCTATCTCACGGCGCCCGCCGAAAATGGCCGGTACGCGGTTGTCTACACTGGCAGCAAGGGCATGTCGCGCGAACAGGTGGCGCAGTTTGCGTTGCTGCGCGCGGCGGAATTCACCGCAGAGTCGGGTAAGGAATGGTTCGCGGTGATCAACACCAAGAACCAGAAGGTCCAGCTCGCGCAGTCGGAAGAAGATCTGAAAGGCCGCAGTGGCGGCGGTTTCCTGGGCGGGCCGGGCGGTAGCAGCACCAACGCGGGTGGCACCGGCGCGCCGGCGACGCGCGGCACGGTCGATGCGCAGACCGGCGGCAGCGCGACGGCCGGCGGATTCGGTGGTGGTGCGCCGCCGACGCAGGTGCTGGAGCGTTGGACTCCACCGAGCGTTCCGCAGACCGTCATCGTGATCCAGATGGGTTCGGGCGAGGAGGCCAAATTCCCCGGGCTCGACAAGGCGCCGGAAATCTTCTCCGCGAAGACCGTCGCGAGCGAGATCCGCGCGAAGATGAATCCTTAGAATTCGGATCGAATTCCGGCGGCACCGCGGCAGGCACAGCGCCTGCCGCGGTGAGATGCCGGCGTCGCCATGCAAATCGAGCGCATATGCATCGTGGGAGGAGGAACGGCCGGGTGGATGACCGCGGCGGCGCTCTCCCACAAGTTGAAGGGCCTGCCGGTTGTCATCCAGCTGGTCGAGTCCGATGAAATCGGCACCGTCGGAGTAGGCGAGGCCACCCTTCCGCACATCCGCCATTTCAACAATGCACTGAACATCAGCGAACCGGAGCTGATGAAAGCGACCGAGGCGACGATCAAGCTCGGCATCGAGTTCTGCGATTGGGGCCGGATCGGCGATCGCTACATTCACCCGTTCGGCGACTTCGGGCCAAACGTCAACGGCGTCCCGTTCTACCAATACTGGTTGCGGTTGCGGGAGCTCGGTGATGCTTCGCGTCTCGACGACTATGCGCTCGGAATCGTCCTGGCCGAGATGGGGCGCTTCACGACGCCCGGCATGGACCCCACGCGCGTCGAATCCACTTACCGTTACGCATACCAGTTCGATGCGACCCGTTACGCGCGTTTCCTGCGCCGCTATTCGGAAGCCAACGGAGTCGTGCGCACCGAAGGCAAAGTCGTCGATGTGAAACTCAACTCCGAGTCCGGCTTCGTCGAGTCCGTGAAGCTCGACCGGGGCGAGACGCTGAGCGCCGACCTGTTCGTGGATTGTTCCGGCTTTCGGGGCCTGCTCATCGAACAGCAGCTCAAGACGGGATATGAAGATTGGAGCCAATGGCTGCCCTGCAATCGGGCCGTTGCCGTCCCCTGCGAATCACGGGGGCCGCTGCTGCCGCTGACCCGCGCCACGGCGCGCAAGTCGGGCTGGCAATGGCGGATCCCGCTGCAGCATCGCGTGGGCAACGGACTCGTGTATTGCAGCGATTTCATCTCCGAAGACGAAGCGACCGAGTTCATCCTGGGCAACCTGGAAGGGCCGGCGCTGGCCGCGCCTAACAAGCTGCGCTTCCTGACCGGCAGGCGGCGCCTTTTCTGGAACAAGAACGTGGTGGCGATCGGGCTGTCAGCCGGATTCCTGGAGCCGCTCGAGTCGACGTCGATTCACCTGATCCATGAAGGCATCACCGAGCTCATCCAGCTGTTCCCCGACAAACGGTTCGTCCAATCCGACGCGGATGAATACAACCGGCGGATGGGCGTGAACTTCGAGCGCGTGCGCGACTTCCTGCTGCTGCACTACGTCGCCACCCAGCGTGACGACAGCCCGATGTGGCAGCACTTCCGCAATCTGACGCTTACCGACAGCCTGCAGGAAAAGATCGAGGCCTGGACGACCCGCGGCTTCATCATCAAGTATGAATTCGGCGTCTTCCTGCCGCCCAGCTGGATCGCGGTGCTGATCGGGCAGAATCTGCTGCCTCGGGGCTACGACCGGCGAGTGGATGCGGCGCCGAAGGATGTTCTCATCCGGAATGCCGCGGCCATCAAGCAGGGAGTCCGCGCAGCGGCCCTCAACGCCCCGGAGCACGCGGCGTACATCCGGCAGATTGGCGCCGCGTCCGATACCGCGCCCCTGGTCGCCAGAGGCTGAACGAGCGTGGCGAGCGAGCTTCAGTCGAAACCCTTGGAACGCATCGTCGTCTGCGGCAGCGGTATTGCCGCTCATCTGACCGCGGCTGCGCTCGCCCGCCAGTTGCCACCGACGATTCGAATCGTCTGGGTCAATGGCGCGGATTCGCGCGATGCGGATCTTTTCTTCGGCGGTGTCACTGCACCTTCGGCGTATGCCTTCAATCTCGCGGCAGGCGTTTCAGAGCCGCGCCTGATACTCGATACCGATGCGACTTTCTCCTGGGGCACCCATTTTCAGGACTGGGGAGCGCAGAACGTTTCCTGGGTCCAATGCTCCCACCTGGCGCTGCCCGTCATCAGCGGCGTCCTGTTCCACCATCACATGTGGCGTCTCGGGATCGACCCGCTCGAACCCTTCCTGATTCCGGCCATTGCCGCTCGCGGTGGCGTGTTCGCACATCCCGTCGCCAAGGGACCCAAGCACCTCGCGCGCGCGGAGTATGGCTACCAGATCAATCCCTATTCCTATGGCGCGCCGTTCGCGGCGGCGGCGCGCGCCTTGCGGGTCGAAACCGTCACCGCGGATGTCGCCAAAGTCGAATGCCACGAAGGCACGATCTCCGCGCTCCATCTGTCCGACGGTCGCGTGATCGCAGCGGACCTGTTCGTGGACTGCACGGGACCGGATGCGCGACTGCTCTCGAGCCTGGGGGTTGAAGCCCCGGTCGGGCGGCGGCTGCGAGCCGCGCTGAGCCAACGTCACACGGAAAAAATCGGCCCGCCGTGCCGCAGCGTGATCGCGCGTGATTTCGGCTGGCAGTCCGACACATCGCTCAAGACGAGTGTTGCCCGGCTGACGGTCTACGCTCCGGAAACGGAAAGCGAGGCAATCGCGGCGCATGGCGATTCTCCGCAACACGCCGGCGAGATCACGCTGGGCCGCCGCGCCAGCGCCTGGATGGGCAATTGCGTCGCCATCGGGCACGCCGCCTCGGTTCTCGAGCCGTTGAGTCACGCACCGATGCTGCTCCTCGAGCGGGAAATCGACCGTCTGCTGACTCTCGTGCCTTTCTCGCGCGAAATGTCAGTGGAGCGCCGGGAGTACAATCGACAGAGCGCCGAGGACTTCACTCACGCGGACATCTTCAATCGCGCGCTGTTTGAAACACCGCTCAAGGCGCAGACCGGCTTCTGGCTTGCGGCTCACGCGGAACCACTGCACGAAAAGCTCGTTCAAAAGCTGACCCAGTTCGAAAGCCGGGGATTGCTGGCGGCGTTCGATCTCGAGCCGTTCACTCCCGAAGATTGGGTGATCCTGCATCACGGCATGCGCCGGCGGCCGGCGCGCTACGACCGGATGGCCGACCGTACGCCCGAGGAAGAGGTTCGCCCCATGTTCGACACGATGCGGCGCGAAATCGAAAACGTGGTGAAAACGATGCCGACTCACCACGACTACATGGTCAGCATGGTGCGGTACCTCAGGCAAAACCAGAAATGAGCTCATGCAAGCACGCCTGAAGCAGATCGTCATTGCCGGCGGGGGCTCCGCCGGCTGGATGACCGCCGCTGCGTTATCAAGTCTGCTCGATCCGAAAGACGTCTCCATCACGCTCGTGGAGTCCGACGAGATCGGCACGATCGGGGTGGGCGAGGCGACCATCCCCGACATCATCAACTTCAATCGCATGCTCGGCATCGAAGAAGCCGAGTTCATGAAGGCGACGAACGCCACCTTCAAACTCGGCATCGAGTTCATCGATTGGGGTCGCAAGGGCGACCGCTACATCCATCCGTTCAGCGTTCACGGCGTGGACATGAACGGCATCGACTTCCACAACTACTGGCTGCACGAACGTGCCGCGGGCGGCCAGCATCCCATCCACGACTACAGCCTGTGCGCGGTGGCCGCGAGCCAGGGCAAGTTCGCGCTGCCGGAACCCAATCCGCGCTCGCTGCTGAGTTACATCCGCTACGCCTATCATTTCGACGCGACCCTGTATGCGCGTTACCTGCGCAAGTACGCGGAGGCGCGCGGCGTGCAGCGCGTCGAGGGAAAGATCCAGCGCATTTCGCAGGCGCCGGAAACGGGTCACATCGAGTCGCTGCAGCTCGACGGCGAACGGACATTGCGCGGTGACTTCTTCTTCGATTGCACCGGCTTCCGCTCGCTGATCCTCGGATCGGTGCTGGAGGTGCCGTTCGTCGACTGGGGCCATTGGCTGCCCTGCAATTCCGCGCTGGCCGTGCCATGCCGTCATGCGGGGCCGCTGCTGCCATACACGCGTGCGACGACCAGGACCGCCGGCTGGCAGTGGCGCATCCCGACGCAGCAGCGGACCGGGAACGGGCACATCTATTGCCGCGAATTCATGAGCGACGACGAGGCGACGGCAATCCTGCTCGCCAATCTCGACGGCGAAGCGCTGGCCGAGCCGCGGCAGATTCGATTCAAGGCGGGGCACCGCAAGGCGTTCTGGGCGAAGAACTGCATCGCGATCGGCCTGGCCGCCGGCTTCCTCGAGCCGCTCGAGTCGACCTCCATCTACCTGATCCAGGAGGGCGTCAGCCGTTTCATCTCGCTGTTCCCCGACGCCTCGCTTCCCGACGTCGTGCGCGATGAATACAACCGGCACATGCGCACGGAGTTCGAGCAGGTCCGCGACTTCATCATCCTGCATTTCTCCGCGACCGAGCGCGACGACACGCCCTTCTGGAATTACTGCAGGACGATGAGCATTCCCGACACCCTGCGGCACAAGATCGAATTGTTCCGCACGGCCTCGCGAGTGTTCCGCTACGAGGAAGAATTGTTTTCGAAGCCGAGCTGGGTCGCGGTGCTCCTCGGGCAGAACATCATCCCCAGCCAGCATGATCCGATCGTCGCTTCGTTGCCGCATGCGGCGGTGCGCGAAAGCCTGGACTCGATGCGGGCCGTGATGATCCAGACGGCGAGGGCGATGCCGACGCACGAGGAATTCATCCGCCGTTATTGTCCGTCGCCGATGGCGGCATCGTGAAAGACCTCCGCATACGCAACATCGTGATCGTCGGCGGCGGCACCGCCGGCTGGATGGCGGCCGCCTGTTGCGCGCGGCTGCTCAACAGCCCCGACATCAAGATCCAGGTGATCGAGTCGGACGCGATCGGCACCGTCGGAGTGGGCGAGGCCACCATTCCGCACATCCTCTACTTCAACCGGCTGCTGGACCTTCACGAAAACGACTTCGTCCGCACCACCCAGGCGACTTTCAAGCTCGGCATCGAGTTCGTGAACTGGGGCCGGATCGGCCAGCGCTACATCCATCCTTTCGGTCCCTACGGCGTCGACATGGAAGGTCTGCACTTCCATCACTTCTGGCTGCGCCACCTGCAAGCCGGAAATACCAGGGACGTCGATGCCTACAACCTGCAGGTGCTCGCGGCGCGCGCCGGCAAGTTCCAGCGGCCGGATCAAAAGCTGCAGAACTCGCCGCTCAACACCATCTCGTACGCATTCCATTTCGATGCGTCGCTCTACGCGAAATTCCTGCGCGAGTATTCGCTGGCGCGTGGTGTAACGCGCATCGAAGGCAAGATCACCCGCGTGCAACAGCACGCGGAATCCGGCTTCGTCGAGAGTGTCACCCTAGAAAGCGGCCAGACCGTCGCCGGCGACCTGTTCATCGATTGCTCGGGTTTCCGCGGACTGCTCATCGAGCAGACCCTGCGGAGCGGCTACGAAGACTGGGGAAACTATCTACCGTGCGACCGGGCGATCGCGCGCGGTTGCCGGAAGGTGGGTGAGCCGATCCCGTACACGCGCGCCACGGCGAAGAGCGCCGGGTGGCAATGGCGCATCCCGCTGCAATCGCGCACCGGCAATGGTCACGTCTACAGCAGCGAGTTCATTTCCGACGAAGCGGCGCTCGACAGCCTCAACGCCGATCTCGACGGCGAGCCGATCTCCGAGCCGAATTTCCTGCGCTTCCGCGCCGGCTGTCGTCGAAAGCCCTGGAACAAGAACGTGGTCGCCCTCGGCCTCGCCTCGGGTTTCCTGGAGCCGCTCGAATCGACGTCGATTCATCTCATCCAGTCCGGCATCGCCCGCCTGATGGCGAATTTTCCGGACAAGACGTTCAACCAGCCCGACATCGACTACTACAACCGGCGCACTCACCTGGAGTACGAGCAGGTGCGGGATTTCATCATCCTGCACTACAAGGCCACCGAGCGCGACGACTCGCCCTTCTGGAACTACTGCCGGAACATGGAGATTCCGCAAAGTCTCGCGGAGCGCATCGCCATCTACCGCGAGAACGCGCGCCTGTACCGGCACGACTACGAGCTGTTCAGCGAGACCAGCTGGTTCGCGGTCATGCACGGACAGAACATCGCCCCGAGCCGATATCATCCCATCGCGGACCTGCTTCCCGCGGCGGAGCTCGAAGAGCGCATGACGAAGATGGCCGACGTCATGCAGAAGTGCCTGGCCACGATGCCCACGCACCAGCAATTCATAGATCGATACTGCAAGGCCGAGGCATGAAAATCGCTGAATGGCACGGTGTCACCGCCGCGCAATTCACCCAGGAGATCCTTCCCGCCGGCCAACCCGCGGTGCTGCGCGGGCTCGTGGACCAATGGCCGGCGGTGCAGGCCGGGCGCGCCTCGCCCGCGGCGATGGCGGACTATCTACGTGGATTCGCAACCGGCGCGAACGTCAACGTCATGGTCGCCGACCCCGCCATCGACGGGCGATTCTTCTACAACGAGGATCTCACCGGCCTCAACTACGAGAACACCACCGCACCGTTCGGCGGCGTGCTCGCGAGGTTGCTCGAACTGCTCGATGTACCCGCGCCACCGGCGCTGTATGCGGGCTCCATTTCGATCCCCGGGCAATTGCCCGGATTCATCCGCGACAATTCGATCCCGCTCGTCGATCCGCAAGTCGCGCCGAATATCTGGATCGGCAATCGCGTCACCGTGCAGACCCACTACGACATGTCATTGAACGTGGCCTGCGTGGTGGCGGGTCGGCGCCGGTTCACGCTGTTTCCGCCGGAGCAGCTGGAAAACATGTACGTGGGGCCGCTCGAGTTCACGTTCGCGGGCCCGCCCGTCAGCATGGTGAAACTCGAGGCGCCGGATCTCGCGAAATATCCGCGCTTCACCGAAGCGCTGGCCGCATCGCAGTACGCCGAGCTCGAGCCGGGAGATGCGCTGTTCATTCCCTACATGTGGTGGCATCACGTCGAATCGCGCGACGCGTTCAACGTGCTGGTGAACTACTGGTGGGATGACACGCCCGCGTGGCAGAGCTCACCGTTCCTGGCCTTGATGCACTCGATTCTCGCCGTGCGCAACCTGCCGCCCGAGCGGCGCGAGGTCTGGCGTCGGGTGTTCGAGCACTTCGTGTTCTCGGGCGGCGAAGAGGCGCTGTCGCACCTGACCGAGCGCCAGCGCGGCGTGCAGGGCACGCCCGATCCGCAGAAGGCGCAGATGATCCGCAACTTCGTCGTGCAGATGCTGGGCCGCCGCTGAAGCGGGCCGGGCGGCCGCCCGGCGGCTAGCTACTTGCTGGCCGGGTTCGCCCCGCCGGCCGCGTTGGCGGCGAACTGCCACGCGGGATCCTTGCACAGCCCGCAGTCCTTGCCGGTGAACTGTTTCGCCGCGGCTTCGTCGCCGCGCAACTGCCAGTCGAGCCACGCGACCACCGCCGCCGCGGCCTTGCCGCCGTTCGGCTGCCAGTACGTGCCGCCGTGGCCGACGCCCAAGAGATTGCCGAGGAACGCCGGCACGTGCTTGATCCGGCTGAAATCGTCCATGCCGTTGGTGTACGCGATGTCGGTCTCGCCGCCCAGGATGTAGAAGGTCGGCGTGTGGAGCTTGTCGAGCAGCGATTTCGACACGTCGATGCCGCTGATGCCCTGGGTCGTGTCGTTGAAGATGCCGCTGTTCATGACGATCAGGGTCTTGGCGCGCGGATCGGAGGCGATCTGCAACGCCTGCAGTCCGCCGCAGCTGAAACCGGACAGTGCGATCGCCGACTCGTCGATCTTGCCGTGATAGGGGCTCGACGCATCGCGGTTCTGCGCGATCGCCCAGTCGAGCGCCGCGAGCAGGTCGGCTGCGCTCGTGGGCGGCTTCGGCAGGCGCGGGGGATTCCCCTGCTCCGAACGCGGCGGGCGCGGCGGATCGGGCGGCACCGTGGCGCCGGGACCCGTGCGGATGCGGCCGGGCGCGATCGCGAGGTATCCATGCGAGGCGATCTCGAGCAGGTGCAGCCGCGAGCTCGCGCCGTCGTTCGAGCAGGCGCCGTTGCCGAACACGTACACGCCGAGTTTGCGCTCGCCGAGCGCGCCGAGATCCGCGGGCCGATACACCGTGTGCTCGGGCAGCGAGGCGGTCTCTTCCTTCAGCGCCGGATATTTTCCGGTTCCCGGCGTATCGGGAACGTTGGGCGGCGCCTGGCCGTGCACGGCGGCGGTCATTGCGCACAGCGTGAGCGCGCTCAGCAGTTTTTCTTTCATGCCCGGAATGTACGCAGACCCACTCAGGATTGTCACGCATCGGTCTGGCTTATGCCGCCAGACAGATTTGGTGTTCCCCCGCGCGCAGGGCCACTCACTAGACTCCCCCGACACTCCTGGGGGTTTAAAGGAGCCGCCGCACATGACAGATTGGTCTCGCTGGAATATTCCCGGTCGCCTCGCATTCGCCGCGGCCGCTACCGCGGTTGCATCGCAGCCCGTTCACGCCGCGGAGCAAGACGCCGCCGCCGAAACCGTGATCCTCGAAGAGGTGATCGTCACCGCGGAACGCCGCGAGGTGAACCTGCAGGACGTGCCCGCGTCGGCCACCGTGCTGAACGCGGAAGCGCTGGCCTCCAAGGGCGTCGACAGCGTCATCGACCTGCAGAACGTCGCGCCGAGCGTCGCGATCAATACCTACAACCGCTCGACCTTCATCAACATCCGCGGCGTCGGCATCGGCCAGTCGGCGCCCACGTCGAACCCGGGCGTCGCGTACTACGTGGACGGCATGTTCATTCCGCACGAGCAGTTCATCGCGCAGTCGTTCTTCGACATCGACTCCATCGAAGTGCTGCGCGGACCGCAGGGCACGTTGACCGGCCAGAATTCCACGGGCGGCGCCATCTACGTGCGCACGCCGGCGCCCAACTTCGACGGCTTCTCCGGCTACATCGATCAGACCGCTGCCTCGGACGACTGGTATCGCACCGTGGCCGCCGTGAACATTCCCGTCGGCGAGAAGTTCGCGATGCGCCTTTCGGGCGTGTACGACGATCGCGGCAGCTTCACCGACAACATCGGCCCGAGCCCGAGCAATCCCGGCAGCGGCCGCGACATCGCCGCCCGCGCCGCGTTCCGCTACGCGCCGACGGATTCGATGACCTTCGATCTGCGTTACGAACACTTCGATCGCGACACCGATTACAACGCCATCAAGAATCGCAACGACCTGGTCACGTCCGATCCGTTCACGATCGAGGAGGACGCGATCTCGTTCCTGAACCAGAAGGGCGACCGCGTATCACTCGAAGCGAATATCGACCTGAGCCCGACGCTGGCGCTGCGCGCGCAGACGAGCTGGCTGGACGCCATCACCACGGACCAGGCCGACGGCGACCGCACCGCCACGGCGCTGCCCGTGCCGGGGAACCTGCCGACGAATGGCGCGAACACGGCGCTGTACCGCGGCCGCGTGAGCTACACGTCGCAGGAGCTCAAGACCTGGGTGAGCGAGATCAACCTGCTCTCGAAGGGTGAAGGCGCGGTCCAATGGGTCGTCGGCGCGTTCTACCTCGAAGAGGAAAGCCCGGTGTCGGTGCTGCGTGACAACCGCAATTCGGTGGACTTCGTCCAGTCGAACTCCAGCATCATCACGGAGCTCGAGAACACCTCGACCTCGATCTTCGCGCAGGTGGACTATCGCTTCGCGAGCGCCTGGGCGCTCGACGTGGGTCTGCGTTATTCCGAGGACACGCAGGAATACACACGCATCGTGATTCCGGGGCCGCCGCCGCCCGGATGCTTCCCGTGTACCTCCGAGCTCGAATCCGACGAGATGACCGGCCGCGTGGGCCTCAAGTACTTCGCGAGCGACGACGTGATGCTGTACGCCACGGCCTCCAAGGGTTACAAGGCGGGCGGCATCAATCTCGACCCACGCCTGCCGAACTATCAGCCCGAGACGAACAAGATGGGCGAGCTCGGCTTCAAGTCGACGGTCGCGGACGGACGGCTGCGCATCAATGGCGCCGTGTTCTATTCGGAGTACGAGGGCATCCAGCTATCCTCGCTCACCGCGGTCGGAACGCCGCCGACGCTGCTGCCCAACACGCTGAACGCCGCGCCGGCGGAGATCTACGGCGCGGAGCTCGAGATGATCGGACGGTTCTCCGCGTTCGAGTTCAACCTGGGCTTGAGCACGTTGAGCAGCGAATTCACCGAAGACGCGTTGCTGACGGATTCGCAGACCAACACCAACCGCCTGGTGCCCGCGGGTTCGTCGGTGCCGTTCGCGCCGGAGATGACCGCGACGGCCGGAATTCAGTACGACCTCATGCTCGGCTCGTGGACGTTCACGCCGCGCATCCAGGTGTCGTACATGGATGAGCAGCTCTCGACCCCGTTCCGCTACGAAGCCACCACGGTGCCGTCGCGCACGGTGACCGACCTGCGGCTGACGGCCATGCCCACCGACAAGATCCGGCTCGAGGCGTTCGCGACGAACCTGTTCGACGAGACGTACATCGCCGCGCAGGTGCAGGACGCAAGCTCGGCAAGTGGTGGCATCATCTACGGCGCGCCGCGCCAGATCGGGATCCGCGCGAAGTTCGATTTCTGAGGGCCGGGAAGTATTGCGAAGACTGTTCGTTCTCATACCGGGACTGATGGCGGCCTCCTTCGGGAGTGTCGCCCAGTCCCCGGTTGGACCCTCGTCGACGAGCTGGTGGACGCCGGGTAGCACCCGGCCGCTCGAAGCGCTCGCGACGTACAGCAACGCGCACGGCAGCGTCGGCGTGTTCAACGCCGGCGGCGCCGTCGTCACCGCGGGTCATCCGTTCTTCGAGCCCATCGGCAGCAACGGCCGCGCGTGCGTGACCTGTCATCAGCCCGCGAACGCGATGGGCTTGTCGGTCGACATGATCCGGCGCCGCTGGGAAGACACGCAGGGCAAGGATCCGCTGTTCGCGCCGGTGGACGGCATGAATTGCCCGAACCTGCCGCCCGAGGATCCGCGCTCGCATTCGCTGCTGCTGGAACGCGGGCTGTTCCGCATCTTCCTGCCGTGGCCGCCGAAACGCGCCGATGGCTCGCGCATCGAGCCGGAGTTCACGCTCGAGGTGGTGCGCGATCCCACGGGCTGCAACACGCATCCGCAGTACGGGTTGGGTGCGCCGGAGCCGATGGTGTCGGTCTACCGGCGGCCGCGTCCGGTCGCGAACCTGCGTTACGTGACGCACCAGGGTTTCGGTGTGTTCGCGTTCATCGGCAAGAACGGCCTGCCCGCGACGCGCGATCCGGACACCGGCCTGCCGAGCGGCATGAACCTGCTGGCCGATGCGCGCCAGCCGACGCTCAAGACGCAAGCGATCGAAGCCGCCGCCACGCATCTGCAATTCGAAGGCCGGCTCGATGAAGCAAGGCTGAATCGCATCGTCGATTTCGAAAAGCAGGTGTACGCCGCGCAGGAGCCGGGCGGCGCGCCGGGACTCGGCGTGCAGAACGTGGCCGCGGGGCGCGAGGGACTGCTGGGCAACAACATCACCAACTTCGTCGTGCCGTTGGGCGAGGCGGGGAAGGCGCGCGAGGGGCGGATGGGCGCGATCGCGCGCGGCCACGATGTGTTCATGTTCCGCACGTTCTGGATCCGCGACGCCATGCACCTGAACACCGTGGGTCTCGGGAATCCCACCAAGCGGACCTGCGCGACCTGCCACGGCATGCACATGATGGGCATGGACATCGCCAACGGCTGGATGGACATCGGCACGACCAACCTGCCGTGGGCGCGCGAGGAGCCGCTGAATCCCTGGAACGAGCGCAAGCCGGCGCTGCCGCTGTTCAAGATCACCTGCAAGCCCGGCGTCGCGCCGCATCCGTTCCTGGGGCGCGTGTTCTATACGCAGGACCCGGGCCGCGCGCTGATCTCGGGGAAATGCAACGACGTCGGGACCATCGTGATGCAGCAGCTGCGCGGTCTCGCCGCGCGCGCGCCGTATTTCTCGAACGGCTCGTCCGCGACGCTCGAAGAGATGGTCGATTTCTACGACCGGCGCTTCAACATCGGCTTCACGGATCAGGAGCGGGAAGACCTGGTGGCCTTCCTGAGCGCGTTGTGAGGCGCTTCTTCGCGACGCTCGTGAGTTGCCTGGCGGTCGTGGCCGCCGGCGCGGAGAAAGCCGGCAAGCGCATCAGCTTCGTGAGCTGTCCGATCGTGCGCGACACGCGCACGGTGCCGTGCTGGCTCGCCGAGCACGAAGGCCGGCTGTATTACCTCACGCTGCAGACCGACGTCAGCGCGCCGGTCACGCCGCCGTGGCTGGGGCACAAGGTGCTGGTCGAAGGCGTGCTGTCCGAGAAGCCGGATATCTGCGGCGGCCGCGTCATCGCGCCGGTCACGCTGTCCGTGCTGCCGGAGCTCGATGCGTCGTGCAACACGATGCTGCCGGCGGATGAGCGCTACGAGCTCGGCTTCGAGCCACCGCGCCCGCCGGGTCCGAGCCGCGGGCGGCTGGCCTTCGGTGATCCGGTCATGCGCGACGCGGCGGCCGAACGGCAGATCGCGCTGCGTTATGAATTCGATGGGATGGTCGTGTTCCGCCATGCGCAGAACCTGCAGAAGATTCTCGACACGGCGCGCGCCAGCAAGGCGGAGGAGCTGCGCATCACCGCGTATCGCTCGGGCTCGCGCCTTTCCGACGGCACGGTCATGCGCGAGCGCGAAAGCATCGCGCGCGAACGCGCCGAGCAGATCCGCGAGTTGCTCGTCGGCGCGGGGCTGGAAGGCGTGAAATACACGCTGAGCTGGAAGGATCTGTCGAAGCGCCCGGATGGCAGCGCGGCGGACGCGGACAATCGGCGGGCCGAGGTCGAGATCGTCGGCGGACGTTGACGCGCGCGAGCTAACTCAGCGATTTCTCACCCGGCACCGACCATCCGCAATGGGACGGAGATGGGGCCGAGTTCGGGCATGCCGCTCATCTTGAGTTCGCCGCAGACTTCGAAGTGGGCTGTCTGGGTCAGCAGCTCTTCGAGGGCGATGCGCAGTTCCTGGCGGGCGAGGGCGATGCCGGCGCACATGTGCGGGCCGCGGCCGAAGGCCAGGTGCTGGCGGATGTTGGGGCGGCGCAGGCGGAACTGGTCCGGCTCGGGGAACACGGTTTCGTCGCGATTCGCGGAGGCGTAGACGAGCGCGATGGGCTCGTCGGGCTTGATGCGCTTGCCGTGCAACTCGACTTCCACGCGCGCGGTGCGCGCGAAGCCGCGGTACGGCGTGTAAAGACGCAGGAATTCCTCGATCGCATCGGGCACCAGCGACAGGTCCGCGCGCAGCTGATCCTGCAGCTCCACGTCGCGCGACAGGTGGACGGCGATGCTGCCGAGCAGGATGGGTGGCGCCACGAGTCCCACCACGAGCACCTGCCGCACGCAGCCGGCGAGCAGGATCTCCGGCAGCGGATGGCCCTCGTCGTCGCGCGCCTCCAGCAGCGAGCTCGTCGGATCGACGGTCGGATCGCGCGGATGGCGGCGTCGTTCCGCGATCACTTCGGCCGCCATCTCCGCGAGCTGCGCGGCCGCGACGGCGACGCTGTTCTTGTCGAAGGACTCCCAGGCTTTGACGTAGGCCTTGGCGGTGCGCCACAACACCTGCGTCTGGGCTTCGGTCAGCCCGAGCCACTCGCCGAACACGACGGCGGGCAGGGGGCTCGAGAAATGCTCGACGAAATCGGCCTCGCCCATGGCCACCAGCGACTGCATCAACGTGCGCGCCGCGCGCCGCGTGGTGCCTTCGATGGCCGCGACGCGCGGCCCGCCCAGCGCGCGATCGATGGCGCGGCGATACGGCGTGTGGTCGGGCGGGTTGAGATGCAGCGGCGGCCGGCGGCCGGTCGTCGAAGATCCCGGCACGACGTTGCGCACCGAGGTTATGTACAGGTCGGGCTGCAGCAGGATGTCGAGCACGTCCTGGTAACGCGTCACCGCCCAGAAGCCGTCGAAGGCGCTGCTGTGCGCCACGGGACAACGCGCGCGCAGATCGGCGAACACCGCGTGCGAGTGCTCGAAACTCTCCTCCGCGGTGGGATCGTAGTCGTCCGCCATCGACGCATGTTAGGCATGCGCCGCCGGCCCTGGGTAACAGTGGATCGATCTACCGGCTATAAGCCCTGCCGATGTGGGCGAGGCCGCAACAGCCACACGGCGCAGGCGGCGAGCGCCGACAAGGCGGCGATGACGAAGACCGGGCCGTCGAACGAGCCGGTGCGCTCGCGCACCCAGCCGATAAAGGTGGGAATCACCAGGCCGGCCAGGTTGCCGCACATGTTGATCAGCGCGAAGCCGGTCGCGAGGCCCGCGGGACTCAGGAACGTCGGCGGCAGCGTCCAGAAGGTGCCCTGGGCCGCGCCCATCGCGAATCCCGCGAGCAGCAGGGCCACCAGGGCGGGTGCCCCCGTGCCGAGCGCGGCCGCGAGCGCGATCAGGAAGGCCGACGCCAGCGCCGCGAGGCCCACGTGCCAGTGGCGTTCCTGCTTGCGATCCGAGTGCCAGGCGTTGATCACCATGCCGGCGCCGACCGCGACCCACGGCAGCGCGGAGATGAAGCCGATCTGCAGATCGGTGCTCTCGGCGGACAGGTGCCGGATGATCTGCGGCAGCCAGTACAGCAGGCCGTTCGCGCCGGCCATGAGGCCGAACCAGCAGATGCTCGCGATCCACAGCCGGCTGTTGCGCAGCGGAGATCCCTCGTCGGCGCGCGCCGGCATCGCCTGCTTGTCGCGCGCGATCTCGTCTTCGAGCGCGCGCCGCTCATCGGGCGCGAGCCACGCCGCCTGCTGCGGCGTGTCTGGCAGCGCCCACAACGCGGCGACCGCGAGCAGCAGCGTGGGCGCGCCTTCGATGAAGAACATCCAGCGCCAGCCCGGCCACTCGATCGGGTTGTCCATGCTCATCAGCCAGCCGGCGAGTGGTCCGCCGAGCACGGCCGAGACTGGCACCGCGAGCATGAAGGTCGAGATCGCGCCGGCGCGGTGCCGCTGCGGAATCCATTGCGCGAGATAGAACATCACGCCCGGCGCGAAGCCGCCTTCGGCGATGCCGAGCAACAGGCGCAAGGCGTAGAAGCTGTTCGCGGACTGCACGAAGGCGAGTCCCGTGGCGGCCAGGCCCCAGAGGCCGGCGCAGGCGAACACCCAGCGGCGCATGCCGATCCGCTGCAGCAGCCACAGGCTCGGCCACTGGATGAGGATGTACCCGACGAAGAAGATGCTGACGCCGAAGCCGTAGGTCTCGGGCGTAAGGCCGAGCGCCGCGTTCATCTGTAACGCGGCGAAGCTGACGTTCGCGCGGTCGATGGTGCTCAGGAACAGCAGCGCGAGCAGCGGAATCAGCAGTCGCGTTTTCGTCTTGCGGATGGTCGCGGCGGTCAGCACCGACATTTATGATCCCCTACATGGACAGCCGCAGATTGCGTTATTTCGTGCAGATCGTGGACAGCGGCAGCATTACCCGCGCGGCTGCCTCGAGCGGCGTCGCGCAGCCCGCGCTGAGCCAGCAGCTCGCCATCCTCGAGAACGAGCTCAAGGTCAAATTGCTGGACCGCTCGGTGTCGGGCGTGACGCCCACGCCCGCCGGCAGGATCCTCTATGCGCGCGCGCAATCGATCCTGCGGCAGTTCGACGATTTGCACGAGGCGGTGCACCGCGAGGTGAAACCCCTGTCCGGCACCGTGATCGTGGGCATGCCGCCGACGATGCTGTCGCGCATCGGATTGCCGCTCATTGAAAAAGTCTGCGCCCAACATCCCGAGATGCACCTGCAGATCCGCGAGGAGGGCAGCCTCGTGCTTCACGAGCTCCTGGTCAACGGCAAGATCGAGCTGTCGATTTCCGCTACAAAACCCGAAGGCGTCGTGACCGGCGAGGAGATCCTCACCGAAGCCATCGTCGTGATGTATCCGCCCTCGATGCCGCTGCCCGAGGAGGCGACACTCGCGGATCTCGCGCGGCTGCCGTGGGTGGTGCCGCGCAAGCCGAATGCGATCCGCACGCTGATCGATGCAGCCTTCGGCGCGAAGAACCTGTCGCTCAACGTCGTGGTGGAGATCGACTCGCTGCACAGCGCGATGGAGATCGTGCGGCGCGGACTCGCCGTCGGCCCGATGACCATGGGCGCGATGCGCGAGGATCTCGAGGCCGGCACGCTGCGCGCCCGGCCGCTCGGAGATCCGCCGCTTTTGCGTTCGCTGTACCTCGCGCACCGCCGCACGCCGGCGCTGACGCCCGCCGCGCAGTTCGTCCACGGAATCCTCCGCGACCTCAGCGCGGAATGATCGGCAGCTCTATGCGCGACGCGGCGCCCGGGCGATGCAGCACGGTGACCGTCGGCGCGGGATCGAGCTTCGGCGTCGAGCGCGGATCGGCGAACTGCAGCGTGAGGCGGATGCGATGGCCCGCCTTGAACACGTAGGACGTCGGCAGGAACTCGAACTCGGCGTCGACCGGCAGGCCGGGCGCGAGCGGCTGCGATGAGGCTTCGGTGAAGGGATGCCAGGGCAGGCCCATGGTTTCGTACGGAGCCTTTGCCGTGGCGCGCAGCGATGCGCGCAGTTTTCCTTCGACGCCGACGTAGGTATGCGTGCCGTCCGGCGCCACGTCGTCGATGCGCGCGACGATGTCGGCGTCCGTCGCGGTCGTCGCGAGCCACAGATGGGCCGTCGGATGGCCGGTCACTTCCGTGTCCTGCGCGAGCGGTTCGGTGACGAAGGTCATGCCCGAGGTCCAGAACGCTTCACCCTCCGTCGCGTAGCTCACCTGTTTTTGCGTAGCGCCGTCGGCGGTCTTCGGCGCGTCCGTCTTGAGTGAGCCCGCGTCGAGGTGGAATGCGGTGCGTGTCGTCTTCGGCGGCCAGGTCGCGGAGGTTTTCCACGCGCGCGCCGGCGCTTCGTTGTAGGTGTAGTAGGTGACGGGCGCTTCGCGCATCACGCCGTTGTCGATGCCGCGCAGCCAGTGGTCGAAGAATCGCAGCTCCTCGGTGACGAGATCGAAGCCGGTTTCGGTGAGCACCGTCGCCCAGTCGCAATGTTTGCCGGGTCCGAGGATGAGCTTCTTCGGCGTGCGCAGGTTGTTGAACGTGTACGCCGGTCCGTGGCCCGTGAAGCCCTCGGCCCAGTTGACCGCGGCGTAGACGGCGATCCCGGAACGGTTGATGACGTCGGCGTAGGTGTGCGGGCTGCTCTTGAGCCACCAGGCGCTGCCGAACTCCGGCGAGACGCTATCGCGGTACGGCGCGTATCCCGGCGTCTCGAGGTTGCGTTCGTGTTCGGCCAGCGCCGCGGCGAGTAGTTTGCCATCGGTGTCGCCATCCACCGCGACGGCGTCGCGGTCGCGCACTTCTCGAGAAGGTCCGCGCAGCATCATGGTGGGCGCGCCGACCGGCGTGATGCCGCCCGGGGCGACGAAGGCGTACACGTCCCACTCGCAGCTCATCGGGAAGATGGCCTTCAAGCTGGGCGGCGCGGTGGAGAGCGCCTGCATCTGGCTGCCGCCGGTGGCCGAGCAGCCCCACATGCCGACCTTGCCGTTGCTCCACGGCTGCGCGGCCAGCCACTCGGTGATGTCGTAGGCATCGAAGCGCGCGGCGTCCTGCCACTCGCCGCGGTTGTATCCGGCATTGCGGCCGAACGAGGCGTACAGGCCGCGGAAGTCCGCGACCGCGACCGCGTAGCCGTATTTCACGAGCTGCAGCGCCTTGCCGGGGTAGTTAGCAGCGGTGAGGCCACCGCTGGTCGTCCTGCGGTTGTACGGCGTGTGCATCCACACAACCGGCAGTTTGCCCGCGGCGACCTTGCCGTCCTTCGTCGGCAGGAACACGTCCACCGCGAGGCGCGTGCCATCGCGCACCGCGACGTATTGCGAGGTGAGCTGATGGCCGTCGTAGGCCGCGGCGGTGAATCCGCGATATTCGCCGGGCTTCGAGACCTTCGGTTCGTCCGCGGCGCCGGCGGTGGCGGAGGCGGTGAGAACCACCGCGACGAAAAGATTGCGAAGCATCTGCGACATGATTCCCCCAGAGGTCTGCTGCGATCAGCGGTGATTGCCGGCGAGGATCTCCCGCCGTGCATCGGCGTCGAAGCCGAGAGATTCGAGAATGGTTTCGCTCTGCTCGCCGGCGCGCGGCGGCGGCTCATCGATGTGCGGCGAATCCTGGCTGAACTTGAAGCCCGCGTTGACGATTTCCACCGTCTGCCGTTCGGGCAATCCGGGCACGTCGAGCGGAATGCGTATGCCGCGTTCATCGAGACCCTGCAGGTTCACGGCCTCGCCCACGTCCCGGACCATGCCGCAGGGCACGCCGGCGGCGCTCAGTTTCTGCTCCCAGGCGGCGGCGGGTTGCGTGGCGAACACGGCGTCGAGCTCCGTGCGCATTTCCCGGCTGTGCTTGCGGCGCAGGTCGGGCGTCACGAACCGCGGATCGGCGAGCCAGTGCTCGCACTTCAATGCGCGCGCCAGCGTTTCGAACTGCGCCTGTTGCACGACACCGAGCGAGATCTGCCGGCCGTCGGCCGTGCCGAAGACCGCGGAGGTCGGTTGTCCGCTGTAACCGATGTTGCCGGTGCGCTCGAGGGTCTTGCCGGTGACGAGGTAGGGCACGACCGCCGAGGTCATGAACGCGATGGTCGCATCGAACATCGCGACGTCGATGTGTTCGCCGGCGCCGGTGCGGTCGCGGCGGATCAGCGCGGCCAGGATGGCGAACGCCGCGGTCTGTCCCGTCAGCGTATCCACCACGGGGAAACCGACGCGCATCGGGCCATCGCCGTTCTCGCCGCTCAGCGACATCATGCCGCTCGTGGCCTGCACGATATTGTCGATGGCCGGCCAGTCACGCCGCGGACTGGACTGTCCGTAGCCCGAAACCGAGCAATAGACCAGGCGCGGCTGCAGCGCGCGCACGCTGTCGTAATCGAGCCCGAGGCGTCCCATCACGCCGGGACGGAAGTTTTCGAGCAGCACGTCCGCGCCTGCGATCAGCCGCCGCACGGCTTCGAGCGCCGGCGGATGCTTGAGATTCAGCGTCAACGATTTCTTGCCGGCGTTGACCGCGATGAACGCGGGCGACATGCCGTCGTAGCGGCGGTCGGCGCCGTAGTTGCGCATCGCATCGCCGATGCCGGGCGCTTCGATCTTGATCACCTCGGCGCCGAGCAGGCGCAGCAGGTGCGAGGCATACGGACCCGCCATCACGTGGCTGAAATCCACGACCCGCGTTCCGGCGAGTGCACCGCTCATTCGATTTCTCCCAGGCATTCGATGGGCCCACCGCCGGCATGCGCGACGACCTTGCGCGCGTAGTTGAACAGCCGCAGGCCATCGATTTCGTAGCGGACCGAGCGGCGCGCATTGCGCTCCGCGACTTCGTTGTAGACGTCGAGGAAGCGGCGCTTGTCCGCTTCCGGAAGGTTCGTGAAAGTCATTTCATGCTGGCGGCCGGCCGCTTCGCCCGCGATTTGCGCGCGCTGCAGTTCCTGGTCGAGCGCGTGTTCCCACACGGCCACGCCCTCCTCGAGAATGGCGCGCTCCTCGTCGGTGAGGCTCTGCCAGCGTTGCAGCCCGATGGCGCGCGCGGCATAGGCGCCACGCGGCACGTGCAGTTCATTGAAGTAGTTCGCGACCTCGGCGAAATGCAGTGAACGCAGCGTATCCGCCGGCGCGACCACGCCGTCGAGCACACCCTTCGCGAGCGCGGAGTACACCGCACCCATCGGCATGTCGACCGGATCGGCGCCGAAGCGGCGCAGCACGTCGAGCAGCTCGGCGGGCGCGCGCAGCCTGAGGCCCTGCAGATCCTCGAGCGTGTGCACCACGCGGTTGCGCGTGACGATACCCGGCAGGTTGCCGCCCTGCACGGCGAGCACCACCATGCCTTCGAGCTCGCGCGCGAACTGCGGATCGACGCGCTCGAGGCAGCGATACAGCGCCACCTGCTGCGGAATGGTGGTGAGCCCGGCATAGAAGGCCGCCTGCACGTGGATGAGATGCGCGCCACCGCGGGCGTAGATAGGTGTGATGAGACCGATGTCGACCACACCGTGGCGGATCTCCGTCATCGAATGCTCCGACGACAACACCGACCCGGCCCAGTAGGGCCTGATCCGCATCTTTCCGCCCGAGCGTTCGGCGATCCACTCCATCCACGTGATGTCCGCGCGGCTGAACGGATGCGCGGGGCTGTATTGCGAGGCGTAGGTCAGCACCGTGACGCCGGCGGGCTGCTGCTCGCGCGCGCAGCCGGCGAACAGCAATCCGGCGAGTGCGGCACCGAGCGCGAGAACACGGAACTTCATACCAGGCTCCTCGAGCGCAGGAAGTCCGCGACGTGCTCGACCATGCGCTCGTGATTCCATTCCTTGGCATCGACCATGTCGGCCGACAGCCGCAGCACCGGAATCCCCGCGCTCTCGAGCGCGTGCTGTGTGATCAGCGTGCCGGACTGCGACAGGCGGTTGTCCGGCGGCACGAGCACGACGGCGGCATCGATGCCGCAGCGTTGCGCCTCGTGCACCATCCAGCCGTTCATCCACGGCGGCAGGTGCAGCACTTCGTTCATGGAGCACACGCGGCTCGCGAGCGCATGCATCGGTTTGTTCTTGAGTTCGCGGATGTACTGGGGACCCGCGAAGGGCATGTACATCGACCAGACGAACACGGCGCCGTAACGGTCCTCGAGCGCGCTGTAGAAACCGGGGTCGTGCCAGAGGCCGGCGCCGATCCACATGAGACGTACACGCTCGTTGCTGCTGGCGCCGATGCCCTGCGCGACGCGTTCGGCCACTTCGTCGCGGAACCGGCGTGCGTGCGCGATGGCCCAGGCCGAGCCGCGATGCCATTGCGGAATCATGGTGTTCGGCATCTGGTCGGCGATGGAGACGGGGCAGGGGCGCGCGGCGCCGACCAGCCGGGCGGCCTCGGCGATGTAGCCCTCCTGCTCGTTGACGCCTTCCATGAGCGCGCGGAATTTCTCTTCGTCGAAGCGCCGCCCGGTGCGTTTCTCGAGCAGCGCGATGAGCGCGCGCATCTCCTTCACCAGTAGTTCGATGCGGCGCGGCTCGTAGAGCTCTTCCCAATCCTGGTTCGAGCGCAGGAACCATTCCGGGTCCTTGTGCATCCAGCCCGGCGCCTCGAGCGGGAAGAACTCGCTGCCGAGCGCCTCGGCCCATTGCCCGAAGACGTGGCGGATGCACTCGCAGGTCAGACGCGCCACGAGCACCGTCGGCTTCGGCAATCCGCCCCAGGGCGCGCTCGACGGATCGTTGTCGAGCGTGCAGGCGAGGCCCAGCGAGCAGTAGCGGCAGCTGTTGCCGGGATATCCCAGCTTGTCGAGCACCGCGAAGTAACGCGGCGAGAGTTGTTTGGCCGAGATGTAGGCCGACCACCACTGGTTGCTGATCAGCGGGATGTCGAGCGCGTGGAAGATCTCATGCGGCGTGTCGGCCTGCGCGATCGCGAACGGCTCGCCGTTGTCGATGACGCGGCGGCGCAGATCCGCGACGAACTTCCGCTGGTGCGCGGTCGCGTCGGCCGTGCAGGCGAGATCCTTGCGACTGCGTTGTCCGCTCACTTGAAGACTCCCAATTGTTCGAGCTCGGCCAGTCGGGCCTCGGACACGCCACAGATCTCGCGGGCGATGTGCTGGTTGTGCTCGCCCATGTTCGGCGCGCGGAACGGCACGCCGCCCGTACGCGAAAAGTCGATCGGCGTGCGCATGTGGCCGAATTCGCCGAGGTGCGGATGCGGCAGCGTGACCAGTGCGCCGCGCGCCTGGATCTGCGGATCCCGTTCGAAGAGATCCGAGAGGTCTTGCACGACGCCGGCGGCGATCCGCAGGCCCTGCAGATGCTCGACGGCTTCGCGCTCGGCACGCGCCGCGCACCACGCGGAGAGGGCGGTCTCGGGCGCGGCCGCATCGGCGAGGTTCTCGGCGCGCACGAAGGCCTGCCACTGCTCCGCCGTGTGGAAGGTGAGGGCGATCCAGCGGTCCGCGTCGCGTGTGCCGTAGACGCCCTGGTGAAAGACGCGCGGATCGGAATTGCCGGGGCGCGTGGCCGATGCGCCGGGCGCGAAGGCATCGCGCATCTGCTGCACGCACAGCTCGTACATGGACGCGTCGATGTGGCAGCCGCGCTGATGTGTATTGCGATGCTCGAGCGCCGCGATCACGGCCGCCGCCATCGCGAACGGCAGGATGACGTCGCCGTACGGCGCCGCGCTCGGAATCACCGGCGCGCGATCCGGCCAGCCCGTGAGATAGGTGCGGCCGCTGAGCGCCGCACCAGTCCCGTCCACGCCCCAGCTCTGCGCGAGCGGCCCGGTCTGACCGTAGACGCTGCCCGAGACCATGACCAATCCGGGATTACGCGCCGACAGGCGCGCGTAATCGAGGCCTAACTTCTCGAGCGTGCCCGGCGAGAAGTTCTCGACCACGACGTCGGCCCAGTCGATCAGCGGGTCGAGCAGCTCGCGGCTGGCGGGCTGCTTGAGGTCGAGCGACAGGCTCAGCTTCGAGGTGTTGAGATGCGCGAACCAGGGTTTGTCGTCGAGGTTGCCGGGGCGCGAGGCGCTCACCTGCACGTCGAGCCGCGAGAGGCACGGACGCGTGCGCGATTCGAGCTTGACGATCTCGGCGCCCAGGTCGCCCAGGGTCTTGGTCGTGATGGAACCGACCAGCGCCCACGAGAAATCCAGCACGCGTACGCCGGCGAGCGGACCACGCGCAGCTGAGTCGCGACGTGGCGCGCGCGGAGGCGAAGGCTGCGGCGCGGGAATGACTTTCAGGAACCGGCCGGGTTCGCGGCCCGCGGGTGTGTCGCGCCAGAAACCGCGCGCCTCGAGATGCGGGTCGGCGAGCACGCCGGCCGGCGTGGCCACGACTGTCGCGTTGATGCCGCGACGGCGGCCCTCGTCCGCGATTTCCGCGCAGGTCCGCGTGCGGAAGAACGCGTCGATCGCGGATTCCCAGCGCGCGCGGGTCGCCGGGTCGAGTGTGGATCGGTTGTAGGTCTCCCAATTCACGCCCGCGAGCGGATTGTCCACGCCGCAGGCGTCCATCCAGTCGCTCAGGCCCTGGTTGGCCGGCGCACCGAAGCGCCCGGTCATCAGCGAGTGGAAGCAGAACCCATCTTTCAGCGCCCAGATGCAGCGCACGGTCGCGCGGCCGTAGTTGAGCGCGCCGCCGGCGCGGCCGAGCAGCCGCCGGTCGAACTGCCACACCAGCGCGCCGTTGACGTTGCGGGAGAACGCGACTTCCTGCGTGGAGACATCGACGTGCTGACCGAGGCCGCTGTCCCGGCGCGCGGCCAGCGCCGCGAGCGCGCCCACCGCCGCCACCATGTCGGCGTGGAATTCGCAGGCGTCGAGCGCTTCTTTCACCGGCGGCCGGTCGAGATCGCCGATCAGGCGCAGGATGCCGCCCGTCGCCGACGCGACGAGTTCGGATCCGCGCCAAGACGCACGCGGCCCCGAGCTGCCGAAGGTGCTGACGGACACCTGCACGAGACGCGGATTCGCCGCTTCGATCTGCGCCCGCGACAAACCGGTTTCCTCGATGCGCGCCAGGCCGAGGTTTTCGATCAGCAGGTCTGCCGTGGCGAGATCTTGCGGGCTCAACGAGTTGTCGCAGCGGATGACGTCGGCGCCGAGATCGCGAAGGAATCGCGCGAGCGGGCGGTCGTGCGCTTCTCGCCAGGCGAGTACGCGGGTGTTCTCCAACAACTTCATGAGGGCTTCCGGAGTTCGCGCAGGAAGTGAGTGACCTGCGTCACGACCGCGGGCGGGACGTTGGGGGGCTGTCGGGTGAGCAGCAGGGCCGGCATGCCCGCATCGCGCAGCGCCTGCATCTGCCGCGCGATCTCCCACGGCAGGGCCTCGTCCTCTTCGCTCAGCCAGACGATGACCGCGTCGGCACGATGCTCGCGCGCACTGTCGGCCAGCCAGCGGGGATTGCGGCGCATCGCGAGCGCCGGTGATTCCAGTCGCCGCGCCTCGGCGGCGATGCTCGCGAGTGCATCGCCACAGGCATCCGGGTTCGCGCCGCCGGCCTCGGTCAGCTCGAGCACGGCAGACGCGCCGCAAGCCTCGATGGCCCGATGCAGCTGATCGTCGGGCGGCGGATCGCCGGCGAGCAACACGCGCGTCGGCGCTGGCAGCCGCGCGGCGCGCGCGAGCCAGTCGCGGGCGGCCTCGTCGAAGGATTCGCGCCAGTCGCAACCACCGGCGAATTCGAGCGACCAGGCGGCGCTGCCCGGCAGCGGATCGGTCGCGCGGCGCTGCGCGCTCACGGCCTGCGCGAGCTCCGCGCGGCGGCGCACGCGGTCGACCGCGGCCGCGAGATTCCCGGACGCACTGCCCAGCTGCGCGGCGAGCAGTTGCGTGGAGTCGAGCGTGTGTTCGGAACTCATCGGGCGGTCGAGGCCCGCGATGTCGTAGAGCAGCGGGCGCGGTCCCGCGCAGATCCCGCGCCGCTGCAGCTCGCAGAGGTAGTAATACAGCCGCTGACTACTGTCGTCGCCGCGCGTGAAGATCACGGCGTCGAGATGATCGAGCGACTGCGTGAGCCACTGCTGCGCGATGGAGCGCAGAGCCGGGGCGAATGAACTCTCCACGAACCGGTCGGCGGCGGTCATTTCATCGTCCGCGATGCCGCGCATTCTCACGGGCAGCGCGTTCGCCGCGAGGATCAGCGCCACCGGCGCATCGCTGCCGACGTAGCCGATGACGCGTTCGCCGCCCGCGGCGGCGGTGCGCGCGACCAGCTGCGGGTCCTGCCGCAGTGCCGCCAACAACTTCACGAATCCGTCGGCTGCGTTCATCGGGTCAGTCCAGCCACATCGGCAGCGCCAGCGCCATGCCGGGAATGGCGATGAGCATGGCCAGGTGCAGGAAGTCGGCCGCGAGGAAGGGCAACACGCCCTTGAACACGCGCCCGATGGAAATGTCCGGCGCGATGCTGTGCATGACGTACAGGTTGATGCCGATCGGCGGATGCACGAAGCCGATCTCCATCGTGCGCACGAAGAAGATGCCGAACCAGATGGGCGAAATGCCGAGCGCCGTGGTGATCGGCAGCAGGATCGGCGCGGTGAGCAACATGAGCGCGAGGCCGTCGAGCACCGAGCCGAGCAGCAGCAGCAGGATGGCGATCGCGATGACGGTCGCCGTGGGCCCGCTGTTCATGCTGTCGACGAACGCGGCGATCTGCTCGGCGAGACCCGTGAAGCTCATGAAGGCCGCGAAGATCAGCGCGCCGATGATGACCACGTAGAGCATGCCGCTGGTCTTGAGCGTGAGCGCGAGCGCCTCGCAGAAGGAGCTCCACGTCAGGCGCTTGCGCACCGCGCACAGGATCAGCGACAGCGAGGCGCCGATGGAGGCGGCCTCGGTGGGCGTGAACCAGCCGACGGCGATGCCGACGAGCACGATGGCCACCATCGTCACCAGGTCCAGCACGCGCACGATGGCCTTGCCACGCTCGCGCCAGGAGACGCGCTCCGAGGGCGGCGCGATGGCCGGGCGGATCCGGCACAGCAGCACGATCACCGTCATGTAGAGCAGCGCCTGCGTGATCACCGGGATGATCGCCGCGGTGAACAACGTGCCGATGGATTGCTCGGCGATGATGCCGAACACGATGAGCGCGCCCGAGGGCGGCGTGAGCGAGCCGAGCGTGCCGCCGGCCGCTACCGAGCCGGCCGCGAAGGCCGAGGAATAGCCACGCCGGCGCATCTCCGGCAGGCCGATCTGACCCATGGTCGCGGCGGTCGCGAGGCTCGAACCACTCACGGCGCCGAACCCGGCGCAACCGGCAATGGTCGCGAGAGCCATGCCGCCGCGCCGGTGGCCGACCATGCTGGCGGCGGCGCTGAAGAAATCCCGGCTCGCGCCCGCGGCGAAGCAGAAGTTAGCCATGAGCAGGAACAACGGCAACACGCCGAGCTCGACGCGCGTCACCGTTTCGAACAGCACGACGCTGCTCTTGATCAGCGCGGGTTCGGGACCGACCAGCACGACGAGCCCCACCAGGCCCACGACGCCCATCGCGATGCCGATCGGGACACCGAGCGCGAGCAATGCCAGCAATGCGGCGACGCCGATGGCGCCGCTCACTTGGACTTCTCCGATTGGAACGCGAGGCGCAGGAAGGCCACCGTGAGCGCGGCGCCGGTGAGCGCGACGATCGCGCGCAGCGGACGGAAGGGCAGGTGGAGGACTTCGGACTTCTCGAAGGTGTCCCAGTACTCGATTGCGAGCCACGTGCCACCGGCGCACAGGGCCGCGAAGAACAGTGCGGCGAGCACCGAGGCGGCGCGCGCGATCGGCTGGCGCATCCTTTCGGGCATCCGCTCCGTGACCATGTGCACGGCCGCATGTGCGCCGCGCTGCGTGGCGATGAGCATGGCCGCGCAGGCCGCGGGGACGATCGCCGCCTGCACCAGCTCGATCGCACCCAAGAACGGAACGCCGATGTGGCGCCCGATCACCGCGGTGGCTTCGACGACCATCATGCCGAGCAGGCCGATGGAGCCGATGTAGAAGAGCACGCCGCGTGGCGATTCGTTTTTCGTGTTCACTGTATCCATGCGCGGCCCTCCCGGTAGTCGAGCGAAAGGGGCGGCAGCCCCGCGATCCCGGTGATCTCCTGCACGTAGCGCATCACCTGCGGCGACTCGGTGTCCGTACACACGCGCGGCCGGCCGGGCGGATCGACATGCAGCGGAATGAAACCCGCCGACTGCGTGCCATCGGCGCGCAGGCGCACGGCGCCCACCATGCCGTTGACGGCCTGCGGGTGGAACGGCGCGAGGTAGTAAGCCGGATCCGGCGTGAAGCCGAAGATTTCGCGGCGGCGGCGCGCCCATTCGGCGCGCGCGGGATCCTCGGTGTCGGGACTCAACGCACGCGTGACGACGCAGCCGTTGCCGAGGCCGTGGAAGATCGGCTTGCCGCGATACATCTCGATGCCGCGCAGGATGTGCGCGTGATGGCCGATGACGACGTCGGCGCCGGCATCGACCGCCGCGTGCGCGACGGCGCGTTCGTAGGGCGCGAGCACCGCCGGCGTGTGCACGATGCCCTTGTGCAGGGCCACGACGACGACTTGCGCGGCCGCGCGCGCCGCGCGGATGTCCGCGGCCATTTGCGCGAGCGAGTTTTCATCGGGCGTGCGCAACGGCGCGCGCGGATTGATCGCGGAGCCGTCTTCGGTATCGATGCGCACGTGCGCGCAACCGGCGCGAGATGGCGTCGCCCAGCCTTCCTCGGGTCCCACGCAGTTGTAGCTGAGCAGGGCCACGCGCACTCCGGCGCTTTCGATGAGACAGGGACGGCGTGCGGCCTCGAGATCCGCGCCCGCGCCGCAATGCGCGATCCCCGCGGCGTCCAGCGCGGCCATCGTGTCGGCGATGCCTTCGGCGCCGCAGTCGGCGATGTGATTGCCCGCGAGCGTGACGGCGTGGAATCCGGCGCGGCGCATCGCGGGCACGTGATCGGGATTCGCGCCGGGCGCGGCGATGTCGCTGCGCAGCCGCGCCGCCGCGCGCGTGTACGGGACCTCGACGTGGCCGATGGCGACATTCGCGGCGCGCAGGCACGGAGCGATGCCGTCCAGCCAGTGATCAGGCCGCGGTTCGTCGAGAATCAGATCGCCGGTGAAGACCAGGTCGACGTCGCTCATGGAAGGTTAAGCGCGCCCCTCGCAAATTGGTTTGTAGTGTCAACCATTCTAGTACTACCACCAATGACCCGGCCGAGTCGAGCGCGGAAACCCCGGGGCGCTTCAGTCGGGGTCGTGAAGCCGGCGCAGCAGCGCGATCAGCGTGCGCAGTTCCTGGTCGGTGTAGCGGCTCACGAACTTGCGCTCGTGATCGATCATTTCCTTCCTGAGCGTACGGCACGCGCGCGTCCCGGCCGCGGTGAGGAAGATGCCCTGCCTGCGCCGATCGTCGGTGGAGCGTTTGCGCGTGACCCAGCCCGCGTCCTCCATGCGATCGACCAGCGAGACGACACTCGCCTTGTCGATGCCGAGCTGGTTGGCGATCTCGATCTGCGCGATGCCGGGGTTCGCGTGCGCCAGCAGCAGGGCGCTGAAGACGCCGGGCCGCACGTAGCCTTCGGCCACGTTGCGGTTGAAGTCGCGCCACAGCGCGATCTGCGCCCTGCGGATGTTGAAACCGAGCAGGTTCGGCAGGCAGTCGAGGTCGAGTCCGAGCGTCGACTGAGCGCCTAAATCTTCGTTTTTTCTGGAAGTCTTCCTGCTCGCCATGGGTGCCTCGTCGCCGCGCGGACAAACCTACTTGACCCCCCGACGGCGGTCAAACCGCCGTCCGGATGCCGGGCGCGGGCGCTGGCCGGACCGCCTAACGTTAAGGGTGCAGATAGTTGGCACTATCAACCATATTGACAAGCGCGCGCCATGGGGCGCACGCTGATCGCGCTCACGGGGGAGTCGCCGTCTGGCGGCGATAGAACACAAGAACTTCGCGCACCGCAAGCCAGTAGTTAGGACGCGGGCGCACATCGGGGAGGGGAATGTGATTCCGGAAGCTTCAAACAGCATGCGTGCACAGGTTGCGCGCGCGGTGCGGATGGCATTGTGTGTCGCGGGCGCCGCGGCGGCGCCGTTCGGCGCGTACGCGCAGGAGCCTGCGTCCGAGCCGGCCGCCACGCTCGACGAGGTCATCGTGACCGGCAGCCGCATCAGGGGATCGCAGCCCGTCGGCTCCTCGGTCACCGAGGTCTCGCGCGAGGACATCGACGCCCTTGCGCCGCTGTCGACCGCGTCGCTGATCCAGAAACTGCCGCAGGTCTTCAATCTCGGCGTCTCGGAGAACTCCCGCGGACAGTCGGGCGGTTCGGGAAACATCACCTACGGCACCTCGATCAACCTGCGCGGCCTCGGTCCGTACTCCACGCTCACGCTGCTCGACGGGCACCGTGCCGTGCCGCAGGGCACCACCGGCTTCGCGGTCGATCCTTCCATCGTGCCGACACTCGCGCTGGAACGCGTCGAGGTGGTCGCGGACGGCGCTTCGGCCATCTACGGTTCGGACGCGGTGGCGGGCGTGGTCAACCTCATCCCGCGGCGCAACTTCGAGGGCATCGAGGTGAGCCTGCGCGGCGGGCAAGGAAACGAGTACGAGGAGCATCAGCTCGGGGCCATCGGCGGATTCGGCTGGTCGAGCGGCCACATGATGATGGCGTTCGAGAACTCCTATCACAGCAATCTCAACGGCCGGGACCGCGAGTTCTTCCGCGGCGATCTGCGGATGCGCGGCGGTCGCGATTTCCGCGTCGTGCAGTGCAATCCCGGCAACATCGTCGTCGGCGGCGTCAGTCACGCCATCCCGATGGCCGGGGTCACGCCGGCGACGGCGGGGGCGCTCGTCGCCAACACGACGAACCGCTGCGACAACGCGCAATACCAGGACCTGCTGCCCGAGCAGGAGCGCAATTCGGCGATGGCGACCTTCAACCAGCAGCTGGGAGAACGGATCGAGTTGTTCGGCGATGCGTTCTGGTCGCGCCGCACGTTCGTGAACCAGGTCGGCGACCAGGCCGCGGCGCTCACCGTGCGCAACGTGAATCCGTTCTTCGTCCGGCCGCCGGGCAGCACCGCGACCCAGGTGACGGTCAATTATTCGTTCGGCGACCAGCTTCCGTCGAACGACACTTACGGATTCTCGGAGGCCTATCAGGGCACGCTCGGCACGCGCATCCAGCTCGGCGCGGAGTGGGAGATGGAAGCCCTCTACAGCTATGGGCACGATACCGAGCGCAGCACCTCGCAGTACGGCATCAACAACGCGGCGCTCACCGCGGCGCTCGCCCGTACCGATCCCGCCACCGCGTTCAATCCATTCAGCACCGCGCCCAACACCGACGCGGCGCTGGCGAACCTCGCGAACCAGTTGTTCATCGCGCCCGGCGACACCCATTTCCAGGGCTGGGAACTCAAGTTCGATGGTCCCATCGCGAGTCTCCCCGGCGGAGACGTGCGCGCGGCCGTCGGTTACGAAGGCCAGGTGCTGACCAGCAAGTCGGGATTGATCAGCGGAACGTGGGAGGCGCCGATCAACGGCATCACGCCGCGCGTCCGCCGCAAGGTCAATTCCGCCTTCGCGGAAGTGCTCATCCCGTTCTTCGGCGACAGCAATGCGCGCCCGGGACTGCACGAGCTCACGCTCGATCTCGCCGTGCGTTACGACGATTACAGTGACCTCGCCGACGGAACGACGATCAACCCCAAGTACGGCATCAACTGGGCGCCGATCGATTCGCTGAAATTCCGCGCGACCTACGGCGAGTCGTTCCGCGCGCCGACCTTCGCGCAGATCTACGGCAACTCGTCGCAGCTCTACGTGCAGAACTACTCGGACCCGACGCGCGGCGGCGCCATCACCCAGGGCGTCACGCTCTCGGGTGGCAACCTCGAGCTCGAGCCCGAGACGGCGCAGTCGTACACCGTGGGCGTCGATTTCACGCCGCGTGACGATCTGCGTCTCGGACTGACCTACTTCCACATCGACTACGAGAAGCAGATCACGTCGTACCTGTCGGACCTCACGATCCTGAATCGTGAGAGTCAATTCGCGGGCACGGGCATCATCGTGCGCAATCCGGATCCGGCGTTCATCGCCGCGCTGGCCGCGACGAAGCCGATCCGCGGCGTGTTGCCGAATCCCGTGACGTTGTACGTCGACGGCCGCACCAACAACCTAGGGACGACCATCGCCGCCGGCTTCGATTTCAATGTCGACTACAGCATCGAGACGGAGTCGGCTGGAACCTTCGGGATTGGCTTCATGACGACGTACTTCACCCAGTACGACGTCGCCATCACGCCGACGGCGGATCGCGTCGATCTGCTCAACACGATCTACAACCCGCTCGAATTCAAGGCGCGCGCCAACTTCTCATGGAGCCAGGGCGGATTCATGGGGGCGTTGTTCGTGACCCACCTCGGGGCCTACGACAACAATCTCATCAGTCCGGTCGAGACCGTCAGTTCCAGGACCATGTTCGACCTGAATCTCGCCTACCACTTCAGTGGCGATGGTTTCAGGGATGGACTGTCCATCTCCTTCGACGCGGTGAACCTGCTCGACGATGAGCCGCCGTTCGTCAACATCGCCCAGAGCCCGAACGGCGGTGGTGGATTCGATCCGACCCTCAACAATCCCGTGGGCCAGATTCTGGGACTCACACTTCGCAAGAGGTGGTGAGATCGGCGAGGGGCAGCCTGATGCCTCCCCCAGGAGCAAGCTGCCCTTCGCCGATATTTCTCGATCAACGCGCTCCTGCCGGGCCGGTACGTGGCCGGCCCGGCAGGAAGGCATTGGTCGCGCGCACGTAACGCGCGTACTCGGGCCGGCGCTCGCCGATGTCGCGCTCGAGCAGACTCACGCCGCTCACTTTCAGCAGCAGCACCGTCATCAGCAAAGGGCTCGCAAGCGACCACCACGCGCCGGTCGCGAGTCCCATGCAGCCGAATCCCCACCACACGCAGCACTCCCCGAAGTAGTTGGGATGTCGCGAATAGCGCCACAGGCCGGTGTCGAGCACGCCGCGTTCGCCGGCCTCGCGCCCGCGGAACCGCGCGAGCTGCCAGTCGGCCACGGACTCGAACACGATGCCGAACGCCGCGAGGACGGCGCCTGCCACCGCCAGGGCGGCGATGCCCGCGCTGTCGCGCGACAGCGCCAGGAACGGCAGCGCGACGATCCAGGCTAGCAGCGCCTGGAATCCGAAGACGATGTACAGGCTCTTGTATTCGAACCCGGGCTGATTGTTGGCGCGAATCGCCTGGTAGCGGCGGTCTTCCGGTTGGCCGTGGTTGCGCACGGTGATGTGCAGGCACAGCCGCACGGCCCACACTGCGAGCAGCGACAAGGCGGCGATGGCCGCCGTATCGAGTTGCGGCGCGCTCCAGCCGTAATACGCGCCCGCGGCGCCGATGAACACAGGCCACATGCCATCGACGATGCTCACGTCGCGCCGCGCCAGGCTCACGAGCCAGGTGGCGAGGGCGAGGGCGGCGATCAGGCCCAGCGCGGTCAACACAGCGTCGCTCGCCGGTTGCGGGGCTTCACCAGCAGCATCTGCACGTCGCCGAGCACGCGCTCGGCGAAGCCGCCTTCGCAGTAGCAGAAGTAGTAGTCCCACATGCGGATGAATTCCTCGTCGTAGCCCAGCGCGCGGATGCGCGCGAGGTTGGCGCGGAAGTTGTGCCGCCAGTGCGCGAGCGTGGTGGCGTAGTGCGGGCCGATGTCCTCGAGGTCGAACACGCGCAGATCGCTGGCGCGCGCGATGGAGGCGGTGAGGGCGGCGACCGAGGGAATGCAGCTTCCCGGGAAGATGTAGCGCTGGATGAAATCCACCGAGCGGCGCGCGCGTTCATAACGCTGATCGGCGATCGTGATGGCCTGCAGCAGCATGGCGCCTTCGGGTTTCAGCAGCGCCGCGCAGCGCTCGAAATAGGCGTCGTACTGCGCGTGGCCGATGGCTTCGATCATCTCGATGGACACGAGCTTGTCGTAACTGCCCGCGAGGTCGCGGTAGTCCTCGCAGAGGACCTCGATGCGTCCCTCGAGTCCGGCGGCGCGCACGCGCTCGCGCGACAGCGCCCATTGCTCGCGCGAGATCGTGGTCGTGGTCACGCGGCAGCCGAAGTGCCGCGCGGCGTGCAGCGCGAGGCCGCCCCAGCCGGTGCCGATCTCGAGCAGGTGGTCGGAGGGGGACAGCGCGAGCTTGCGGCAGATGCGGTCCAGGCGCGCGAGCTGGGCGTCGTGCAGCGACTGGCCGGTGTGCTCGAAGGTCGCCGCCGAGTACATCATCGTCTCGTCGAGGAACAGCGCGAAGAACTCGTTGCCGAGGTCGTAATGCGCGGCGATGTTGCGGCGCGCGCCGGCGCGGCTGTTGCGCCGCAGGGCGTGCAACGCCTTGCGCAATGGATGCGTGAGCCGCGCGGCGCCGCCTTCGAGTCCGTCGAGCGCGTCCAGGTTGAGCACGAACAGGCGCACCACGTCGATGAGTTGCGCCGTGGTCCAGAGACCGTGCATGTAGGCCTCTCCGGCGCCCACCGAACCGCCGAAGGCGACGTCGCCGTACATCCGCGCATCGTGAACGTGGATTACCACCGGTTCGGGTAGTTCGGCGCAGGGCCGGCCGAAGCGATGCCGCTCGTTGCCCTCGACGAGCACCAGGCAGCCGTTGCGCAGGGCCTCGAGCCGGGCGAATACGGCGCGCCGGGCGAAGGCGTCGATCGCGCCGGGGCGCGAGTCGCGCGCGGCGCGGGTGCCCGGCAGTACCTCGGTGGCTTCAGAGTTGTGAGGCGACGTCATCTGCATGGTCCTGGGTCCTCGACGGATGTGCATGGAAAGGAATGCGCTTGAGCCACAGCCTGAGCGCCTGCGTGTAGATGCCGGCGAGCACCGTCGCCGTCATGCAGGGAAAGGACACGAGCGCGCGCGCCAGAGATCCGGCGCCGATCTCGCGGCGCGACAGGTCCAGCGTGGCATCGAAGATGCGCTCGCCGGCGCGGTAGTTCTGCATGTTCACGCGCAATGACTCGCCCGGGGTGCCGAAGCGCCAGTCGTAACTCATGTCCATGGGCATGAACGGGGAGACGTGGAAGTCCTTCTCGAAGCGGTAGCGCAGGGTGCGCGCGGCGTCCGGCTGCGCGTCGGTGAGCACGTAGGCGTGCCGCTCGTTCCAGGGCGTGTTGGTGATTTCGGCCACCACCGATTCGACGCGCGTGTCCGCCGCGTCGAAGCAGTAGTAGAACGTCACCGGGTTGAAACCCACGCCGAAGTAGCGCAGGTGCGTGA
Source organism: Pseudomonadota bacterium (assembly GCA_023457495.1). Classification (GTDB taxonomy): domain Bacteria; phylum Pseudomonadota; class Gammaproteobacteria; order Steroidobacterales; family Steroidobacteraceae; genus CADEED01. The sequence continues at coordinate 44,527 of JAEWLQ010000046.1, forward strand.
GCATGCGGATGGGGCCGATGGGCCGCACGCGGGTGCGGCCGGCGATGCAATCGCGCACCACGGAGTCGATGGACTGGGCCGCGTCGCCGATGTAATCGGCGCGCCGCATCCAGGCGAGCGCGGGTCGCCGCGCCGACCAGAGCCAGCGGCCGCGAAAGATCTCGTCGAGCTCGGCGAGATCCACGTACATCATGAACATCCGGTAGTTGAACCGGTGCTCGCGCGGCGCGAAGCGGTGGTGACTAAGCCGTCCGGTGTACAGCGCGCTGTGCATGTTCTGTCTCCCGGAAATGTTCGAGCGAGGCGTGGGCGCTCGCGACCCCGTCCTCGTGGAAGCCGAAGCCCCAGTACGCGCCGCAGAAGTACGCGCGATCGAGGCCATCGATCTCGGCATGTCGTGCCTGCGCGGCCACCGCGTCGCGTGTGAACACCGGATGTTCGTAGCTCATCCGCCGGATCACGTGCCGTGGGTCGATGCGATCCGCGAAGTTCAACGACACCAGCAGCGGTGTACGCGAGGCGATGCGTTGCAGGATGTTCATGTGATAGGTCACCGCCACGCGCTCGGCGGCGCGGTCGACGAGGTGGTAGTTCCACGCCGCCCAGGCCAAGCGCTTTCGCGGTAACACGCTCGTATCGGTATGCAGCACCACGTCGTTGCGCTGGTAACGCATCGCTCCGAGCACGTCGCGTTCGATGGCGTTCGCGTCCGCGAGCAGGCGCAGCGCCTGGTCGCTGTGACAGGCGAAGAACACGCGGTCGAAGCGCTCGGCAGGCGCATCGGCGGGTTTGACGAATACTCCCGCGGGCGAACGCCGCACGCTTTCCACGGGTGTGCGCAGCCGGATGCGGTCGCGGAACGGCGCGGTGAGTTTTTCGACGTAACGCGCCGAACCGCCGCGCACCGTGAGCCACTGCGGCCGGTCGTCGACGGTCAACATTCCGTGGTTGTGGAAGAACCGCACGAAGTAGCGCGCCGGGAAGGAACGCAGCGTCTCGGTGCCCGCGCTCCAGATGGCCGCGCCCATCGGCAGGATGTAATGCTCGACGAACTGCCCTGAATAACCCTGCATGTCCAGATAGTCGCCGAGCGTGCAAGTGTCGTCCGGCGCGTCGAGCAGCCGCGGCGCCTCGCGGTTGAACCTGAGGATGTCGCGGATCATGCGCCAGAAGGCGGGCCGCAGCGCGTTGCTCCGCTGCGCGAACAAACTATTCAGCGTGGTGCCGTTGTATTCGAGTCCGCTGCTCGCGCAGGTCACCGAAAAGCTCATGTCGCTGGGCTGCAGCTCCACTCCCAACTCATCCATGAGCGCGAGGAATCGAGGATAGGTGCGGTCGTTGCACACGATGAAGCCGGTGTCGACGCACACGCGGTTTCCCTCGTGTTCGATCTCGTGCGTGTGTGTGTGGCCGCCCACGTGATCCGCGGCTTCGAACACGGTGATCTCATGCTCGCGGCACAGGTGATGCGCGGCGACGTTTCCGGCGATCCCGCTGCCGATGATGGCGACTTTCACGAGCATTCCTCCAGTTGCGCGCGGGCGGCGTCGCCCTCGGGCCAGCGTTGCGGCACGACTTGCAGCGCGGACAGGTCGTAGCCTTCGCGCCCGACGCGCTCGCGCAGTTCTTCGAGCTGCGCGTCGTCGATGCGCGGCGTTCGCGCCATGATCCACACATAGTCGCGCTTCTCGCGTCCGACGATGGTCCGCTGGTAATCCGGGCTCACGTGCACGATGCGGTAGTCGGCCTTGATGGGCCACACGAAGCGCATGCCCCACACGGCATTCGAGCGCGTGTCGAGCACGAAGCCGCGCGGACAATGACGTTTGAGCTCGCCATCGAACGCGCCCTCGCGGAACGTGAAGGTGGTGGCGATGGTGCCGTCGGGATCGAGTAGATAGGATTCGACGGCGTTGTGCGCGCCTTTCTCCATGAAGGTGGGAATGCTCGCGATCACGTACCAGTCGCCCATGAAACGCGGCAGGTCCACCACGGGCTCGGTCGTAAGCGGTGGGTGCGAGGAGCGGCAGGCCGCGAGCAGCGTGAGTATCGACATCGTGATCACCGTTCGAAGCAGCGTCATTTTCTGGCGTAGCGCAGGCGGCGCCCCTCCGGCGTGAGCGATTCGAGCGCGAGCCAGTCGCGCGACGGCGAGTACCAGAGATCGATGCTGAGCGGCGTGCGTCCGCCGCCGAGCAGCCGGTAGTGCTCGGCCGGCTGACCGTCCACGGTGTCGAGACCGATACGCTGTACGGAGACGTCCACGTACTCGCCGGTCTGCGGATTCAGCAGCTGCCGCGCCTCGAGGATGCTCGGGTTCCAATAGGCGAAGGTCTGCACGCAATCGGCGAGCGGCGCCGCGTCGCTGGCGGTGACCACCTTGAGCTCGCCGTTGTCATCGGTGCGGGCGTCGAGGCTTTCCAGGCAGTCGCCGCGCCAGCGCTCCTCGGCGCGATGTTCGTAGCGGTACGCCTCGAAGAACAGGATCTTCACTTTGAAGCGCGCTTCGCTCAGCAGCTCGCGGCGCTCCGCGTCCTCGCGCAGCACGTAGCGGTGCTCGCCGATGGCGCGGCCGTCGAGCGAGACGTCGAAGCGCCATTCACGGGTGGCGGCGTGGGCGGAGGTTCCGCCGAGTAGTACCGCGAGCGTCAGGAAGGCAGCGGTGCGCGAATTCATGCGGGCACGCTCCGCGTCGCGGGCGGCGCGGCTGCGAGCACACCCTTCATCGACAGCGTCACCATGGCGGCCGTCCACAGCAGCGCGATGAGCGGCAGGGCGGTGGCGGGTGTCGCGATGTCGAGCGCGCCGAGCCGCTCGCCGGCCAGATAGGCCAGCGGTCCGCCGATCGCGCCGCCGATCCCCGCCGCCAGCGGACGGACCATGAGCCAGCGAAGGGAATGGTTCAGCGTCGTGGCGAACACGATCCACAGCGACAGCATCCAGTACGGCGCGAATTCGCCGGGCCATGCGGCTGCGAATCGCACCTGTCCGCTCAGCGCGAGCGTGCTGTCGATGAGCACACCGATGATCGCCGCGAGCCCCATCAAGCGCAGCTCGCGCGGATCGCGGCGCAGCGCCAGGTGCGCGGCGGCGACCAGCAGCGCGAGCGCCGCGCCGGCCCACGCGACGCCGCGCGCCGCGCCGATCAGGACGGCGAACCACGCCAGCTGGTAGGCCGCGAAGTTGTAGAGAGTGAACCTCACGGCTGCCTCAGGAACGCGCCTGCGGCGCGAACAGATAGTGGCACACGAACCACTCGCGGCCTTCGCGATACCCCCACAGCTCCGCGCAAGCCATGAAGAACATGCGCCAGCGCTGCAGCCACAATGCGCCCTGGCCCTGTCCATACGTGGCTTCGAGAATGGCCAGCGCTTCGGCGCGGCGCGCATCGACGTTGGCGAGCCAGGCGTTCGCGGTCTTCTCGTAGTGCGTGCCGTTCCAGGCCCATTGCCGCTCGAGGCGCAGATGCTGCTGGAACATCAGCGGCAAGCCGGCGCTCGGCATCATGCCGCCCGAGAAGAAATGACGGCTCATCCAGTCGTCGTCGCCGCGGTCCTCGAATAGATAGGGAACCGAGCGGTGCACGAAGATGTGCATGAAGAAGCGGCCTTCCGGGGCGAGCCAGCCGGCGATCTGCTCGAACAGCAGCGCGTGATTGCGCATGTGTTCGAACATCTCGACCGACACCACGCGGTCGAAGCGGCGCGTCGTCGCGAAGTCGTTCATGTCCGCGGTGAGAACCTCGATGTTCCCGAGTCCGCGCCGCGCCGCCTCGGCGAGGATGTATTCCCGCTGCGGCGCGGAGTTCGAAACCGCGAGAATGGCCGCGCGCGGGAAGCGCTGCGCCATGTACAGCGTCAGCGATCCCCAGCCGCAGCCGAGCTCGAGGATCCGCTGGCCGTCCGCGAGCCCGGCGCGTTCGCAGGTGACGGCCAGCGCCTGGTCTTCTGCCTCGCCCAACGTTTGCACGCCGTTGTCCCAGAGACAGCAGCTGTACTTGCGATGCGGTCCCAGCGCGTACCCGAAGAACTCCGGCGGCACCTCGTAGTGCTGCTCGTTGGCCTTGTGCGCCAGGAGGGCGATGGGCGCTTCACCCATCGCCGCCACGAAGCGCGCGGTCGCCAGGGCCGCGTGCTCCACATCGTCCGGGCGCAATTCCGCGAGTCGCGCGCGCAGCAGGCGGCGGATCGCGCCGCGGATGATGGAGTCCGGGACCAGACCCTGCTCGGTCCAGCTGATGGCCTGACGTGCCGCGAATTGCATGGAGGATCTCCTGGTCATCGTACCGGTTTGGCCCAGGTGGGCAGGCGGGCATCATCGAAGAGCCCGCGTGAAGGGCCCGTGAAAACCGCGTGGAGCGGGAGTGAAAGCGCCTGAAAAGTTCAGGCGGCGACGGATTCGGAGCGCGCCCCTGGGAACTGGATCTCGACCGTGGTGCCGACGCCCGGCTGGCTCGTGATCGTGATGGGCCAGCCGAACCGATCGGACAGTCTTCGCACGATGGTGAGGCCGACGCCGTGGCCGCCGCGACGGTTGTCCTCGCCGCGCACGAACGGGCGGAACATTTCCTCTATCTTCTCCGCCGCGATGCCGACGCCGGTGTCGCGGATGCTGACGCGGCCCTCACCGATCTCGACCACGACCTCGCCCGCGTCGGTGTACGAAAATGCATTGCGCAGCAGATTGCCGAGCAGGATGGACAGCACTTTCTCCGGCGCTTCGAGGAACAGGCGATGCGTGCTGCGCATGGCCGACGTGACCGGCTTGTCGGCGGCCAGCGGTCTCGCGCGCTCCATCTCCTCCGCGATGAGATCGTTGAGACAGAGCGCCTCGACGGGCAACCCGGTCTCGGACTCGCGCGCCAGCAGCAGGAAGGCGTTGGTCAGCTCTTCCATGTCGTAAGTCGCGCGCTGGATGCGCTGCACGGTGCGGCGCTTCGATTCACTGAGGTTCGGTTCCTCCAGCAGGATGCTCACCGCCATGCGGATCACGGTGAGCGGACTGCGCAGCTCGTGGCTGGCGTCACGCGTGAACTGCCGCTCGCGCTCGAGGAAATGCGCGAGGCGCTTGGAATACCGCAGCAGCGAGTCGGTGAGCTCGCGGACTTCGTCGTCCGCGTCGGCCGGCACTTCGAGCGCCTGCACACGTTCGATGTTGGAGGGCGCCTCGTCGAGCTCGCGCACCTTGCGCGCCAGCGCGATCATCGGCGACACCGCGCGCCGCAACCGCCGGAATCCCCACCAGGTCGACACGTACAACACCAGCAACACGGCCGCGAGCGGCACGAGGCCGTAATACGCCGCGAGCCGGCTCACGTTCGTGCGGTCGAACACCAGGTACAGCCGGCGCCCGTCGCGTTCGGTCACGTTCACCAGGAAATCCAGGCCCTCGCTTTCCCATTCGTGAAAGCCCGGGGTCATCTCGCGGATCGCGGCCGGCGCGGAATCCTCGAAGTAGCCGCGCAGGTTGCGCGTGTTCGGCAGCTGGAAATCGGGGTTCGTGTCGTGCTGCCGCCAGAAATGCTCGACCTCGTCGCCGAGCGCCGCGCGGATCAGCACGCCCTCGAGCAGCGCGCTGGCCATGAACACGCCGAGCACCGCGACGAGGCTGATGAGCGCGACCTGCTGGAGGAACGCGCGGCCGAGCCAGGCGCGGACGCGGCTGTCACTGTCCGTGCGGGTCTTCATCGGCGATCCGGTATCCGAGTCCGGGCAGCGTGTGCAGCAGCGAGCGGCCGAAGGGTTTGTCGATCGCGCGGCGCAGGGCATACAGGTGGCTGCGCAAGGTGTCCGAGTCCGGCAGCAGGTCGCCCCACACTTCGTGCTCGAGCTGCTGGCGGCTGACCACGCGCGGCGAGGCGCGCATCAGGATGGTGAGTAGTTTGATGCCGATGGGCATGAGCTTGATCGGCGTGCCGGCGCGCGTCACCGAGAGCGTCGAGGTGTCGAGCACCAGGTCGCCGACCTTGAGCACGTCGCGGCCGAGCGCGCCGCGATGGCGGCGCAGCAGCGTGCGCACGCGCGCTTCCAGCTCGCGAATCTCGAAGGGTTTGACCAGGTAGTCGTCGGCGCCGGCGTCGAGACCGGCGAGCTTGTCGTCGATCGTGTCGCGGGCCGTGAGCATCAGCAGCGGCGTGTCGCGGCGCGCTTCCTCGCGCAGCTTGCGGCACAGGGTGATGCCGTCCATGCCGGCCATCATCACGTCCGCGACGATCACGTCATAGGTATTCGTGACCGCCAGGTGCAGGCCGGTGATCCCGTCCGCCGCATGATCGATGGCAAAACCACGCTGCTCGAAGTACTCCGCGATCATCTCGGCGATGTCGCGGTGGTCCTCGATCAGCAGCAGCGTGGTTGCGGCGGATTCGGTTCTCAGGCTTCCAGTATACGGCTATCGCGCGGCCGGCAAGCTGGCGCGCAGGCCGGGGATGGGCTTGTCGTTTTCGTCGAGGAAACGCGCGCAGAAATCCGTGGCGCCGCCGCCGTTGATGACGGCGGCCCGGATCACGTTGCGGCCCGCGCGCAGCGTGACGCGCTTCGAGACCCCGTCGTCGATCACGCTCTGGCGATCGTCGTTGAGCGCGATTACCGGCTGATCGTTGAGCCACCAGCGCGAGGCCGCGTTCGAGCCGATCGCCAGCCGCACGTTGTGCATCTCGCGCGGCGATTCGACCACGGTCTCGACCCAGAACAACACGTTGGACGTGGGCTTCGAGAGCGCCCACGCGAAGTGATAGAGGTTGAGGTTGTAGTTCGTGGTGTCGAGCGCGTGCCACGCGGAGCCGCCGTCGGCGGGCAGCGCCGCGGCCTTCACGGCTTCTTCGACGGAGGCCTCGGTGAGCCGGCCGGGCACCGGGATCGGCTCGTGCACGCGCCAGCGGCGGATGAAGCCGTTCGCATCCACGGGCAGCGAGGCGCCCTTCGCGGCCGTGAGCGTGGCCGCCGGCGGCCGCGGGGCCTCCGGTTGCGCCTGCGCGAAGGCGGCGGATGCGAGGAAACTCAGCGAAACGATTGCAATGGCGGCTTTCATCACGGGGCTCCTAACAACCAGCGCTGACGGTCGCTGGCGGGATCGAACTTCTGGAGCGTCGGCATGCTGCTGCCGACGGCGGAAAGGAACAGCGGCTCCGCGATGCCGGGAATGGCCTTCGGGCTCAGTCGATAGCTGCCGTCGGTGAGCTGATCGATGCGCCAGAGCTGCTCGGGCGCGCCGGTGAACGGCGTCGCGGCGAGTTCGCCTTCGGTGGTGGCGGTCAATGCGCGTTCGGTGTTCGCGATCGAGATGCGGAAGTACGGCGCGCCCGGATATCCGCCGGCGCCCGTGGCGGGCGCGATGGTCCATTTCTGCTGGGCCTGCAGCATGGCGGGCGCAAGGCGCACGCCCGTGACCGCGGGCCAGCTCGCCACGTGCGAAGGCTCCTGATCGGCGATCGGCGGGCCCGGCT